>QHRU01000105.1 GCA_003220225.1 Candidatus Rokuibacteriota bacterium
CGGCATGTTCATCCACCCGCGGCAGGCCGACGAGATCGTCGCGCGCGTGAGGGGCGTGACCCGGTATCAAGTCGTCGTCGGCCGCGAAGGCCACAGCGACACGCTCACGCTGCGCGTCGAGCTGGGCGCCGGCGCCGACGCGCACGCCCTCTCCGCCGCCCTCGAGGTCGGCATCCGCGACGTCATGAAGCTGCGCGGGATCGTCGCCATCGTCGCCGCCGGCACCATCGCCGAGAACGCGAAGAAGATCTCCGACGAGCGGAAGTGGGACTGACGACGTGAGGATCTTCAACGACGATCGCGAAGCCGCGCTGGCCTGGCTTCGCCAGGAGACGGTCGCGGACCCGTAGCCGCGCGGCGCCGGCGTCCAGCCGTGACGCGAGCCATGATGAAGCTCGACCATCTCCGGATTCCCGTCACCGACCTCGCCCGCTCCCGCGCCTGGTACGTCGCAACGCTCGGCCTGAAGGTCGAGTTCGAGGTGCCCGACCGCCAGACGGTCGCGCTCCAGGACAGCCACGACTTCGCGATCTTCCTCCAGCAGACTTCGGCTGCCGTGCTGCCCAATGGCTGCGCGCTCTGGTTTCAGGTGACCGACGTCGATGCGACGTTCGCCGAGTGGTCCGCGCGAGGCGTCGAGTTCGCGCACGCTCCCCGGAAGACGTACTGGGGATACGGCGCCGAGCTGAAGGATCCGGACGGGTACCTGATCCGGCTCTGGGACGAGCGCTCGATGAAAGAGAACTAGCCACCTTATGATAGCCTTGCGCTATGGGCGAACGACCGCATGAACTCGAATCGAAGGTGCTGAAGCTATCGCGCAGGAACCGTGCCCGCCTCGCACAACGTTTGATCTCCAGCCTCGATCATGAATCCGACGCCAATGCCGAGAAGTTGTGGCTCGATGAGGCCGAACGTCGACTCGCTGAGCTCAAGTCCCGCAAGGTACCAGCAATCCCCGCCGAAAGAGTGATCAGGAAGGCCCGCTCCGCGATACGGTGAAGAGCGTCGAGTTCATCCCGACGCGCAGGACGAGTTCGTTTCGGCAGCACGGTTCTACGAAGAGCAAACTAAAGGGCTTGGTCTCGACTTTATCCTGACGGTCCAGCGTACGTACGAGCGCCTTCTCAGCTTTCCGGAGTCTGGTCGGTTATTCGGTCGACGGCTCAGACGTCTTCTGATTCCAAAATTTCCTTACGGGCGTCTCTATCGCGTCGAGCCCGAGCGGATTTACATCGTGGCGGTGATGCACCTTCACCGCCGCCCGGGCTACTGGCGGTCACGGGTCTGAGCAGGGCGGCTGACGGGCGTATACTCCCGGCCATGGGCGAGATGACCCGCGCCTGGCCGGTCGACACGCTGGCTCGCGTGCCGTTCTGGGTCTACCAGGACGAGGCGAACTACCGCGCCGAGCTCCGCCGCATCTTCGAAGGCCCCACCTGGAGTTACGTGTGTCTCGAGTCCGACGTTGCGAAGCCCGGCGAGTTTCGGACGACGTTCGTGGGCGAGATGCCGGTGATCGTGGTCCGCGGGCAGGACGGCGACGTGCACGCGTTCGAGAACCGCTGCGGGCACCGCGGGGCGCTGATCGCGCTGGACGACGCCGGCAGCGTGAAGAACGCGTTCCAGTGCGTCTACCACGCCTGGAGCTACGACCTGCGCGGCAACCTGATCGGCATCGCCTTCGAGAAGGGCAGCAACGGTCGCGGCGGGATGCCGAGCGACTTCTGCAAGGCCGACCACGGGCCGCGCAAGCTGCGCACGACCACGCTCTGCGGCCTGGTGTTCGCGACGCTCTCGCCAGAGACTCCGCCGATCGAAGACTATCTCGGCGCCGAGATCCTCGGGCGCGTGCGCCGCGTGATGGACAAGCCGGTGCAGGTGCTCGGGCGCTTCACGCAGGGGCTGCCGAACAACTGGAAGCTCTACTTCGAGAACGTCAAGGACACGTACCACGCGAGCCTGCTGCACGCGTTCTTCGGCACGTTCCGGATCACGCGGCTCACGCAGGGGGGCGGGGTGCTGGTCAGCCCGGACGGCGCGCACCACGCCTCCTACACGATCGGCGTGCCCGAGGACGCCAAGAGCGCCGCGTATCGCGAGCAGGGGATCCGCTCGGAGCTCGACGGCTTCCGCCTCGCCGACGCGCGGCTGCTCGACAGCGTGGACGAGTTCAACGATCGCATCCAGCTGCAGATCCTGACCGTGTTCCCGAACCTCGTCATCCAGCAGGTGCAGAACTCGCTCGCCGTACGCCAGATTCTGCCGAAAGGCGTGGAGGCGATGGAGCTGCACTGGACGTACATCGGCTTCGCCGGCGACGACGCGGAGATGCGGCAGCGGCGGCTGCGCCAGGCCAACCTGGTCGGGCCCGCAGGCTACGTCTCGATGGAGGACGGCTGTGTCGGCGGCTTCGTGCAGCGCGGCGCGGCCGCCGCGAGCGACGAGCTCTCGGTCGTCAACATGGGCGGCGAGGGCACGGAGTCGATGGACACGCGCGCGACCGAAGCCTCGGTGCGCGGGTTCTGGAAGGCGTACCGTCGCTACATGGGCTACTGATGCTCGAGCGCGTCGTCAGGCTCAACGCGGACTACGCGCGCGCCATCGACGACGACCGGCTGGAGGACTGGCCGGGTTTCTTCACCGAGAAGTGCCTCTACAAGATCACCTCCGCCGACAACCACCGCCGCGGGCTCGAGGCCGGCGTGATCTACGCGGACACCAACGGCATGCTGCGCGACCGGGTGGCCGCGCTGCGCGAGGCCAACGTCTACGAGCGCCAGACCTACCGCCACCTCGTCGGCCTGCCGGCGCTCGTCGGCACGCAAGGAGAGGTCACGCGCGCGGAGACGCCGTTCCTGGTCGTGCGCATCATGCGCGACGGCAGCATGGACATCTTCGCCACCGGCCGCTACCTCGACGCGCTGGTCGACGACGGCGGCGCCCTGCGCCTGCGCGAGCGCGTCGTCGTCTGCGACAGCGGCCGCTTCGACACCCTGCTCGCGATCCCGCTCTAGCCGCGGCCGGCGCCTACCGACATGGGGGGCCCCGAAATGGCCCCCCAAACCCCCCAACCGCTCGTCGCGCCCCGGCGAAGCCGTGGCGCGCCTCGACCCCACACGCTCGGGGCGCCCCCCGGCGAAGCCGTGGCACCCCTCGATACTCCGTAAGGCCCGGCGTCTAACCGAACGCGATGCTCGACGGGCTCCCCGTCCTCACGATCTGGCCCGTGGGCTTCAGCCTGCCCGTCGACGCATCGACGCGGAAGGTGACGATCGTGTCGCTGTTCTGGTTCGCGGCGTAGAGGAACGTCCCGGACGGATCGAGGGCGAAGAAGCGCGGCACCTTGCCCTGCGTCGATTCCCAGCCCACCGACGACAGCACGCCGGTGGCGTCGTCGACGGCGAAGATGGCGATGCTGTCGTGGCCACGGTTGCTGCCGTAGACGAACGCGCCGGATGGCGCCACGGCGATCTCGGACGTGGCGCTGTTGCCGGTGAACGAGGGCGGCAGCGTGGTGATCACCTGCAGCGGCATCAGCTCGCCCCGCTCCGGGTCGAACCGGAACGTGGTGATCGTCGAGTCCAGCTCGTTGATCTGGTACAGGTACGGCTTGCTCGGATGGAAGTCCACGTGGCGCGGCCCCGCGCCGGGGCGGCTCGCCACCGAGGGCGGGTCGGCGGCGACCAGCTTGCCGCTCGCCGTGTCGAGCCGGTAGACGAACGTCGCGTCGAGGCCCTTGTCGGGCACCACGACGAAGCGCCCGCGCGGCTCGAAGACGACGTCGTGCGGGTGCGCGCTGGCCTGCTCGGTGCGGTGCGGGCCCGGCTTGCCCTGGAGCGTGACGAGATCGGTCAGCGGCGCCAGCGAGCCGTCCGGGTTGATCGGCAGCACGGCCACCGTGCCCGTCGAGTAGTTCGCGAGCACGGCGAAGCGGTTGGAGGCGTCGATGGCCAGCCGCACGCCGTTGCGGCCGTTGGTCGGCTGGCGGTTCAGCAGCGTGAGCCGGCCGCTCGGGGTGTCGATCGCGAACGCGGTCGCCTCGGAGCCGTCGCCGTGCGCGGCATACAGGAAGCGCCGCCGGTGATCGAGCGTCAGCCACGACGGGTTCACGACGTCCTTGACGACCTGCACCTGCGTCCACTCGCCCGAGGCCGCATCCATCCGGTAGACGCTGACGCCTTCGCCCTTCCCGTTGCGCTCCTTCGACGTGTAGCACCCGACATAGGCGAACATCGGTGTCCTCCGTGTGGCCGCACTCGCGCTCGGCCCGCTGGCCGCGGCGCACCCGCCGGCGGCGATCGCTGCCATGAGACCGGCTGCTCCGACGAGGAAATCGCGGCGCTCCATGTCCATGGTCACCTCCGACCGGGGCGCGCGGGCCGCGTCCGTGTGTTGGCGGCCCGCTGCCGGGCCCACCAGGCCCTGATCTCACTCACATGATCGCGCTCGTGACTCCAGCCCGGCGCGGGCAGCCACTCCACCACGGAATACGCGTGCGAGGGGTCGCGGAGCGACTCGGTCGGCAAACGCCGGAATCGTCGGACGAGCTCGGCGCGCGCACGCTGCATCCGGCGGAGCACCGTGCGGAGGCCGAGCCGGTGCGCGCGGGCGACGGTTCGCGCGTTGAAGCGATCGGCGTCGGCCATGCTCTCGAACCAGTGGATGCGGTCGCCGTGCCCCTGCGCAATGAGCCGGAATCGGCGCACGGTTTCCTCGTCGCAGGCCAGCAGGTGTCCCAGGACGTCCTTGACGGACCAGCGGTCCTGGGTGCGCGATCTCAGGATCTCGCGCTCGGGCAGCCGCTTCAGGAACGCCAGCGTCTCGCGGCGGGAGGCCACGAGGTGTTTGAGTGCGTCGCGCCGCCACTTCAGCACGTGGTCACCTCCGGCTGTTGTTCGTCAGACGCAGATGATACATTTTCGGCGCTCGGCGTTCGACGTGCAGCGCCCGACCGCTCGAACCGAGGAGGTTACCATGACGACTCGCGGACTCTCGCGGCGACAGATCCTGGGCATCGCGGTGGGCGCGGGCGGCTTCGCCCTGTCGGGACGTTTCGGCGCGGCCATCGCCGAGGCGCTCAAGCGCACGCCCGGCGAGATCCTCGGACCGTTCTATCCGGTCATCAAGCGCCTCGATCAAGGCGCCGACCTGACCGTCATTCCCGGCAAGCCCGGGCGCGCCGCGGGCGAGGTCATCCACGTGATGGGGCGGGTGCTCAATGTCGAAGGGCAGCCTGTCCGAGGGGCCAGGGTCGAGCTCTGGCAGGCCAACGCGCACGGGCGCTATACGCACCCGAGCGACACGAATCCGGCGCCGCTCGATCCGAACTTCGAGGGCTTCGCCGTCCAGACCACCGACGCCGAGGGTCGATACCGGTTCAAGACGATCAAGCCGGGCGCGTACCCGGCGAATCCCAACTGGATGCGGCCGCCGCATCTGCACTTCGAGGTGACCGGCAAGGTCAACCGCCTCGTCACGCAGATGTACTTCCCCGGCGAGTCGCTGAACGACAAGGATCTCCTGTTGCAGAACCTGCGCGCGAACAAGGACGGCGCCATCGCGAAGGTGTTGCTTCCCACGGCCGACGTCGAGCCGGCTTCGCGCCTCGTCGTCTGGGACATCGTCCTCGACAAGGGCTGAGCGGGTCTCATCGCCGCCGCGCTCAGACGCGGCTGTTCAGCACGTAGAACGGCCTCACGGCGTCCGGCGTGAGCCACGCGTTGTACCAGGCCTGCACGTAGGGCTTCAGCTTCTGGAGCGTCTCGGCGTGGCGTCGCTGCTTGGGCCCGATGGCGCGCGCCGCTTTGCGGATCTCCCGGTACAGCGCGTCGACGTCGAGCGTCGTCATCGTGCGGTCCTGCATCACCACGCGGCCGCCGACGATGACGGTGTCGACGTCCTCGCCCATCGCCCGGTGCACGAAGGCCTCTGCGATCGCGAGGTCGTCGGTCATCCACGGGTCGCGCAGCACCCGGTCGAGGTCCACCAGGATCATGTCGGCCTTCATCCCGGGCTTCAGGGCGCCGATCTGGCCGCCGAAGCCGACGGCGCGCGCGCCGTTCAGCGTGCCCATGCGCAGGACGTCGTAGGCGTCGAGGGCGGGCGTCCTCAGATCGAAGTCGGGGACGCGGTGGAGCTTGTGCAGCATGCGCAGCTCCATGATCGCGTCCTCGTCGTCGTTGATCGTCTTGTCGTCGAGCCCCATCGCCACGTTCACGCCGCGGCGATGCATCACGGAGATCGGCGCCAGGCCGTTGCGCATGCCGAGGTTGCACGACGGGTGGCTCGTGACCGAGGCGCGCCGCGTGGCGAGGCGGTCGATGTCCTCCTCGGTCACCCAGATGGCGTGGCCGAGCGTCAGGTTCTCGTCGACCAGTCCGAGATCGTCCAGCCACGCGATGGCGCTCTTGCCGTACTTCCGGAACGAGAACGCCTTCTGGATCGGCGTCTGCACGCAGTGCATGTGGATCGGCACCTTGCCCAGCTGGTCGGCGGTCGTCTTGGCCCGCAGCAGGAAGCGCTCGGTGCACGCCTGTGCCCACGAGGGCGACAGCAGCACGCGCGTGTCCTCGGACGCGAAGCGTCCGTGCAGGTGATCGAAGAGCGCGAAGTATTCGTCCTCCACGCGCTCGCTGTCGAGGTGCACGAGCGGTTCGGCGAGCGCCTTGAGCTCCGCCGGCAGCGTGGCCAGGAACGCCTTGCTGTCGAGCACGAGCTTGTCGACGTTGCGCACGCCGGGCGCGAAGGCGAGCCGGATGCCGGCGTCGAGATAGGTGCGGATGGCCGTCTCGCAGCGACCGCTCGCCTGCGGGCCGTCGGTGTCGAACCCCATGTGGTGGATCGTCGTGCAGCCGGCTCTTATATGACGCCACGCGCCGAGCGCCGCCGTCAGCTCCGGCTCGAAGACCGGCATGAACGCCCAGTCGATCAGGTTGTTCTCGAGGTAATCGTTGAGGACACCCTTCTGGATCGGGCTCAGTCCGCGGCCGTGGCTGTGGGCATCGACGAGACCCGGCATCAGCAGCTGCGTGCCGTCGCCCACGGCCCGCGCGCGCGGATGCTTGCGGCGCAGCGTGCGCCAGTCGCCGACGGCGGCGATGCGGGTGCCGGAGACCAGGACCGCGCTGTCCGTGAGGACGCCGGCGTCGCGCGCGCCGGCGTCCGTGATCACGTACCGGCCGCGGACCAGCAGATCCATGGCGCTCACTCCAGGGCGGCGAGCTTCTCGATGATGGTGAGGGCCACGCTGGTGTCCTGGTCGGCCAGGCCCGCCGCCATCGCCGCCTGCTGGTAGCGCTGGGCGACGTTGGAGAAGCTGACCGGCACGTGCAGCTCCTTGGCGATCGTGTTGAACGTCTCGAGGTCCTTGTTCATGAGCGCCACCTTGAAGCCCGGCGCGAAATTGCGCGGCACGATGGCGGTCGGGATGCGCTCGAGCGCCTTGCTGCCGCCGCTGCTCGCCTTGACGACCTCGTAGATCGTCATCGGGTCCAGGCCCGCCCTCCGGCCGAGCACGAGGCCTTCCATCATGGCGAGCGAGTTGACGCACGCCATCATGTTGTTGATCGCCTTCACGGTGTTGCCCGCGCCCACCGGACCGACGCTGAAGATGTTCGGACCGATCGCGCGCAGCACCGGCCGCGCGCGCTCGAGCACGGCCGCGTCGCCGCCGACCATCACCGCCAGCGTGGCTGCCTTCGCGCCGGACACGCCGCCGCTCACCGGCGCTTCCAGGAAATGCACGCCGCGCTGCTTGGCGCGCGGCTCGATCTTGCGGGGCGTGGACGGCAGCACGCTGCTGAGGTCGATGAGGATCGTCCCCGGCTTTGCGCGCTCCACGAGGCCGCCGGCGTCGAGATAGAGCGCCTCCACGTCGGGCGACGCCGGCAGGCACGTCATCACGATCTCCGCCCGCTCGAGCACTTCCTGGTGTGAGCCGGCCTTCTGCGCGCCGGCGGCGATCAGGTTGCTCATGGCGTTGGGGTTCTTGTCGAACACGGTGAGGGGAAAGGCCTTCAGCACGTTGCCCGCCATCGGATTGCCCATGTTGCCGACGCCGATGAAGCCTACGGATGTGGCCATGTATGGTCTCCTCGGCGGCGATCATACCGCCGGCGACGCCATCGCGCTCTGCCCGCGGGGCGGGCACATTGACAGGCTCCACGCGGCTAGTAGAGGATTGGCCGCCGTGTTCCTCAGCAGCGTGCCGGAGATGATGGAGTGGGGCCTGCGCGGCGCGTCGCGCTCGCGCCGGGACGCGCTACGCTGGCGGCTGGCCTCGCTCGCGGTGTTCCTCGCCCTGTGGAGCGTCGCCGGCGGCCTCGTCGAGCTGACGAAGCCCTTCAATCCCTTGTTCCTGCCGGCCCCGTGGGTGGTGATCGGCGCCCTGCTCGATCTGGCGCGCAAGGGCCAGCTCTGGGTGCACGTCGCCGCCACGCTCGAGCGCGTGGCCGTCGGCTTCTCGGCGGGCGCCGTGCTCGCGCTGGCGCTCGGGCTGCTCGCCGGCCAGGTGCGCGCGGTGCGCAACGTCGTCGAGCCGGTCGTCGAGCTGCTGCGGCCGATCCCGCCGCTCGCGATGCTGCCGCTGTTCATCGTCTGGGTCGGCATCGGCGAGGGCTCGAAGGTCGGCTTCATCACCTACGCGACGTTCTTTCCGATGTTCGTGACCACCGTGCACGGCGTCGCCCAGATCGACGGCCGGCTGCTGCGCGCGGCACAGAGCCTGGGCGCGCGGCCGCGCCACCTGTTCTTCCGCGTGATCCTGCCCGCCGCGCTGCCCGACGTGCTGACCGGCCTGCGCCTGGGCGTGGCGCTCTCGTTCTTCGTCATCGTCATCTCGGAGTTCGTCGGCGCCGAGAACGGGCTCGGGTATCTCATCAACGACGGGCGCAACTTCTTCCTCGTGCCGCAGATGCTCGGCGCCGCGCTGCTGCTCGGCCTCCTCGGCTACGCCGGCAACGGGCTGGTGCGCGTGCTGGAGCGGCGCGTGCTGCGCTGGCAGCACCCGCGCTAGCGATGAAGATCCGCGTGCGCGGCCTGTCGCGGACGTTCGTCGCCCAGGGCCGCGAGACGCCCGCGCTCCTCGACGTCGACCTGGAGGTCGCCGCGCACGAGTTCGTCTGTCTCCTCGGCCCGTCGGGCTGCGGCAAGTCGACGCTGCTGAACATCGTCGCCGGCTTCCTGCGTCCGACGGCGGGCGAGGTACGGGTCGACGAGCGCCCGGTGACCGGCCCCGGCGCCGACCGCGGCGTGGTGTTCCAGGAGTACGTGCTCTTCCCGTGGCTGACGGTGGTCGGCAACGTGGAGTTCGGCCTCAGGCTGAAAGGCGCGCCGGCCGCGGAGCGGCGCGGCATCGTGGCGCGCTACCTCGAGCTGGTGGGCCTGGCCGCGCACGCCGAGAAGTACCCGGTGCAGCTCTCGGGCGGCATGAAGCAGCGCGTGGCCATCGCGCGCGCGCTGGCCAACAGCCCCGAGATCATCCTGATGGACGAGCCGTTCGGTGCGCTCGACGCGCAGACGCGCGAGGTGCTCCAGGACGAGCTGGGGCGCATCCAGCGCGTGGAGCACAAGACGGTGCTGTTCGTCACGCACTCCATCCGCGAGGCCGTCTACCTCGCCGATCGCGTGATCGTGATGACCTCCGCGCCCGGCCGGATCAAGCAGGTGTTCACGATCAAGCTGCCGGAGGTGCGCGATCGTTTCGCGCCCGAGTTCACCCACTACGAGAGCGAGATCACGCGCGTGGTGAAGGAAGAAGTCGCCAAGGTGCACGAGTGAGCCGCACCCGGATCCTCGCGCTCGTCGGCGTGCTGGTCGTGTGGGCCGCCGTCTCGTACGGCAACCGGATGCTCGGCGTGATGGCCCCCGCGCTCCTGCCGACGCCGGGCGAGGTCGCGACGGTCTTCGCCGAGACGGTGCGCGATGGCAGCCTGCCCCGGCACGTCGCCACGTCCCTCGCACGCGTCGCCGTCGGCTTCGGCCTCGCCGCGGTGGCCGCGCTCGCCCTCGGGCTGCTGGCCGCGATGTGCGTTCCGGTGCGGCTGATGGTGGAGCCGATCATCGAGTTCGTGCGTCCGATCCCGCCCCTGGCCTTCCTGCCGATGTTCCTCGTCTGGTTCGGGCTGGGCGAGGGCTCCAAGGTCGCGTTCATCGGCTACACCACGTTCTTTCCGATGTTCGTCGCCATCGCCGCCGCCGTCCTCCGCGTCGACGTGACGCTGCTGCGCGCCGCCGCCAGCCTCGGCGCCGGCCACCTCGACCTCATCCGGCGCGTCATCCTGCCCGCCGCGCTGCCCGGCATCATCGTGGCGCTGCGGCTGGGCTTCGCCCTCGCGCTGTTCGTGATCGTCGGCGCCGAGTTCATGGGCGCCGACGCCGGGCTCGGCCACCTGATCATGGAGGGCCGCACCTTCTTCGTCCCGGCGCAGATCGTCATGGGAGCCCTCGTGCTCGGGCTCCTCGGATCCATCGTCAACGCGCTCCTGCTCGCGACCGAGCGGCGGCTGTTCCGCTGGCGCGAGGCTGGCGCGACCTCGTGAATTCCGGAAAACCGGAAAGGAGTCGCTCATGCGTGTCCTGATCGCCGTCCTGACTCTCGTCGTCGCGCTCGGCGCCACCGCCGACGCCCTTGCGCAGAAGCCCGAGCTGGCGGAGGTCGACGCCTGGCTCGTGCGCGATCCGCAGATGTCGGCGCAGTTCGCCGTCGCCGACCAGCTCGGCTACTTCAAGCAGGAAGGCCTCAAGGTCAACATCCGCTGGTACATCGCGGGCACCGACCTGCCGAGCATGTGGGGCGCCGGCAACATCCACCTCGGGACGGCGACGGCCACCATGGTCGTGCCCATCGCCGCCTCCGGCCAGACGATCTACAACATCGCGCCGCAGAGCGACATCGCCGGCGTGCAGCAGGTGGTCCTCGGCAAGAAGGCGCAGGAGATCGTCAAGAGCCCGAAGGACCTCGAGAAGCTGAAGATCGGCATGCCGAAGGGCGCCTCGGTCACCATGGCCATCCAGCACATGGCCCAGGCGAACGGCGTGGACTTCAACAGGATCCAGTTCGTGAACCTCTCGCCGCCGGACGCCATCACGGCCCTCGCGAAGGGCGACATCGACGCGATGGCCGCGTGGGCGCCGTGGACGTTCCGCGCCGTCAAGGAGGCGGGTGGCAAGCTCTACTTCACCGGCAGCCGCAGCTACATTCCAGGGAAGGAAGGCCCGGTGGACTGGGTCCAGGTGCACGCCGGCGTCGTGGCGAGCGGCAAGATGCTCAAGGAGAATCCGAACACGCTCAAGGCCGTCCTGCGGGCCACGCGCAAGGCCACCGACGCCATCAACAACGACCGCAACGCCGCCATCGAGATCGTCGCGCGTGAGATGAAGCTGGACAAGGACCTCGCGCGCGAGATCATGACCTACAACGTCTACTCGATGGAGATGAACCCCAACATCGTCAAGGGGATGAACGACTTCGTCGACTTCCTCTACTCGCTCGACCGGATCAAGCAGAAGTTCCCGGCCGAGCAGGTCTTCTACACGAAGATCCTCGAGGAGGTCGATCCGGCGCTCGTGAAGTGGAAGTCGAAGACCGACGTGAAGTAGCCGCGTGATCGTCCGCGTGGCCGTCGTCGGCGACGCCAGCGCCCTCGCGGCGCTGAACCGGTTCGTCCACGAGACGCACCTGGCGCGGCGCCCGGACTACTTCCGGCCGACGCGCCTCGACGAGGTGACCGCCTGGTTCGGGACGCTCCTGGGGAAGCCGACGACGGCCGCGTGGATCGCGGAGGAGGGCGCCGTCCCGATCGGATTCGTGCTCGCCTTCTTCGAGGAGCGCCCCGAGAACCCGTTCCGCCGCGCGCGCCGATGGTGCGAGATCGATCAGATCGCCGTTGATCCGGCGCGGCGCCGCCGTGGCGTCGGCCGCGCGCTCATGGCCGCCGCGCTCGACGAGGCGCGCGCTCGCGGGATCGCCGACGTCGAGCTGTTCTCGTGGGCCTTCAACACCGACGCCCACGCGATGTTTCGAGGCCTCGGCTTCGAGCCGCGCATCATCCGCTTCGAGCTGAAGCGCTCGACGTCGCTCCGCTACCCCGGGCGCTTCGGCCGCTCCGGCAGCACGCAGTAGGCGCCCTCCGAGAACCCTTGCGCCTCGATCGCCAGCGCGTGGTCGAAGCGCGCGCGGTAGTTTTCCCAGGCGATGGTCGCCGTCAGCTCGATCATCTGCTCGTCGTTGAAGTGCCGGCGCAGCGCCGTGAACATCGCCTCCGGCACGTCCACGGGCATCGCCGTCATCGCCACCGCGTAGTCCAGGACGAGCCGCTCGAGCTCGGAGAACCGCGAGCTCGTGCGGTAATCGGCCAGCGCGCGCAGCTGCGCCTCGGTCACCCCGGCCGCTCTGCCGGCGGCAGAGCCGATGTCCATTCAGAACGGACAGCCGACGAGCGAGGCGACCTTGACCGCCGCCAGCGTGGTCAGCCGCGCGTCCATCTTCGAGGCCGGCCGAATGCGCGCTCGAATCCCATGTACGCGGCGAACACCTCGGGATGGTGCGCGGTGACGGCGATGGGGAGGGGCAGCCGTCCGAACTTCTTCAGCGCGCTCGTAGGCGGCGCGGACGTCGGGCGGGGCGAGCTGCGGAGGCACGGGGGCGATCCGGCTCATGAAGCCCTCCTCTCCGTATGGTCTAGCACGACGCGGCGCCGCAGCAGCAACGCAAACGTCACGAAGGCGGCGATGCCCGCCGTCGCCACCGCCGTCGTCATCGGGCGCAGCGTGCCGTCGTAGGTGCGGCTGACGGCGATGGCGTAGAGCGCCGAGCCGGTCAGCTGCACGAAGCCGGCGCCCGCCGCCGCCAGCCCCGCCATCCGCGGGAAGGGACCGATGGCGCCCGCCATCGCGTTGGGCAGGACCCAGCCGAGGCCGAAGGCGTAGCAGAACATCGGCGCGATCACCGTCGCGACCGACGCCAGGCCCGCCCACGCGAGCGCGGCCATCACGACGCCCGCGGCGGCGCCGATGACCGTCCCGCCGCGGATCATGGTGTCGATGCCCAGGCGCGGCCCGACGCGCACCGAGACGACGTTGCCGGCCATGAGCCCGACGGCCACGGCGCCGAAGCAGAGGCCGTACTCGGTGGGCGACACGCCGAGGATCGTGATGAGCGCGAACGACGAGCCCGTGATGAACGCGAACTGACCGCTGAACATCAGCGCGGCGGCCGCCACGTATGCGGCGTAGCGCGGATGGCGCAGCAGCGCGGCCACGCGGCCACCCGGCTCGGCGGCGCGCGCGCCGGCGTAGACGTTGGTCTCGGGCACGATGCGCCACGCCGTGAGCAGGAACGCGGAGCCGAAGGCGCCGAGCACGACGAAGACGGCGCGCCAGCCCGCGAGCACGTGCACCCAGCCGCCGATGATCGGCGCCAGGATCGGCGTGAGCGCTTGAGCGGTGCCCATCGCCGCCAGCACTCGCGCCGCGCGCTCGGGCTCGTAGAGGTCGCGCACGACCGCGCGCGCGATCACCGGGCCGCTGCCCGCGCCGAGCGCCTGCACGACCCGCGCGGCGATCAGCAGGCTCATGCTCGGTGCGAATGCACACGCCGTGCCCGCGGTCGCGTACACGGCCAGGCCCGCCAGCAGCACGCGGCGACGGCCGAGGCGGTCGGAGAGCGGGCCCCAGACGAGCTGCGCCGCCGCGAGGCCGGCGAGGAAGAGGGTGACCGTCAGCTGCGCGGTGGCCGCGTCGGAGCCGAAGGCGAGCGTCATGGCCGGCAGCGACGGCAGGAACATGTCGATCGACAGCGCGCCGAGACCGACGATCGCCGTCAGCAGCACCGGCAGGACCAGCGAGCGCTCTCGGGCCACGCCGGCCCATTGTATAGTCGGAGCACCCGAAGGAGGCGCGTGTGAAGGTCTTCGACGAGCAGCACGACATGTTTTCGTCGGAGGGGGCGCCTCACAGGCGCGCCTTCGGCGCGACGGCCCCCTCCGATGCCTCCCCCAAATCTCGATTGCGCCGGCAAAGCCGGCGCTCGAAGCGCGACGCTGCTTAGTAGGAGACGGTGAGATGACAACAGTCTTTCCACTTCGAGACGCTGTCAGCCTGAAACGGGTATAGCGAGTGAAGGTCTTCGACGAGCAGCACGACATGTTCCGCGCGACGGTGCGGTCCTTCGTCGAGAAGGAAGTGATGCCGCATGTGGAGGCGTGGGAGACGGCCGGCCGCATGCCAAAGGCAATCTTCCGCCGCATGGGCGAGCTGGGCTTCCTCGGCCTCGAGTACGACGAGCGGTACGGCGGCGCCGGCGCCGACGTCATGATGACGGCCGTCCTGCACGAGGAATGCGCGCGCTCGCGCTCCGGCTCCTTCGCGATGGCCGTCGGCGTCCACTGCGACATGGCCTCGCCCCACCTCTACTGGACGGGCAGCGAGGCGCTCAAGGAGACGTACCTGCCCGCCATCTGCCGCGGTGAGAAGCTGACGGCCATCGCGGTCACCGAGCCCGGCGGCGGCAGCGACGTGGCGGCCATCCGCACGCGGGCCGTGAGGGACGGCAACCACTACGTCATCAACGGCGCCAAGATGTTCATCACCAACGGCGCGATGGCCGACCTCTACTTCCTCGCCGCGCGCGTCGAGTCGGGCAGCGACGACCGGCGCCACCGCGGCATCTCGATGTTCCTGGTCGAGCGCGAGACGCCGGGCTTCGGCGTCAGCCGCACGCTGGACAAGATGGGCATGCGCGCCTCGGACACCGCCGAGCTGTCGTTTCAGGACATGCGCGTGCCGGCGGAGAACCTGCTCGGCCGCGAGGGCGTCGGGTTCTACGAGGTCATGCGCGTGTTCCAGCGCGAGCGGCTGGTGGCGGGGCTGCACGCGTTCGCCATGGCCGACCGCGCCCTCGAGGACACCATCGCCTACGTGCGCGAGCGCCAGGCCTTCGGCGGGCCGCTGTCGGACAAGCAGGCCGTCCGCCACAAGCTCGCGGAGATGGCGACCGACATCGAGGCGGGGCGCTGGCTCACCTACGCCGCGTGGCAGAAGTACGCGGCGGGGGAGGACGCCGTGCGCGAGGTCTCGATGGTCAAGCTCTTCACCGCCGAGATGGTCAACCGCGTCGCCTACGGCTGCGTGCAGCTGCACGGCGGCTACGGCTACATGCGCGAGTACCCGGTGGAGCGGTTCGCGCGCGACGCACGGCTGATGACCATCGGCGGCGGCACCAGCGAGATCATGAAGGACATCATCGCCAAGGCGATCGTGCGGTGAAGCTGAAGGACCGCGCGGCGTTCGTCACGGGAGGCGCGAGCGGCATCGGCCGCGCCATCGCGCTGGCGCTCGCGCGCGAGGGCGCGCGGGTGGCGGTGGCCGACGTCAACGCCCACGGCGCGCGACGGGTGGCGGCGGACATCCAGGCCGCCGGCGGCGTCGCCGTGGCCCAGCCCCTCGACGTCACCGACACCACCGCCGTCGACTCGTCGATCGACGGCGTCGTCGCCCACTGGGGCGGGCTGCACGTGCTCGTGAACTGCGCGGGCTGGGACAAGCCGATGCCGTTCGTGGAGACCACGCCGGAGTTCTGGGACACGATCCTCGCGATCAACCTGCGTGGCCCGCTCGCGTGCACGCGCGCGGCGCTGCGCCACATGATCAAGGCCGAGTACGGCAAGATCGTCACCATCGCCTCCGACGCCGGCCGCGTCGGCTCGACGGGCGAGGCCGTCTACTCCGCGGCCAAGGGCGGGCTCATCGCGTTCACCAAGACCGTCGCGCGCGAGGTCGCCCGCCACCACATCAACGTCAACTGCGTGTGCCCCGGCCCCTCGGACACGCCGCTGTTCCAGAAGGAGTTCGCCGAGAAGAGCCCCAGGCTCGCCGAGAGCCTCAAGCGGGTGATCCCGTGGGGCCGGCTCGGCGTGCCGGACGACGTCGCCCCGGCCGTGGTCTTCCTCGCCTCCGACGACGCCGGCTTCATCACCGGGCAGACGCTGTCCGTCTCCGGCGGCCTCACGATGGTGTGAGGCCGGCCGCGCGCCTCGCCCCGCCCTCCGGCGTCACGCCACCGCCGAAACCGTACCCTCCTCCCGCCCGCACGCGGACGCGCCGGAGAGCACGCGCTCCGCGACGAAGGCCGTCACCCCGCGCACCACGCACGGATCACGCAGGATCCGGCGATGGCCGAGCCCGCCCGTGGTGGAGAACACCGCGCCCGGCCAGATCCGCGCGATGATCGCGCCGTCCTGCCACGGCACCTCGGCGTCGTCGCGGTCGTGCACGACCAGCAGCGGCGCCCGCATGGCCGGCGCGTAGCCGCGCACGTCCAGCGCCGACCACGCGAGGCCGAGCCGCCGCTCGATCCGCTCCTGCATCAGCTCGCGCGCGCGCCGTCCGAAGCCGAGCGCTTCCAGAATCGTGTGCGCCTGGAGCACCAGGTCCGCCGGCGGCGCGATGAAGACCGCGGCGTCAGCGCCGAGGCCTTCGTAGAGCGCGCGGGCCGCCGCGACCGTCCCGATCGAGTGCGCCACGACGCCGCGCACGGGCCCGAGCGTGCGATCGATCGCCTGGATCGCCGTGAGGAACGCGACGATCGAGGAGCGCGGCTCCGGCGAGGCGCCATGCCCGGGCGCATCGAACGTGACCACCGAGCAGCCGCTCGCCACCAGCGGCTCGACGAAGCGCGCCAGCTGCGCCCCGCGGCCGCCCCAGCCGTGGACGAGCAGGACGACGGGACCGTGGCCCCACGTCCACACGCTGACGGGAGAGCCGCCCACCTGCACGATCGTCCGCCGCGCGCCGGCCAGCGCCGCTGTCTCGTGCTCCGGCGCGCGATGACGCGGCGCCGTCAGGAAGACGCGCTCGGCCACGCTCGCCGCGAGCGCCGGCGCCAGCACGCTCAGCGCCGCAAAGGCCGGGCGCACGAGCCGCGCGGCGAGCGGCAGGCCCGGTGACCGAACGGACGTGCTATTTTGCATCGCCACGAATTCCAGATCCGTCATGACGGGAGCCCTCCAGGTCTAGCGGCGCCGGGCGCCGGCTGTGGTGCGGGTCGAGCGCGCCGACTGCACGAGCGCCTCGAACGCGCGGTCGGCGCGCGCGCGCGCCTTGGGATCCTTGAGCAGACGCGAGGCCTGGCTGTACGAGAGCGCGATGCCGTTCAGGTCGTGGGCGAACTGCTCGCAGTCGAGGTCCGGATCGAAGTCGCCTTCCTGGATCGCGGTGCGCGCGGTGTTCGCCAGCGTCTCGAGCCAGTCGCGCTGGCTCTTGACGACGAAGTCGCGGGCCGGGCCGGGCCGGTCGTCGAGCTCGGTCGAGGCGGCCATGAAGGGACAGCCCCCGGGCAGGCTGGGCGAGGCCTCCCACTGCATCCAGCGCTCGAAGAGCGCGCGGACGCGCCGCTCGCCCCGCGGGGCCCCGAGCGCCGGCTTGATGACCTCGTCGATGAAGCGTCGCGAGGCCATCTCCAGCACCTGAACCTGAAGATTCTCCTTCGACTTGAAGTGCGCGAAGAGCCCGCTCTTCGACAGCTCGAGGTCGTCGGCGAGCCGGCCGATCGTCAGCCCCTCGAAGCCGACTTTCGTGGCCAGGCGGAGCGCGTGCACCAGGATGGCCTCGCGGGTCTGCTCGCCCTTTCGCATGGCCAAAAAATAGTACGATC
>QHRU01000021.1 GCA_003220225.1 Candidatus Rokuibacteriota bacterium
ACCAGCGCCAGGAGCGGCACGCTCTCGCTGACGTGCGGCAACAACGCGGTCGCGACCGATCCCGCGAGGACGCCGCCGACAGCGTACGGAGCCGACCGCTGGGTGCGATCCATCAGCCATCCGGCCGGGACACGCGCGGCGGTGTTCGCGATGCCCAGAACCAGGAAGACGAGTCCGATGGCCGCCGGGGAGACGCCCCTCGCCTCGCCGAGCAATGGAAAGAACGTGAAGACCACGCCCTGCGTGAGAAGGCCGCTCGCCGCGACGATCCACCCTGCCCAGACACTCGGATTGGCTCGAACGTCGCGGAACGTCGCGCGCGCCGCCGACGTCGTGTGCGCGGGATGTACGTTAATCGCCAAGCCGAGCGCGAACACGATCGCGGCGCCGGCGGCGCTGGCCCCGAAGGCCGCGCGATAGCCCCACCATTCGGCGGCCAGTCCGCCCAGGAACGGTCCGACACCGATCGCGCCGTAGTGCGCCGTTGCATACCACGCGTACGCGCGGCCGGCCGCCCCCGGCGCGGCCGCGTCGCCCACCAACGACATGGCGCTGGGCGTAAAGGCCGCCACGCCCAGTCCCGCCAGACCGTAGATCACCGCGAGGGCGACCTCGCCCTCGACCAGTGTGAGGAGGAGCGAAGTCACCGCGCTCGTGGCCATTCCCGCCAAGAGCAGGGTCCGACGGCCCCAAACGTCGGAGGCCCGGCCGAGCGGGATCGACGCCAGCGCCGCCACCGCCATGTGCGCGGCCACGATGAACCCGACGCCGGTCGCCGTCGCGCCGTGGGCGACGGCGTAGAGCGGAACGAGCGGACCACGCATCTGCGCGGCGGCGAAGTGGACGAACGTCAGCGCGCACACGACGGCGACGAGCGACATCGTCGCCGTCACGGCAGGTCGGTCGCCCGCCGGAACTCCTCGCTCTCGATGAGGCGTCGCAGCGCCGGCACGATGTCCGGCGCCTCGTAAAAGGGATGCTCGCGATAGACGCGTGCGCACTGCGCGTCGAGGGCGGTGAGCGCTCTGTCCGTCTGGGGAACGACGGCGCGCACGTGCGTGATGCGCGCACGGGCGAACAGCAGCTTGTTCGGATCGACGTACCCGGCCTGGATGAAGCCGCGGGTCTTCTTCTCGCAGCGGCACGGATTGGCCGGATCGACCAGCCCGCACTTGTCGTTCATGAAACTGTGGAGATCGCGGCGCGCCCGCGCGAGGCGCTGGCGGAAGTTGTCGCGGCTGATCTCCAGCAGCTCGGCCCCGACGGCATCGCTGACCTCCAGGATCTCGCCGAGGATGTAAACCAACCGCTGCGCGCGGTCGAGGCAGAGCAGCATGCCCGCGGTGCAGCTGATCCGCGCTTCGTCGACGACCAGCCGGACGTCGACGGGCACGCTCGCCTCGTCCGGGGGATCGAGGTCGGGCGTGTTGTCCAGCCCATGGGCGTAACAGCCGAACGTCAGCGTCTCAGGCTCCAGGCGCCCGCGCTTCATGTTCAGGACGTGGTTCACCACGATCCGATAGAGCCAGGTCCGGAAGGTGCTGCGGCCCTCGAACGACGACAGCCGCGTGAGGGCCTTGATGAGGACTTCCTGTGTCGCGTCCTCGGCGTCCTGGGGGTGCGCGAGCATGCGGATGGCGATGTTGTAGATCCACGCCTGGTGACGCCGGACCAGGTCCTCGAGGGCCTGCCGCTCGCCCGCCGCCGCACGTTCCACCAGGGCGCGGTCGGCGTCGTCCATCGGCGCGAGATCGGCGAGCGGCAAGTCACTGGCCATAGACCGTCTCCTGACTCTTAGACCCGAGCCCCAGGAGACTGTGACAGGCCGAGCCGCCCGCCGCTACTTCGCGCTCTCCATCGCCTTCCCGTACTTGATCATGATGTCGCCCATCGCCTTCATCATCTCGCCACGCATCTGCATCATGCGGGCCGACTCGCCGGGCGAGCCGCCCATCCTCCCGCCGCCACCCATCATCATGGGACACATGCCGGCGCCCATGCCCGGACCCCCGCCGGGCAGCGGGTGTTGCTGCCCCGGCTGACCCGACGGCGGCGGCTGCATCTGCGCCCCGGCGGTGGCGGTGACGACGAGCACCAACGCCGCGACCAGCACCCAGTACAGTCTCTTCATTGCTCAGCCTCCCTGCTCATTCGATCAGAGCTTCGACACTCGCCCCGACGCGATCAGGTCCACGAGAACATTCCACTCGTCCTTTTTCAAGACGACGAGGTTGCCCGCCTCGCCGATCCGGATTTCGTCGCCGACGATCTCGACTTCGGGGCACGCGGTGCACGCCGGGCAGAGCGACATCTTCACGTTCTTCATCTCATCGTCCTCCTGGTGTGTTCGATGTGCGGGCAGACGGCGGCGGCGCCCCTCGGCGCCGACCGCCAGCGCTTCAGCAAATGGCGAAGGCCGTTGCGAACCTGTTGCAGGTCCTCGAGCCGCTGGTCGAGCTCGTCCGCCTTCCGTCTGACGAGATCGCGGACGTGCGGACACGGCGCGCGACCGGCGCGCTTGATGCCGACGATCTCCTTGATCTCGCCGAGCGTGAAACCGAGCCGCTGCGCCTGACGCACGAATCCGAGCAGCCTCAGCGCCTCGGCGTCGTACACGCGGTAGCCGGACGCCGTGCGGCGGGGCGCGGGCAGGATGCCTGCCGTCTCGTAGAGCCTCAGCGCCTTACGAGTCGTCCCGCCCCGGGCCGCGAGTTCACCGATGAACAGGCCGTTTCGTCCCACACCCGGAGCGTAAACCCGGCCCCCAGGGTCAAGGTCAAGACGTTCAGTAAGGGTCATGCCGACGGCCTCGACCTTGTGGGGTGAAGCAAGGTGATGCACACTCGCGAACGACATGTCGATGCAGACGAATGCCGCTGAACGCCGCCTCGCGATCGCACATCACGGGCGCCGACTTCAGTATCTGACGATCGCGTGGAACTCGGCGGAATGCCTGATCTCCATCGGCGCGGGACTCATCGCCGGCAGCATCGCTCTGGTCGGGTTCGGGTTGGACTCCGCGATCGAAGTCGCGAGCAGCCTCGCCGCCGTCTGGCGGCTGGCGCGTGACCAGGATGAAGCCGAACGCGAGCGCGCGGAGCGGCGGGCGCTCCGTATCATCGGTGTGTGCTTCGTGGCGCTGGCGCTCTATGTCGCAGTCGACGCCACCAAGGCGCTCGTGAGCCGTGAGGCGCCCGCGGCCAGCAGCGTCGGGATGGTCGTCGCCGCGCTGTCGCTCGTCGTCATGCCGATCCTGGTCCGTCTCAAGCGCCGTGTCGCCGCACAGCTCAACAGCGGCGCGCTCGAGGCCGAAACGCGTCAGACGGCGGTCTGTGCATACCTTTCGGCGATCTTGCTCGTTGGGCTGGCGCTCAATGCGTGGCTCGGATGGTGGTGGGCCGATCCGCTCGCCGGCCTCGCCATGGTTGCATTGATCACCAGGGAGGGCGTCGAGGCGCTGCGTGGAGAGACATGCTGCGGGGACTGAGGATAACAGGGCAGTCGCGCAGGAGGTGGGCGCCCGCTCCGCGGAACGGAGCGCTCGACATCTTCCGCGAGCGCTACGCGCGCGGCGAGATCTCGCGGGAAGAGTACGAGTCTCGGCGTCGCGATCTGGCGGCCTGACGCGGGCGCTCATCCGCCAGACCGCGTTCGCGTGGCTTCGGCCCGGAGAAAGAAGCTTCCGTCGGTCACCACCTTGTCGCCGGCCTTGAGTCCGTCCAGCACCGGCACGAATTCACCGATCGGCGCCCCGAGCTTCACCGTGCGCTCGATGAACTTGCCTTCCTCCCCGTTCACAGGAATGTACACGACCGCGCGGTCGCCCAGCGTCTGGACGGCGGCGCGCGGCACGACGATGATCCGCTCGGCCGCGCCGGTCTCGAAGCTCACGGTGACGAACATGCCGAGGCGGAGGTCGCCGCCGCGGTTCGGCACCTCGACGCGCACTTTCGCGGTCCGTGTCGGCGCATCGACTCGCGGGTCGATGTAGGCCACGCTGCCCTTCAGCGTGCGGCCGGGCATCGAGGCAATCGTGACCGTGGCCGGAGAGCCCACGCGGACGCGAGAGAAGTCGCGCTCGTAGAGATCGCCGATGACCCAGACGGTGCTCAGATCCGTGACGACGAACAGCTCCTGGCCGGCGTTGATGACCTGCCCCGGGTTCACAGCGCGGGAGATCACCAGGCCATCGGCCGGCGAGGATACCGTGACTTCGGATACAACCTGCGACGCGCTTTCGAGCTTTCCGACGCGGTCCGCCGACAGGCCCAACAGCAGGAGCCGCTGGCGCGCGGCGGCCACCTCGGTTTCGTGGCCAGTGTGGACGGCGGTCACTTCCTCCAGCTCCTGGCGGCTGGCCGAGCCGAGCGCGACCAGCTTCTGAGTCCGCTCGAGCTTCTGATGGTCGGCCTCGAGCATCGCCTGCATCGACACGTACTTCATCTGCGCGTCGGCGAGCTCGCCGCTGAAGATCACCGCCAGCGGCGCGCCCCGGCGCACCGAGGCGCCGAGCTCCACCGCCACCTGGCGCACGATGCCGCCCACGAGCGCGTTCACCTTCGTGTCGCGGTACGCGTTCGACATGACGGTCCCGGGGACCGTCATGACCGAGACGGACGTCTGGCTCTTGACCTCGGCGATCCTGATCCCGGCGCGTTCGATGGCCTCCGGCGTCAACGAGAGCTCGATGGTCTCCTCG
>QHRU01000106.1 GCA_003220225.1 Candidatus Rokuibacteriota bacterium
AAGACCGAAGGCTCGCCGAGGGCCGCCCGCCGCGTTACACTCCGCGCATGATCAAACGGATCGCGGTGCTCGGCTCCGGCGCCATCGGCTCGATGGTCGGCGGTATGCTCACGAAGGCGGGGCGTGACGTCACGCTCGTGGATCAGTGGCCGGAGCACGTGGAGGCGATGAAGAAGGTCGGCCTGCGGCTCTCGGGGACGTGCGGCGAGCATCTGGTGCCCGTACGCGCGCTCCATCTGCACGAGCTGCAGTCGGTGGACGCGCCCTTCGACGCGGTGTTCCTCGCCGTCAAGAGCTACGACACGGAGTGGGCGGCCCAGCTGGCCGCGCAGTATCTCGAGAAGCCCGACGGTGTCGTCGTCGACTTCCAGAACGGGATCAACGACGAGCGCGTGGCGACGGTGGTCGGCCGGGAGCGCACGCTCGGCTGCGTGATCGTGATCAGCGCCGGGATGTACGAGGCGGGCCACGCGATCCGCACGGACACGACGCCCGTCGGCTTCCGGATCGGCGAGCTGGACGGCCGCGACACGCCGCGCGCCGGGGAGCTGGCGCGCGTGCTGAGCGACGTCTCGCCGGCGAAGGTCACCACCAACCTCTGGGGCGAGCGCTGGTCCAAGCTCGCCGTGAACTGCATGGGCAACGCGATCGCGGGCCTGAGCGGGCTCGGCTCCGCCGAGCTGCGGCTCGAAGCCGGGCCGCGGCGCGTGGCGATCCAGCTGGGCGCCGAGGCGATCCGCGTCGGACGCGCGCACGGGCACACGATCGAGCCGCTCATCGGCATCGACGCGCAGCGGATCGTGGACGCCGCCGAGGGCCGCGGCCTCGCCGAGCTCGAGGCGGATCTCGCCGCGGAGGCCACGCGCCGCACCGGCGGCCGCCCGTCGCTGCTGCAGGACGTCATGAAGCGGCGGCGCACCGAGGTGGACTTCCTGAACGGCCACGTCTCGGCCGAGGGCCGCAACAAGGGCGTGCCGACGCCGTTCAACGACGCGATCGTCGCCGCGGTCCACGCGCATCCCGTCGGGCAGCTCACGCCGAATCCCAAGAACCTCGATCCCCTCATCGCGATGCTGCCGCCGGCGCAGCGTCCGTGAGCGCGACCAGGCGCCCGTGAACGTCGAAATCCGCCGCTGACTCGTCTGAGGCGACCATCGCCGGGAGGCCGTGCGCCTCCGCGAGGAGCTGGCCCGCGAGGGCATCAAGGCGCGCATCCGTCTGGGCGGGCTGGGCGAGCTGACGGTGCGGGTGGACGGTCGTCCGGTCTTCTCCTACAAGGACGTGAAGCGGCAGCCCCAGCCCGGCGAGGTGGCGCGGCTGGTGAAGGAGGCGGCCAGATGATCGAGCCGACGAAGCTGACGCTCGGCGAGGTGAGCCTCACCCGCGTGATCGAGATCGGCCGCTCGTCGTCTCCGACGACGTCGATGCTGCCGGAGTCCACGGCCGAGGGCGTCGCGCGCCACCACGCGTGGCTCAAGCCGGACTTCTGGGACGACGCCACCGACGATCTCGGCTCGCGCATCGGGACCTGGATCGTGCGCACGCCCGAGCACCTGGTGCTGATCGACACCGGCGTCGGCAACGACAAGGCGCGCGAGAGCAACCCGATCTGGCACCGGCGCCAGGGCACGTTCCTCGAGGACCTGGCCGCCGCCGGCGTCACGCCCGAACAGGTGGACTATGTCGTGATCACGCACATGCACGTGGACCACGTCGGCTGGAACACGCGGCTCGTGAACGGCACGTGGGTCCCGACCTTCCCCAACGCGCGCTACGTCTTTCCGGGCGAGGAGTGGCAGTTCTGGAAGCACGAGAACGAGCGCGGCGGCGACGAGTACGGCTGCATCGACGACAGCGTGCTGCCCATCGTGGCTTCGGGGCAGGCGATGCTCGTCGACGACACCCACCGGCTCGACCGCTGGCTCGCGTTCGAGCCGTCGATCGGCCACACGCCGGGCCACGTCTCCGTGCGGCTCACGACCCGGGCGGGCGCCGCCGTCTTCTCCGGCGACCTCATGCATCGCGTGGTTCAGGTGGCCGAGCCGCAGTGGTCGAGCCGCTTCTGTTACGACGGCAAGCAAGCCGCCGAGACGCGCCGCGAGTTCGTCGAGCGCCACGCAGACAGCGGCACGCTGATCCTCGCCTCGCACTTCCCGCGTCCCGGCGTGATCGTGCGCGAGCGCGGCGGGCTGCGCTTCCGCCAGACCGATTAAGCGCGCTCGGCCAGCTCCACGCCGGTCACCTGGATCTTGCCCTCGGCGGCGAGCATCAGGAGCACGGAGGTCGCGCCGCCGGGCGAGAGGCCGAGGCGCCGCGCCAGGTCCCGCATCGATGTCGGGCCGTCGCGCAGGCAGGCGAGCACCTGCTGATCGAGCTCACTCCAGAATTCCAACTCGTCCGCCGCCGTGCTCTTCATGCTCGCCTCCCGCCCCCGCGACTCGGGCTCCTGCGTTCCCTGGCAAGGGCGGTGCCAAATCCGAAATGCGCGTCATGTCGTGTGTCTCAGCGGCGACCGATCGGTGGCTGCGTAGCGAGTGGGCGGCGAGACGGCCGGGCGCCCGCGCAACGGGCAGGGGTCATCGACGACGCACGAGGGCGACGAGGCGGCGGATCGCCCGCCGCCAGCGCGATGCCGAGCGCGCCGCGGCGCCGGCGTGTGCCCGCGCGGCAGGCCGCCGCGTGATCGAGGCGGCAAAGGCCGCGATCGCGCGATTCACGACGCCGGATGCCTCGATCAGGAGCATGTGGCCGGCGCCGTCGACGAGGTCGAGGCGGGAGCCGGCGATCGTCGCGTGCAGGTGCCGCGACAGCGCCGGCGGCGTGACGCGATCGCGGCTGCCGCAGAGGATCAGCGCGGGCACGCGCAGCGCGGCGGCCGCCTCGGTGACGTCCATCGAGCGCGAGATCGCGACATCGGCGGCCAGCGTCTGCGGCCGGCACGCGCGCAGCTCCTGCATGCCGAGCGCGACGGCGGCCCGCGAGGCGCCGGCGGCGAAGAGGATGTTCTTCGCGGTGACGAAGAAGAGCACGCGACGCAGCGACTCCGGCAGCGAGGCCCACAGCCACTGCGCCGACGTGGACACCGCCGGGAGTCGCGCGCACGTCGAGAGCAGCACGAGGCCGCACACGTCGGCGGGACGGCGCGCCGCGAGCGAGACCGCGACGGCGCCGCCGAGCGAGTGACCGACCGCGATGGCCGGCCGCGCCCCGACCGCGTCGATCACGCCGGCGGTGACGTCGGCGTAGCGCGCGAGGCTCGGCGTGGGCGCGTCGTCGGACTCGCCGTGGCCGGGCAGGTCCACCGCGAGCACGCGCGCGGTGTCGGCGAGCGCGCGGAGCTGGTCGCTCCAGTAGCGCGCGCTCATGCCGGAGCCGTGGATGAACAGGAGCGTCGGCCCGTCGTGGCCGCCGTCGCGCCAGAGATAGGAGACGCGCCGTCCGTCGAGTGTGACGAATCGGCGCGCGATCGGGTCGTTGGTCGACATGCTCGCGTATCGCAAGCACGAGGCGAGCCAGCCGGGCCTGGACGGGACTTATGCCCGACGGGGCGTCACGAGTGCCCGTTGTGTGATCACGTGAGCGATCTGCCGTCGGCCGACTGACGTCGACTGTTCGCGACTTGACGTCTACTCCTCGCCTGCCGGTGCCAACCAGGGACAGACGAGACGCTCGACGAGTGCCACTGCGCCGAAGAGCACGATCGCCATCACCGAGAGCAGGATCATCGAGCTGAACGCCAGCTCCGTCTTCCAGTACGAGGTCGCCGACAGGATCACGTAGCCGAGCCCCTTGTCCGAGCCCACGAACTCCCCGACGACGGCGCCGATCACCGAGAGCGTGATGGCCACCTTGGCGCCGGCGAAGAAGAACGGCATCGCCATCGGCAGCCGGACTTTGAGAAACGTCTTGAACGCGCTGGCGCGGTACGAGCGGCTCAGGTCGAGCAGCTCCGGCGGCGTTGCGGCGAGGCCTGTCGCGGTGTCGACGACGACGGGGAAGAAGGCGACGAGGAAGGCGACGATCACCTTGGGGATCTCGCCGTGGCCCAGCATCAGCAGCAGCACCGGCGCGATGGCGATTTTCGGGACGGACTGCGCGAGCACGATCAGCGGGTACAGCGCGTTCTTCAGCGTCGGCGAATAGACGATGAGCACGGCCAGCGGCACGCCGACGACGATGGAGAGCGCGAAGCCGCCCAGCGTCTCGTAGAGGGTCACCCACGCGTGGCCGAGAAAGCGGTAGCGCCAGTCCCAGCCCTCGGCGAGGATGGCGGACGGCGCCGGCATGACGAAGCGGGGAATGCGGAAGGCGTGCGTGGCCGCTTCCCAGGCGACGAGCACGCCGACGAGCGTCGCGGCCGGCACGAGATAGTCGCCGACGATGCGCCGGCGAATCACCGCGTGGCCGCCCGCCGCGCGAAGATCAGGCTGCGCACCTCGTCGCTCGCGGCCTTGAACCGCGGGTCGAACTCCGACTCGATCGTGCGCGGCCGCGGCAGGCCGATCTCGAGGATGCGCGCGATGCGGCCCGGCCGCGCCGTCATGACCACGACGCGGTCGGCGAGCAGGATGGCCTCGGGAATGCTGTGGGTGACGAAGAGGATCGTCTTGCGCCGCTCCTCCCAGACGCGGAGCAGCTCGAGGCTCATCTCCTCGCGCGTCATGGCGTCCAGCGCGCCGAAGGGCTCGTCCATCAGGAGCAGGCTCGGATCGGGCAGCAGGGCGCGGCAGATCGCCACGCGCTGCTGCATGCCGCCCGACAGCTCGCGCGGGTACTTCGTCTCGAAGCCGCCGAGCCCGGTCAGCTCGAGCAGGTCGCTCGCCTGCTTGCGATACTGGCGCGGCTCGAGCCCGAGCATCTCGACGGAGAAGAGCACGTTGTCGAGCACCGAGCGCCACGGCAGCAGCACGGGCTGCTGGAAGACGAAGCCGACGTCGGTGAACGGCTCGCTCACGGCCGTGTCACGCACGCGGATCGCGCCGCGCGTCACGGGCGTCAGCCCCGCCACGAGCCTGAGCAGCGTGCTCTTGCCGCAGCCGCTCGGCCCCACCAGCGTGACGAACTCGTTTTCCTCGACGTGGAGCGTGACGTCCTCGACGGCGCGCACGAGATCGCCACGCCGCGTGCGATAGGTCTTCTCGACCCCGTCGAGCCGGATCACGTCCGCGGGGGCGCGGCGTACCGGTCGAACGGCAGCGGGGTGGCCACGGCCGCGCGGCACGCCGCGGCCACGAAGGGCGCGAGCCGTCCGGCCAGCGCGCGCGACTCGGCGGAGGCGCGATGCTGCCGGTCGGCGGCCTCCTGGGCGCGGGCGTAGATGCCCGCCTCGTCCACCGTGGTGACGCGGCCCCCCTGGACGACCACGTGACCGTCCACGAGCACGGTGTCGACGCTCGCGCCCGTCTCCGAGTACACGAGCGCGTTCAGCGGGTCGGCGAGCGGCCGCAGGAAGACGGAGTCCGCGCGCAGCAGGACGAGGTCGGCCTTGCGGCCGGGCGCGATCGCCCCGAGATCGGCCGCCTGGCCAAGCACGCGCGCGCTGCCCGCCGTCGCGAGACTCCAGACGGTGGCGGCGTCGAGCCAGCGGGGCGTCTCGTGCGGAAACCGGATCGTGCTCACCACGGACGCGATCCGCAGCGCCTCGAAGAGGTTCTGGTTGTCGGCGCAGACCGAGCCGTCGGTGCCGAGCCCGACCGCCACGCCGCGGTCGAGCAGCTCGCGCACGGGCGCGATGCCGCAGCCGAGCCGCAGATTGCTGCCGGGGTTGTGCGCGATGGCGCCGCCGGTGTCGGCCAGCATCTTCATGTCGTCGTCGGCCAGCCATACGCCGTGGGCGCCGACGAAGCCGGGACCGAGCAGCCCGTGCTCGGCGAGCCGCGCGACGATCGTCTTGCCCCAGCGCCGCCGGCTCTCGATCACCTGGACCTTGGACTCGGCGAGGTGCGTGTGGACGCCCACGCCGTACTCCCTCACGAGCCGACGACAACCGTCCAGGAACTCATCACTCGCTTGGTTGGGAATGGTCGGCGCGACGGCGACGCGCACGCGCCCCTGCGCCGAGCCGTTCCAGCGGCGGATCGCGCGCTCGCTCAGCTCGAGCAGTCCCTTGGTCGGCGCCGCCTGCATGCCGGCGACGATCGTGCGCAGATCGGCGGGCAGGAGGCCGAGCAGCCCCGGCACCGTCTGGAAGAAGACGACGTCGGCCACGGCCGGCGCCAGCACGACGCGCACGCCGACGTCCGTGTAGGCGCGCACCGTCGCCTCGAACGCCTCGTCGGTGATGGCGGGCACCGCCATGTAGAGGTCGTAGGCAGAGGTGCAACCGGTCTTGAGCATCTCGATGGCGCCGATGGCCGCCGAGAGGTAGTCGTCCTCCGGCGTCCGGAATCCGTAGTTGGCCGGCGCGTTGGTCAGCAGATCCTCGAGCGTCCAGTTGCCGGCGCGGCCGCGCGCGAGGTGGCTGGCCGCGTGCGTGTGCGCGTTGCCGAGCCCGGGCAGCACGATCCGTCCCGACGCGTCGAGCACGCGCGCCTCCGCCGGGGCGCCGACGCCCGCCCCGACGGCGGCGATGCGGTCGCCCTCGACCAGCACGTCGGCCCGCGTCAGCGCCGGCGGCGAGCCCGCGAGCACCCGGGCGCCGCGAATGACGAGCGCCATCACTTCTTCTCCGGCAGCAGGTCGTTCGTATAGATCTCCTCGAGCGGCACCTTGCGCTTGAGCTCGAGGTACTGCGTGTACGTGTCGCGCGTCTTCTCGAGCCGGACCGGCTCGAACTGGCCGACCGCGACCTTGCCGCTCGTGACCTCCTCGGCGTAGACGAAGCGCGTGGCCACCTGCGCGGCGCCGAGCGCGCCGTCGGGATCCACCTCGGGATGGTGCTTGAGGAGGTAGCCGATGCCCTCGTCGAGGTGCTTCTGCCGGAACGCGTAGTCGGCGCCCTTCAGCGTGGCGCGCAGGAACGCCTTGAGCCCGTCGGGATCCTTCGCGATCGTCTCTTCGCGGGCGACGAGCGACGTGGACGAGAGGTCGAGGCCGAGGTCGGCCCACGCGGTGAGCACGCGGATGTCGGCGTTCTGCTGCCTGGCGATCTTGCGGATGCGCGCCTCGTGGACGACGAAGAACGGCACGGCGTCGGTGGCGCCCCTGATCAGCGACGGCGGCATCGAGGCGGCGTCCATGGTGACCCACGTCACCGAGTTCGGCTTGAGCCCGGAGAGCCGCTCGAACACCGGCCACAGGATCTGGTGGCTGTTGCCCGGCGAGATCGCGAGCTTCTTGCCCTCGAGCTCCTTCGGCGTCTTGATCGGCGAGTCGGCGCGCACGAAGATGCCGTGCGGCGGCCGCCGGTACCAGAGCGCGATGGCTTTCACCTTGACGTCGGTGTTCGCGCGGGCGGCGATCAGCGCCGAGACGTCGGAGATGCCCACCTCGCCCTGGCCGGCCGCGACGCGCTTGACGGTGTCGGCCGAGCCCTGGCCGCGCACGATCTTCACGTCGAGGCCCTCGTCGCGATACCAGCCCTTCTCCAGCGCCGTGTAGTGCGGCACGTACTCGCCGGTCGGCACGAAGTCGAGGATCAGCGTGTACGGGCGCAGCGCCTTCTGCGCGTGTCCGGCGACGGGCAGCACCAGCGCCGCGAGCAGCAGGACGAGCGTGAGCGATCGGTGGGCGGCTCGAGTCATCTCGGGGATCCTCCTGTCACCGCGCGAGCGCCGGCCGCCGATCGAACCATGGCCGCGCGGTCTCGAGCTGGGCGGCGAGCCGGAACAGCGTCGCCTCGTCGCCGTGGCGGGCGACGACCTGCACGGCCACGGGCAACCCATCCGACGCGACGCCGAGCGGCAGCATCATCGCCGGCTGGCCGGTGATGTTAAACCAGACCGTGAACGGCGAGAAGTGGAAGACGCGGCGCCAGTACTCGTCCACGTCGTCGAGCATCATGTCGATCCAGCCGAGCTTCGGCGGCAGCGTCGCGAGGCCCGGCGTCAGCAGGATGTCCCAGCGCTCGTGAAACGCCGCCATCTGGCGGCCCAGCCGATGCGCCGTCTGCGTGGCGCGGACGTAGTCGGCGCCGCTCACGCGCTGGCCCATCTGGCCCGTCGCCCACGTGACCTTCTCGACCTCGTCCGCTCGCGCGGGGCGGCCCCTGGCCGGGTTGCCCGCGAGGTTGACGACGGTGTTGGCGGCGGCGAGCGTGAGGAACGTCGGCACGACGGCACCGCCGTCGATCACGGGATTCGCCTCCTCGACGTGGTGGCCGAGCTCCGCGCACAGCTTCGCCGTCTCGGCCAGCGTACGCAGACTCTCGGCCTCGACCTTGGCGTCGTTGGGCGTCACGCTCGTGAACGCGATCCGTAAGCGCCCGGCGTCGGCGCCGAGTTCCAGGGAGAGCGGGCGGGCGAGCGGCGGCGCCACGTAGGGATCGCCCGGCCCCGTGCCCGCCGTCGCGTCGAGCAGCGCGGCGCAGTCGCGCACGCTCAGCGTCACCGCGTGCTCGGCCGACAGCCCGCCGAGGCCCTCGCCGAGATACGGCGCCTGCGTGTTGCGGCCGCGCGTGGGCTTGAGCCCGACGAGCCCGCAGCACGCGGCGGGCGCGCGGATGCTGCCGAAGCCGTCGGTGGCGTGCGCCATCGGCAGCATGCGGGCGCCGACGGCGGCGGCGGCGCCGCCGCTGCTGCCCCCGGAGATCCGCGCCGTATCCCACGGGTTCTTCGTCGCGCCGTGCATCTGCGGCTCGCAGGTGAGGGAGAGCCCGAGCTCGCACGTGTTGGTGCGACCGAAGATGACGAGCCCCGCGCGCTTGAGCCGGCGCACGTGCTCGCTGTCGGCGGCGGGCGGCGGCGCGTCGGCGTAGTAGCGGCTCGAGCGCGTCATGGGCACGCCGGCGATCGATGCCGTGAGGTCCTTCATCAGATACGGCACGCCGCGGAACGGCCCGTCGGGCAGCCCCGCCGCGATGGCCTGCCGGCCGTAGTCGTAGAGCTTCATGGTGACGGCGTTGACGACCGGGTTGCGCGCCTCGGCGCGCGCGATCGCCGCCTCCAGCAGCTCCTCCGGCGTCACCTCGCGCCGCGCGACCAGCGCGGCGAGCCCCAGCCCGTCGTAGCGCTCGTACTCGGCGAATCCGCTCATGGGACGCTCCTTTGTCGCGGCCACTCTACAGTAGAATCGGCTCGGGCTCGCATGGGGTGGCACCTTCCGTTCGACCGCACCGAACGCTGCCTCACGCGAGGCCAGCACGCGCTCGCGCGCCGGGACTTTCCGGCGGCCGAGGCGCTCCTGCGCGAGGCGCTTGCGCGGGATCCTGACTACGCGCACGTTCACATGTACCTGGCCCACGCGCTGGCCGAGCAGGAGCGCCTGGCCGAGGCCGAGGCCGCGCTCGCGCGGGCGATGGCGCTGGCGCCCGGCATCTTCGTCTTCCCGCTGCACCTCGGGATCGTGCGGCTCGACGCGGGCGACACGGGCGGCGCGCGCCTGGCGCTCGAGAGCGCGGCGCGGCTCGCGCCCGACAACCCGCTCGTGGCCGGCTATCTCGACCTCGTCGCCTGGGAGACGGCCGGCCAGCGCGACACGCTCGCCGCGCTCGGTCGTAGCGCGCGCGACCTGCCGGAGTCGTTTCGCGCGCGGCTCCTGCTGCGTCTCGCGGCCGCGCGGCTGGCCACGCGCGGACCCAAGACCGCCATCGCGTTGCTCGAGCCGCCGCCGGAGCCGCCGCTCGGGATCAGGCTGCCGGCGTCGCTGCGACGGCGCTGGCGCCGGCGCCGGCTCGCCCGCGCGCGGCGGCTCGTCGACGCGGGACGGTTCGAGGACGCGGCCGACTCCCTGGCCGGGCGGCCCGACGTGCTCGAAGAGCCCGGCGCGGGGGAGCTGCTCGAGCGGGCGCGGCGCGGCGCCGTGAAGGCGGTGACGGCGGCGCTGGAGCGCGCCGAGCCGGGGCAGCGCCGTGCGCTGCTGCTCCGTCGCTACGAGTACGAAAACGAACTCGGAGATCACGACGCCGCGTACCGGACGCTGCAGGCGTGGCTGGAGGCGTACGCGGCGGCCGGCTCGCCGTCGTCGGAGACGCCGGTGGCCGAGGCCGCGGCGCGGCGGCTGGCCGAGCTCGACGTCGAGCGGGGCGACTACGAGAGCGCCCTGCAGCACTGTGCAGCCTCGCGGGCGGCGCGCCCGGCGCGAGAGACCCACGGGGTGGAGGCCGTCGCCCTGCTGGGTCTCGGGCGCCGGCGTCCCGCCCGCCACCGGTTCGAGGACTTTCTGGCCGACGCGTTGTTCCCGATCGAGGCCAGCGTCGCCCGGGTGCTCGAGTCGCCGGCATGACGGGTGCGTCGCAGCGCTCTGCCGCCTTAACTTTACAAGAGGTGGACAATGCCCTTAGATAGGGCGATGCGCGGGAGGTGACGCCAATGGCCGTTGAGCGAATGAGTACCGGCACAAACCAGGTCGAAGTGCTTGACCGGGTCCTCGATAAGGGAATCGTGATCGACGCGCGGCTTCGCGTGGCCTTGGCCGGGATCGACCTAGTCGGTATCGATGCCCGCATGGTAGTTGCATCTCTTGAAACGTATCGCAAGTATGAGGAAGTAAATCTCCTCGAGCGCCTGCTGAAGGTATAGCGGCGCTCGCCTCGGTAGCGACCGACATCCTGGGCGTCTCGGGAGGGGCCATGCTGGAATCAGAGCATCATGGCCATCGGCCGAGCGACCTCGAGCGCACCTAGAATCGTTCAGGCACGTTCGCTCACGATCAACCTCCATCAATTGCGGATTGACCAACTCCCTCGGGCGTGCCTGCGCTAGGGGGCGGCGCCGACGCTCGGACGGCTGCCCCAGGTGGTTCGTGGCGAACCCCCCTGGGAGCAACCACCGGGCGCGACGCAACGCGGCTGTCGAACAACCCTCCGCTAGCCAGTCACCTCGAGGTTAACCGGGGAAGGCAGGGCACGACCCGCCGAAGACCCCCGTGGTCGAATTGTTGGGCTTGTGGAGTTGAATGTTGCCACCCCCTCCGGTGCCCCCGCCCAACGTGTGGGGAGCGCCGGGGAAGGTCGAGTAGACGATCACACCGTTCTGGGTCAGCTGGATGTCGAACTCGTCCGAGCTGCCTGGTTCGCCCGCGTCCGTGACTCTCACCGCGAAGTCGACGTTGCCGAACAAGTCTGTCCTTGCCGTGCCACAAACCCACCGAGTACCGGTCGGCTGGCCGGTCTGGGGGTCAGTGCCCGTTGGTCCTTCGGGGAAGTACGCCGTGATGTCGTTCCAGTGGACGTTCAGGTCGAGGCCGTGGTCATGGTATTCGAGGTGGCCCCAGTACGGAACCCCGGCGATCCCCGAACCGTGCCTGCAGCCACCTCCGACGGCAAACGTCCCTTTGCTGCCGTCGGGGAAGATGAAGCCGCCACCGGTCAGGAAGTCGCACCCCGTCAACGACGGCGGCGGCGGAGTGATGTCCGCATTGGCCAAGCCGCCGACGACCACTAACGTCGCGATCCCAAGTACGCCGATCACTGTTCGTATCGCTACGGACTTACGCATTCTGAGCTTTTCGAGGGCCATGTCTGTGACCTCCTGGCGTTGTGAATTGCGTTCACCGAACGAGTCCAGTGACACGAGAGCGCCGTCACATGTACTCAGGAAGCCACACCACCCCGCCCCAAACTACCCCTGAGTCGGGGAATTTGAGACCCTGGAAGGAGGTGAAAAATTTGCCGGTCAGCCCCAGATTTTTCCGTCCGGACGCGGCAGCAGCGTGAAGCCGCGTCTTCAAAGGTCGTGTCGTGTTCACGCCACAGGAGCACGACGGCGAGCGTTTCGCGACGAACCTATTTTGCCGACGCCGAATTAGCGCCCCTGCCAGTTGGCCTTGCGCTTTTCAAGGAAGGCGCGCGCGCCTTCCTTGAAGTCCTCGCTCAGGTAGCAGGAGAGCAGCAGGTCCTCGAGGCTGCCCGGGGAGTTGGCGGCGATCATCCGCCGCACCGCTTCCTTCGTGGCGGCCAGCGTCAGCGGCGCCAGCTCCGCGATGTGGGCCGCCAGCTCCTTCACGCGACCGCGCAGCGCGGCCGCGGGGTGCACCTCGTCCACCAGCCCCATCGCCTTCGCGTCCGCCGCGTTCACGAGCCGTGCGGTCAGCACGATCTCGCGCGCGCGGACAGGGCCGACGGTGGCCGCGAGCAGACCGAGGCTGAAGGGCGCCGCGAAGTTGCCGAGGGTGCGCGCCACCGGGGCGCCGAAGCGCGCGTGCTCGGCCACGATCCTCAGATCGCACGCGAGCGACATGAACATGCCGCCGCCGACGGCGTCGCCGCCGACCATGGCGATCGTCGGCTTGGTCATGCCGGCGATGCGGCCGAGCACGCGCGTGATGCGCGCCTCGTAGCCGAGCGCGTCCTCCTTCGTCTTGAAGCTCAGGAACTGGCGGATGTCGGTGCCGCTGACGAACGCCTTGTCCCCGGCCCCGGTGAGGACCATCACGCGGACGGCCGGATCCGCATCGAGCTTCTCGCAGAGGTCGTGCAGCGTCTCGTACATCTCGAAGGTCATGGCGTTGCGCGCCTCGGCCCGGTTGAAGGTGACCGTGACCACGCGGCCGTCCTGCTCGACGAGGATGGGATCTTGGTCGCTCATGCCCCGACGATAGCGCACCGGCGGCGTGGCCTGCTACCCTCTGCTCATGCTCGACCAGCTCGCCGCCCTGCTGACGGGGCGCGCTCGCGGACGCACGCTCGACCTCACCACGGCGCCGCCCGACGTGCTCCTGCAGAGCGCCATCGTGCTCCGGAGCCTGGAGGCCGCCGTCACGCGCCTGGATCTCGACACCGGCGCGCTGGAGGCGCGGCTGGCCGCGGGCGGCCTGTTGCGCCTGTGCGCCGAGCCCGCCGGCGACGGCAGCCGCGTCGTCATCGAGGTGGCGGGACGCGACTGGGGCGGCGTGGCCCGCCTGCTCGCGCGGGAGCTCGAGCACGGAGGTCGCGCATAATACTGCTAACGGGGTTCGAGCCGTTCGGCGAGTACACGTCCAATCCCGCGGGCGACGTCGCCAAGGCGCTCGACGGCCGCGCGTTCGGCGCCGAGGTCGTGCGCAGCGCGGTGCTGCCTGTGCATCACGCCGACGCCGCGTCGATGGTCAGCCGCCTGGTGGACGAGACGGCGCCGCGCGCCATCGTGCACCTCGGGCTGGCCGGCGCCCGCGCGCGCATTGCGCTGGAGCGCGTGGCCGTGAACGTCATGGACTTCGAGATCGCCGACAACGCCGGCTACCGCGCGACCGGCGAGCCGTGCGTGGCCGGGGGGCCGGTCGCCTACTTCAGCACGCTGCCGCTCGGCGCGATCCTCGAGGCGCTCGTCGCCGACGGCGTGCCCGCCTACCTGTCGAACACGGCCGGGACGTACCTCTGCAACCAGACGATGTACACGACGCGCCATCTGCTGGAGCGGCGCGGTCTCGTCATCCCGGCGGGCTTCATCCATCTGCCGCCGTCGGCCGCGATGGTGGCGGCCTCCGGCCTCGATCAGCCGAGCATGGACCTGCCGCTGATGATCCGCGCGGTGGAGACCGCGCTGCGGGTTACCGCGGCGGCTCTCCCGTCCGCCCGCTGAGAAAGGCGCGCAGCCGCCGCTTCATCTCTTCCGGCATCTCGACGTCCGCCGGGCGCCCGGCGATCCGGATCGTCGCGCGCAGCGTCCGCAGATAGGCGCGGCAGGGCGCGCAGGTGGAGAGGTGCAGCGTGATCCGCGCGACGTCGAGCGGACCCAGCTCGCGATCGAGGAAGGCCGACATCCGCGCGATCGCCTCGCGGCACGTCAGCATCATCGCCGCGTCTCGATCAGCGACTCGAAAAACCCGCGCAGCGGCGGCAGCGTCGCGAACAGCGCCTGGAACGCCTCGCGGTCGATGGCGAGCACGTTGGTCGCGCACACCGCGCGCACGGTGGCGGAGCGCGGGCGGTCGCTCACCAGCGCGATCTCGCCGAAGCACTCGCCGGGGCCGAGCCGGCGCAGCGATGTCGCGTGGCCGGCGGCGTCGTCCTTGAGCACCTCGACCTCGCCCTCGCTCACGACGTAGAGCCAGTCGCCGCGATCCCCCTCGCGGAAGACGACCTGGCCGGGCTCGAAATACTCGCGACGCACGCCGGGCACGCGGTCCGTCTTGAGCTGCACGATGTCGGTCGGCAGCACGAGGTCGAGCGTCCAGGCGGCGGCGACGCGGATCTTGCGATCGAGCCCGGGCAGCTTCATGAGATAGATCGTGCGCCAGAGCCACCACGCGAGAAAGCCCGAGAGCTTCACGCCGAAGATCTCGGCGACGGCGGAGCGCCGGCCCAGCGAGCCCATCTTGCCCAGCGCGTTGAAGGCGAAGGCGCGCTTCGGCTCGCCGCGCCGCGCCGCGACGATATTGCGCGCGACGTGCGCGGCCTGGCGCGTCGCGTGCTGGGCGGTCGGCGGGCAGAGGCCGCCGGTCGTCGCGTCGGGGACGGCCGCACAGTCGCCGACCGCCCACACGCCGGGGCGCTCGGGCACCTCGAGACCCGAGTCCACCACGATCCGTCCGCGGTCCATCTTCAGCGGCAGCGCGGCGACGATCGGGTTCGGCGCCGACGGCACCGTGCTGACGAGCGTGCGCGTGGCGATGCGGCCGCCGTTGGCGAGCAGCGCCGTGCCCGCGGTGGCGCCGGCCAGCCGTGTCTCGAGCCGGATCTCGACGCCGCGCCGCGCCAGCAGCCGCTGCGCGAACTCCGCGAGCGAGGCGGGCAGTTCGGGCAGGATCAGCCGGCCCGCGTGGAGCAGGACGACGCGGATCTCCTCGGGCCGGAGGTTGCGGAAGCCCCTCGCCGCCGCGCGCACGAAGTCGTTCAGCTCGGCGACGGCCTCGACGCCCGAGAATCCGCCGCCCGCGACGACGAAGGTCAGCAGGGCGCGGCGCAGGTCGGGATCCTGCTCGATGTCGGCTTCCTCGAGCGTGTGGATCAGGCGGTTGCGCAGGGTCAGGGCGTCGCCGAGGTACTTGAAGGGCAGCGCGTACTCCGCGAGCCCGGGCTGGCCGGCGAACGACGTGACGTTGCCGAGCGCGAGCACGAGGTGGTCGTAGTGCAGGTGGTGCTGGCGGCTGCCGAACCCCGCCGTGGACATGACGCCACGATGATCGAGGTCGATCGACTCCACGGTGCGCGTGTAGAGGTTGGTGTTCGGGCAGAGGCGACGGATCGGCGTGATGGTGTCGAGCAGCCCGATCGAGCCCGAGATGACCTCGGGGAGCATCGGCTGGAACACGATGTAGTTCTCGCGGCTGACGAGGCCGAGCTCGACGTCGCCGCGGCGGATCTCCGCCTTCAAGAGCTTCTCGAGCGTCAGCGCGGTGTACACGCCCCCGAAGCCGCCGCCCAGGATCAGGATGCGGGTCGGGCGCGTGCTCACGACGCCTCCGACGCCGCGTCGGCGGTGCCCAGGCCCTCGAGCACGGCGGCGTCTGCGGGATCGACCGAGGTGAGATGGATCCGCACGCGCCCGGCCGTCGCGCTCGTGACCTTGCCCCACACGTCGCCCGAGACGCGATCGAGGTCCGGCCACGTGAGCCGCAGCCGCACGTTGGTCAGCGGGGCCAGCGGCGCCTGGATCTCGGCGTCGATGAAGCGCGGCCCGAGGCGCTGCACGCGGCCGGCGAACGACTCGCTGCGCACCTGCTTGCCGTCGACGACCCAGCCGACGAGCGGCAGCGAGACGTCGCGCCCGGGCTCGGCGGCGGCTTCGCGACGCTGAGCCCAGCGCCCGCCGAGCCCGCGCAGCTCGTAGAGGGCGACCGGCGCGTCGAGGCCCTTGAGCTCGACGTGGACCGGCGGCGCGACCTCCGCGAGGGGGCCGAGGTAGCGGACAGTGGACTCGGTCATCAAGATCTGGCCGCCGATCGTGCAGCCCTCCACGCGGGCGGCGAGGTTGACGGCTGCGCCGACGACCGCGTACTTCGTGCGCTGCTCGGAGCCGATGTTGCCGACGACGGCCTCGCCGGTGTTGATACCGATGCCCATCAGCAAGCGCGGCCGGCCGCGCGCGACGTTGGCCTCGTTCAGTGCGTCCATGGCGCGCTGCATCGCGAGCGCGGTGGCCGCCGCACGCTCGGCGTGGTCGGCGTGCTCGACCGGCGCGCCGTACACCGCGAAGATCGCGTCGCCGATGAACTCGTTGATCGTCCCGCCGTGAGCGATGACGACGTCGGCCATGCGCCCGAGGTAGTCGTTGAGCACCTCCATGACGCCGGCGGGGTCGCCGTGCTCGGCGAAGCGCGTGTAGCCGCGCAGGTCGGACATCAGCACGGTGATCTCGCGCTTGCGGCCGCCGAGCGCCAGTCCCCCCGGCGACTCCAGCACGGCGCGGGCGACCTCGGGCGAGACGTAGCGGCCGAAGGCGTTGCGGATGACCTCGCGCTGGCGCAGC
>QHRU01000107.1 GCA_003220225.1 Candidatus Rokuibacteriota bacterium
CTGGCGGTCGTCGCGCAGATGGAAGCACGTAACCGACGGCTGGTGGCCGAGCGAGAAGCGCTCGCGACGATCGAGCGCGAATTGACGGCCGAGCTGGAGACCGATCGTCTGCTTCGCTTGATCGTCCACCACGCCAGTGATCTGTTCAACGGCAACGGCGCCATCTACCTGCTCGACGAAGGCAACAAGCTCGTGCCGCGCGCCTGGACCCACGGCGGGGCCTTCAGTGACGTCCACATCCCGGTGGGACAAGGCCTCGTCGGGACGTCCGCCAAGCTGCGCCAGCCGCTCCTCGTCGACAACTACCCGACCTCTCCGTACGCGCTGCCCGAGTTCGTCGCCATCGGCCTTCGCTCGGCGATCACGCAGCCGCTGCTCATCCGTGACGAGCTGCTCGGTGTGATCGCGATGAACCGGCGCGGGGAGAAGGCGCCTCCGTTCTCGAGTGACGACGTCGAGCGGTTGAAGAGCTTCGCCGCGCAGGCCGCGATCGCGCTCCAGAACGCGCGGCTGTTTGCCGAGAATCGCCGCCAGGTCGAGACGCTGTCGGTGCTGCACGAGCTCTCCCGGGCGGTCACCGGCGAGCTCGAGCGGACGGCGCTCGTCGAAGCGATCGGACGCGAGATGGCGCGGGTGCCCAGCGTCAGGGAGATCGTTCTCCTCTTGAAAACGGGCGACGACGACGCGCCCGTGATCGCCCTGCACAGCCCGGCCGGCCGGGAATCGATCGCCGCGGACAGGGCGCACAAGCTCGGTCTGATGGTGCTGCAGGCCGGCCGGGTCGTCAGAATCGACGCGGCCCTCGCGGGCAGCGACGTGCCCGGCGGCAATGTGAGTCACGCGCACGCGTGGCTCGGCGTGCCCATGAGTGTCGGCAACGCGGACTACGGGGCACTCCTGGTGGCGAGCGACGCGCCCTTCACCGAACCCGACGAGCGGCTGCTGGCCGATATCGGCCAGCTCGCCGGTCTGGCGCTGCGCAGCGTGCGGCTCTTCGAAGAGCGCGGTCTCGCGTATGCCGAGCTCGAGGCCGCTCAGGACAGCTTGATGCGCGCGGAGAAGCTGCGCGCGCTGGGCGAGATGGCGTCCGGGGTCGCGCACGACTTCAACAATCTGCTCGCGGCCATCTGCGGGCGTACCCAGCTGCTCCTCGGTCGCGTCACCGACCCGACACAACAGCGGTGGCTCACCGCCATCAAGCGCGCCGCCGACGACGGCGCTCACACCGTGCGCCGCCTGCAGGAGTTCACGCGGATCCGACGCGATCAGCCGTTCGTCGCGGTCGATCTCAACGAGGTCATTCGCGGCGCGCTCGAGGTGACCGAGATGCGATGGCGAAACGAAGCGCAGGGCCGGGGCATCGTCATCGACGTCGAGACGGCGCTGGTCCCGGAGCCCGCCATGATGTTCGGTGACGCGGCCGAGCTGCGCGAGGTGCTGACGAATCTCATCCTGAACGCCGTGGATGCGATGCCGGAGGGCGGGAGCCTGAAGCTGAGCTCCGTGATCGACGACACGGAGGTGGAAGCGAGGATCGACGACACCGGACAGGGGATGACCGAGGAAGTTCGCCAGAAGCTGTTCGACCCGTTCTTCACGACGAAAGGCCCCAAGGGCACGGGCCTCGGGCTCTCGATCACGTACGGCATCGTGTCGCGTCATGGTGGACGGATCGTGGTCGAGAGCGTGCTGGGCCACGGCACCACGTTCCGTCTGCGGTTTCCCAAGCGCGGGCTCGGCGCGGAGGCCGAAGTCGCCGCGCAGGCGGCGGAGCTCACGCCCCTACGACCGCTCCGGTGCCTCGTGGTCGATGACGAGGAAGAGGTCGCCGGCACGCTCGCCGACCTGCTCGAGGCCAACGGGCACGAGGCCGTCGTCGTCACGAAGAGCACGGAGGCGCTCAGCCAGGTGACCGCTCAACGCTTCGACATCGTGTTCAGCGATCTCGCCATGCCCGATCTGTCGGGCTGGCAGCTCGCGCGGGCGGTGAAGGAAGCGGCTCCGAGTCTGCCCGTGGTGCTCCTCACGGGCTTCGGCGTCGAGCTATCGCCCGAGCAGTGCCGGACCAATCACGTGGACGCTGTCCTGACGAAGCCCGTCGAGTTCGCGCAGCTGATGGCCGTGGCGGCGCGTCTCACGCGATGATCCGCGTCACCCGGTGACGCCGGGACGCCCATCCCGGGGAAGCGGCGGGCGCACCTCCGTACCCGAGAAGAGCACGGTGACCACGATCTCCAGGGGAAAGTCGCCGAAGAGGCCGTGACAGCCGATCGCGGTCCGCGTCGGCAGCCCGCGCTCTCCGTAGAGCTCGACGAAGAGATCGACGGCGCCATTGATGACGCGAGGCTGCTCCTTGAATCCCGGATCCGAGTTGACGAAGCCCAGCAGCTGGATGATCCGCTCGACGCGATCGAGATCACCGAGCGCATACTTCATGGCTCCCAGACTGACGAGAGCGGCGTAGCGCGCGGCTTCATAGCCCTCGGCGAGGGTCAGGTCCTTGCCGAGATACCCTCGCAGAAATGGCTTGCCGTCCTTGAGCGGCACGGTGCCCGAGAGATAGAGGACGTTCTGCACCGCGACGTGGGAGACGAACTTGGCGCCCGACGGGTTCGTTCGATAGAGCTGCGCGAGATCGGGCACGACGAGACCGAGGCGCTCCAGCGACTTCTCGATGATCATGGTCGATCTTTCTCCCTGGGCATCACGCGCCCTCCGGCGCGAGGGCTTCCATCTGGTGCAGGACATCGGTGATCGAACACTCGGGGAACTGGAAGGACGGATCCAGGAACACTTCGCTGACGCCCGCGTCCTCGTACCGGCGAACGTCATCGCGAATGTGCTGCAGCGAGCCGCAGAAGACGCTCCGGTGCTGCCCCTGCGGCGTGGACGTCACCCGGAACGATCCGCGCGAGGCGACGATGACCCGGGCGGGATCGCGCCCCGCGCCCTCGGCATGCTCGCGCACGCGGGTCACGATGTGCGCCATCTTCTCCGGCGCCATGTTGCCGCCGGTGTAGCCATCGCCGAGCCGGCCCGCGCGCTGGAAGGAGGCCTCGCTGTAGCCCCCGATCAACAGGGGAGGCCGGGGCTTCTGGACCGGCTTGGGCTCGACGCGCGAAGACGGCACGAAGTAGAAGGTGCCCTTGAAGGTCACTTCGTCCTGCGTCCACAGCGCGTCGAGGCACTGGATGAACTCGTCGAGCCGCTGCCCGCGCTGCGGCCACGGCGTGCCGGCCGCGTCGTACTCGTCCCGCGACCAGCCGATGCCCAGACCGACCGTGAGGCGGCCCTGGGACATCACGTCGAGGGTGGCGAGCTGCTTGGCGAGCACGATCGGGGAATAGAATGGCGCGACGAGCACGCTGGTCCCGAGCCGGACCCGCGTGGTCGTCGCGGCAAGGAATGCGAGGGTGACGATCGGGTCGAGCGTGGACCGGAACGGCGCCGGCCACGGCCCGTTCGGGGTGCCGTAGTACCCATTCAGCGGAGCGACGGGGCAGAGCAGGCGCTGGAAGACCCACAGCGAAGAATAGCCGAGCGCCTCCGCGTGCCGGGCGAGCACGGTCACGTTCTCGACTGTTGCCGTGGTGCCGCCGGTCGGGAGGCCAAAGCCAAGCTTCATGGCCTCGCCTGTTGAGCGTTAAAGGTTCCTCGCTTGTTGAGCGTTAAAGGTTCGTTCCCGAGTCGCTGGCCCGCTGCGCAGGATCGTAGGTGAAGAACCAAAGTTCAGTCAATTATTTTCTCCATTCCCCCGCCGAAACGATTTAGAGTCGGAAGGCTTGGTAAGCCTCCGTTCCCACGCCGGCCAGTCGCTCATTGCCACGTTCGTGACGCTCGGGCTGGCATATGGCGTCTGGTATGCATACTCGGTGTTCCTCGTCGCCCTGGCCGAGGAGTTCCACTGGAGCCGCTCGCTCGTGGCCGGCGCCTTTGCGGCGTTCGCCCTGGTCCACGGGCTCTCGAGTCCTCCGCTGGGCTGGCTCGCCGACCGGCTCGGTCCCCGCCGGGTGTTCATCGGCGGCGGGACGGTCCTGGCCCTGGCGTTGATCATCGATGGTGCGATCACGCGCCCCCTGCACCTCTATCTGGCCTTTGGCCTCCTGACGTCGCTCGGCGTCACCGCGACGGCTCTGGTCCCTTCCGTCGTGCTGATCCGCGGCTGGTTTCCGCGACGATTCGGAACCGCGCTCGGGGTCGCGTCAGCCGGAATCGGCGTGGGGATCTTCGCCGTGGTTCCCTTCTGTCAGGCGATGATCGATACGGTCGGATGGCGATGGGCATTTCGAATTCTCGGCATCGTCGTCGCCGTGTGGATCGTCCCGGCCGCGTTCACGCTCGTCCGTGATCCTCCCGCGCTGCCGGCGGACGAACGGCAACCATCATACGGACGACCGGACGGAGCATCGCTGACGCCAACGCTGGCCACGGCGCTCGCCTTTGGCTCGTTCTGGCTGCTCGCGGTCGCTCAGTTCTGCGGGAACTTCGTGTGCCAGATGCTCCTCGTCCATCAGGTGGCGTTTCTCGTCGATCAGGGCATTCCGGCCATGGTGGCGGCCAGCGCCGCCGGCCTCGTCGGTCTGTCCAGCGTCTTCGCCAAGGTGGGCAGCGGCTGGGCGGCCGACGTCATCGGCCGTCGCCTGACGTTCACGACAGGGATGATCGTCGTGCTGGTGAGCGTCGGTCTGCTCGGCGTCGTTGCGCGAAGTCCGCACGGACCGGCCGTCTACGTCTATGGGGTGCTGATGGGCATCGGCTATGCGGCGACGGTGCCGATCATGCCGACGGTCATCAGTGACGTCTTCGGCGGTGCCCGCTTCGGGTCGATCTTCGGCTCGCTCCATCTCGCCAACGCCATGGGCGGGGCCGTCGGCGCCTGGCTGGCCGGCACGGTCTTCGACACGACGGGGAGCTACACCATCTCGTTCATCGCGGCGGCGTTCGCCGCGCTGCTGGCCATCGCGGCCGTGTCGCTGGCACGGCCGGCGCGCTCGCCGGTGAAGCAGGCCGCGCAGCTCTGACCGTGAGCGGCAGCGTGTTCTTCACGCCATCGCCCCACCGAGTCGCGCGATGTCTTCCGCGCCTCGCTCGCCGACGGGCCCGATCGCAAGCTCGGTGACGCCGGCGTCCGCGTAGATCCGGCACTGAGCGAGGCACTCGTCCGGCGTGCCGGCGACCGCGTAGTCCGCGAGCAGCCGATCGTCGATCGCGTCTTCGGGCGGATCGCCGCGACCCAGCCGCACCATCGCGCGCGCGAAGTCCTCGGACCGGCCGTACTCGGCGATCGCCGCGCGCGTCGCGGCCGACGCGGTCTCCATGTACGTGCGGAGCATCGCCGCCACGCTCCGTTTCGCCAGCCGCCGCGCCTCGGCGCCGTCGTCCCGCACCGCGCACGGCACATACTGGACGACCTCGCGCGGCTTCGGACGGTTGATGCGCGCCGCGGCTTCGCGTATGAGCCCGACCGCGCGCCGGGTGAACGCGGGCGGCGCGAGGTTGGAGATGATGACGCCGTCGGCGATCTCACCGCAGAGGCGCAGCGCCTGCTCCCCCATGGCGGCGGTGAGGATCGGCAGATCCCCGCGCCGCGGCGTGAAGTCGAGCCGCACGCCGTCGGCGGAGAAGGCCTTGCCGGTATAGGTGACGGACTCCCCGCGCAACAGCGCGCGCGTGATCGTCACGGCGTCGCGCACGGCGGCGATCGGCCGGTCGATTGGCGCTTGAAGTCGGCGCACCCGCGACGGAATTCCGGCGCCGATCCCCAGCACCGCCCGGCCCTCGGAGAGCTCGTCGAACGCCGCGATCTCCATCGCCATCAGCGTAGGGTGGCGGTTGTGCGGATTGACGACGCCGAGGCCAATCCTGATGTGGTGCGTCGCCACGGCGCACGCCGCCGCCGCTGGCCAGGCTCCGCGCGAGAACGGATTTTCGGCGAACCAGACCGTGGAGAAGCCGGCGCGCTCGGCGGCGACGGCCTGTCTGACGCACTCCTTCGGCGGGAGACCACCATGGCAGCGCAGTGCGATTGCCGGCAACATCCTAGACGCCGCCCGGCCGCGGCGTGTCGCGGCCTTCGGAGAAGTGCGCGTGGACCGTCTTCCAGTCGCCGTTTTCTTTCACGAGGACCATGGTGGAGCGCGAGGTGAAGGACTTGTCCTCGTGACCGGCGTCCGGCTTCCCGGTCTCCGGCTTCCAGCGAGATGTCGTCTTACGGTGGCACGTCACCACGGCCATCTCGCCGCGCACGATGACTTTCACGTCGAACGGCTCCCACCAGCCGCTTTCTTTGTGCTCCGCGTAGTAGCGCCAGAGCCGACTCCACTGCTCGAGCCCGAGGTACGTGTGGCCATTCATGTTGAAGAAGACGTTGGTGGGATCACCGCCCCAGATCGCTTTCAGGGCTTGCCAATCGTACGCAGCGTTGGCGCGCAGGTAGCCGTCGTGCGCCGCGAGGATTTGCGTACGGTCGGCCTCCGAGCCGCCGTCGAACTGCATGATGTCTGGCATTGGCGCTCTCCCGTCGCCACCGAGATGAGCGGACTATAACCTGGTAGACCAAGGTCCAATACCCAAGCCTCGCGACACCGCGTAGATTCGCGGTACCAGGCAACACCAGACCAAGGCCTCGACGAGGTCGGCCATGCTAAAAGCACTGCTCGCTCGCGTCTCGTTTCTCCGCCACCGGGCGTTGGCACTCTCGAACCGCAATGACCAGCTCAAAGCAGACTCTGATGAACGGCGGGAGCGATGGAATCAGGTGATCGCCGAGCACCAAAAGCCCCTGGACCAGCAAAAGGGCACGTCAGCGCCGCGCAAGTGAAACTGTTCTTTGGCTCGCTCCTGCTATTGCTGATCGGCGCGCTCATGGGGCTGGAGATCTTGACGGCAGGCCTGCCTTAGATCGTCGGTCCCTGCGGGTCGCCTCGCGTGGGAACCGCTCCCACGCGCTACTGTGAGGTCGCCGTGGCGGTCGCCGGCTCCGCCGCCGGCCGGCGGCTCGCGGGGCAGGGGTATGTCGAGCTGCCTAACGAATGCTACTCACTCCGGGTCCGAACCGCCAACGGGTGCAAGACGTCGATCGCCCAGCCCACGTCCAGGCGTTCCCCCAGCCAACCCGGCATCGCCGTGCGTGCGTGGATCCAAAGCCCCTGCGATTCGTGCCGCGCTCGCAGGGCGTGGACGGGATCGTGCGCCACGCTGGGCTGAGACGGGACGTCGGGGAGTGACCGTCCGTCCGGGCGCCGGAATCTTAGCTCGCCGTCGGGCAGTCGCTCCACCTGATAACCCTCTTCGTGCACCGCGCGGTGGTGGCGGCGACAGAGGAGCGCCAGGTTCGAGAGCGTGGTCGGCCCGCCGTGGGCCCAATGGCGGATGTGATGGCCCTGGCCGAACGGAGGCCGCAGCCCGGGAAGCGGCAACCTTTGTCGCGGTGGTGGAGCACGCGCCGGAGCGCGGGAGGAATGGTCCGGGTACGGGCGCCGACCTCTTCGACCCGGCCATCCGCAGTGTGCCGCATCACCACCCGGCTCGCGTCGCACGCCAGGCGCCGAGACGTTTCCGCGGAAACGTGCGTGCCGTCCTGGAGGACCGACTGCCCAGGACATGGACGACGACCTGGTACCGCTCGCCCGGAGCGCCGGATCGATCCCGTGGTGAAGGGCTGTCTCGGCGAGCAGGCCCAGCGCGTCCGCCTGCTGCTGGGTCAGCGTGGGCGTTTCCTCGTGAACGTCTGCTGGGCCGGCGCTCGTCTCGGTCGCCCGCGCCTGCTGATACAGCGCCTCGCGGGCCGCGGCGAGCGCCTGCACGAGCAGCGCTCCGGTCTCCGGCGCCAGCCGGCCGCGGACGACCACCATGCCGTCCTCGTCGTGATACACGTGCAGCGCGCGGCTCGCATGGCGCCGCGCGGTTTCCCGGGCCTCGGCCAGCCGGTCCACCCGTCGCCACCCGCGAACGATCCGCTCCACGTGCGCCGCGGTGCCGGCCCTCCCGACCGCCAGCAGCCGCTCCTCGGTCTCGGGCGTGGCCACGCGGGTCAGCGCCCGGACCTTGGCGTACGAGAGCTCACCGCGCGCGAGCGCCTGGGCCAGCCGGGGCAGCGTGCCCAGCGCGCGCGCCACGCGCACGCGCTCGCGCGCGGCGCCCGGGTCGAGCCCGACCCGCCACGTCAGCCAGCCGGCGCAGGACAGGAAGCCGGTGTTCCAGCCGCCGCGGGCGTCAAACTCGCGGATCAGATCGAGCAGGCGGGCGGTGGCGGCGTCGAGGTGTGCGGCCAGCTCGGCGATCTCGTCGCCGAGGCGGTCCAGCTCCGCGGCGGAGCCGACGATGGGTTCAGAGGTGGGCTCAGTGCCGACACAGGACGCGATGCTCATCGGCGACTCCTTTGTTCTGCGCCGACTCTACACCGCGATTTTCGAGCCTCCGTGTTGCCTTCAGGACGCGCGATCACCGCGCGATCTCGAATTTTTCGGGAGGTGTCCGGCGCCGCACGCCTCGGCGCGGATACGAGCCGCTGGGCGGGCATCCGCGCGTGATCGCCGACCCGTCGCGTGCCTCGCACGCAACGTGTGTCAATGCCCAATTTTGGATACGTCAGCTGATACGCGAGGCGCGCGCTGATCACGTCGGGCGGATCCTACCGCCTCGCCGAGGGCAGGCGGGGGCGGGCCGCGCTTCGGTTACAATCCACGCTTCGAGGTCCACGACGCGGACCCGAGGGAGGATGCCATGGCGGATACGCTCTACAAGCGCCTGGGCGGCTACGATGCGATCGCGGCGGTCGCCGACAACCTGTTGCCGCGGCTGATGGCGGATCCACGACTTGGGCGGTTCTGGAAGCATCGCGGCGAAGACGGCGTGCGGCGCGAAAAACAGCTCCTGATCGATTTCCTCTGTGCTTCCGCCGGTGGCCCGCTGTACTACGTCGGACGCGACATGAAGCTGTCCCATCGCGGGCTCGGGATCGATGAGCACGACTGGCAGGTGTTCCTGGGCCACGTCAATGCCACCCTCGACCATTTCAAGGTCCCGACGCGAGAGAAATCAGAGGTGGTCGGGTTCGTCGAAAGTCTCAAAAAGGACATCGTCGAGTAGCACGGCCTCACCGACGAGCAAGACGAGGATGAGCGAGACGAGCGATCACGCGGCGCGGCTGCTGCGCGCCTACCAGGCGCAGGAGAAGCGCTTCGTCGAGCGGCGCTTCCCGCTGCAGTTCGCCCCCGAGGTGCCGGCGATCCGCGAGCTCTACAGCCAGGCCAAGGGCTTGCGCTGGAACCCGGAGACCGACATCCCGTGGGAGCGCTTCGATGCCGAGCGCTACACGAAAACCACGCGCGAGGCGGCGCGCCGCACCTGGAGCCGGCGCGCGTGGAGCGTCTATCCCGGGCTCACCGAGAGCACCGCGCTGCTGATCCGATTCTGCCTCGAGTCGGGCAGCCTGGGCATGGACGCCAAGCTGTTCCTCTCGTTCCGCCCGTCGGAGGAGGCCAAACACCTGGAGGTTTGTCACCTGCTCGCCGAGCGGCTGGGCGGCTACGAGGCCGATCCGGGCGAGGCCGGGCTCGCGCGCGCGAGCAACCACCCGTTCGCCCAGGCCGCGCTCGACCCCGACCTGCCGGTCGAGGCCTGGATCGCCGCGCTCGGTGCGCTCGACGACCAGCTCGACCTGAACCTGTACCTGAGCCACCTGCAGCACGCGAAGGACGAGGTCGTGCGCGCCGCGCTGCGGCTGATCGCCGGCGACCGCGCGCGTCACGTCGCCTTTGCGTGGGCGTTCCTGGGCAGCCGTGTGCCCGGGCTCGACGCGCGCGGGCGCACAGCAGTGATCGACACTGTGCGCGACCTGCTCGAGAACGTCATCCTTTCCGGCTACCGCAACACGTGGCTGCTGCCCGAGAAGAGCCGCGAGCCGTGGCTCGCCGCGGAGGAGGAGACGGCGCGCCAGGGGCTCGGCGCCTCGACGGTCGCCCAGGAGCGTAGCGTGCTGCGCGCCACGCTCGCCCAGCTGCGCGAGCGGTTCGCGACGTGGAAGCTCGACGTACCGCCGGTCGTCCACCCCGAGCTCGGGACGCTGTAAAGCGGCCGCCGTCCGGGCATCACAGTTCCCACCAGAGAATGAGATCCTCACGGAGTCTCGAAAGCGGCATCACATCGCACATGGGATTCATGTGCTTGTCGTAGATGCACGCGAACTTCCAGACAGGAGGATTGGTCGGTGGAGTCTCTGGGATCGTGGCGCAGCCAGCGAGTAACAAGAGCAAGATCACGGCACGGACGATACCGCTCAACGCCATGGTCCCTTACCTTACTCGCGAAGGCGCGGGTCCAGCGAATCCCGCAGGCCGTCGCCCAGGAGGTTGAATCCGAGAACGACCAGCGCGATCGCGAGTCCCGGGATCATGGCGACGTGAGGCGCGGTGATCATGTAGGAGCGCGCGTTGGAGAGCATCGCGCCCCATTCGGGGGACGGCGGCTGAACGCCGAGGCCGAGGAACGACAGCCCCGACGCCGTGAGGAGCACCGTCGCCATCCGGAGGCTCGTCTGCACGATGATCGGGGCCAGCGAGTTGGGCAAGAGGTAGCGGAACACGATCGCGAAGTCGCCCTGACCGAGCGCCCGCGCTGCCTGGACGAACTCCATATCCTTGAGCGTGAGGACCGAGGCGCGCACCACGCGGGCGAACTGCGGCACGAGGAAGATGCCGGCCGCGATGATGACGTTGCCGAGGCCGGTTCCCAGGGCCGCGATGATCGCCAGCGCCAGGAAGATGCCGGGAAACGCCATCAGGATGTCCATGAGCCGCATGATGAGCTGGTCCACCCAGCGTCCGATGTAGCCCGCGGCCAGGCCGAGGGCGGCCCCGACGGCGAGCGCGAGTCCCACGGCGGCCAGCTGGATCTGGACGGTGATCCGCGCGCCGTGGAGCACGCGCGAGAGGACGTCGCGGCCGAGCTCGTCCGTCCCGAGCCAGTGCGCGCCGCTCGGCGCGCGCAGACGCTCGCCCAGCCGGCCCTTGAGCGGGTCGTAGGGCGACAGCACGGGCGCGAACAGCGCCACGGCGATGAAGAGCACCACGACGGTTCCGCCGGCCACCGCGGCCCGATTCCGCACGACGCGATGGAGCGTGTCGGCCCAGAATCCCGAGCCGCGCGGCGCGGCCGCCCTGGCGGGATCACTCATAGCGGATGCGGGGATCGAAGAAGGCATACGCGATGTCCGTCAGGAGATTGACGAGCACGAACGTCGTGGCGACCACCAGCATCGCGCCCTGCACCACCGGGTAGTCGCGGGCGAAGATGCCTTCGACGATCAGCCGGCCGAGGCCGGGCAGGGAGAACACCGTTTCCGTCAGCACGGCCCCGCCCAGGTTGTAGCCGAACTCGAGCCCGAAGACGGTGAGGATCGGGATCATCGCGTTCTTCAGCGCGTGACGATAGATGACGATCTGCTCCCGAAGGCCTTTCGCCCGGGCCGTGCGGACGTAGTCCTGCCGGAGCACCTCGAGCATCGAGGCCCGCGTCATCCGCGCGATCACCGCCGAGGACGACGCGCCGAGCACCAGCGCTGGCAGGACGAGGTGGGTCGCGGTCCCGCTGCCCCCAGCCGGGAACCACTGCAGCCGCACCGAGAAGACGAGCATCATCAGGAGCCCGAGCCAGAAGATCGGGAGCGAGATGCCGACGAGCGATCCGAGGAGGGCGGCGAGGTCGAGCATCGAGTTGCGTCGCGTGGCCGCGACGATGCCGGCGACCACGCCGAGCGCGGCCGACACGAGGATCGCGAGGAAGGCGAGCCGCAGGGTGAACGGGAAGCGCTGAGCGATGAGCGTCGCCACCGGCTGGCGGGATTGGATGGAGATGCCGAGGTTCCCCCGCACCGCGTTTCGCAGATAGACGAGGAACTGGACCGGGACCGGCTGATCGAGCCCGTGCTCGTGGCGGATGCGCGTGAGGACCTCCTCCGTCGCCTCCTGCCCGGCGAGGATCATCGCGGGGTCTCCCGGCACGAGCTGCAGGAGCGCGAACGAGCCGATGCTCACGCCGAGGAGCACGGGCGCGATCAGGAGGAGACGCCGGGTGATGTAGGCGATCACGCGAGCCGCCTACTTCTCCTTCCACGACTTCTCGGTCAGGTACGTCAGCTCGAGCGGCAGGTTCACGACGTCGCGGACCTTCTTCGACGTCCCGACGATCATGTTCGGCGAGATCAGGAAGATGTAGGGCGCCTCGTTGATCGCGATCTGCTGCGCCTCACGGAGAGCGCCGAGCCGTGCCGGGTCGGTCGTGGCCAGCGTGGCCTTGTCGATCGCCTCGTCGAGAGCCCTGGAGGCGAAGAATCCGCGATTGTCCCCCTTCGGCGCAAACTGCGAGGAGTGGAGCAGGGGGAACGTTCCCCACCGCGCCTCCCCCGTGGAGGGAGACCAGCCCAGCAGGAACAGCTCGCGATCCGTCTGATCGACCGGCGCCTTCGTTGCCGCCAGGTAGGCGCCCCACTCCAGGGTGGAGAGCGTCGCCTCGACGCCGACCGCCGCCAGATCTTGTTGGACGGCCTGCGCGAGCTCGTAGTCCTTCACGAACCGGCCCTTCGGCGACCAGAGCTTCACTCTGAGGCTCGGCTTGCCCGCCTGAGCGAGAAGCTCCCTGGCCTTCTTCGGGTCGTAGGCATAGCCGGAGAGCTGCGCATACCCGTTCTGCAGCGGGGAGACGGGGCCGGGGATGACCTGCGCGTTGTTCTGGAAGAGCTCCTTGACGATGGCGTCTCGGTTCACCGCGTAGTTCAGGGCCTGGCGCACGCGAACATCGTCGAAGGGCTTCTTCTTGACGTTGATCACGATGAACAGCGCGCGCGCCGTCGGACTCGACTCGATCGTGAACCGCGGGTCCTTCTTGAGCCGCGGGATCTCCTCCGTCGGAATGTTCACGATCAGGTCCGCGTCGCCCGACTCGAGCATGAGCACCCGCGACTGATCCTCGCGGACGGTCTTCACCAGCACGCGGTCCAGATTCGGCCGGCCGCCCCAGTAGGCGTCGTTCCGCTCCATCGTCACGTGGTCGCCCTTCACCCACTCGACGAACTTGAAGGGGCCGGTCCCGACCGGATGCAAGGCCAGGTCCTTTCCCCATTTCTGATGCGCGGCGGGCGAGACGATCGCGCCCGCCGAGTGGGCCATGATGAAGAGGAACGCCCCAAAGGGCTGCTTGAGTCGCACGCGCACCGTGGCGTCGTCCACGACCTCGGCGGCCTGGACCACCGGCGTGTAGAGACTCGCCTTGAAGGGCTTCTCGTCGCCGAGGACGCGGTCGAAGAAGTACTTGACGGCCTTGGCGTCGAACGCGGTGCCGTCGTGGAACTTCACGCCCTTTCGCAGCTTGAAGGTCCACGTCAGGCCGTCCTTGGACACAGACCACGACTCGGCCAGCCCGGGCTCGAGCTGCATCTTCGCGTTGAACCGGATGAGGTTCTCATGCATCATCCGGTTCACTTGCTCACCGGGGTTCGACTGGGTGTTCTGCGGGTCGAGGCTGTCGGGATCGGCACCGGTCGCGAAGGTCAGCGTTCCGCCCCGCACCGCCTGCTGTGCGGCGGTCGGAACGGCCATCGGCAGAGCCGCCGAGCCGAGCAGCATCGCGCTGAGGGAAAGACCAACCACCCGTCGCATGTGGGACTCCTTCGCTGTCTGTGCGGTTAGGGGAAGCGCATGGCGCGGCGAGCGTAGCGCCGCGTCCCAGGGAGGTCAATGACATGCTCGTGGACAAGGAGCGCACCGAAGCCTACGTGCCCGAGCAGCGCTACCCGCTGCCACTCGCGCCGGCCATGCCCGACGTGTGGGAGCTGTGGCGGCGCGCGAAGACGCTCGAGTGGGACCCGCAGACCGACATCCCCTGGGAGGAGCTTCATCCCGAGCGCTACAGCGCCGAGCAGCTGCTGGCCGCGCAGATGTACTGGAGCCGCCGCACGTGGGGCGAGTACGGCGCGATCTCCGAGAGCCCTGCGCTCCTGCTGCGCTTCTGCCTCGAGCGGCGGCTGCCCGACCTGCAGTTCTTCTTCACGATGCGCACCATGGAGGAGGGGCGGCACGCCGAGGCGTCGTGGCTGATGGCCGAGCGGCTCGGGCGCTACTTCCCGCAGCCGCAGAACCCGCCGACCGCCGGCGCCGTCGGCACCCACGGCGTGCGCCGCATGGCGTTCGATCCCGACACCGCGCTCGAGGGCATCTTCGCCAGCCTCGTGTGCGCGGCCGAGGAGATCTTGATCGACGTCTTCAAGGCGACGGTGCACAAGGCGACCAACCCCGCCGTGCGCCGGCTGATGGAGCTGATCCTGCGCGACGAAGTCCGCCACATCGCGTTCGGCTGGCAGTGCCTGGACGCGTGGGCGCCGTCGTTCACTGCCGAGACCGTACGGAATATCGAATCGTCGGTGGTGACGATGATCGAGAACGTGGAGTTCCGCGGCTACCGCAACCTCTGGCTCGCCATCGAGGGCGGCAGCGCCACGCCGGCGGAGATCGACGCCGACCGCATCTCGTGCGAGGCCGGGCTGGGCGGCAACACGCCCGAGGACGAGATGACGGTGTTCCCGGAATTTCTGAAGAAGATTCGCAAGCGGATGGCGCCGTGGGGCGTGAGCATCCCGATGTTCGACCACCCGCGCCTGGGGAAGGTCTGAAGCTTAAGTCATAATCCCCATTGCTCCATATATTTTAGATCAGCTTCGTTGGCCCGAACGCTGGTTCCAAGAACATAGTCAGCCAGAGGGAACACAACATTGAAGTTCCTGTCCCGGTGTCTGTGATGCAGGCAGTGATATCGTGCCAGAAACTTATAGACTGGCCAGGTGCTGAAGACCCTTTGCTCCGGCTTGTGCATCTCCAGATGAATTTTGTTCCACGCCCAGTGATGAAAAATCATAGCGGCCACGAAGACAACTGCCCCCTGCCAGGATACTAATGCGATAAGCGCAGCCACTGGAATAGCCTTGATCGGCGCCTTGCGCACAGTCAGCCGTATCTCCTTGTCTTCACCACGAGCGACAGCTTCATCGCTGAATATCTCGGCGTAATGCTGGTGATGCACGAGAGCGTGAGCCTCGAATACGCGCTTGAAGGACGCAGTATGCGCACTGAGGAAGTTCCTTCTGTGCATCAGCTTCCTGTGTATCTGGTGCTCGATAAAGGACATCAGAATGCACGAAAAAATGAACCAGCCACCAATCTGCAAAATAAACATCAGCGCTTCTTACATTCAGAGACACCCTTGCCGGATCGCCACTCACTCGTCATCGTCTTCACTCCGTGGGCTCATGATCGAGAATCTGCCGAAAAAGGCTGCCCGTCAAGTAGCTTTCCGCGAGTTGCAGGGTGAAGTACCGGGCATGCGGGATGAGGCGTCCGCCCGTCGGCCCACGAAGACCCTTGACGGTGCGACCGTTTCAGCCCATTCTCCCGGCACCCCGGGGGGTCACGAGCGGATGGCACTTCTCGCTCTGGAAAACCTGCACCTGAGCTTCGGCGGCGTGGCCGCCCTGGCCGGGGTGAGCCTCGAGATCAATGCCGGCGACTTTTTCGCCATCATCGGCCCCAACGGCGCCGGCAAGACGAGCATCTTCAACTGCATCAGCGGCATCTACGCGCCCGCGCGCGGACGGATCGTGTTCGACGGCCGCGACATCACGCGTCTGAAGCCGCACCAGCGGGCCGAGCTGAGGATCGCGCGCACGTTCCAGAACATCGCCCTGTTCCGGGGCATGAGCGTCCTCGACAACGTGAAGATCGGTCGCCACGTCCATCTCCGCTCGGGCGTCCTCGCCTGTGGCCTCTACTACGGCCGGGCCGCGCGCGAGGAGCAGGCGCACCGCGCCATCGTGGAGCGCGAGATCATCGACCTCCTCGAGCTGCAGGACATCCGGCACAAGATCGTGGGCACGCTGCCCTACGGCCAGCAGAAGCGCGTGGAGCTGGCCCGGGCGCTCGCGCTGGATCCCGTGCTGCTCCTGCTCGACGAGCCCACCGCGGGCATGAACGCCGAAGAGACCGAGGACATGGTGCGCTTCATCCTCTACGTCGCGCGGGTCAAGCGCCTGACCGTGGTGATGATCGAGCACGACATGGGCGTGGTCATGGACATCTCGGACCGCGTCGCCGTGCTGGACTTCGGCAAGAAGATCGCCGAGGGCGCCCCCGCGCAGGTGCAGCAGGACGCGAACGTCATCAAGGCCTACCTCGGCGAGGACGTAGAGGTGGCATGACCCTCCCGCAGATGCTGGCCGCCCACGCCCGGCGCTACGGCCGCGGCAAGGTCGCCCTACGCGAGAAAAAGTACGGCATCTGGCAGGAAGTCACGTGGGAGGACTACGCGGCGCACGTCCGCGCCCTGGCGCTCGGCCTCGAGGCGCTCGGCCTGCGGCGCGGCGAGAGCATCGCGATCGTCTGCGGCAACCGGCCGGCGTGGCTCTACACGGAGCTGGGCGCCCAGGCGCTCGGCGCGGTCCCGGTCGGCGTCTACGTCGACGGCCTGCCCGACCAGGTGCGCTACGTCGTCGAGCACAGCGAGGCGCGGATCGTGATGGTGGAGGACCAGGAGCAGGCCGACAAGGTCCTCGGCGTCCGCGCCCACCTGCCGCGCCTGGAGCGGATCGTGGTCGACGACACGCGCGGCCTGGAGGACTACCGCGAGCCGCTGCTCACCAGCCTCGAGGAGGTGGAGCGGCTCGGCGGCGAGGCAGACGCCAGGGACCGCGGGCACTACGACGCGCTGCTCGCGCGCGGGACGCCGGACGACCTCGCCCTGCTCGCCTACACCTCCGGCACCACGGCGGCGCCGAAGGCCGCGATGCTCAGCCACCGCAATCTGCTGGCCATGGCGGCCGGCATGACGCAGGTCGATCGCGTGCTCGACACCGACGACATCGTCTCGTTCCTGCCGTACTCGTGGGTCGGCGAGCAGCTGCTGAGCGTGGCCATCGCGCTGCACGCGGGCGCCACGGTGAACTTCCCCGAGGAGCCGGCCACCGTGCGCGAAGACATGCGAGAGATCGGCCCCCACGTCATGATCGGCCCGCCGCGCTTCTGGGAGACGATGTGCTCGGAGTACCAGGTGAAGATCGCCGACGCGGGGCGGCTCAAGGGCGCGGCGGCTCGCGTGGCGCTCGACATCGGCATGCGCGTGGCCGAGCGCCGGATCCGGCGTCAGCCCGTCGGCCTGGGCCTGCGCCTGCTCGCGGCAGTCGCGCATCTGCTGACCTTCCGCGCGCTCCGCGATCGGCTGGGGCTGTCGCGGGTCCGCTACGCCTACACGGGCGGCGCCGCGCTCGGGCCGGAGCTGTTCCGCTTCTTCCGCGCCATCGGTCTCAACCTCAAGCAGGTGTACGGCCAGACCGAATCCGGCGGCATCTGCGTGCTCCATCCGGACGACGACGTGAGGCCCGAGACGGTGGGCAAGCCGACCCCCGGCACGCGGGTCCGCATCTCCGAGGCCGGCGAGATCCTCGTCTCGAGCCCCTCCGTCTTCCTCGGCTACTACAAGAATCCCGAGGCCACCGCGCAGGCGCTCGACGACGGCTGGCTGCGCACGGGTGACGCCGGGCTGATGGAGGAGGATGGCCACCTGGTCGTGATCGACCGCCTCAAGGACGTCCTGCGACTCACCGACGGCTCGAGGTTCTCCCCCGCGCTCATCGAGAACAAGCTCAAGTTCAGCCCGTACGTGCGCGAGGCGGTGGTGGTGGGCGAGGAGCGGCCGTTCGTGGTGGCGCTGATCCAGATCGACATGAGCACGGTCGGCGACTGGGCGGAGTCGAGCCGGGTGCCGTTCACCACGTTCAAGGACCTCGCGGGCAAGCCGGAGGTCTTCGCGCTGATCGGGCGGGAAGTGGCGCGGGTGAACGAGGACTTGCCGGGGGCGGCCCGGATCCACGCCTTCGCGCTGTTCGACAAGGAGCTGGACGCCGACGACGACGAGCTGACGCGGACCAACAAGGTCCGGCGCTCAACGATCCTGGGCAAGTACCGCGACATGATCGACGGGCTCTACGTGAGCGAGAGTCGATGAACGCGCGGGTGCTCGAGGAGCGCCACGGGTCCCCGGGGCGCTCCGAGCGTTGGGGGGTGTGGGGGGCCATCTCGGGGCCCCCCACGTGAACAGATGAGCGACCAGATCGTGTTTTTGTTGCAGCTGGTCATCACCGGCGTCGCGGTGGGCGCCGTCTACTCGCTGATGGCGCTCGGCTTCGTCCTGATCTACAAGGCCTCGACGGTGGTCAACTTCGGCCCCGGCGAGCTCGTGCTGTTCGGCGCTTACGTCGCGTGGGCCACCATCCTCAACATGAAGCTGCACCTCGCGGTCGCCCTGCCGCTGACGCTGGTGGTGGCGATCCTGCTCGGGCTCGTCATCGAGCGCGGCGTGCTGCGCCCCCTCATCGGCGAGCCGATCATCTCGGTGATCATGGTCACCTTCGGCTTCGCGAGCGTCGTGCGGGGCGTGCTCAACATGACGTGGGGCAGCGACACGCGCCCGTTCCCGGCCCTTTTCTCGTCGCAGCCGTTTCACCTCGGTCCCGTCCCGGTCTCGCCCGTGCACCTGTGGAGCTTCGTGACGGTCATGGTGCTGCTGGCGGCCTTCTCGCTGTTCTTCAAGTACTCCCTGATCGGCACGGCCATGCGGGCGACGGCGGACAACCAGCAGGTGGCGCAATCGCTCGGCGTCAGCGTCAAGGGCGTCTTCGCGCTGTCGTGGTGCATCGCCACCGTGGTCTCGGCGCTCGGCGGCATCATCCTGGGCAGCGTGCGGGGCGGCGTCGACTTCTCGCTCGCGGATTACGGCCTCAAGGTCTTCCCGGTCGTGATCCTCGGCGGCCTCGACAGCGTGGCGGGCGTGATCGTGAGCGGGGTCATCATCGGCGTGCTGGAGAACCTCTCGGGCGGCTACCTCGACCCGATCTTCGGCGGCGGCGTGAAGGAGGTCGCGCCGTTCGTCGTGCTGGTGCTGATTCTCATGATCCGGCCCTACGGTCTGTTCGGGAGGAAGGACGTGGAGCGCGTCTGATGCAGTCCGGCGACTTCCGCGTGACCTACGCCTCCGACGAGCGCATCTTCGAGACCCGCCTGCCCATCGTCGCGCTGGTGGGGCTGCTTGCGGCGCTTGCCTTCGTGCCGCTCGTCGCGGGGACGTACTGGCTCGACGTCCTGAACCGCATCGGGATCGCGATCATCGGCGCCATCGGGCTCAACATCCTGGTCGGCTTCACCGGACAGATCTCCATCGGGCACGCCGCATTCCTGGCCGTGGGCGCGTACAGCACGGCCATCTTCGAAACCAAGGCCGGGCTCCCGTTCTGGCTGGCGATCCCGCTCGCTGCCGCGGTGACCTCCGTGTTCGGGCTCGTCTTCGGCGTGCCCGCGCTGCGCCTGAAGGGGCTCTACCTCGCCATCGCCACGCTCGCCGCGCACTTCATCACCACCTACGGCATCATCCACTGGGAGCGGATGACCAACGGCGTGCTCGGGTTCAACGTGGCGCCGGCGACGGTGTTCGGCCTCCCCCTCGACTCCGACGCGCGGATCTTCTACCTGATCTTCGCCCTCGTGGTCCCGGCGGTGTTCTTCGCGAAGAACCTCTTCCGCACCCGGGTGGGCCGCGCGTTCATCGCGGTGCGCGACCGCGACGTGGCGGCCTCGGTCATCGGCGTGAGCCTCTACCGCTACAAGCTGCTCGCGTTCGTCATCAGCTCCTTCTACGCGGGCGTGGCCGGGGGCCTCATGGCCCACCACTCGCGCATCGTGTTCCCCGACGCGTTCAGCCTGCTCGTGGCCATCGACTACCTGGCCATGATCATCATCGGGGGCATGGGCAGCATCCTCGGCTCCATCTACGGCGCGGCGTTCATGACCCTGCTGCCCGAGGTGCTCAAGCTCAGCGCCACGTCGCTGACCGGCGTCTATCCGAACGCGTTTGGGTTGATAGCGTCCGCCCGCGACATCGTCTTCGGCCTGGCCATCATCTTCTTCCTCATGTACGAGCCGCAGGGCCTGGCGCGCATCTGGATGCGGTTCCGGAGCTACTGGAAGCTGTGGCCGTACGCGTACTGACAACTAAGGAGGTCGTCATGGTTCTGTTTGTCGTGCTCACCCTGCTCGCGCTGGGCCTCGGCGTCATCCCCGCCGAGGCTCAGACCATCAAGATTGGCAACCTGGTGGACCTGACCGGGCCCACCTCGGACCAGGGCAAGGACATCGCCCAGGGCCGCAACGACGCCGTGCAGTACATCAACGAGAAAGGCGGCGTCAACGGCAAGAAGCTCGAGCTGGTCAGCGTGGAGTACGGCTTCCAGCCGCCGCGCGCCGTCGCCGCCTACAAGAAGTTCGTCGAGGACGACAAGGTGCTGCTCGTGCTGGGCTACGGCACGCCCGACACCGAGGCGCTGCGCCCGTTCATCACCAAGGACAAGATGCCGTACATCTCCGGCTCGTACTCGGGCCACCTGACTGATCCCAAGATGACGCCGTACAACTTCCCCGGCGGCATCGACTACACGAGCCAGATCCGCATCTTCCTCAACTGGGTGAAGGAAGGCTGGAAAGACACCAGCCGCAAGCCGAAGGTGGCCTTCATCTTCGCCGACAACGCCTACGGGCGGGCGCCCATCGAGGCGGGCCGCGCGTATGCGAAGGAGATCGGCGTGGACCTCGTGGACGAGGAGGTCATCCCGACCGTCCTCACCGACGCGACGTCCCAGCTCCTGACGATGAAGACCAAGGACCCCGACTTCGCCTACATCAACACCAACACCCAGTGGGTGCCGGTGGTGCTGAAGGACTCCTACAAGCTCGGCCTGAAGACCAAGTACGTGGTCAACAACTACGGCATCGACGAGCGCACGCCCGCGCTGGCCCGCGAGGCGGCCGAGGGCGTGTACGGCATCCAGGACGTCGCGTACTGGGGCGAGAACGTGCCCGGCATGAAGACCTTGATGGACTGGCACGCGAAGCACCATCCCAACGACACGCATGCCTCGCCGTACATGCGCGGCTGGCTGTGGACGCTCATGGCCGCCGAGGCCATCAAGCGCGCGGGTCCGAACCCGACGGGGGAAGGCGTGAAGAAGGCGCTCGAGACCCTCAGGGAATGGGACACGTGGGGCATCACCCCGCCCTTCACCTACACGAACGAGGACCATCGGCCGACTAACCGAGCGCGGCTGGTGGTGATCAAGGACGGCAAGGTCGTGCCCGTGAAGGAGGTCTCGGTGGAGCGCGACATGAAGTGGATCGGCAAGTAGGACCGAATGCTTCGGCTGAACAACGTCCAGGTCATCTACAGCGACGTCATCCTCGTCCTCAAAGGGCTGTCGCTGGAGGTCACCGAGGGCCAGATCGTGGCGCTCCTCGGGGCCAACGGGGCGGGGAAGACCACGACGCTGAAGGCCATCTCCGGCCTGCTCAAGACCGAGGACGGCCGCGTGACCGACGGCAGCATCGAGTTCATGGGCCGTCGCATCGACGGCCTGGACCCGGAGGACATCTGTCGCCGCGGCATCGTGCAGGTCATGGAAGGCCGCAAGGTCCTCGAGACGCTCACCGTCGAGGAAAATCTGAGGATCGGCGGCTACACCCGGCGCGACGCCGACGGCATCCAGCAAGATCTGAGGATGATCTACGAATACTTCCCAATCTTAGTAACGCGCCGCCACCAGGTCGCGGGCTACCTGAGCGGAGGCGAGCAGCAGATGCTCGTCATCGGCCGCGCCCTCATGGCCCGGCCCAAGCTCCTGCTGCTGGACGAGCCGTCACTCGGCCTCGCGCCGCTGCTGGTGCGCGAGATCTTCGACATCATCCGTAAAATTCACGAGGAGCGGGGGACGACGTTCCTGCTCGTCGAGCAGAACGCCCAGATGGCCCTGCGCATCGCGGATTACGGCTACATCATGGAGAACGGCCGGATCGTCTTCGACGGTCCGGCCGCCAAGCTGCGCGGTAACGACGACGTTCGCGAGTTCTACCTCGGGCTCAGCGAGGCCGGCCGGCGCAAGAGCTTCAAGGACGTGAAGTTCTACAAGCGCCGAAAGCGCTGGGCATTCTGAAGACTCGCCGGCGGTCTCTCACGGCCGCTACGTCGGAGACATCAGGCTTCCCGGCATGCTGCACGCCACCATCGTGCGCAGCCCCCACGCCCACGCGCGCATCACATGAACCGCGCCTCCGGGCCTCAGGGACTCGCTCGCCGCTCACCGGGATGTACCGAGAGGTACTCCCGCACCTCCAGCTGCATGCGATCGATCTCCGCCAGGAGCCCTGATGCCGAGAGACGGTAATTCATGGGGTTCGTCTCAACCTTGCGGAGGTGGGCGAGTTGCCCCTGGAGATGGCGAATCCGCTCCAGTGTGGTGTCGAGTTCATGGTCGGTGGTGATCATGACGCCTCTGCCGGAACGAGTTCGACGATACCCCTCCGGCCGCCATCGCGCTTGACTTGCCAGAATTCTATCGCAGCCTGTTCGTCAGGCCACGCAGCCAGCCTTCGAAGCCAGAAGACGCTGGCGCCGAAGTACGCCTGGGCAGCGGCATGGTCGAAGAGCAGCCGCGCCCGGCCTGCGAGCTGCGACACGTCGAAGGTGTCCGCCATGACGGAGGAAGATGTCGACATCGTTGGGTTCGATTCTGTCCGCGACGAATGAGCCGAAGACCACGCATCGCGCGAGCTGTCCAGTTGCTTGAGCGACGGCGTAGACCTGGGCGAGGCGAAGGCCCAGCGCAAGGCGCTGGTCGGAGCCGACGCCAAACCGGTCAAGAACCTCAGGCAGGGTCGCCTGATGCACGCCGATCGGGAGGTCGCCATTCTCGGTGAGGAACGGTAGTGGCAAAGAACCTCGCGTATTCCTGGCTGGCTAACGCCGGGCACGTACTATGCCGCGCTTGGAACCGCTATCCGAACCTGAGGTGGCGCCACTACGACTCCATGTGACCTCAGCGCACCGAGCTTGAACATCGTGGCGGGAAGGGCCAGACGAGACTGTCGGAACATCGTCCAGTACTTTGCAGGTGCGCGCGGGAGATTGCGGAATGGTTGCTGCCCGTGCCGCAGACGGACGACGACGTGCCCCACGATAAGCTGTTGCAGCGCCCAGCAAAGTTTCGGCAGGCTCTTGCCCTGCGCTACCAGGTTGTACTCCAGGCACTGAGCGCAGAGCCATTCGCCTTCCTGGAAGACGACGGCGCGGAAGGCGTACTTTCTCGGCGCCCTCGCTTTGGTTCCCATGCCGATGTCGAGGTTATCACTGACCGCGGCGGAGTCTCAAAGCGACTCTAGGTACTCCAGTGCGGGGATCGGGCGAGGCGATCAGCCGAGGACGTCGGCGGCGGCGAGCGGCGTGTCGGGAAACGCGAGCGGCGTGAGGGTCCCGCCGCGCGCGACGCGCTCGGTCAGGCGGAACGCACCCGCCACAGGCTCGCGGTGAACCTCGACGGCCCCGCCCGTGAGATCGACGATCCAGTAGTCCTGCACGCCGGCCTCGGCATAGAGCGGCCCCTTGACGTGGCGGTCATAGCGGAGCGACGTGTCCGCGACCTCGACGAGGAGCGCGACGTCGTCCGGACCCGGCAGCTCGCCCGCATAGAAGTCCGCGCGATGCCGGAGCAGGATGATGTCCGGCTCGGGCTCAGAGTCTGGCAGGATCGTCAGGGGATTCTGCGGCCAGAGGATCGCGCGGCCGCGCAGGCGAGCGACCAACAGCTCGTTCAGGCGCGCGACACACGCCGCGTGGCGGCTGCCGATCACCATTTTGTGGACGATCTCCCCTCGGATCAGCTCGACCCGGTCGTCCTCATTGAGGATTCCGGCCCGAGCCATCTGGTGGTACTCGTCCACTGTGAACCGCCGCCTGACTACCTCGACGTCCGTCGCCATGCGGTCATAGTACGCGCCCCGGGCGCAGGGGTGTCAACGCCCAATGTTGGATACGCGGGCCAGCGGATGC
>QHRU01000108.1 GCA_003220225.1 Candidatus Rokuibacteriota bacterium
CGTGGTGGGGCCTCCGTGGGCCCAATGGCGAATGTGATGGCCCTGACCGAACGGTAGTGCGCAGCCGGGGAAGCGGCAGCCTCGGTCCCGGTGCTGAAGCGCACGTCGTAGCGCAGGCGGAATGGTGCGGGTCCTCGCACCGACCTCCGTGATATGGCCGTCTGCGTCATGTTGCATGACGACTCGAGTCGCGTCGCAGGCCAAACGCCGGGACGTTTCCGCGGGAACGTATGTCCCGTCCTGGAGGACCGACTGGCCCGGAGCGTCGGGGTCCGCCAGCACCGGGGCATCGACGTGGACCACGACTTGGTACCGCTCCCCGGGTGTCCCGGGATCGATACCATGGTGGAGCGCCGTTTCGGCCACGAGAGCCAGCGCGTCCGCCTGCTGCTCCGCCATGGTCGGCGTTTCTGCGGGAACGTCGTCCCTGGGCGTTTCTGCGCGAACGTCGTCGCCGTGCTTCGCCTGTGCGCGCTGGTACAGCGTCTCGCGGGCCGCAGCCAGCGCCTGCACGAGCACCGCACCGACCTCCGGCGCCAGCCGTCCCCGGATGACCACCATGCCGTCTTCGTCTTGATACACATGGAGCGCACGGCTCCGGTGGCGCCGAGCGCCCTCCCGGGCTTCAGCGATGCGGTCCACCCGGCGCCAGCCGCGGACGATCCGCTCGACGTGTTCGGCGGTGCCGGCTCGCCCAACGGCGAGCAGCCGCTCTTCGGTCTCGGGTGTTGCGACTCGGGTCAGCGCCCGGACCTTCGAGTACGACAGCTCACCGCGGGCGAGAGCCTGAGCCAGCAAAGGCAGCGTTCCCAGGGCCCGTGCGACGCGCACACGCTCGCGCGCTGCGCCGCGATCGAGCCCGATGCGCCAGGTAAGCCACGCGGCGCAGGAGCTAAAGCCGTTACCCCAGCCCCCGCGAGCGTCGAACTCCCGGATCAGATCAAGCAGCCGCGCGCTGGCTGCGTCGAGATGCGCAGACAATTCGGCGATCTCGTCACCTAGTCGCTCGAGTTCCACAATCGGCTCCGGCGTGGGCCGAACGGTCCACTGAAAGTCGCTGTTCATCGGCGCCTCTCCTCTTTGTTCTGCGCCGACTCTACACCGCGATTTTCGACGGCCGTGGGCGCCACCAGGACGCCCGATCTCCACGTTGCCGAGTCTTTTTCAGAATTCTGACGTTTTGGCGGCCCCCGGCGTCAGCGTATGCCGCTTGGGCTGAATTCGCCGACGAGTGCGCAGGAGCGCGGACCCGCACACAAACACACTGTCAAGAGTGGAGAATCAGATACACGCAATTCGCTGGGTCGTGGCGCCAGCGTCCCACGCTTGAGCCAACCGGCGATTGCGTCGCGGGGCAGGGCCAAGCTATCGTTGGCCGGCGCGACGAGTCCGCTGGCAAACGCTAGGCCCTCGGCCCAAAGTTCTTTACGCTAACGAATGACCAAACGGCGACACGAGATTATCGATCACCTCACGTTCTCGGCCCGACTCGATCAGCTCGATCGCCCGCACGATATCCCTTGAATTTAATACTCGTAGTCCTTGTGATGCATAGTCCGCTCGATGAGGGGACTCTGCTTCAGTGAGAGCGAACAAGGCGCATATTATCGTGATCCGACTCAAGGGCGGCGGGCGAAGGATTTCTCGAACATGCAGAAGCTCTTCGTAGTCTTCAGACTTCGGCACGCCAATGGTACAACCGGCAACAAGAAGCGTTTTTAAATGCGAATGGTACGCAAGGATATCAGCAGTTCCTCGTTGCACTCGCGTTGCGGCATCGCGAATCTTGTCATCTCGTTCGAGATCAATAGCTTGAAATCCGCATAGGGTCAGAACACGGGCCACATTCCTCTGGAAGATATCCTGAGGTTCGATAGGCAGTCTATGCGGCTTGACCGCTCCAGGCCGCGAAACTGTTTCATAGAAGCGGCCCATATCCCAGAATTGTCTCAACGAGGCCAGCAATATGTTCTGCTCTTGTGGCACGAATAAGTCATGGACTCGCAACGGCAACTCGTCGATATCGGCTAGAGTGTCGCTGGTCAGAGTGAGTCCTACAATTTGGGTATCACGCAGGTCCGAGAATTGAGCTATCGCGTTAAGAGACCGCCGATGGCTATCTTCCCGAACGGTTATGAAGCCTGGGCGGCGACTCTCTTCGAGGTGTACACCGCTGTCATCATAGAGATTGACGTTCAGCCGAAAGTCGCGAAACGACAAATCTGATTCGATGTCGACCGATATTTGCGTGCCAGTTGCCGTGGCTCCCGTAATTAAAGCTGGCATGTCGACTGAGAAGCGCAGATTGGACCCATCCTGATGCGAGTCTCGAAGTTCGAGATATGCCTCGATCGCCTGCTGTACGGAGCCCAGACCGAAACCGGCGCGGACGTCTCTTGTCAGGGAGGCTTGACGATTCACTGAAAGGGGGTCGACATTGTGCCCCGCATAAAACGCCGGCGCAGGGACGCCGGTCCAGGACAACACAGGTCTGCCACTTCGCTGAACGTGACCAAGGAAACTGCCTGCGGAAATTCTGTTCGGGATACGGCCGGCCCCCCTGATGGGGATAACTCCGTTTTCGAATTGCTGTCGGATATCATTCCAGTCGCTAAATGGATGCGCTTCGTACTTGACGATGAAGCGACCATAGTCACCCTTACCGAAACGCTCAATTAGTTTGGTTTGACGTTGCTCGATTTCTTCAATTGAGCGGCCTGAGATGCGAATCACTGTCATAACATTCTGAAGCTCTTTTTCTTGGCAAAGGACCGCTCGAATATCGATGCTCCTGAGATGATTGGCGAGACCCGCTACAACATCCTGGAGATTCGTTTGAACGATGGTCACGTCCTCACCCCGCCGTGTACCCCCCGTCCACCGGCAGCGAGACGCCGGTCACGAAGCTGGCCTCGTCGCTGGCGAGGTAGAGGATGGCGGAGGCGACCTCGTCGGGCTGGCCGAAGCGCTGGAGCGGGTACTTCAGGAGCACGGCCTCACGGAACGCAGGGTCGTCGAGCAGCGCGCGCGTCATCGGCGTCTCGATCATCCCCGGGCAGACGCAGTTGACGCGCACGGCCGGCGCCCACTGCATGGCCATCTGGCGCGTGAGGTTCACCACCGCGCCCTTCGACGCCGCGTAGGCGGGCGAGAGCGAGCCACCGACCATGCCGTAGACCGACGAGAGGTTCACGACGGCTCCGTGGCCGCTCGCGCTGAGCGCCGGCAGGGCGGCCCGAGACGGGAAATAGGTGCCGGTCAGGTTGGTGTCCACCACGCGCTCCCATTCCGCGGGGGCGGGCGCGCGGTCGCGGCCCTCGGGGCGTACGCCGGCGGAGTTCACGAGGGTGGTGAGGGCGGCGAAGTGCGCGACCACCTGGTCCACCATCCGCTCGCACGCCGCGGCGTCGGTGACGTCGGTCTCCAGCGCGAACGCCTCGCCGCCCGCCGCGCTGACCACGCGCGCCGTTTCCTTCGCGCGCTCGCCGAGGCGATCGACGCACGCGACGCGCGCGCCCTCGGCGGCGAACCGGCGCGCCGTCGCCGCGCCGATGCCCGAGCCGGCGCCGGTGATCAGCGCCACCTTGCCGCGCATCCTGCCCGCCATGACTTTGCTCGCCGCGGAGGATACAATCGGGTGCTCGACAACGCCAGAGGGGGCTGTCATGGACTTCGAGTACTCCAAGAAGACGAAGATGTACATGGAGCAGCTCACCGACTTCATGAGCAAGTACATCTACCCCAACGAGCACGTCTTCCACGCGCAGCTCGACGCCGGGCCCACCCGCTGGCAGATCCCCCCGATCATGGAGGAGCTGAAGGACACGGCGCGCGAGCGCGGCCTCTGGAACCTGTTCCTGCCCGAGAGCCAGCGGGGCGCCGGCCTCACCAACCTCGAGTACGCGCCCCTCTGCGAGGTGATGGGCCGCTCGCACATCGCGCCGGAAGTCTTCAACTGCTCCGCCCCCGACACCGGCAACATGGAGGTCTTCGAGCGCTACGGCACCGAGGAGCACAAGAAGCAGTGGCTGCAGCCCCTGCTGGAGGGCAAGATCCGCTCGGCCTTCGCGATGACGGAGCCGAAGGTCGCGTCGTCCGACGCCACCAACATCGAATCGTCCATCGTGCGCGACGGCGCCGAGTACGTGATCAACGGCCACAAGTGGTGGACCTCGGGCATCGGCGACCCGCGCTGCAAGGTCCTGATCTTCATGGGCAAGACGGATCCCAAGAATCCCGACAAGTACAAGCAGCAGTCGATGATCGTGGTGCCGCGCGACAGCAAGGGCATCACGGTCAAGCGGATGCTGACGGTCTTCGGCTACGACGACGCGCCGCACGGCCACGGCGAGGTCCTCTTCGAGAACGTGCGCGTGCCCGCCGGCAATCTCCTGCTGGGCGAGGGGCGCGGCTTCGAGATCGCCCAGGGGCGCCTCGGGCCGGGTCGCATCCACCACTGCATGCGCCAGATCGGCGTGGCCGAGCGCGCGCTCGAGCTGATGTGCAGGCGCTCGATGAGCCGCGTGGCCTTCGGCAAGCGCATCGCCGACCACGACGTCACCCTCGAGCGCATCGCGGAGGCGCGGATCAAGATCGACCAGGCGCGCCTGCTCGTCCTGCACGCGGCGTACATGATGGACACCGTCGGCAACAAGGCGGCCAAGCAGGCCATCGCCGAGATCAAGGTGGCGGTGCCGAACATGACCGGCCAGGTCGTCGACTGGGCGATGCAGGTCCACGGCGGGGGCGGCGTGAGCCAGGAGTTTCCGCTGGCGTTCATGTGGGCGCACTCGCGGACGCTGCGCTTCGCGGACGGGCCGGACGAGGTGCATCGGCGCCAGATCGGGCGCCTCGAGCTGCGCAAGCATTCCTGAGGGCGGGGCGGTGAGCCACGCGCCGTACGTCGCGGCAGCGCTCGCACTGCTCGCGGTCGCGGGCTGCTCGGCGGCGCCGCGCACGCCCAAGGCCATCCCGCGCGAGACGAAGGCGCCGCACGCGCTCATCCTCTATGCGATCCTCGATCGCGACGTGCGGCTCGCCCATCTCGGCCGCACCACCAGCCCCACCGCGGCGCGTACGGTCCTCAGCGCGGGCCGACCGGTCGGCGACGTTCAGCCCCTGCCCGTCGTGGTCTCGGATCATCACCAGGCGGCGCTGATGGAGGCGGAGCGGCTCTACGCCAGACAGGACTACGCCGCCGCGCTCGCCGTGCTCGAGCCCGTGTACCGTGACGAGCCGAAAAATCCGTTCGTGCTCGAGGCCTACGGTCGTGCCCTCTATCGCCAGCGCGAGCGCGAGCGCGCCTTCGAAGTCTATCGAACGCTGGTCGACCTGCTGGACGCGGAGTGGTCGACCGATGCCGCGAAGGCCGTGACGATTGACTTGTGGTTCGTCGATGCATACTGGAAGGTCGGCACGCTGCACATCGACCGCGCGGAATGGGAACGCGCGGCCTTCGAGATCAGCCGTGCCCTCGCGGGCGGCTTCATGTGGGAGCCCCTTGCCGTAGACCAGGCGCTGTCGTACCTCATGCGGGCCTATGACCAGATGGACCGGCACGATGTTGCCCGCTACTATGCGGAGCGCGCGCTCGAGCAAAATCCCAAGAACCCGCTCGCGCGTCGTTACCTCGACCCGCTGTCGCGCGACAGCAAGTAGTGCGAGTCGATGAAAGGAGCGATGAGACCATGCCACGGATGACCGGCGGTGAAGCGCTCGCCCGGCAGCTCGTTCGCGAAGGCGTCAAGATCGTGTTCGGCCTGCCCGGCGTGCAGCTCTACGGGGCGCTGGCGGGGCTGCGCGACGAGCGCGTGCGCTTCATCACCACGCGGCACGAGCAGGCCACCACCTACATGGCCGACGGCTACGCGCGCGCCGGCGGTGGCTTCGGCACCGCCCTCGTGGTGCCGGGGCCCGGCCTGCTCAACGCGGCGGCGGGGCTGTCCACCGCGTACGCGGCCAGCTCGCCCGTGCTGATGCTCTGCGGCCAGGTGCCGAAGCGGAACATCGGCCGCGACGTCGGCGTCCTCCACGAGGTCAACGACCAGATGGACGCGATCGCGCCCGTCACGAAGTGGCGACGCCGTGTGCTGGAGGTCTCCGACGTGCCGGGCGCCGTGCGCGCGGCGGTGCGACAGCTCAAGACCGGACGGCCGCGCCCCGTGCACCTGGAGTTCCCGCCGGACGTGCTCGAGGAGGAAGGCGAGGCGACGCTCCTGCCGCCCGCCGAGATCGACCGCGCGGCGGCGCCCGAGCCCACGATCGCGCGCGCGGCGCAGATGCTGCTGGCCGCGCAGCGCGCCGTGATCTACGCGGGCGGCGGCGCGGTGACGGGCGACGCGCACGAGGCGCTCGTCGCCATCGCCGAGCACCTGCAGGCAGGGATCGCCACCACCGCCGAGGGCAAGGGCGTGGTGAACGACGCCAACGACCTCTCGCTCGGCGCCGGGCTGTGGCCCAAGAATCCGCTGCGGCGCTGGCTCGACGCCGCCGACCTCATCCTCGTCGTCGGCTCGCGGCTTCAAGTTTCGGGGTTCCAGCCGACTCAGCAGGTGATCCAGGTCGACGTCGACCCCGACGAGATCGGACGCAGCCACGGCCTGACGTTCGGCCTCGTGGGCGACGCGCGGCTGACGCTCGAGCGCCTGCTCGAGCGGCTGCGCGCCTCGGCCCCGCGGCCCTCGCGCAAGGCCGAGCGCGAGGCGCTGCGCGCGGAGATGGCGGCGCTCGACACGACCGAGCCCAACGCGCCCATCTTGAAGTCGCTGCGCGCGGGCACGCCGGAGGACGCGATCGTCATCGCCGGCATGACCCAGATCGGCTACTACTCGCGGCCGTTCTGGCCGGTCTTCCGGCCGCGCACGTACCTGAACTCGTCGTACTCCGGGAACCTCGGCTTCGAGTACCCGACCGCGCTGGGCGCCAAGGTCGCGCAGCCCGACCGGCCCGTGGTCGCCATCTGCGGCGACGGCGGCTTCATGTACAACGCGCAGGAGATGTCGACGGCGGTGAAGTACGGCATCAACGTCGTCGCCGTGGTGTTCAACGACGAGGCCTACGGCAACGTCGCGCGCGACCTCGACGAGGCGTGGGGCGGCGCGTGGGAGGCCGATTTCCGCAACCCCGACTTCATGAAGCTCGCCGACGCCTACGGTGTGGCCGGCCTGCGCACCGAGAAACCGACCGAGGTCGGCGATCTCGTGCGCCGAGCGATCGCGCTCAACCGTCCGGCGCTGATCGAGGTGCGCGTGGGCCGCATGCCGCGCCCGCCGTTCTTCATGCCGCTCAAGGCGCCCGACAAGTACAAGACGTGATGGACGCGCCGGCGCGAGTCCTCGAGCTGATCGGGCGCGCGATGGGTCGCTTCTCGATGCTGCGTCCCGGCGACCGCGTGGCCGTGGGCGTGTCGGGCGGCAAGGACAGCCTCTGCCTGCTCGACGCGCTCCTGGCCTATCGGACGCGCGCGCCGTTCGCCTACGACGTGGTCGCGGTCACGATCGAGCAGGGAAAATTCAAGAGCGACATCCGCGCTCTGGAGCCCGCGATCCGCGACATGGGCGTGCGCTGGGTCGTGAGCGACGAGCCCGCGACGCTGGCGCTCGTGAAGGACGGCGTCCCCCACGGCTGTGACGTGTGCAGCCGCCACCGCCGCCGCGCGCTCTACCGGCTGGCCGCGGAGCTGGAATGCACGACGCTGGCGCTCGGGCACACAGCGGACGACTGCGCGGAGTCGCTGCTGCGCAACATCCTCTTCAACGGCCGGATCGCCTCGCTGCCGCCCGTGGCCGTCTCGCGCAAGGGCATGCTGCGCCTGGTGCGGCCGCTCGTGTTCGTCACCGAGGATCTGACCGCCGCCTACACCCGCGCGCGCGGGCTGGCGACGGTGGGCTGCGCGTGCTCGGACAAGCCGAGCGTGCGCGGTGAGATCCGCGCGTTTCTGCGGACGCTGCGCGCGCGGCACCCGGGCGTGGCAGACTCCGTCACCGCCGCGCTCGGCAACGTGAACCCCTATACCCTCTTCGACGCTACCCTCGAGAAGTCGGGCGCAGAGCGGGTCGAGGAGCGCCCCGGCTTCGCCGGGGCGTGACGAGCGTTGGGGGGTGTGGGGGGCCATCCGGGGCCCCCCACGTCCGATTGTCCCGCTGGGCCGTCCTGGTCCTCGTCACGCTGGCCCATGCGCTCGGCGCGCTGGCCGTGCTCTCCGTCGCGCCGCTCTCACCGTTCCTGCTGGACGCGCTGCACCTGAGCCGCGCGCAGGTCGGGCTCCTGCTGCCCGCTGTCTACCTCGGCGGCGTGCTGATGTCGCTGCCGGCGGGCTGGCTCACCGATCGGCTCGGCGTGCGCGTCACGCTCGGCGTCGGCCAGGCCGTCATCGGCGTCCTCGTGCTCGTCGCCGCGCTGGCCGGCAGCCTCGGCACGCTCCTCGCCTGCCTCGTGCTGGCGGGCTTCGGTTTCAGCGTGCTCAACCCCGCCACGGGCAAAGCGGTGCTCGAGTGGTTTCCGCCGCACGGACGCGGTCTCGCCATGGGCATCAAGCAGACGGGCCTCACGCTCGGCGGCCTCGTCGGCGCGCTGGCGCTGCCGCCGCTGGCGCTCGGCGCCGGCTGGCGCTCGGCGCTTGCGGCGGGCGGCGCGCTCGCGCTCGTGTCGGCGGCGGTGACGCTGGTCGCGTATCGCACGCCCGCCGCCCGGAGCCCTGCGGCGCCGGCGCCGTGGCCGCGACTCGGCGAGCTGCGCGTCTTCCTGCGCCGGCCGGGCGTGATCGTCGTGTTCCTCTCGGGGCTCGCGCTCTCGGTGGCGCAGTCCTCCGTGCTCGCGCACCTGGCCATCTACGCGCGCGAGACGTTCGCGCTCTCGCCCGTCGCCGCCGGCCAGATGCTGGCGCTCGCCCAGGCGGGCGGCACCGCCAGCCGGCTCGCCTGGGGCGCGATCAGCGACCGGTCATTCGGCGGGCGCCGCCGACCGGGCGTCGTCGTCAATGCGCTGATCGGCGCCGGCGCCTACGCGCTGCTCTCGCTCGGCGACCGGCTGCCCGCCGCGGGCCTGGTGCCGCTGGCGCTCGTCGCCGGCGTGGGGGCGTTCGGCTGGGTCGGGCTCTACTTCGCGCTGGTGGCGGAGATCGGCGGCGCGCGCTACGCCGGGCTGCTCACGGGCGTCGCCGTCGCGTTCGCGTGGAGCGGCGTCCTCGTCGGGCCGCCCGTCTTCGGCCTGCTGGTGGACCGCACGGGCTCCTACGCGTGGCCATGGCTGGGGCTGGCCGCCATCGGCCTCGGCGTAGCCGCGACGCTGCCGCGGCCGGCGCAGCTCGTCCAGCGGGAGCCCAGGTGACGATCGTCGACGTCGTCGTCGCCATCCTGATGCTCGCCGGCCTCGTCGGCGCGATCCTGCCCTTCCTGCCCGGGGCGCCGCTGATCTTCGCCGGCGCGCTGCTCTACGCCCTCGCCACCGACTTCACGCCCATCGGCGCCGGCCGGCTCGCGATCCTCGCCGCGCTCGGCGTGCTGGCGTGGGCTCTCGAGCATGTGGCGGGCGTGGTGGGAGCCCGCCGAGCCGGCGGCAGCCGCGCCGCCGTCGTCGGCGCGACGCTCGGCCTGCTGGTCGGCGTGATGGTGGCGCCGATCGGCCTGCTGCTCGGACCGCTCATCGGCGCGATCGCCGGCGAGCTCCTGGCCGGCCGCGCGCCCGGCCCCAGCGTGCGCACCGGCGTGGGCGCCGCGCTCGGCGTGCTCACGGGCGTCGTCGCGCACTTCGCGCTGGCGCTCGTCATGGTGGCGCTCTTCGTCTGGTGGGTGTGGCAGGGGTAAGGTGTGAGAGAGAGGTGGTCATGAGCGTCCGGCCCCGCGAGGCGCGCGTGCAGGAAATCGGCCGCGAGATCTTTGATCGCGTCGCCGCCGACCGCCAGGCGTTCTATTCTGCCGACCGCTGGACCGCCGCGCTCTTCGCGTGGTCGCTCGCTCACGAGGAGGCCAAGCTCCAGCTCTTCCGTTTCGTCGACGTGCTCCCCGCCCTCGACAGCGACCGCGATCTCGTCCGCCACCTGCGCGAGTACTTCGAGGGGCGTGACGCGCCGTACGCCGGGCTCCTCCACACGGCGCTCGGCGTCGCGCGCGTGGCCGGCCGGCTCGGCGACGCCGTCGTCGGCATGATGCTGCGCGAGACCGTGCGCCGCCTGGCCCGGCGCTTCATCGCGGGCAGCACGCCGGAGGAGGCGCGCCGCGCGGCCCTCGACGCCCGGCGCGCCGGGCAGGCGTTCACGCTCGATCTCCTCGGCGAGGCGTGCCTGAACGACGTCGAGGCCGATGCCTACGAGGCGCGCTACGTCGAGCTGGTCGAGACGCTCGGCCGCGAGGCCCCGCGCTGGCCGTCTGCGCCGCGGCTCGACACGGCGCCGTGGGGCCCGGTACCGCGCGTGAACGTCTCCGTGAAGATCTCGGCGCTCCACCCCTGGCTCGAGCCCGCCGATCCCGAGGGCTCGGCGGCGGCGGTGAGGGCGCGGCTGCGCCCGATCCTCCGGGCGGCGCGCGCGCGCGGCGCGCACATCCACGTCGACATGGAAGACCGCCGCCTGCGCGACCTCACGCTGCGTATCTTCATGGAGCTGGCCGACGAAGCGGAGTTCCGCCACGAGCGCAACCTCGGGATCGTGCTCCAGGCCTACTTGAAGGACGCCGAGGCCGACGCGCGACGGCTCATCGCGTGGGCGCGGCGGCGCGGCACGCCGGTCAGCGTGCGGCTCGTGAAAGGCGCGTACTGGGACTACGAGACGGCCCACGCCGAGCTCGAACACTGGCCGGTGCCCGTCTTCGAAACGAAGTCGGAGACCGACGCCTCGTTCGAGCGCCTGACCCGGCTGTTCCTGGAGCACGCCGAGGCGATCGACCTCGCCGTCGGCAGCCACAACATCCGCTCGATCGCCCACGCGCTGGCCGCTCGCGAGGCGCACGGGCTGTCCCAGGGCCAGGTCGAGTTCCAGGCGCTCTACGGGATGGCTCAGCCGCTGGTCCGCGCCTTGACGGAACGCGGCGAGCGCGTGCGGATCTACATGCCGTTCGGTGAGCTGATCCCGGGCATGGCGTACCTCGTGCGCCGGCTGCTCGAGAACACGTCCAACGAGTCGTTCCTGCGCCGCGGCTTCGCCGAGCACGAGTCGCCCGACGCGCTGCTGGCCGACCCGGAGCAGATCCGCGTCGCGCCCCCGCCCAGGGTGCCTCAGGATTTCGAGAGCGAGCCGCACGCCGACTTCACGCGCGCGGCCGTCCGCGACGACTTCGCCGCCGCCCTGGCCGCCGTGCGCTCACGTCTGGGCGGCGATCACCCGCTCGTGATCGACGGCCGACGCGTACCAACGGCCGAATTCATCGTCTCCGTCAACCCCTCGCGCGCCGGCGAAGTCGTGGGGCGCGTGGCGGACGCCGGCGCCGCCGAGGTCGACCGCGCGGTGGCGGCGGCGGCCCGCGCGTTCCCCGCCTGGCGCGACGCCGGCGCCGAGGCGCGCGCCGAAGCGCTGGGGCGCGTGGCGGTCGGGCTGCGCGAGCGCCGCTACGAGCTGGCGGCCTGGATCGTCTACGAGGCGGGCAAGCCCTGGGCCGAGGCCGACAGCGACGTCGCCGAGGCGATCGATTTCGTCGAGTACTACCGCGCCCAGGCCCGGCAGCTCCAGCGGCCTCAGACCCTCGGACGGCGCCGCGGCGAGGTCAACCACTACACGCGCGAGGGGCGCGGCGTGGTGGGCGTGATCGCGCCCTGGAACTTCCCCCTCGCGATTCTCACCGGGATGACCTCCGCCGCCCTCGCCACGGGCAACACCGTCGTCATGAAGCCCGCCGAGCAGACGCCGGTGATCGCGGCGCGGCTGATGGAGGTGTTCGAGGCGGCGGGGCTGCCGCCCGGGGTCGTGAACTACGCGCCCGGGCGCGGCGAGGTGGCCGGCGACCGGCTCGTGAGGCATCCCGACGTCGCGCTGATCGCCTTCACCGGCTCGCAGGAGGTCGGCACGCGCATCTACGCGACCGCGGCGGCGACGCCGGGGACCAGGATGCTCAAGCGTGTCGTCGCCGAGATGGGCGGCAAGAACGCGATCATCGTGGACGACGACGCCGACCTCGACGAGACGGTGCAGGGCATCCTCACCTCGGCCTTCAGCTACGCCGGCCAGAAGTGCTCGGCGTGCTCGCGCGTGATCGGCGTCGGCCGCGTGTACCCGCGGCTCGTCGAGCGGCTGGCGGAGGCGGCGCGGACGCTGCCGATGGGCCCGGCCGAGGTCCCGGGGATCGTGGTCGGCCCCGTGATCGACGAGGCGTCGCGCGAGCGCATCCTGTCCTACGTCGATCTCGGCAAGCGGCTGGCGCGGCCCGTGCTGCTACGCGAGCCGGATGCCGCGCTCGACGCGCTCGGCGGCTTCTACGTCGCGCCGGCGATCTTCGCCGAGGTGCCGGTGAGCTGCGCGCTGGCGCGCGAGGAGATCTTCGGGCCCGTGCTCTCCTGCCTGCCGGCGGCGACCTTCGAGGAGGCGCTGGAGATCGCCACGGGCCTGGACTACGCGCTGACGGGCGGCGTCTTCTCACGGAGCCCGGTGCGGCTGGCGCGCGCGCGCCAGGCCTTCCGCGTCGGCAACCTCTACATCAACCGCGCCACCACCGGCGCCCGGGTCGGCCGCCAGCCGTTCGGCGGGCGGCAGCTCTCAGGCATAGGCTGGCAGGCGGGTGGTCCGGACTACCTCGTGCAGTTCATCGAGACGCGCGTGGTCACCGAGAACACGCTGCGCCGGGGATTCGCCTCGAACGAATTGGCGTAGCATCGAGGGGCGTGGGGGCCATTTCGGGGCGAGTCGTCCCCTGACCGTGCGAAGCCCCCATGTTCGCGGCCGCGCGCCGAAGCGCGCGACCGGATCAGGCGCGCGCTCGGGTCGGACGGAGCGCAGGGCCCAAGCCTCGCGTGACCGTCGTCGGTCTCGCCTGGCGATGGAACAGGGCGCACCAGCGGCGGTTGTCTTCGCCGCCGGCCTCACCGCTGCCAGCTGGATAGCTTTCCATCGCAACGGCCTCGTCGTCGAGGCCGCCCGAGGCCGGAGTGTGCGCGGAGCACCAGCGTACGTCGAGAATCTCCAGACCCGGATCGGTATCGGGCTCGCAGGCGGGACAGTACGGCCGAGCGACGGAAGGTGTATCCCTGATGGGCTCCGTCAATGAATCATGGCGAGAATTTTCATCGTCGCCATCTCCTATCAACCACCATAGCAAACATTCCCGCTCGAACGTTAGTACGAACTGCGCTCCTATCGGTCCAACGGCTTCCCGGAGGCCGGCGTTCCCGGTATCCTCGCGGCCGTGACACCCCGCTGGGGCCTCACCGTCCCCCTCAACGGCATCCCGCTGGCGGCGCACGAGCCCGTCTTCCGCGAGGCGGAGGCGCTCGGCTACACCGATTTCTGGTCCGCCGAGTCCGACGTCGATCCGTGGATCGTGCTGGGGCTCGGCGCGGCGTGGACGACGCGCGCCACGCTCGGCACCGCGATCGTCGGGGCGTTCACGCGCGGCCCCGCCATCATCGCGATCGGCGCCGCCGCCATGGGCGAGGCCGCGCCCGGACGGTTCGTGCTCGGCATCGGCTCCGGCAGCAACGTCACCGTCGAGCGCTGGAACGGCGGGCGCTTCGAAAAGCCGCTCACGCGCGTCACGGAGGTGGTGAAGGCCGTGCGGCAGGCGCTCGACGGCGAGGCGATGGCCGTGCAGGGCGAGACGCTGAGCGTCTCCGGCTTCAGGCTCGGCCGCCCGCTGCCGGCGCGCGTGCCGATCTACGTGGCGGCCCTCCAGGAGCGGATGGTGCGGCAGGCCGTGCGCGTCGCCGATGGCGTCATCACCAACTGGCTTTCGGCCGAGGACGTCAGGCAGGTGGCCGCGGTCGTGCGCGACGAAGCTCGCAAGGTGGGCAAGGATCCCGAGACCTATCCGATCGTGTGCCGGATCAGCGTCTGCCCGACGATGCAGCCGGGCAGCGAGGCGCGGGCCCGCGAGCAGTTCCGCCGCGCGGTGACCGCGTATTTGAACGTGCCGGTCTATCGGCGCTTCCACCAGTGGCTCGGCCGTGGCCCGGCGCTGGGCGAGATGAACGCGAAGTGGGACGCCGGCGACCGCAAGGGCGCGCTCGCCGCCGTCCCCGAGCGCGCGATCGACGAGCTGGCGGTGATCGGCACGCCCGCGCACTGCCGCGAGACGCTGCGACGCTACGTCGCCAGCGGCGTGACGGTGCCGGTCGTCAACTTCATGAGTCTCGAGACCGAGGCCGCGGCGCGCGCCGAGGAGAGCCGCGCCTATCTGAAAGCGCTGGCGCCGGGCTTGCCTTGACGCCACGCCCGACGCTCGTCTAGCCTCGGCGCGTGTCGGCGATCTCCGTCCGCGGAGTCAGCAAGGCGTGGGGCCAGACGCGCGCGGTCGACGAGGTCTCGTTCGAGGTGGGCGTGGGCACGCTCGCCGTCTTGCTCGGGCCCTCGGGCTGCGGCAAGTCCACGACGCTGCGGCTGATCGCCGGGCTCGAGCAGGTCAGCGCCGGGCGCATCCTCATCGGTGACGTCGACGTCACCGCGCTGCCGCCCGTCCGTCGCAACCTCGCGATGGTCTTCCAGTCCTACGCGCTCTTCCCGCACCTCAGCGTGGCCGAGAACATCGTCTTCGGGCTGCGCGTGCGGCGCGTGCCCTCGGCCGAGCGCGCGCGGCGGCTGGCGCGCGTGGCCGAGCTGCTCGGGCTCGAGCAATTGCTCGAGCGCAAGCCCTCGCAGCTCTCGGGCGGCCAGCAGCAGCGCGTGGCGCTCGGGCGCGCCATCATCGCCGAGAAGCCCGTGTGCCTGATGGACGAGCCGCTCTCCAACCTCGACGCGCAATTGCGCGTGGAGATGCGGCGCGAGATCCGGGCGCTCCAGCAGAAGCTCGGGATGACGATGGTCTACGTCACCCACGACCAGACGGAAGCCATGACCATGGCCGACCAGGTCGTGCTGCTCCGGAGCGGCCGCGTCGAGCAGGACGCGCCGCCGGCCGAGCTGTACGCACGCCCGGCCACCGCCTTCGCCGCGCGCTTCATCGGCACGCCGCCGATGAACCTGCTGCGTCTCGCGAGCTCACCCGGTCATCTGGTCGGCGTGCGCCCGGAAGAGGTGCGGTTCGCCGACGGCGGCCTGCCGGTGCGCGTGACGAGCGTGGAGTACCTGGGCGCGGACTCCATCGTGGCCTGCGCAGCGGGGGCCGAAACCCTGGCCGTGCGCGTGGCCGGCCGCGTCGAGCTGGCCGAGGGCAAGCACGCGCACGTGGCGTGGGCGCCCGAAGCCCAGCATCTGTTCGACCTCGAGACGGGGAGGACAATCCCATGACATTCGCGAGAGCGGCGGCGACGACGCTGGCGCTCGGCCTCGCCCTGCTCGCCGGCATCGCGCTGGCCCAGCCGACGACCGAGATCACGTTCTACTATCCGATCGCCGTCGGCGGCCCGATCACCAGGATCGTCGACGGCTACGCCGAGCAGTTCAGCAAGGAGCACCCCTCGATCCGCGTGAAGCCCGTGTACACGGGCACCTATCAGGAGTCCATCGTCAAGGCGCTCACCGCCTACCGGAGCGGCGAGCCCCCGACGACGGCGATCTTGCTCTCGACCGACATGTTCACGCTGATCGACGAAGACGCGATCGTGCCGTGGGACGAGCTGGCGAAGGCCGCGGACGAGGCGGCGTGGATGAAGGCGTTCTTCCCCGCGTTCATGAAGAACAGCCAGACGGGCGGCAAGACGTGGGGCATCCCCTTCCAGCGCTCGACGATCGTCCTCTACTGGAACAAGGAGATCTTCAAGGAGGCCGGCCTCGATCCCAACAAGCCGCCGGCCACCTGGGCCGAGCAGGTCGAGCTCGCGAAGAAGCTGACGAAGCGCGACGCGAGCGGCAACGTCACGCGCTGGGGCGTCCAGGTCCCGTCGTCGGGCTTCCCGTACTGGCTCTTCCAGGGCTTCACGACCCAGAACGACGTGCTCCTGATGAACGAGGCGGGCACGCAGACGCACTTCGACGACCCGAAGGTCATCGAGGCGCTCCAGTACTGGGTGGACCTGAGCGCCAGGCACAAGGTCATGGCGCCGGGCGTGATCGAGTGGGGCACGACGCCGAAGGACTTCTTCGAGAAAAAGACCGCGATGATGTGGACGACCACCGGCAACCTCACCAACGTCCGCAACAACGCCAGGTTCGAGTTCGGCGTGGCGATGCTGCCCGCCGGACGGCACCGTGGCTCGCCGACGGGCGGCGGCAACTTCTACGTGTTCAAGAAGGCCCCGGCGGCGCAGCAGCAGGCCGCCGTGAAGTTCGCGAAGTGGATGACGTCGCCCGAGCGCGCGGCGCAGTGGGGCATCGACACCGGCTACGTCGCCGTGCGGCCCGACGCCTGGCAGACGGCGGCGATGAAGAAGTACGTGGCCGACTTCCCCGCCGCCGCCGTCGCGCGCGACCAGCTGCAGTACGCCGTGGCCGAGCTCTCGACGCACGAGAACCAGCGCGTGACCAAGGCGCTCAACGACGGGCTGCAGGCCGCGCTGACGGGCGCCAAGTCGCCGGCGCAGGCGATGAAAGACGCGCAGGCCGAGGCCGAGCGGATCCTGAGGCCGTACCGCCGCTGATGAACCGCAACCTCACCGGCTGGCTGCTCTTGCTGCCCGCCGCCCTGTTGCTCGTCACGTTCACGCACTACCCCGCCCTCGGCACGCTGTATCACTCGCTCTTCTCGACGCCGAAGGCCGGGCGCGCGGCCGTGTGGGTCGGCCTCGATAACTACCAGGCGATGGCGGCCGATCCGGTCTTCTGGCAGTCGCTGAAGAACAACCTGCTCTTCGCGCTCGGCACGATCCCGACGTCGATCGCGCTGGCGCTCGCGATGGCGCTGCTGGTCAACGGCAAGCTTCGCGGGCGCGCGTTCTTGCGCCTGTCGTACTTCACGCCGACGATCCTGCCGATGATCGCCGTCGCCAACATCTGGCTGTTCTTCTTCACGCCCGGCTACGGGCTGCTCGAGCAGGTCACGGGCCTCTTCGGCCTGCCCACCCACAACTGGCTCGGCAGCCGCGACACCGCCCTCGCCTGCCTGATCGCGGTGACGATCTGGAAGGAGGCCGGCTTCTTCATGATCTTCTACCTGGCGGCGCTGCAGTCGATCGCGCCCGTGCTGGGCGAGGCGGCGTCGCTCGAGGGCGCGGGGCGCTGGTACTTCTTCCGCCGGGTGACGTTCCCGCTGCTGATGCCCACGACCCTCTTCGTCCTCGTGAACGCCGTGATCAACTCGTTCCGGCTGGTGGACCACATCGTGGTGATGACGCGCGGCGGCCCCGACAACGCGTCCCAGCTGCTTCTCTATTACATCTACGACGTCGGCTTCAAGTTCTGGGACACGGCGTACGCGGCGGCGCTGACCATGGTGCTGCTGGTGATCCTGGCCGCGTTCGCGCTCGGGCAGTTCGTGCTGCTCGATCGCCGGGTCCACTACCGGTGAGACAGCCTGTATCAACCCCGAGGCGCGCCACGGCTCCGCCGGGGCGCGCCCGAGCGTCGGCCGTGGGAGTCCGAGGGGGGCGTAGCCCCCTTCGCTTGAACAATCAGGGGGGCCATATCGGGGCCCCCCACGTCAGCCGGTGAGCGCGCCGGGCCGCCTCGTCGAGACGCTGGCCGCCTGGCTGCTGGGCGCGCTGTGGCTGCTGCCGCTGGCGTACGCGGTGTGGACGGCGTTCCATCCGCGCGAGTTCTCCGCGCGCTTCGTCCCGACGGCGCCGCTGACGCTGCTCAACTTCGTGGAGGCGTGGAACGCGGCGCCGTTCGCGCGGTATCTGATCAACACGGTCGCCCTGGTCACGATCATCCTGGTCGCTCAGCTGCTGCTGTGCACGCTGGCCGCCTACGCCTTCGCCCGCTACGAGTTCGTCGGGCGCGACCTCGCGTTCCTGCTCGTGCTGGTGCAGCTGATGATCATGCCGGACGTGCTCATCGTCGAGAACTATCGGACGATGAATCGCCTCGGTCTCGTCGACACGATCGTCGCCATCGGCCTGCCGTACATGGCCTCGGCCTTCGGCATCTTCCTGCTGCGGCAGACCTTCAAGACGGTGCCGAAGGAGCTGGACGAGGCCGCGCGCGTGGAGGGCGCCGGCGCGCTCCAGACGCTCTGGAAGGTCTACGTGCCGCTGGCGCGGCCGGTCTACGTCGCCTACGCGCTCGTGTCCGTCTCGTATCACTGGAACAACTTCCTCTGGCCGCTGATCGTCACCAACTCGGTCACCTCGCGCCCGCTGACGGTCGGCCTCCAGGTGTTCTCGTCCACCGATCAGGGGGTGGACTGGTCCATCATCACGGCCGCCACCCTGCTGACCTCGGCCCCCCTGCTGGGCGCCTTCCTGCTCTTCCAGCGCCAGTTCGTGCAGTCGTTCATGCGCGCGGGGATCCGCTAGCGCTTGGGTTAGAGTGGAATGATGCAGGCAACGGCGCCGCGAATCGGGGTCGGCGAGCCCGCGCCGCTCTTCGCGCTGCCCTCGATCCAGGGGGCGACGGTGGACCTCGCCGCGTATCGCGGCCGGCTCAACGTCATCGTCTGGCTCTCCCGCGGCTTCACGTGTCCGTTCTGCCTGATGTACATGGACGGCATCCGCGCCGGCTACGAGCAGATGCTGGGCACGGGGACCGAGGTCATCCAGGTGGCCCCCAACCTGCTCGAATCCGCCCGCCACTTCTTCGCCGACTCGGCGGCGCCGTTTCCCTTCGTCTGCGATCCCGACAAGCGACTCTACGCGATGTACGGGCTCGGCGATCGCGGCGCGCTGGACGCGAGCCGCGCGGCGGTGGTGAGCTTCTCGCGCGCGCTCGCGTCGGGCGACGGCGGGACGTGGACGCGCGGGGCCTGGCTCGACGTGGTGAACCGCAACTTCGTGCGCCGCCTCCACCACCACGCGATGACCGCGCTCGAGCAGGGCGTCTTCGTCGTGGACCGGCAGGGCATCATCCGCTACGTCTCCATCGTCGGCCCGATCGACCCGGTCCCGGACGGCGCGCAGCTGACCGACCTGGTGCGCGAGCACTGCGGGCTCGAGGCCCAGCCGACGTGAGCCTCGCCGAGCGGCTCACGCGGTTGGGCGAGCTGCTCGTGACGATGTCCGGCTCGCCGGTGCCGACCCACCTCTTCCAGACGCTGGCCGACAACGCCGGT
>QHRU01000109.1 GCA_003220225.1 Candidatus Rokuibacteriota bacterium
GGCGTCATGCAGGGCCTGACGACCCTGGTCGGGAGCGCGCCGCTGGCATCCGTCGCCCACGGCACCACCATCGTGACGAACGCCATCATCGAGGGCCGCGGCGCCGTCGTCGGCCTGATCAGCACGCGCGGCTTCCGCGACGTGCTGGAGATCGCGCGCGTGAGCCGCCTGCACCTCTACGATCTGAAGGCCGCGCCGAAGCCGCCGGCGCTCGTCCCGCGGCGACTGCGCCTGGAAGTCAGCGAGCGCGTCGGCCCCGATGGTGCGATCGAGCGGGCGCTCACGCTCGATGAGATCCCGGAGCTCGTGGCGACGCTGACCCGCGAGGGCGTGGAGAGCGTGGCCGTCTGCCTGCTGCACAGCTACGCCAACCCCGAGCACGAGCGCACGCTGCGGGCGTACCTCGAGCGCCACTTCCGCCACGTGTGCGTGTCGAGCGACATCAACGCCGAGTTCCGCGAGTACGAGCGCTCCTGCACGACCGTCCTCAACGCCGCCGTGATGCCGCTGGCCTCGCGCTACATCGAGCAGCTGGACCAGCGCCTCGGCCTGCAGGCGGCGGGCGCCACGCTGCACCTGCTGCACTCGGCCGGCGGCATGATGTCGGTCGAGACTGCGCGGGCGCGGCCGCTGGCGCTGGCGTCCTCGGGGCCCGCGGCCGGCGTCGCCGCCGCCGCACACGTCGCGAAGACCCTCGGCATCCCGCGCGCGCTCGCCTTCGACATGGGCGGCACCACCACCGACGTCTGCCTCATCGCCGACGGCATCGCCGAGACCTCGGCGCAGCGCCGCCTCGGAGGCTATCCTGTGCGGCTGCCGATGGCGGCGGTGGAGTCGATCGGCGCCGGCGGCGGCTCCATCGCCTATGTCGACCCGGCGGGAGCGCTGCGCGTCGGGCCGCGCAGCGCCGGCGCCGCGCCCGGGCCCGCGTGCTACGGGCTCGGCGGCGCCGAGCCCACGGTCACCGACGCCAACCTCCTGCTCGGCTATCTCGATCCCGAGCGCGTGTACGGCCGCGCCATCCGTCTCGACCGCGAGCGCGCGCGCGTCGCGCTGGACGCGCTCGCGCGCCGGCTCGGGCTCTCGCTGCTCGAGACCGCGGCGGGCGTGATCGAGGTGGCCAACGCCGCCATGCTGCGCGCGCTGCGCCTGGTCTCCGTGCAGCGCGGCTACGACCTGCGCGACTTCACGCTGATCGCCTACGGCGGCGCCGGCCCCGTCCACGCCGGCGCGCTCGCCGGCGCCGCCGGCATCGCGCGCGTGCTGGTGCCCGCGCACTCGGGCGCGTTCTCGGCGCTCGGCTGCCTGGTCTCGCCGCTGCGCTACGACGCCGTGCGGACGTATCGCGGGCGGCTGGAGGCATGGGACGCCAAGCCGGCGGAGACTCGGCTGCGCGAGCTACAGGAGCAGTGCGTGGCGCCGCTGACCGACGAGGGCATCGCGCTCGATCGCATCGCCGTGCACTGGAGCACCGACCTGCGTTACAGCGGCCAGAACTACGAGATCGAGATCCCGTGGCGCGACACGCCGGAGGCGCTGCGCGCCGAGTTCGAGGCGCGCCACCGCCGGCTCTACGGCTACGCCACCGGCGAGAGCGTGGAGTGCGTCAACCTGCGCGTCGTCGCGCGGGTGCCCGACGTCGCCGCCGAGCTGTGGGATTTCGAGCCGGCCGGCACGCCGGTGTTGAGCGGCGATCAGCGCGCGCACTTCCCCGGCCTCGGCGAGGTCGCGCTGCCGCGCTACGACCGCGCGGCGCTGGCACCCGGCCGCGTCGTGCTCGGCCCCGCGCTCATCGAGGACGAATGGTCCACCACGCTCGTCTACCCCGGCCAGCGCTGCGCCGCCGACCGGCTCGGCAACCTGCTCATCGAGACCGGCGCGTGAGCCCCGCGGTCCACCCCGTCACGCTCGAGGTCGTGCGCAACGCGCTCTATGCGATCGCCGAGGAGATGAGCGTCGTGCTCATGCGCTCGGCGCGCTCGCCGCTGCTCAAGGAGGCGGGCGACCTGTCCTCCGCGCTGACCGATGCCGAGGGGCGGCTGGTCGCCCAGGGGCGCGACATCCCGATCCACATGGGCGTGATGGCGTTCACCGTGAAGGAATTCCTCAAGCGCGTGCCTGCCGAGCGCCTGCGCGAGGGCGACGTCTGGTTCCTGAACCTGCCGGAGGTGGGCGGCAACCATCTGCCCGACGTCAAGGCCATCCGGCCGGTGTTCGCCGGCGGGCGGCTCGTCGCCTTCGCCATCAACCTGGCGCACTGGGCCGACATCGGCGGCGCCGTGCCCGGCTCCTACGTGCCGTGGGCCACCGAGTCCTATCAAGAGGGCGTGCGCATCTCGCCGATCCGTCTCTTCTCGGCCGCCGGGCCAGATGAGGAAAACATCGGCCTGATCCTGGCCAATATACGAGCCCCCGACGAGCGGCGCGGCGACATCTTCGCGCAGTTCGCGGCCGACGACGTGGCGGCGCGCCGGCTCGGCGAGCTGGTCGAGCGCTACGGCGCCGACACGCTCCGCGCGTGCTTCGACGCGCTGCACGCGGCGTCCGAGGCGGCGATGCGCGCGGCGATCAGCGCGCTGCCCGACGGCGTGTGGACGGGCGAGGACTGGCTCGACGACGACGGCGTGGACGACAAGCCGTTGCCCATCCGCGTGCGCGTGGAGATCCGCGGCGACGAGGCGACGTTCGACTTCACGGGGACGGCGCCGCAGGCGCGGGGGCCCGTCAACACCACGTACTACATCGCGTGCTCGTCGGTGTACTACGCGATGAAGACACTGGCCGCGCCAGAGGTGCCGCCCAACGACGGCTGCTACCGGCCGCTGCGCGTGATCGTGCCGCCGCGTAATCTCATGAACGCCGACGCCGACCGGCCGGTCGTCGGCGGCAACCACGAGACCTCGCAGCGCGCGGTCGATGCCATCTTCAACGCGCTCGCCCCCGCCCTGCCCGACCGCGTGACAGCCAGCGGCCCGACGACCTCGGGCGTGCTCATCTTCGGCGCGCGCACCCCCGACGGCCGCTGGACGATCTTCTACGAGACCCACGGCGGCGGCGAGGGCGCCGGCGCGACTCGCGACGGCGGCTCGGCGCTGCGCGTGTACATGTCGAACGTGATGAACACGCCGACGGAAGTCGTGGAGGCGGAGTATCCGCTACGCGTGGAGGAGCACGCGCTGCGGCCCGGCTCGGCCGGCGACGGCCGGCAGCGTGGCGGCCTCGGCTTCCGCCGCGCCTATCGCGTCGTCGCGCCCGAGGTCACGCTGACCAGCATGCTCGACCGCCGCGTGGTGCCGCCGTGGGGCGTGCTCGGCGGAGGCGACGGGCTGCCGTTCCGCATCACGCTGAATCCGGGCACGCCCGGCGCGCGTGACGTCGGCGGCAAGGTCAGCCTGCGCCTCACGCGTGGCGACCTCGTGCTGATCGAGACCTGCGGCGGCGGGGGCTTCGGCCCGCCGGCCGAGCGGCCGGCCGAGGCGCGCGAGGCCGACCGACGTGAGGGGTACGTGTGAGGGCCGCGCAAGGCTCCATCTGTGCCGCGGTGATTGTCACGATCGCCGTGGCGGCGCAGGCGTGCGCGTCGAGGTCCACGCCTCCGGTTTCAAGGCTCGGTGCCCTCGTCACCGCGTTTGACCGGGCAAGCACACCGTACTTCCCGTTCACAGCGAGCGAAGCCGGGCTGCGCCAGTACGACCGCGTGCTGGCCAACACCATCGGCGAGGAGTATCGGACGGGGCTCGCCGCACTGTGCTCGCGCTATCACAGCGAGCTGCGTCGGATCGAGCCGGCCACGCTCGACGAGCACGACCGCCTGACGCGTGACATCTTCCAGTTCAATCTCGAGACGTGCGTGGAGCGGTTGCGTCTGCCGTGGCACCTGCTGCCTGTCGATCAGGTCGGGCGCAGCCTGCCGAGCGAGTTTGCGGTCATCGGCGCGGGTCGGGGTGTGCATCCGTTCAAGACGCCACGGAACTACGAGGACTTCCTGGGCCGCATCGACGGCTTCGTGACGTGGATGGATACCGCGATCGCGAACATGCGCACCGGCATGGAGCGCGGCATCACGCAGCCGCGCGACATCATGGTGAAGATGCTGCCCCAGCTCGAAGTCCACATCGTCGCCGACCCGCGCGCGAGCGTGTTCTATGAGCCCATCAAGAACTTGCCGCCGGACTTCGACGAAGCCACCCGCAACACCCTGACCGACAAATATGTGCGGGCCATCGAGGGCCAGATCGTGCCGGCCTACCGGCGGCTCCGCGCCTTCGTGCACGACGAATATCTGCCGCGGTGTCGAGCGACATTTGGCCTCGCCGACCTCCCGGGCGGCAGCGCCATGTATGCGTTCTCGGTCCGAGTCGGAACCACGACGAACCTCACGCCTGAGCAGATCTTCGCGCTCGGCGAGCAAGAAGTGACGCGGATCTCCAGAGAGATCGACCAGCTGAACGCCGAGATCACCGCCGGCGGCGACATACCGCCCGCGCGATACGCGAATGTGGAAGAGCTGCTGCAAGCGTATGCCGAATTCCGGGCCTCGGTGGAAGCGAAGCTACCGACGCTGTTCGGGCGGTTTCCGAAGGCGGGCTTCGAGATCCGTCCGATCGAAGCGTTCCGCGAGCGGTCGATGCCCTCGAGCTACGTGCCGGCGTCGCCCGACGGGGCACGCCCGGGGGTCTTCTACCTGAATGCCGCCGCGCTGCGTGAGGGTCGCGCGGCCTCCGTCTCCCGCGCCCTGTTCCTGCACGAGGCCGTGCCCGGCCATCACTTGCAGATGGCGCTGCAACGCGAGAAGCGCGGTCTTCCCGGCTTTCGCCGCTTCGCCTGGTACAACGCGTTCGGCGAGGGCTGGGCGCTCTACGCGGAAAGCCTCGGCATCGAGCTGGGAGCCTACGGCAATCGCCACGACCGCCTGAACATGCTGGGGGCCGAGCGGTTCCGCGCCAAGCGCCTCGTCGTCGACGTCGGCCTCCACGCCAAAGGCTGGACGCGGGAACGGGCCATCGCCTACCTCGGCGGCTCGCGTGAGGACTCCGAGCGTGAGGTGGAGCGCTACATGGCGTGGCCCGGCCAGGCGCTCGGCTACAAGATCGGCCAGCTCAAGATCGTGGGCCTGCGACGGAAGGCCGAGGCGGCGCTGGGCGCGTCGTTCGACCTCCGTCAGTTCCACGACGCGGTGCTCGAAGACGGCGGGATGCCGCTGAGCGTCCTGGAGGCGAAGATGGAGCGCTGGATTGCCGGCCGGCGTCGGTAACCTCGACGGCCGCGTCGCCATCGTCAGCGGCGCCGCCAAGGGCATGGGTGCCGAGATCTGCCTGGCTCTGGCGCGCGAGGGCGCGCACCTGGCGCTGGCCGCTCGCGAGGCCGCGCCGCTCGAGAAGCTTGCGGGCGAGATCGAGAAGCTCGGACGCCGCGCCCTCGTCGAGTCCACCGACGTCACCGACGAGGCCGCCGTGCAGCGGCTCGTCGAGCGGACGAAGGCCGCGCTCGGCGGGCGCATCGACATCCTTGTCAACGCCGCCGGCGTCACCGGCCCCGTCGAGACGCCGGTGTGGGAGATCAAGACCGAGGACTGGGATCACGTGCTGGCGGTGAACGTCAAGGGCACGTTCCTGCCCATCAAGCACGTGCTGCCGACGATGATCGCCCAGCGCTACGGCAAGATCGTCAACATCAGCGGCACCTCGGGGCTGCGCGGCTACAAGCTGCGCGCGTCGTACTCGTCGTCGAAGTGGGCGCTGCGCGGGCTCACGCGCACGGTGGCGCTCGAGGCCGGGCCCTACAACGTCAACGTCAACGCACTGCACCCGGGGATCGTGGACGGCCCGCGGATGGAGAAGCTCTGCCGCGAGAAGGCGCGCAAGCGCGGCTGGACGCCCGAGCAGGTGCGCGAGGAGTACGTGCAGGAGATGGCGCTGCGCCGCGTGACGAGCGCGCGCAACGTCGCCGACGCCGTCGTGTTCCTCGCCTCGGACGCGTCGCAGAACATGACCGGCCAGTCGATCACCGTCGATGGCGGCTGGGACGTCTAACCCGAACGCTCGAGGAGGAGCCCATGACCTCTCCCGGCCGTCGCATCATCGTGCTGGCCCGACTGCTCCTGGTTCTGGTGGCGTGCCTGGCGGCGTTCGCGCCCTCGGCCCACGCCGATCTGATGATCATCGGCAATGACGAGAAGGTCGTCTTCGACGCGGAGGGCAATCGGCAGTTCGTCGCGCCGGGGAAGGACACGATCTCCGTCGTGGACATCACCGACCGCGAGGCGCCGAAGATCCTCGTGAGCTTCCCGCTGATGAACTCAATCTTCGGTCCTCCGACGAATCTCGCTATCACCCCCGACGAGCGCCTGGCCATCGTGGCGAACTCCGTGACCTGGGTCCAGGACGGGACCGCCTGGAAGCCCGCGCCCGACACCAAGCTCTACGTCTTCAATCTGAAGACGAGCCCGCCGAGTCACATCGCCACCGTCGAGATCGGAAAGCAGCCCTCAGGCCTGGCGATCAACCGGGCGGGGGACCTGGCCCTGGTCGCGAACCGCAACGACAAGTCGATCAGCGTCCTCTCCATCCAGGGCAACGAGGTCAAGCTGATCGACACGGTGGCGATGGGAGACGAGGTCGCCTCCGTCGCCATCACGCCGGACGGGAAGCGCGCGCTCGCCACCAAGTTCCCGGCGCACAAGATCGCGCTCCTCGAGATCAACGGCCAGAAGGTGACCTACACCAAGCACGACATGCCGGTGGGCCTCTGGCCCTACAACATCGACGTCACGCCCAACGGCCGGATCGCCATCAGCGCGGACAACGGTAATTCCGGCGCGCCCGACGGTCACGTCGACACCGTCAGCATCATCGATCTCGGGCACAACCCGCCGAAGGTCATCGATCGCGTGGTGGTGGGGGACGCGCCCGAGGGCTTTGCGATCAGCCCAAGGGGCGACGTCGCTGTGGCCGTGCTCCTGGGTGGGGCGAGCGTGCCGAAGAGCATGTGGTTCAACATCAAGCGAAACGGCAGCCTGGCCATACTCAAGATCGACGACAAAAAAGTGACGAAGGTGGGCGAGGTCGAGGTGGGCGGCCTCCCGGAGGGTGTGGTTTTCAGCCCCGACGGCAAGTACCTCTATGTCGGCAACTACACGGACCGCGACGTGTCCATCCTCAAGGTGGACGGCACCAAGATCACCGACACCGGCAAGAAGCTCAAGCTGCCGGGCCAGCCAGCCTCCATGCGCGGGCGGGCGCGGTAGGGAGAAGACCCGGAGCAGCGCCGCTGATGCATCCGTTCGAGTACGCGGCGCCGGAGACACTCGATCAGGCGCTCGGGCTGCTCGGCGAGCACGGCGACGAGGCCAAGGTGCTCGCGGGCGGCCAGAGCCTGATCCCGATCCTTCACTATCGACTCGCGCGGCCCCGGGTCGTGATCGACATCAACGGACTGCTGCTGGGCGACATCGTCGTCGAGAACGGACGGCTCGGCGTCGGCGCGCTCGTCCGCTATCACCAGCTCGAGGAGTCCGACGTGATCGCGCGGCGCTGCCCGGTGCTCGGCGAGGCGGCGCGGCTGATCGGCAACGTGCGCGTCCGCACGCTGGGGACGGTGGGCGGCAGCCTCGTGCACGCGGACCCCGCCGCCGAGCTGCCCGCGGTGATGACGGCGCTCGACGCGCGGCTGGCGGTGGCGTCGCCGTCGGGCCGGCGCACGGTCGCCGCGCGCGAGTTCTTCACGGGCCCGTTGACGACCATGCTCACCGCCGACGAGATCGTGACCGGTGTGGAGATGGATGCCGTGTCGTCATACGGCTGGGCGGTCGAGGAGCTCTCGCGACGCGCCGGTGACTTCGCGGTCGTGGCCGTGGTCGCGCTGGTGAGCCTGGACCGCCGCGGGCGCGTCGACGACGCGCGCGTGGCCTTCGGCGGCGTCGCGGATCGGCCGGTATGGGCGCGCGCCGTCGAGGACGCGCTGCGGGGCCGCGAGCCGACTGCCGACGTTCTCGCGCACGCAGCGCAAACGGCGCGCGATGCGCTCGAACCGCCGTCGGACGCCTTCGTCTCGGGCGCGTACCGGCGCCACGTCGCCGGCGTGCTGTGCCGCCGAGCGCTCGCCCGCGCCGTCGCGCGGGCGCTGGGGCGGACGTGATCGCGCGCCTCGTCCTCAACGGGCGCCCGCGAGAGGTCGAGGTGCGCCCGAACCAGACGCTGCTCGAGCTGCTGCGCGACACGCTGGGCATCTTCGACGTCAAGGAGGGCTGCGACGAGGGCGTGTGCGGCGTCTGCACGGTGCTGCTCGACGGGCGGCCGGTGTCCTCGTGCCTCGTTCTGGCCGCCGGGCTGCGAGGCCGCGCCGTCGTCACGCTGCGCGGGCTGGAGCGCAACGGTGGCCTGCACCCGCTGCAGGAGGCGTTCGTGCGCCACGGCGCCGTGCAGTGCGGCTTCTGCACGCCCGGCATGCTGCTGACGACGCTGGCCTTCCTCGAGCGCGAGCCGCGGCCCGATCGCGAGGCGATCCGCGCCGCGCTCGAGGGCAACCTCTGTCGCTGCACGGGCTACACGAAGATCGTGGACGCGGTCGAAGCCTATGTCCGCGGCGAGCTCGGCCATGACTGACGCGGTCGCCACACGCGACGCGCTGCGGATCGTCGGCCAGCCCGTCGTCCGCCACGACGCGCGCGACAAGGTCGTGGCGGCGACGGCCTACGCGGCGGACTGGGCGCTGCCCGGCATGCTCCACGCCGCCGTGCTCCGCTCGCCCTACCCGTCAGCGCGGATCGTCCGGCTCGAAACGAAACGGGCTACGGCGATGGCCGGCGTCGCTGTCGTCCTGACCGCGAAGGACGTCCCGCGCAACACGCTCGCCACCGACGTCCCGGGCCAGACCACGGCCGTCGGGCCGCTGCGCGCGACGCTGCACGTGCTGGCCGAGGACCGCGTCCGTCACCAGGGCGAGCCCGTCGCGCTGGTGGCCGCCGAGACGCTCGAGCTGGCCCGCGACGCCGTCGAGGCGATCGAGGTCGAGTACGAAGTCACGCCCGGCGTGTTCACGCCCGAGGCCGCGCTGGCTCCGGGCGCGCCGCCTGTGCACGGGACGGGCAACCTGCTCGCCCAGTGGCGCATCGCACGGGGTGATGTGGCGAAGGCACTGGCCGGCGCAAACGTCGTCGTCGAGGGTGAGTACACGACGCAGCTCGTCGACGCCGCGTACCTCGAGCCCGAGTCGGGCGTGGCGTGGATCGACTCCGACGGCGTCATCACGATTCGCCTCTCCACGCAGGTGATCGAGCACTTCCGCGACGTGGCGGAGGTGCTGCAGGTCCCGCAGAACCGCGTGCGCGTCATCGGCACGTATCTCGGCGGCGGCTTCGGCGGCAAGGAGGACGTCACCGTCGAGGCATACCTGGGACTGCTCACGCTCAAGACGGGGCGGCCGGTGAAGATGGTGTGGACGCGGCAGGAGTCGCTGCTCTCGCGCGCCAAGCGTCACCCGTATCGCCTGCGCTATCGCACGGGCGCGAACGCGCACGGCGAGATCGTCGCCCAGCAGATCGAGCTGCTCGCCGACGCCGGCGCCTACGCGTACCTCTCGGCGCTCGTGCTGCTCTATTCCACGGTGACGGCGGCGGGCCCGTACCGCGTCCCCGCCGTCGAGGTCGACGCGCGGGTCGCGTACACCAACAACCCGCCCACCAGCGCCATGCGCGGATTCGGCGCCATGCAGACCGTGTTCGCGTACGAGTCCCAGCTGGACCGCGTCGCGCGGGCGCTCGGAATGGATCCGGTCGCGGTCCGTCGCGTGAACGCGTTGCGGCGAGGCGACACGCTGCCCGTCGGCCAGGTGATCGAGACTCACGTCGCGATCCCGGAATTGTGCGAGCGGGCGTGGGCCGCGCTGGGGCCACCGACAGCGGCGCGTGCGCCCCATATAAAGGTCGGCCGCGGGCTCGCCTGCAACTTCCAGCCGTACGGGCGCATCGTGTGGCTGCACGACTGGGCCAGCGCGTGGGTCGGCTTCGAGATGGACGGCAGCCTCGTCATCCGCTGCGGCTGTCCCGACGTGGGCGGCGGCCAGGCCTCCTCGCTCTGCCAGATCGCGGCCGAAGTCCTCGGCGTGACGCTGACGCGCATCTCGGTCCACGTGTCCGACAGCGCGCTGACCCCGCTGGCCGGCACCACGACGGCCAGCCGCCAGCTCTACATGTCCGGCAACGCGGTGCTCAAGACGGCGCGCGAGCTGCGGGCCGGGCTGCTGGGCGTCGCGGCGGCGATGCTCGGCGGCGACGCCGACGATCTCGACATGGACGAGGACCGCGTGGTGACGCGCGACGGCCGCACGCTGGCGATCGCTGGTTTGTTGGCCGAGTGCGCGCGCGTCGGCGTCCCGCGCAGCCATCTCGGCGTCTATCACGCGCCTGCTGGCGAGCCCGTCGATCTGGCCACGGGCTCGGGCAAGGTGTTCCCCGACTACACGTTTGGCGCCCACGCCGCCGAGGTGGAGGTCGACACCGAGACGGGCCTCGTGCGCGTGCTCGGCTACGCCGCCGCCCACGACGTGGGACGCGCGATCAATCCGCAGTCGGTGGAGGGCCAGATCCAGGGCGGCGCCGTGCAGGGCCTGGGCTACGGGCTCATGGAGGAGGTCGTGGTCGAGAACGGCATCAACCTCACGACGTCGTTCGCGACGTACCTGATCCCGACGGCCGCCGACGTGCCCGACGTGCGCGCCGTCGTCGTCGAATCCGGCGAGGGGCTCGGCCCCTTCAACGCCCGCGGCATCGGCGAGCCGCCCATCGGCCCGCCCGCCGCCGCCATCGCCAACGCCATCGAGGCCGCGACCGGCGCGCGCATCACGCGCCTGCCGATCACCGCCGAGCGCGTGGCGAGAGCGCTGGGGCTGCTCGACTGAGCATGGGCGAGATCCTCGCGGGCGGCTGCCGCCAGCCGGCCGCTTGCAACATGGCCACGTGATGACTAGAATTGATAGGTCTATGAGGACACGTCAAAGCGCCTCGGTCACCGTAAAGATTGCTGAGCTCAAGAATCGTCTGAGCCACTACCTGCGGCGAGTGCAGCGCGGCGAGTCCATCCTCGTGTGTGATCGCGATCGCGTCATTGCGCGGATCGAGCGCGCCGGCACCCATTCCCCCGTCCCTGGAGACGACGCCGAGTGGTTGGATCGCCTGGAGCGTCGCGGCGTCGTCCGTCGCGGCAGTGGCACCCTCTCGCGCAAATGGATCCACGGCAAGCCTCGGGTGAGAGCAGACGTCGTCGCGGCCCTCCTTCGAGAGCGCGACGAAGGTCGGTGAGGTTCTGGGACAGCTCGGCGGTTGTTCCGCTCCTGATCCATCAGGAACGTTCTTCGCGTGTCGCATCGTGGGTAAGTGGCGACAACGTAATGGTGGTGTGGACGCTGACTCCGGTAGAAGTCGTCTCCGCGCTTCGCCGGCTCGTGCGCGAGAGGGCCGTATCCGAGGATGCCGCGCGCGTCGCCGAGATCCGACTGGGCGAGATGATGGAGAGGTGCCACGTCGTGATCGATGTCGAGGTGGTCAAGTCCCTGGCGGCGCGGTTGCTGCGACTGCATTCACTTCGCGCCTTCGCTGCCCTCCAGCTCGGTGCGGCGCTGCACTGGACCGAAGGACACCCTCAAGGTCGAATGCTGCACACACTCGACAGCCGGCTTGCACAGGCGGCAGAGCGCGAGGGATTTCTCGTCCCGATGTGACCGCCTCAGCGGGCGGCCGCGCGCGCGTCCGCGGCGACGGGCGTCAGCGCCTGGCGCAGCACCTCCGCGGCGTCGTCCGCGAACACGAAGCGCAGCGCGGAGCGGACCTCCGCCGGCACGTCCTCGAGGTCGCGCTCGTTGTGGCGCGGCAGGATGACAGTGCGGATGCCGACACGGTGAGCGGCGAGGACCTTCTCCTTGATGCCGCCGACCGGCAGCACCTTGCCACGCAGGGTGATCTCGCCGGTCATGGCGACGTCGCTGCGCACGGGGCGCCGCGTGGCGTAGGACGCGAGCGCCGTGACCATCGTCACGCCGGCCGACGGCCCGTCCTTGGGGATGGCGCCGGCCGGCACGTGGACGTGGATGGTCTTGCCCTCGAAGAGCTTGGGATCGATGTCGAACGCCTCGGCGTTGGACCACACGTACGAGACGGCGGCCTGGGCGCTCTCGCGCATGACGTCCCCGAGCATTCCGGTGAGCACCAGGCGCTCCTCGCTGCTCGGCATCATCGTCACTTCGACGAACAGGACGTCGCCGCCCGTCGGCGTCCAGGCCAGGCCCGTGGCGACGCCCGGGCGCGCCGTGCGCTCGACGACCTCGTCGAAGAACCGGGGACGGCCCAGATAATCGGCGAGGTTGTCGGCGGTGACGCGGAACGGCCCGGACTGGCCCTCCGCGAGGCGGCGGGCGACCTTGCGGGCCACGGCGGCGATCTCGCGTTCGAGGTTCCGCACGCCCGCCTCGCGGGTATAGCGGCGCACGATCAATCGAATGGCGTCCGGCTCGAAGACCAGCTCGTCCGTCTTGAGGCCGTGCGCGCCGAGCTGCTTGGGCACCAGGTACTGCGTCGCGATGCCGACCTTCTCCTCGTCCGTGTAGCCGGAGAGCGTCAGGATTTCCATCCGGTCGCGCAGCGGGCTCGGGATGGTGTCGAGCGCGTTGCCGGTGGCGATGAAGAGGACCTGCGAGAGGTCGAACGGCACGCCGAGATAGGTGTCGACGAAGGTGTTGTTCTGCGCCGGGTCCAGCACCTCCAGCAGCGCCGAGGACGGATCGCCCCGCCAGTCCGCGCCGATCTTGTCGATCTCGTCGAGCATGAAGACGGGATCCTTCGTCTCGGCGCGGCGCAGCCCCTGGATGATGCGCCCGGGGAGCGCGCCGATGTACGTGCGGCGATGGCCCCGGATCTCCGCCTCGTCGCGCACGCCGCCGAGCGACATGCGCACGAACTTTCGCCCGAGCGCCCGCGCGATGCTCTGGCCCAGGCTGGTCTTGCCGACGCCCGGCGGCCCCACGAAGCACAGGATCGGCTCGCGCGCCGGGCTGTCGCCCGTCACCCGGGGCGGCTCGGCGCCGGCGCCGCGCTCCTGGCGGAGCTTCCGGACGGCCAGGTACTCGAGGATGCGGTCCTTGATCTTGTCGAGGTCGAAGTGATCCTCGTCGAGCACCTCGCGCGCGCGGCGGATGTCGATGGTGCCGCCGTCGACCTTGCTCCACGGCAGGCTCGCCATCCACTCGAGATAGGTGACGATCATGCCGCGCTCGGGCGAGCCGGGCTGCATGCCCGCGAGCCGCTTCAGCTCGCGCTCGGCCTCGCGCCGCGCCTCGTCGGGGAGGCCGGCCTCCTGGATGCGGCGGCGCAGCTCGGCCGCCTCGGTGTCGTCGCTATCCTCCTCGCCCAGCTCCTTCTGGATGGTCTTCACCTGCTCGCGCAGGATGTAGTCGCGCTGCTTCCTGGAGAGCCGCTGCTCCGTGTCGCTCGTGATCTTCCGTCCGATCTCGCGCACGGTCAGCTCGCTCTGCAGCACATCGACGAGCCGGCGCAGCTTCTCGGCGATCGAGTCCACTTCCAGCAAAGCCTGCCGCGCGGCCGTGTCCATGCGAACGAGCGAGGCGACGAAGTACACGACTTGACGCGGCTCGACGAGGCTCTCCGCCGTGACCGCCAGCTCGTCGGGCAGGTCCGACGAAACCTCCGCGAGCCGGCGGAACAGGTCGAGGACGGCGCGGCGCAGCCCGTCCACCTCCGGGCCCGCGACGGTCGGCTCGCGGGCGGGCTCGATCCGCGCGACGAGGTACGGATCCTTGGCGACGAAGTCGAGCAGGCGGACGCGCTCGATCCCCTGCACCATCGCACGCACGCCGCCGTCGGGCATGCGCGCCATCTGGTGGATCGCCCCCACGGTTCCGACGCGATGGATGCTCTCGGGCGTGACGGGCTCCGCCGTATCGTTGCGCTGCGCCACGAACACCAGCAGGCGGTTGCCGCGCATGACGTCGTCGATGACCCGGATCGCGCTCGGAGTCTGCACGAGGAGCGGAACGGCCGTGAGCGGGAACACCACGGCATCCCGGAGCGGCAGAACGGGCAGCGCGTCGGGAATCGTGAAGTCGCCCGGGCCGCCGCTGGACTGGGCCGCCATCGCGCCCGCTACGCGCGCTTCGGCAGCGTGACGTGCAGGAGGCCGCGCTCGTAGCGCGCCTCGACGCGGTCGGGGTCGATACGCGCCGGCAACGGCAGCTCGACACGGAAGAGGCCCTGCGGGATGCCGGCCGCGTGGTACACCGCGTCTTCACCGCACGACGGCAGCTGCCGGCGCCCCTCGACAACCAGCCCGTTCTCGAAGAGCTGGACCTCGAAGTCGTCTTCGTCGACGCCCGCGAGGTCGACGGTGACCTCGATGGCGGTCGCCGTCTCGGACATGTCCGCCGCGGGGCGCCAGCGAGCCTGCAGCAGGAGGCGCAGGCTCTCGTGCTCCCAGGCGCCAGCGAAGGGCCAGGGCTGGCCGGTCCGCAGCCGCGTCGAGCGAAACGTCACGCGTCGATAGCGCATTCTGGCTCCCGGGTGCACTCGAATTGTGCCCGCCGGTTTCGAATTGTCAATCCGACGGATGTCAGAGCATGAACCGGATGTCCGAGCCGTAGGTCGGGTACGCGTAGAGCGCCTCTTTCAGATTGTCGGCCCGGAGCCCCAGTCGGACCGCAACGGCAAACAGGTTGATCACCTCGTCGGCGTGAGGGCCGAGCAGGTGGGCGCCGAGGACCCGGCCCGTCTCCTTCTCGACCAGCACCTTGAAGCCGGAGACCGTCTCCCCGACGCGGCGGGTGTTGAACCAGCCCGACGTCTCCTGCGAATTCACGCGAACCTTCGAGCCTCGGGCGCGCGCGGCCGCCTCGCTCAGGCCCGTCGACGCGAGCGGGGGAACGGTGAAGACGGACGACGCGAAGCCCTCGTAGTTCGGCGTCCGATGGTTGCCCTGCAAGAGGTTCTCCGTGAGCACCAGCGCGTCGTGATCGGCCTTGGGGGTGAGTTGCGGGCCGTTGGCGGCGGCATCGCCGCCGGCATAGACGGCGGGATTGGACACGGACTGCAGGAATTGATTCACGATGACACCGCGCTTGTCGCGCTTGACGCCCGCGACGTCGAGATCGAGATCGTCGATGTCCGGGACCCGGCCGGCGCCATGCACGGCCATGTCGGCGTCGAAGCGCCGCTCGCTGCCGTTCTGGAGGCCGTGCACGACCACGCCGCCACCGGCGGCGTCGAGGCCGCGGACCTCGGTGTTCAGCTCCACACGCATGCCGAGCTCGCGGGTGCGCTTGACGAGCAGGTCCACCAGGTCCGGGTCGAAGGCGTCGAGCGGCCGGGCGCCGCGGTCGAGAATGGTGACCTCCGCGCCGGCGCGGGCAGCGACGTGGGCGAACTCGAACGAGATGTAGCCGCCGCCGACGAAGATCAGGCGTGAGGGCAGCCGATCGAGGTTCAGGAACTCCTCGCTCGTCGTCAGTCGCGCCGCACCGGCGAACGGGAGCGGCGCCGGCTTCGCGCCGGCCGCGATGAGAATGCGGCGGCCGACGAGCCGGTCGTCACCGAGCGCCAGCGTGGTCGATCCGACGAAGCGGGCTCGACCGTGGAACTGCTCGACCCCGATCTTCGCCCAGGACTCCTCGGTACGCCGCGGCGTCGGATCGACCATCGAGCGCTTGAATCGCATCAGGTCGGGCCAGGCGAGGGTCACTCCGTCGGCACGCACGCCGTGGCCGGCCAGGTCGCGCGCAGCCTGAACGGCCTCGGTGGCGCCGACCAGGATTTTCTTCGGGACGCATCCGCGGAGCGCGCACGTGCCTCCGAAGGGCTTGGAGTCGATGACGGCGACCGTCCAGCCGGCCTCGCGACAGCGTGTCGCGACCGCCGACGTCACCCCGGTCCCGACGACGACAAGATCGAACTGTCGCTCCATGGCGGCGCCTCCGTGGGATCAACGCGGGCTATTCGATGCTGAAGTGCGCTTCGGTCGTGCGCCCGGTGAGCCCGTTGATCGGCAGGATGTCCTGGGGGCACGCGGAGAACGCGACGACCAGATCCATCTCGGCGCGGAACAGCGCGTAGCTCCCGGGCGTCGACACGGGCTCGCCCCACGCCAGCCGCCCGTCGGGCGTCCACGGGATGTTCATGAACAGGTTGAGCGACGGCGGCGTGGCGGGGATCTTCATCCCCAGCTCGGCCAGCGCGGCGTGCAGGTTGTCGCGGCAGTTGTCGTGATAGCCCTTCACGCCGAGCAGGCCATAGCGATCCGGGTCGCACGGCGCCATCAATGTGTCGTGCGCGCAGGCCGACGTGTCCTCGACCAGCGTGAGGATCGGGCGCCGGCGGTTGGTCACGAACGAATCGCCCACGGCCGCCGCGAGCTTCATGAACCACGCGCGGCTCGCCTCCATGGCCATCCACTCGGCCGGGTCCTGCGCGTTGAAGGCCCACGCGTCGACGACCTGGGTCCCGTGGGTGTTGACGACGCGGATGCGCTGACCCGTGCGCACGCGCGCCGCCTTGCCACGCCGCGCGGGAATCGTGACGACGCTCATGGGCCCTGCAGCCCGTGGCCGCCGCGATAGTCCGACGGCGTCGGCGACTTCCAGCCCGCGAGCAGCTCGGCAGCCGGCTGCCAGATCTCGATCGCGAGCGGGCGGCAGATGTCGAGCCGATCGCCTCCGCCCGATCCCCACACCGGCGCCGACATATCGCCGTGCGGGCACACCGACAGCGCGGCCAGCACGTCGAGCTCGGCGAAGAACTCGATGTAATCGCCGGCCTTGGCGGGGCTCGGCTTCGTGAAGTACCGGCCCTCGGCGGTGAGGCCGGTCACCTGGAAGACGTTGAGCACGTCGTGCACGTCGAGCTCGGTCAGGCGATACGGCGCCACCGCCCTGACCAGATTCGAATGGCAGCAGAGGTCGAGCTCCTCGCCGTTGAGCAGCTTGTGGACGTAGGGATCGCAGCGGGTGCCGAGCAGATCGTGACAGCCGGCGCCGTCGGCGTCGCGGCCGTACCGGATGGTGTCGGCCGTGATCGTCAGCATCGGGCGCAGGTAGGGCAGGCACGACCACAGCCGATCGAACGTCGTCACGTGCGCCTGGTGCAGCTGGCGCGTGCGCGAGGCCCAGAAACGCTCGCGCGGGTTGGCGAGATTCCAGACGTTGAGGTCGGCCACCTGCGGCCCCTCGACCGCCACGATCCGAAAGATCTGTCCGGCCCGCACCGGCCACGCCCGCCCCGAGCGTCGCGGGATGACGAACCGCTCCACCAGGGTCCGCTTGCCGGCATCCGGCGCCAGGCGCGTATAGAAGGCGCGGTTCACCTCGAGCGCCGAGCCCGGTTTCGCCTGGTAGATCACGTGGGGTTGCGCCATCGCCTCACCTCGCCATGGCCCCAGCTGAGTTGACAACGAGCGAGCGGAATAGTCTCATACCCGCCATCTCGGTCGAGCGCCCGATCGGAGGACAGCCATGAGAGTCTCACGGATCATCACGGTCGCCATCGTGCTCTTCGCCTTCGCCGCCGCCGGCGGCAACGCCGCCGCTCAGCAGTGTCCGAAGGGCAAGCTTCGCCTCTACACATCGTGGCCGATGCAAGGCGCGATGCTGCCGGAAGGCACCGGCATGAAGAACGGCGTGGACCTCGCCGTCTCGGAGGTCAACGGCACCGTCGCCGGGTATTGCCTCGAGGTGGTGAACCTGGACGACGCCTCGCCGCAGACCGGCAAGTGGGACGGCGCCGTCGAGGCGGAGAACGCGAACAAGGCCATCGGCGATCCGCTCGCCATCGTGTACATCGGCACCTACAACTCCGGGGCCGCCAAGGTCTCGATCCCCATCACCAATCGCGCGCACATGGCCCAGATGACGCCGGCCAACACCTATCCCGGCCTCACCAAGAAGCGCGGGGCCGCCCCCGGCGAGCCCGAGATCTACCGCCCGGGCGGCTACGTGAATTACTTCCGCCCGATCCCGGCCGACGACATCCAGGGCGCCGTGGGCGCCAAGTGGGCCAAGCGGATGGGCGCCAAGAAGGTCTACGTCCTCAACGACCAGGAGCTGTACGGCAAGGGCATCGCCGACGTCTTCGAGGCCACCGCGAAGAAGATCGGTCTCCCCGTCGTCGCCAACGAGGGCATCGACTGGAAGCAGCCCGACCAGAAGCCCGTGCTCACCAAGATCCGCGCCTCCGGCGCCGACCTCGTCTACCTCGGCGGCGTGATCGAGACGGGCGCTCAGGTGATCATCCGGCAGATGAAGGAAGTCGGGCTGACGGCGCCGCGCACCCGCTTCATGGGACCCGACGGCCTGCTGGAGGAAGAGCTGCTCAAGGGCGCCACCTGCGACGCCGCGCTGGCGACCGACATGCGCGTGACCTTCGCCGGCCTGCCCTTCGAGAAGATGCGGGGCGTCGGCGCCAAGACGTACGAGAACTACAAGGCGAAGTTCGGCAAGGAGCCGACCTCGTACGCGCTCTACGCAGCCGAGGGCACCCGCGTGATCATCGACGCCATCAAGCGCTCGGCGCCGGTCATCGAGAAGGCGAAGGACGTCACCGACAAGCGCGAGGCCCTGCGCAAGGCCATCGCGGCGACGAAGAACTTCGAGGGCATCAACGGCAAGTGGAGCTTCGACGAGAACGGTGACGTCGACTACGACACCATGTCGGGCTTCAAGGCCGTGAAAGCCGACACCCCCATCGGCTGCAAGTTCCAGTTCGAGACGATTCTCGAGTAGCGTCGCGGTGTCGCGGCGATCGAGGGGCGCCTCGGCTCCGCCGGGGCGTCCCGAGCCACCCCGGGGGGCTTGGGGGGCCATTTCGGGGCCCCCCATCTATATATGACTGGCTGGGAAGTCCTCATTCAGCAATCCATCAACGGCCTCACCCGAGGCGCCGTCTTCGCGCTGATCGCCCTGGGCTACACGATGGTGTACGGCATCATCGAGCTCATCAACTTCGCCCACGGCGACGTCTTCATGCTGGGCCTGTTCATCTCGCTCGCCTGGTTCACGCTGCTCGGCGTCACCGGGACGCTCACCGGCTGGCAGCTGCTGACGGTGCTCCCCCTCGTGTTCGTCCTCACCATGCTCACGACGGCCACGCTCAACGTCGCCATCGACCGCGTGGCCTACCGCCCGCTGCGACGCTCGACGCGGCTGGCGCCGCTGATCACGGCGATCGGCGTCTCCTTCATGCTGGAGAACGTAGCGCTGCTCTGGAAGGGACCGGCGCCCATCGCCTACCCCGACGTGTTCCCGTCCTTCGACATCCTGCGCGAGTGGTTCGGCGTGGACTCGGCCATCTTCCTCACGAGCAAGGACCTGCTCGTCGTGGCCGCCACCCTCCCGCTCATGGTGGCGCTGCACTACTTCGTCACGCGGACGCGGTGGGGCAAGGCCATGCGCGCGACGGCGCAGGACCGGGAGACCGCCCAGGCGATGGGCATCAACGTGGAGCGCACGATCCTGATCACGTTCTTCGTCGGCGGCGCCCTGGCGGGGGCGGCGGGGCTGATCCAGGGCATGTACTACAACATCGGCCAGTGGTGGATGGGCTATCAGGCGGGGTTGCGCGCCTTCACCGCGGCCGTGCTGGGCGGCATCGGCAGCATGAGCGGCGCCGCCCTCGGCGGGCTCGTCATCGGCTTCCTGTCCGCGTGGAGCGACCAGTACATCTCCGCCCGCTGGACCAACGCGATCGTCTTCTCGATCCTCATCGTCGTCCTCGTGTTCCGTCCGCACGGCTTGCTCGGCGAACGGACGGCGGACAAGGCGTGAGCGCGTGATGGGCCTCGGCCTGTGAGGGAGAGCCTCGGGCCCCCGGCGCTGGTCGTCGCCCTGCTCGTGTACCCGTTCGTCGATCGCGCGCTGGGACTGCAGACCGTCCACGCCGTGTCCGACGGCATGATCTACGTGCTGCTCGCGCTGGGACTCAACATCGTCGTCGGCTACGCGGGGCTGCTCGACCTCGGCTACGCGGCCTTCTTCGCCATCGGCGCCTACGCGATGGGGCTGCTCAACTCGCCCGTGCTCGGCTCCCCGCTGTACGGGCACGCCTGGAGCTTCTGGCTGTGCATCTGGCTGGCGGCGGCGGTATCGGCGCTGCTCGGCCTCGTGATCGGCGCGCCGACGCTCCGCGTGCGCGGCGACTACCTGGCCATCATCACCCTCGGGTTCGGCGAGATCATCCCGGTGGCGATCCGCAACCTCGGCGACGTCACGATCGAGATCGGCACGTGGCGACCGATCGAGCGGCTCAACCTCACCGGTGGCGAGAACGGCGTCAACCCGGTGGGCCGCCCGGTTCTGCCGGGCGTGCCCTTCGAAACGGATCCCGTGCCGTGGTACTTCCTCATCCTCGTGGTCGGCGCCCTCTCGCTGTGGGCCATGAGCCGGCTGCGCGACTCGCGGCTGGGCCGCGCGTGGATGGCCATCCGCGAGGACGAGACGGCCGCCGACTGCACCGGCGTCAATCCCGTCTCGACGAAGCTGCTGGCGTTCGCCCTCGGCGCCTCGTTCTCGGGCTTCGCGGGCTCGATCTACGCCGCCAAGCTGCAGGCCATCACGCCGGGCGCCTTCGAGTTCCAGGTGTCGATCATGTTGCTCTGCATGGTCGTCCTCGGCGGCGCCGGCAGCCTCAAGGGCGTGATCCTGGGCGGCATGCTCATCACGGTCTTCGACCGGATCGTGCTGTCGCAGAGCACGTTCCTCGTGCGCTCGATCGGGCGGACGGTCGGTGTCCCGGCGCTGGCGGCGATCGATCTCACCCTCTGGCGCTGGTTCTTCTTCGGCCTCGGCCTCGTCCTCGTCATGCTGCTCCGGCCCCAGGGGTTGGCCGGCCGCCGCGTGCAGCCGGTCGCCGCCGACGCCGAGGGCGACCAGCCGCTCGCGCCGGAGCCCTCGTCGCTGCCACGCGTCGAGGCCATTCCGATGTGGCTGCGGGAGCGCATGACGCGCGCTGCCGCGCAAGAGGAGGCGATTCTCGACGTGCGGGGCGTCAGCAAGGCCTTCGGCGGCGTGGTCGCCCTCAACGCGGTCGATCTCGTCGTGCCCCGCGGCGCCATCATCGGGCTCATCGGGCCGAACGGCGCCGGGAAGACCACGTTCTTCAACGTGGTGACCGGGCTCGCCCGGACCGACGGCGGCCGCATCACGTTCGCGGGCGGTAGCCTGATCGGGCTGCGGCCCAACGCGATCGTCGCCCGCGGCATCGCCCGCACCTTCCAGTCGATCCGGCTCTTCCCGTACATGAGCGTGCTCGACAACGTGCTCGTCGGCGAGCACTGCCGGCTGGCGGCCACGGTGGCGGGAGCGGTGCTGCGCCCGCCCGCGGTGATCGCGGAGGAGCGCCGAGCGCGCGAGCGGGCGCGCGGCCTCCTCGCGTTCGTCGGTCTGAGCGGCAAGGACGACGATCTCGCCCGCAACCTGCCGTACGGCGATCAGCGACGGCTGGAGATCGCGCGCGCGCTGGCGACCGAGCCCCGGCTCCTCCTGCTCGACGAGCCGACGGCGGGAATGAACCCGCGGGAGACCGAGACGCTGACCGATCTGATCGGGCTGCTGCGCCGCGAGCTGACGCTGTCGATCTTGTTGATCGAGCACGACATGGAGGTCGTCATGGGGATCTCCGACCGCATCACCGTGCTCGACTACGGCACGCGCATCGCCGAGGGCACGCCGGCGGAGATCCAGCGGCACCCCCGTGTGATCGAGGCGTACCTGGGCACCGGCTACGAGCGAGAGCCGGCGGTGCCGAGCCCCTGACCGCCGTGCTCGAGCTCGCCGACGTCCACACCTACTACGGCAGCATCCGGGCCCTGCGCGGGTTGTCGCTGTCCGTCGAGCGCGGCGAGATCGTCACGCTGATCGGCGCCAACGGCGCCGGCAAGACCACCACCCTGCGCACGATCCTCGGCCTCGTGCGGCCGCGGCACGGCACCGTGAGCTTCAACGGCGCGCGCCTCGACGCCCTGAGCACCGACCGCATCGTCCGCCTCGGCATCGCGCAATCGCCGGAGGGCCGCCACATCTTCCCGCGCATGAGCGTGCTGGAAAACCTCGAGCTCGGGGCGTTCGTGCGCTCGGACCGCGACGGCATCGCGCCCGATCTCGAGCGCGTGTTCGCGCTGTTCCCGCGCCTGCGCGAGCGCGTCAGCCAGAAGGGCGGCACGCTCTCCGGCGGCGAGCAGCAGATGCTGGCCATCTCGCGCGCGCTCATGGCCCGCCCCGGCCTGCTCCTGCTCGACGAGCCGTCCATGGGCCTGTCGCCGATCCTCGTCGAGACCATCTTCCGCATCATCCAGGACATCAACCGCCAGGGGACGACGATCCTGCTCGTCGAGCAGAACGCGCGGATGGCACTGCGCGTGGCGCATCGGGGCTACGTGATCCAGACCGGGCGTATCGTCCTGCACGACGCGGCGGCCACGCTGTTGCGCTCCGACCTCGTGCGCAAGACCTACCTCGGCGAGAAGTAGTCGGGGTCACTGCAGCCGGCGCTCCATCGTCACCCAGGTCGGCTCGCTGAACCCTTCGTGACGGTGCAGCGTCGTTTCCTCGAAGCCGCACGAGGCGAACAGCCGGCGATTGTCTTCGAGCTCCAATCGCACGCCCAGCGTCATCCGGGCGAGGCCGCGTCGGCGAGCCTCGCGCTCGGCTTCGTCGGCCACGGTTTCCTTCAGCGCGCCCGACGGCGGATTTGTCGGCCGCGACTGCGTCGAGAACGCGCGCCGCACGAGGTCCGCGACGCCGGGCGCGTCGTCGATCCCCGCCCTGCGCACCATGCCGAGCGTCCAGAGCTACGCCGCGGCCGGCTTCACCTCGCCGGCGAGGCGCTCCATCGCGCGCACCATCGCGGGCACGCCGGCTCGCGGCAGGTCGAACGTCATCCACTCGGCGCCGAGCGTCCGCACCCGGCGTACGTCGGACGCCACTTCCGCCACGGAGCCCTGAAACGCCGCGCGGCTGCTGCCCTTCGGGGACTCCGTGAGGTCCAGAAGATTGCGCGGGGCGAGACCGAGCGCGTCGCGCCGGCCGCGCCGAGCGGCGAGGTCGCGCACGGTCGCGAAGCCTTTCTCGATATCGTCGAGGCTCAGCCCCAGCGGATGCCAGGCGTCGCCCAGCTCGGCGCAGCGGCGCACCGCCGGCGCGGACACAGCGCCCGGCGCACCGCCGACCCAGATCGGTGGGTGCGGCCGTTGCCGAGGACGGGGTGAGAACGTGGCTCCGCCAAAGCTCACGTAGTCACCCTTGTACTCCGGGACGTCGTTGGCCCAGGCGGCCTTGATCGCCCGGATATAGTCGTCGCTCAGACGTCCGCGCTCGCGGAAGGGTAGGCGCAGATCCATGAACTCCGCCTCGTCCCAGCCCACGCCGACGCCGAAGATGAAGCGCCCGCCCGACGCCTGGTCGACCGTGGCCGCGGCTTTGGCCGCCACCAACGCACTCCGGTAGGGCAGCACGATGACGCTGGCGCCGAGGCGAATGCGCTGCGTCCGCCCTGCGAGATATGCGAGAAGCGAGAACGGGTCGGGCCAGTGACCGCCATAGTGCTGCGTCGTGGCGGGCTTGGCGAGGATGTGGTCGGGAACGAAGACGCCGTCGAGACCCAGCTGTTCCGCTCGGGTCGTCAGCGACTCCGCGTCGGCAATCGTCAGCTGCCAGATCGGGAGCACGACACCGTAGTTCATGGAAGCCTCCTGTCAGCGTCGGACGGTCAGCCCCTCCAGGTCCAGCTCGGGCATCCGGCCGGTCATGAGATCGGCCACGATGCGCGCGGTGCCGCACGCCATCGTCCAGCCCATGTGACCGTGGCCGCAGTTGAGGAACAGGTTGCGGTGGCGACCGAGACCGAGGATGGGCGGCCCGTCGGGAGTCATCGGACGCAGACACGCGCGGTACTCGCCCCGCTCGTAGTCGGCGGCGTCGGGGAAGAGGTCGCGGGCCAATTTGTGAATGTTGTTGAAGTCGCGCGGCGTCCAACCCCAATCGTAGCCGGCGAACTCCGCGGTGGACGTGAGCCGCAGCCGGTTGCCCAGCCGTGACCAGCCGACCAGCCACTGCTCGTCGACGCCGGAGATCGTCGGGGCCAGGCCGCCCGGCTTGAGGGGAAACGTCGACGAATAGCCCTTGGCCGGATAGATCGGCAGGCTCACGCCCGCGGTCCGAGCGACGACCGGCGCCCCCACCCCGAGGGCCAGCACGTAATTGTCGGCGGTGAGCACGCCGCCGCTGGTCACCACGCCGTCGATGCGGTCGCCGTCCGCGCGCAGCGCCGTGACGCGCGTCCCGAGCCGAACGGTGACGCCGTGCTTGTCACGCGCGACACGCGCCAGCTCCTCGCTGAACACGCGGGAGTCGCCGCTCGAGTCCCCGAGGTCGCGGATGGCGCCGGCGATCTTGCTCTTGACCGGCTCGAAGGCGGGCTCGAGCCGCGCCAGCGCGTTCGCGTCCAGGATCTCCTGCTTCTGCCCGTGCTCGGCGAGCAGCGCCATCTTCTTGATCCCGGCCTCGAACTCGACCGGGTCGCGATGCATGTAGAGCGCGCCCCTGTGGATCGCCTGGTACTCGATGCCTTCGGCCCGCACCAGGTCGTTCATCACCGCCTGGCTGTACTGGCAGAGCCGGAGCTTGATCAGCGTGTTGCGGCGCGCGCGCCCGGACGTGCACTCGCGCAGAAAGCGCAGGCCCCACGCGTAGAGCCTCGGATCGCTCGTGAGCCGCACGCGGATCGCCGTCTCGGCGCCCCGCAGCGACTGCCAGAGCATGCGCGGGGCGCGCGGCGACGCCCACGCGAAGGAGTGGCCGGGCGCGATGATGCCCGCGTTGCCGCCGGTCGCCTCGAGCCCGAGCGCGTCCTTTTCCTCCACGAGCGTGACCTCGTGGCCGGCCTTGCCGAGGAAATAGGCGGTGGTGACGCCGACGACGCCGCCGCCGAGGACCAGCGTCTTCATCGGGCGCGTCTCAAGCGTCGAGGAGGAACCCGTCGCGCACGGGATCGGCCGGATCGAAGAGGAGCTGGCTGAAGCCGGTGAGGTATGACGTCCCGGTGATCTCCGGAAGGATCGCGGGACGCCCCTCCACCGCGGTCTCCCCGGCGATGCGCCCCGTGAAGTCCAGCCCGAGCAGGCCGCGGCTCACGAAGGTCGAGCCGACGGCCATCACGCCGCGGTGGTGGAAGAGCGCCATGCGCGCGCACGTGCCGGAGCCGCACGGCGCCGCGTCGACCTGGCCCGGACCCCAGACGAGCGCGTTCGGCGACACGCCGTGCGCGTCCGGCAGCTCGTGGACGAGGACGTTGTCCACGCTGGTCTTGCCCACGCCCGGGACGTCGACCTGGAGCTGGGCGTTCACGGCCTCGCGAACCGCCATCCCGCGCTGAGCGATCTTCTTGACCTGCTCTCGGCGGACCGCGACGCCGAGGCGCTCCGCGTCCACGACGGCGAAGACATTGCCGACGCCGACCGCGACGTCGAGCGGGACCTCGCCGACACCCTCGACCTCGACGACCTGATCGGCGAGGACCACGAACGAGGGCGTCCATTTCAGCGTGACCTCGCGCACGCGATCGCCCTCCGAGCGCGCGACCGTTTCCACGGCGCCGGCTTCCGTGTCGATGACGACGCGCGTCTCCGCGCCCTGGCGCGCGACCATGCCGGTCTCGATCGCCACCGTCGCCGCGCCGATCGTCCCCTCACCGCACGAAACGTAGTAGCCACCGGGGTAGATGAAGAACAGCCCGAACTGCGCGCCGGGCGTGACGGGCTCGGTCATGATCGCGATGAGCAATCCCCGATGACCGCGAGGCTCCAGGCAGAGCCCGGTCCGGAGGTGATCGAGGTGCTCCTGGAACCACCGGCGCTTCTCCGCGATGGTGGCGCCCGGCAGGCGCCCGAGGCCGGTCGTGAGCAGCCGCATCCCGATGCCGGCCGTGTGGAAGTCGATGGTCGAGAGCACGCGATCCGAGCGCATCGGAACCTCCCGGTCGGCGCCATGAAACTGCGTTGCCGCGGCCGTGTCAAGTCCGCTCGGCCGCCGGCCCGGCGCGGGCAAGGAGCCTGTCGGAGTATCGAGGGGTGCCACGGCTTCGCCGGGGCGCCCCGAGCGTGTGGGGGCTGGGGGATAGAGGAGCGCCCGGGTTCATCCCGGGCGCCCCGAACGTGTGGGGGCTGGGGGATAGAGGAGCGCCCGGGTTCATCCCGGGCGCTCCGAACGTGTGGGGGGTTTGGGGGGCCATTTCGGGGCCCCCCATCTCCCTAGTCCCGGAGGCTGACGCGCTCCAGCAGGCTGATGTCTTCGAGCAGGACGCCGACGCCGCGCACGACGCAGGACAGGGGCTCGTCCGCGATCGTCACGGGCAGGTACGTCTCCTTGCGGATGATCTCGTCCAGCCCGTCCAGCAGCGCGCCGCCGCCCGTGAGGACGATGCCGCTGTCGACCATGTCGGCGGCGATCTCCGGCGGCGTGCACTCCAGCGACGAGCGAATCGTCGCCACAATGCTGCCGATGCAGTCGTGGACCGCCTCGCGCACCTCGTCCTCGCCGATCCTGATCGCCTTGGGCACGCGAGCGACCGCATCGCTGCCCTTCACCACGATCGACTGCTCGCCGCCCGAGCGCCGCGCGGCCCCGAGCGCCAGCTTGATCTCCTCGGCGCGGCGCTCGCCGATCAGCACGTTGTAGTGCTTCCGGATGTACTGAACGATCGCCTCGTTCATCTCGTCGCCCGCCGTCCGCACCGACTGGCAGTGGACGACGCCGGAGAGCGAGATGACGGCGACCTCGGTCGTGCCGCCTCCGATGTCGACCACGACGTGCCCGCCGGGCTCGTGGATCGGCAGGCCGGCGCCGATCGCGGCCGCCATCGGCTCCTCGACCAGGTAGACGGCGTGCGCGCCCGCCTGCACGGCCGCCTCCCGCACCGCGCGCTTCTCGACCGGGGTGATGCAGGACGGCACGCCGATGACCATGCGCGGGCGGCGCCACGGGCTGCGGCCCTGGACCCGGGCGACGAGGTGCCGCAGCAGCGTCTGGGCCGCATCGAAGTGGGCGATGACGCCGTCCTTCAGCGGCCGGATGACGTCGATGGTGCCGGGCGTCCGGCCGAGCATGGCCTTCGCCGGGGTCCCGACGGCCACCACGGCATGGGTCGCCCGATCGAAGGCGATGATGGACGGCTCGGAGAGGACGATGCCACGCCCCCGCACGTGGACGAGCGTGTTCGCCGTGCCGAGGTCGATCCCGATGTCGCTGACGAAGCGCTGAGGGAGACGAAATTTCATGGCCAGCGTGCCAAGCAAAACGCGAGCCGAATCCCGCGTGCCGCAGAGTCAGGCTTTTTGGCGACACCGGGTCGCGATGGCGTCGAAAGACCGACGCTGGGCGTCGAAGAGTGTCGAGAACCGCTATAGGCGCTATAGGATGAGGCTGCTCATGGCCGACTCGAGTCCCGGCCCGACCTCGCACACCTACTTCTCCCAGCGGCTGCGGCTGCACTACGTGGACTGGGGTAACCCGGCGAAGCGGCCACTACTGCTCGTGCACGGCGGGCGCGACCACTGTCGCAACTGGGACTGGACGGCGGCGGCCCTGCGGGACGACTGGCACGTCATCGCGCCCGACCTGCGCGGCCACGGCGACAGCCAGTGGTCCACCGACGGCAGCTACACGATGGCCGGCTACATCTACGACCTCGCCCAGCTCGTCCACCAGCAGCGGCTGGCGCCCGTGACGATCATCGCCCACTCGCTGGGGGGCAACGTCGCGCTCCGCTACGCCGGGATCTACCCGGACAGCGTCGCCCGGCTCGTCGCCATCGAGGGCCTCGGACCCTCGGCCGAGCGGCTGGCCGAGCGCAAGGCCAGGCCGATCGAGGCGCGGGTGGACGAGTGGGTCCGCGAGCAGCGCACGCTCGCGGGGCGGCTGCCCCGGCGCTATCCGAGCATCGAGGACGCCTTCCGGCGCATGCAGGAGGAAAACCCGCATCTCAGCGCCGAGCAGGCGCGCCACCTCACCGTGCACGGCGCGAACCAGAACGAGGACGGCACGTATTCCTGGAAGTTCGACAACTACGTGCGCGCGTTTCCGCCGTACGACATGTCCCGACGCGACATCGAGACCCTGTGGGGTCGGATCGGGTGCCCGACCCTGCTCCTCTACGGCAAGGAGAGCCGGGCGGGTGATCCGGCGGCCGACGGCCGCGCCGCGCACTTCCGCCACGCGCGCGTCGTCGGCGTCGAGCGCGCCGGCCACTGGCTGCACCACGACCGGCTGGACGACTTCCTGAGCATCGTGCGCGGGTTCCTCGGCCGCTGAGGCGCCGCGGTCTCCTTCTCAAAGGAAAAGCCCCGCGGGAGCGGGGCCTTTCGGGGAGGCCGGGGCGAGGGACGCGCGGTCGCCTGTTCAGTCGCCGGCCGGCGCGATTTGCCCGCGAATGACACCGCCCGGGTGCGCCACAGAGTGCACGTTGGCGTAGGTATTGCCGTTTCGCATCTGCTGGGCGATCGCGGCGAGGGTGGCGCCGCAGGCCGTATTGATGATGCTGGTGTTGGTGATCGTCGCGTTGCTGACCCACTTGCCGTCGATGTCCAGCCCGGCCGCGTGGAGGCCGCCGAGGAAGATGATGATCGGCCCATTGACGCCCGCGGGCGCGCAGTGGATGTGCGACTGCGTGATCCTTACCCCATCGCTGACGTGGAGCTGGAAATCGATCGCCGTTTCGTCCTTGTTGAGGCTGAAGAACGCCTTCCCGGAGGTGTCGGTGACCACCGGGGGTACCTCCTGGTCACCGGTCAGGGTGGCCTTGAACAACTCGTCCGCGCCTGCCACCCCTGCCATGCCCAGCCCGGCGGCGAGGACGCACACCGTCAGAAGAACCTTCGACTTAAGGACAGCCCCGAGTCTCATTGGTAGGACCTCCACGTAGGCGTGACGGGAGTGAGTTGCGGTGCGCGAGGAGCCGCGCACGCCCAAACCCCCGAGCCGGGAGGTCGGTTCCGTGAAGGTTCTATGACGCGCGCGCCGGCTCCGGCGGCCGCCGCGTCTTCCAGTCGCTCGCCTGCTCATAGGCCCAGCCGATGCGCAGCGCCACGTCCTCGCGGCCGGCGTGGCAGAGGATCTGGAGCGAGGTCGGCAGCCCGTCGGCGGTGAAGCCATTGGGGACGGCGAGGCCACACAGCCCCAGATAGTTTCCGGCGCGCGTGAAGAACGCCGCGGTGCCCGACTGATCGACCTTCGCGATCGGTATCGCCGCGGTTTGCGTCGTGGGCGTCAGCAGCGCGTCCATATCGGCCAGCGCGGCCACGAACGCCCGGCGGTGCGCCTCGCGGTCGGCCAACGCCATCAGATAGTCGCGGGCGGACATGCCGCGGCCCACCTGGATGCGCGGGCGGATGTGCGGATCGACGGGCAGGCTCATGTCGTCCACGAGGTGACCGACGAAGCGATAGCCCTCGGCGCCGATGATGCGCCCGGTGCCGGCCGCGTAGTCGCTGAAGCGGTTGGGGAGCGCGACGCGGACGATCTCGGCCCCCAGCCCGGCGAGCTTCTTCACCGACGCGTCGTAGGCGGCGAGCACCTCGGCGTCGACGCCGACGCGTTCGTCGTCCGGCAGGACGGCCAGGCGCAGCCCGGCGACGCCACGGCGCAGCGTGGGCAGCGGATCGGACGGCGTCCAGGCCAGGGTCTGCGGATCGCGCGGGTCGGGGCCGTTGAGGGCTTTGAAGACGAGCGCGGCGTCCTCGACCGAGCGCGCCATCGGGCCCGGCGTGTCGAGCGTGAACGACAGCGGCAGCACGCCGTAGGTGCTGATGCGGCCCGCCGTCACCTTGAGGCCGACGATGCCGCACCACGCGGCGGGCAGCCGCACCGAGCCGCCGGTGTCGGTGCCGATGGCGACGGGCGCCAGGCCGGCGGCGACGGCGACGCCCGAGCCGCTGGACGAGCCGCCGGGGGTCCGGTGCACCGACAGATCCCATGGGTTCCACGGCGTGCCGAGGTGCGTGTTGGTGCCGAACGAGCCCATCGCGAACTCCACGGTGTGGGTCTTGCCCAGCACGATCATCCCGGCGCCGATCAGCCGCTCGGCCAGGGTGGCCGTCACCGGCGACACGCGATCGATCCACACTTTCGAGCCGCCCGCCGTCCGGCGGCCCTGGAGGTCGACGAGGTCTTTCAGCGCGATGGGCACGCCGTGCAGCGGCCCGATGCGGTGGCCGCTCCTGATGGCGCTGTCGGCGGCCTCGGCGGCCAGCCGCGCCTCGGACTCGTAGAGCGCGATGTACGCGTGGAGCGCGTCGCGCTGCTTGATGCGCACGAGCAGCGCGTCCACCACGTCCACGGGCGACAGCGCGCGCGCCTCGAACGCGCGCGAGAGCTCGGCGACGCCGGCCCAGACCGGATCGACGGTGCTCATCGATCGTCGTGGGGGGCCTCGATATGGCCCCCCAGATCCTTCAAGCGAAAGGGGCTACGCCCCCCTCGGACTCCCCCGGCCATCGCTCGGACGCGCCCCGGCGCAGCCGTGGCGCGCCTCGGGCTTAGCACAGGATGTCTCATCCCTGCACCACGTGGTTCGACAGCGTGCCGATGCGCGGCACGGTGATGGACACGCGATCCTCGGGCGCCAGCGTGAAGCCCGCTTCGGGCACGAGCCCGGTGCCCGTCAACAGATAGGCGCCGGACGGAAACAGGTTGTCGCGGACGAGCCAGGCGGCGAGGTCGTCGAACGAGCGGCGCATGGCGGAGGTCGAGATCTTGCCCTCGTACGCGACGGCGCCGCGGCGCTGGATCATGATGGCGATGTCGAAGACGGGCGCCTTCTCGTCGTCGGTCAGCCACACCACGGGGCCCAGCGCGCACGACTCGCGGTAGATCTTGGCCTGCGGCAGGTACAACGGATTTTCGCCCTCGATGTCGCGCGACGAGACGTCGTTGCCCACCGTGTAGCCGGCGATCTCGCCGTGGGCGGAGACGAGCACGGCGATCTCCGGCTCGGGAACGTTCCAGGACGCGTCGCGCCGGATGCGGATGGGCCCGTGGTGACCGCTCACGCGCGAGGCGGCGCCCTTGAAGAACAGCTCGGGGCGCTCGGCGGTGTAGACCTTGTCGTAGAACGTCTCGGCGCCCGCGGTCTCCTCCATGCGCGCGACGCGGCTGCGCTCGTACGTCACGCCGGCGGCCCAGACCTCCTGCAGGTCCAGCGGCGGCAGCAGGTGCGGAACGGCCGCGCTCGACGGCGCGGCCATGACCTCGGCGGCCTTCAGGGTGAGGGCGCCGCGCCGGCGCTCGAGCAGCGCGCGGACCGGGCGCTGCAGCTGAAGCAGCGAGGCGAGGAAGCCGCCGTTGGTGCCGGCGTCGGTCGCCACGATCTCGATGCGGTCGTCAGCGAGCACGCCCCACGCGGGGCCGGTCGGCAGCGCGCAGCGGGCGAGAAGCACGTTGGCCATCATGACCTCCGGGCCGCATCGCCGACGACGTCGCGGGCGATGGCGGTGTCGATCAGGTCGTCATAGCGATGCCGGCGCGTGATGAAGCCGCCGTCGAGCAGGATCTGCTGCAGATACTCGTAACCCGGGCGCTCCAGAATCGGATCGCGCGCCCACGTGTCCTGGCCGAGGTAGCGCGTCACCGCGCGCAGCCGAATCGCCTGGTCGATGTCGGGGAACGCCGGCGCGACGACCTCGGCGATGGGCTTGGCGTCCACGCCCGTCATCCAGCGCTGGGCGCGATAGAGCGCGCGCGTGAAGCGGAGCAGCACGTCGCGCCCGTCGCGCAGAAATCGCTCGGTGGTCATGTAGGACGAGAACGGCACGGGCCCCGTCGCGTCGCCCATCGAGGCGACCAGGTGCGCCGCGCCGGCCGCGATCAGCCGCTCGGTGAACGGCTGCCCCGTCTCGAAGAAGTCGCCGTGACCGTTCTTGAACGCCGCGAGGGCCTCGGGCAGCGGCAGGGTGCGCTCGATCCGCACCGTGGCCGGATCCACGCCGTGCTTGCGCAGCACGGTCAGCATGCATTGCCACGGGGTCGGCGCCTCGGCGAACGAGACGATGGTCTTGCCGACGACGTCGGCCCACGCGAAGCCCGGGCGCGGTTCACGGGACAGCAGGAAGAACCCGTTCCGCTGGTTCACCGCGGCGAAGTGGGGGAGCGACGGCCCCCCGCGGTCGGCGACGTCGAGGCTCCGCATGATTCCGCCCAGCGCGATCTCCGCGTGTCCGTCGATCAGCGCGCCGGTCGTCGTGACCCCGCGGCCGGCCGTCTCCACCTGCACGTCGAGGCCCTCGCCGGCGAAGTGTCCGCCGTAGAGCGCCACGAACTGCGGCGCGTAGAAGATCGACCGGAAGGGCTCGTAGATCGTGAGCCGTCGCGCGCCGCTCATGGCGGCGGGAGTATAGCAGGCTAAAGGTTCGCGAGTGACCGGAGCCGCGGGTCGAGCTCGTCGCGCAGCGCCGCGAGCGTTCTCATGGTCGTCTCCTCACGCGCAGAGCTGGTGGGTCGCGTACGCGATCGCCCTGGCGGCCGCGACCAGATCTTTCAGGGGAACGCGCTCGTCCGGCGTCGGCCACTCCTTGTAGATGCGGATGTCGCCCGCGCCGTACTGCACGGTGGGGATCCCGTGAGACATCAGGATGTTGCCGTCGCCGACGTTGCCGAGGCGTCCCCAGCCGCCGACGACGGCCGGCGCGCCGGTGGCGAGCCGCTGTCCTTCGGCGAGCGAGGTGACGAGGGGATGGTCCGGCCTCACCTCCATCGGATCCTGGAACCAGCCATCCTCCGTGCCGTTCGCGGGGATCGTCATCTCGGCGTCGAAGGCGGGATGGTCCTTCTTGATGTCGGCGAGGAGCCGCTGCACGTCGGCGCGCACCGTCTCGAGCGTCTGACCCGGCACCGTCCGGAGCTGGAAGATCATCTCGCACTCGCGGCTCGACATGCCCGTATAGCTCTTCTGGTAGTAGTGCTCCTTGTGCATCGTGTCGAACGTGTGCGTCGGGAAGCCGGGCAGCTCGGGGTGCGGGGTGAACCGCAGCCACCCGCCGGGCTCGATCGGATCGAGGCTCGGCCCGATGCGCCGCATGATCTCGGCCTGCTGCTCGATCGGGTTCATGTACTGCGCCTTGGCTGCCCGGCTGTAGCGGAAGAAGAGCTCGGGACTCTTCGTCTTGATGCGCACCATGACGATCCCGACGCAGACGTTGGCGATGGTGTTGGCGGAGTGCTCCATGTTGATGGCGAGGTCCGTGCGCAGGCCCTTGGCCATGAGCGCGCGCGTCCCCGCGCCGCCGAGCTTGTGCGCCACGACCGGGCAGACGACGACGTCGCCGCGCAGGCGGACGCCGGCGCGGACGATGGCTTCCACCGCGCAGATGGCGGCCACGACGCCGCCCTTGTCGTCGTGCGCGCCCATGCCCCACACCCACCCGTCCTCGAACTTGGCGCCGTACGGATCCACGCTCCAGCCGCTCATCTCCACGCCGGGATCCATGTGACCGTTGAGCATGAGGCTCCGCCCGCCGCCCGTGCCCCGCAGGCGCGCGATCGGCTGACGCGTCTTCTTGCCGGGCTTCGCCCAGTGGGTGACGTCCAGCATCTCCACGTCGAGGCCGAGGTCGGACATGTGGTTGGCGAGATAGTCCGCGAGGGTGCCTTCCTCGAACGTGGTGCTCGGGATGCGGATGGCGGCCTGCTCGAGCTTCAGCACCTGCGCGTCGCTGATCCCCGCGACGATCTTCTTCCAGTCGCCGCCGTCGACCATGCGGGCGCTCCTACTCGATCACTGCGGCCAGGCGGTGGCGATCCATGAACGCGTGCAGACGGGCGACGTTGGCGATGGTCTCGCGCTTCGGCGGCGGCACGGCGACATTATAGACCGCGGCGATGTGGTAGGATCGGCGCCTCTCGCGCAGACCACTCGGTCAAGGAGGGCCTATGCCCCGCATGATTCGGTCGCTGGCCATCGTCCTGGTCCTCCTTGCGGCGGCTCAGGCGTGGGCCGCCGGCGAGCGCGACGTCACGATCGCCCAGGGCATCGACGCCGAGTTCCTCGACGTGCAGATGACCAACAACATCGTCACGCTGATCATCAACGGCTCGATCTACGACACCCTCCTGACGCGTGACAAGTCGCTCGCGATCCAGCCGCGGCTGGCCACCTCCTACAAGCTCGTGGGCGACCGGATGTGGGAAGTGAAGCTCCGCCGGGGCGTGCAGTTCCACAACGGCGAGCCCTTCGACGCCGAGGCCGTGAAGTTCTCGGTCGAGCGCATCCAGCGCCCGGACTTCAAGTCGCCGCAGAAGGGCTGGTTCAGCACCATCGAGCGCGTGGAGATCGTCGATGCCGCCACGGTGCGCTTCCACACCAAGGTGCCGGATCCCGCGATGCCCGCGCGCATGACGCTCATGTACCAGATGGCGCCGAAATACGTGGCCCAGGTCGGCGACGCTCAGGCGAACCTGAAACCCGTCGGGACCGGCCCCTTCAAGTTCGTGGAGTGGCAGAAGAACGAGCGGATCGTGGTCGAGGCCAACGACGCGCACTGGACCGGCAAGCCCGCGATACGCCGGGCGACGTGGCGGCCCATCCCCGAGCTGGGCGCACGCATCGCCGCGCTGCAGACGGGCCAGGCCGACCTGATCGTCAACGTGCCGCCGGACCAGCTCCCGATGCTCGCGGCGACCAAGAGCGTGCGCGTCGAGAAGATTCCGAGCTGCCGGATCATCTCGTTCCAGATCGCGCAGATCAAGGGCGGGCCGCTCGCCGACAAGCGGGTGCGCCAGGCGCTCAACTACGCCGTCGACATGCAGGGGATCCTCGATGCCGTGCTGCTCGGCAACGGCAAGCGCATCAACTCCTGGATGCCGCCCAACGTCTGGGGCCACGATCCGAGCATCCCGTTCTACGAGTACGACCCCAAGAAGGCCAAGGAGCTGCTGGCCGCGGCCGGGCAGACGAACCTCACGCTGACCCTGCAGGCGCCCAACGGACGCTGGGCGATGGACAAGGACATCGCGCAGGCGGTGGCGGGCCAGCTGACCGAGAACGGGATCAAGACCAACGTGAAGATCATCGGCGAGTGGGGCGCGTACGTGCGCAGCATCCTCGACCACAAGACCGAGGACATCGCCATGGCCGGCTGGTGCCTGCCGAGCCTCGAGCCCGACCACTGGGTGACGCCGAATCTGAAGACGGGGGAGGCCGTGTCGCAGTACAGCAACCCCGAGGTCGACAAGCTCATGGACCAGGCCCGCGCGGAGATGAACCCGGACAAGCGCAAGCAGCTCTACAGCCAGCTCCTGCGCGTGATCCGCGACGAGGCGCCGTACATCTTCGGCTACCAGCAGATGGACATCTACGGCGTCAACAAGCGCCTCAAGTGGACGCCGCGCGGCGACGAGTCGATACGGCTGACCGAGATCGGATTTTAGCTCGGAGGGGGGCTTCGCCTCTCTGCCGAGCGAAGGGGCTACGCCCCCTCGGACTCCCCGGCCGACGGGCGGAGCGAGCCTCGCGGCTCGCTCTCGCCCTGCCTCCCCCCAGAGCAGGATTGCGCGGGCGAAGCCCGCGCTCGAATCCGCGATTGCCCTGACCGATGGTCGGCTATGTCGGACGGCGGCTGTTGCAGAGCCTGGGCGTCCTGCTCGGCGTGTCGGTGATCGTCTTCGGGCTGCTGCACCTCACCGGCGATCCCACGCGGCTGCTCCTGCCGCTCGAGGCGCGCGAGGAAGACGTGCGGCAGCTGCGCGCGCTGCTCGGTCTCGACGACCCGCTGTGGGTGCAGTACGGCCGGTTCCTGGCCCGGGCCGTCCGCGGTGACTTCGGGCTCTCGTTCAAGCACCAGGTGCCGGCGCTCGCGCTGATCTTCCAGACGCTGCCCGCCACGCTGCAGCTCACGGCGGCGGGTCTCGGCCTGGCGCTCGTGGTCGCCGTCCCGGCCGGCATCCTGTCCGCGCTGAAGCGCAACTCCCTCCTCGACGCCCTCTGCTCGGTGGGCGTGCTGCTCGGACAGGCGATGCCCGTCTACTGGCTCGGGCTGCTGCTGATCATGGTGTTCGCGGTGGGCCTCGGCTGGTTTCCGGCCGCCGGCCGCGACGGCTGGACCTCCATCGTGCTGCCGGCCACCGCGCTCGGCGCGTTCTCCATGGCGCGCATCGCCCGCATGGCGCGCTCGGGAATGCTGGAGGTGCTGGCGCAGGACTACGTGCGCACCGCGCGGGCCGCCGGCATCCGCACGTTCGTGGTGACCTACAAATACGCGCTCAAGAACGCGGCGATCCCACTGGTCACCATCATCGGGCTCGAGTTCGGGATTCTCCTCGGCGGCGCCGTCATCACCGAGACGATCTTCGCCTGGCCCGGCGTCGGCCGCCTCGCCGTCGACGCCATCTTCAGCCGCGACTACCCGCTCGTGCAGGCCATCGTGGCCGTGCTGGCCACGCTCTTCGTCGTCATCAACCTCGTCATCGACCTCGTCTACACGTACCTCGACCCGCGGATCGTCTACGTGCGGAGCGCGCGGTGAGCGTCACCGCCACCATGCTTCCGGTCGTCGCGCGCCCGCGCCGGCGCGTCAGCTTCCGCGCCGCGTTCGGCCTCGGCGCTCTGCTGTTGATCGGCGGATCCGCGGTGCTCGCGCCGCAGCTCGCTCCGTGGGATCCGGCCCGGCAGATGCTCACCAAGCGCCTGCGGCCGCCGATGTGGCAGGCGCATGGCCTGCGTGAGCACCCGCTGGGCACCGATCACCTCGGCCGCGACATCCTCAGCCGCATCCTGCACGGCGGCCGCATCTCGCTCGGCGTCGGCCTCACCGCGGTGACGCTGTCGGCGCTGATCGGCGTGACGCTCGGTCTGCTCGCCGGCTTCTTCGGGGGGCGCGCCGATGCGCTCATCATGCGGATCGTGGACGTGTTCCTCGCTATCCCCTACATCCTGCTCGCCATGGGTGTCGTGTTCGCGCTGGGGCCGAGTCTGCTCAACGTGATCCTCGTGATGGGCGCGACCCGCTGGGTTCAGTTCGCGCGCATCGTTCGTGCGGACGTCCTCTCGATCCGGGAGCGCGAGTTCGTCGCCGGCGCCCGCGCCCGCGGCAACCGCCCGCTGCGGTTGCTGCTCCGTCACGTGCTGCCGAACGCGCTCACGCCGATCATCGTGGTGGCCACCCTCGAGCTGGCCTTCATGATCATCTACGAATCGGCGCTGTCGTTCCTCGGGCTCGGCGTCCAGCCGCCCACGCCCACCTGGGGCTGGATGCTCGCGGACGGACGCAACTACGTGGCGACCGCGTGGTGGCTGGCCACGTTTCCCGGCCTGGCCATCATGCTCACCGTGCTGGCCGTGAACCTGCTCGGCGACTGGCTGCGCGACACCCTGGACCCGCGGCTGAAGGTCTGAGTGGCGCTGCTGTCCGTCGAGGGTCTCCGCACGCAATTCGCCACCGGCGCGGGAACGGTACGCGCGGTCGACGGCGTGAGCTTCGCCATCGAGCGCGGCGAGGTGCTGGGGCTCGTCGGCGAGTCCGGCTGCGGCAAGAGCGTCACGTCGCTGTCGATCATGCGGCTCGTGCCCCCGCCCGGGCAGATCGTCGCCGGGCGCATCCGCCTCGAGGGCGAAGACCTGCTCGACAAGGACGCCGAGGCGATGCGCCGCGTGCGCGGCGCGCGCATCGCCATGGTCTTCCAGGAGCCGATGACGTCGCTCAACCCGGTGTTCACCATCGGCGACCAGATCGCCGCCGCCGTGCTCGCGCACGAGGGCGGCCGCCGCCGCGCGGCGTGGGACCGCGCGGTCGAGATGCTGGATCAGGTGCAGGTGCCCTCGCCGGGCGAGCGCGCGCGCGACTATCCGCACCAGCTCTCGGGAGGTCTGCGCCAGCGCGCCATGATCGCCCTGGCGCTCGCGCCGGGGCCGCAGCTGCTGATCGCCGACGAGCCCACCACCGCGCTCGACGTGACGATCCAGGCGCAGATCCTCGACCTCCTGCGCCGGCTGCAGGCCGAGCGGGGCATGGCGGTGCTGCTGATCACGCACGACCTCGGCGTGGTGGCCGAGCTCTGCCACCGCGTCGCCATCATCTACGCCGGCCGGATCGTCGAGATGGCGCCGGTCGCCAGGATCTTCGAGGAGCCGCTGCACCCCTACACGCGCGGCCTGCTCCGCTGCCTGCCGCACCCCAGCCGATTCGGCCAGCCGCTCTCCTCCATCGAGGGAGCGCCGCCCGATCTCCGTGGCGCCGACGCCGGCTGCCCGTTCGCGCCGCGTTGCCCGCTCGCGATCGAGAGCTGTCGCCGCCACGAGCCCGCGCTCGCGGAGCGGCGGCCCGGACACTTCGTGGCGTGTCCGGTGGCTGTCGTGTGATGGCGCCGCTCGTCGAGGTGCAGGGACTCGAGAAGCGCTTCAGCGTCGGTGGCGCGTGGCTGCGCGGCCGCCGGCGCGTCATCCACGCCGTCGACGGCGTGAGCTTCGCCATCGAGCCCGGCGAGGTGCTCGGGCTCGTCGGCGAGTCCGGCTGCGGCAAGACCACCACGGGGCGCCTGATCCTGCGCCTCATCGAGCCGTCGGCCGGGCGCATCCGCTTCGAGGGCCACGACCTGATGGCGCTGTCGCCGCCACGGCTGTGGGCCACGCGGCAGCGGATGCAGATCGTCTTTCAGGACCCGTTCGCCTCGCTGAATCCGCGCATGCGCGTGGGTAGCATCATCGCGGAGCCGCTCGCCATCTACGAGCGCGCCGGTGCCACGGAGCGGCGGCGCCAGGTAAGCGAGCTGCTGGACGTGGTGGGGCTCGATCCCGCCTTCGCCGAGCGTTATCCCCACGAGCTGTCTGGAGGCCAGCGCCAGCGGATCGGCATCGCCGCCGCGCTGGCGTTACGGCCGAGCCTGATCGTGGCCGACGAGCCGGTCTCCGCGCTCGACGTCTCCGTGCAGGCCCAGGTGCTGAACCTCCTGATGGACCTGCGCCGTCGCTTCGGCCTGACCTACCTGTTCATCTCCCACGACCTGCACGTCGTCCTGCACATGTCCGATCGCGTGGCCGTGATGTACCTCGGCGAGATCGTCGAGATCGGTCCGCGCGACGCCCTGTACCGCGCGCCGAGGCATCCGTACACGCAGGTGCTCCTGTCGGCGGCGCCGGTGGCGGATCCCAAGCTGCGCCGTGAGCGCATCGTGCCGAAGGGCGAGGTGGCGAGCCCGCTCGCGGTGCCCAGCGGCTGCCGGTTCCACCCGCGCTGCCCGCTGGTGTTCGATCGCTGCCGGGTCGAGCGCCCGCTGCTGCGCACGGTCGG
>QHRU01000102.1 GCA_003220225.1 Candidatus Rokuibacteriota bacterium
AAGAACGAGATCAACGCGATGGCGTTGCCAGGCGGCATCATCGTCATGCTCGACGGTCTCCTCAACGTCGTGGAGGACGACGAGGCCCTGGCGGTGCTCGGCCACGAGCTCGGCCACGTCGTCGCCAAGCATTCCACGCGACAGATCTTCCAATCGGTCGGGGTCGGCACCCTTGCCGGGCTGCTCTGGGGTGACTTCTCCGGGGTGGCGGCGAGCGTGCCGGTGGCCCTCGGCGTACTGCGCTACTCGCGCGAGTTCGAGCTCGAGGCCGACGATTTCGCGGTGACGTTGCTGAAGACCCAGGATCTGTCGGCGGAGCCGCTGTACGATTTCTTTCTCCGGATGCTGGAAGAGGAGCACAAGCAGCGCAGGGCCGACATTCCGATCTTTCTATCCTCGCACCCGTCGACGAAGGAGCGTCTCGAGCGTCTACATCAGCGGCTGTATGAGCCGGGTCGCTGAGGCGCTAGCCTCCGCGCAGCCGCGGATCGAGCGCGTCGCGCAGGCCGTCGCCGACGAGATTGAACGCGAGCACGGCGAGCATGATGGCCAGGCCCGGCACCGTCGCCACGTGCGGCGCCACGAGCAGCACATCGCGCCCGGTCGACACCATGAGGCCCCACGACGCCGTCGGCGGCTGCACGCCGAGCCCGAGAAACGACAGCGCGGCCTCGAGCAGGATCGCGTTGGCCATGAAGAGCGTCGCGTACACGATCAGCCCCGGGATGATGTTGGGCAGGATGTGGCGGCGCAGCACAGCCGCGCCCGGCGAGCCGAGCGCGCGCGCCGCGCCGACGTACTCGGCCTCCCGCAGCGCCAGCACCGAGCCGCGCACGATGCGCGTGACGGCCGGCACGCCCCAGATTCCGACGGCGATCGTCGTGTTCAGGACGCCGGGGCCGAGCATGGCCACGATGGCCAGCGCGAGCAGCAGATACGGAAAGGCGAGCAGGATCTCGACCCCGCGCATCAGCACGGCGTCGAGCCAGCCGCCGATGAAGCCGGCAAGGGTGCCGAGCAGCAATCCGCCGACGAGCGCAATGAGCATCGAGAGCACGCCCACCAGCAGCGCCACCCGCGAGCCGTAGATCACGCGCGAGAGGATGTCGCGCCCGAACTCGTCGGCGCCGAGCAGGTACTTGGCGCCCGGCCTCGTGCGCTTCTCGATGAGGCTCTGCCGCGCGGGATCGAGCGGCGCCAGCCACGGCGCCAGCGCGGCGCTCAGCGCGAGGACGACCACCAGGACGAGGCCGAGGAGCGCCAGGCGGTTCCGGCAGAAGCGCGCCCAGGCGGTCATTGGACTTGGCGTCGGGGCGCCTGCGCAGGGCTCCGGCGCCCGACGGTCGGGCAGAGAAACCGCGCGTTCATCCTTGCCGCCCCACGCGGGGATCGAGCAGCCCGTAGGAGAGGTCGACGAGGAGATTGATGACGACGAAGGCGAGCGCGAAGACGAGCACGGCGCCCTGCAGCAGGACGTAGTCGCGCGCGAAGATGGCTTTCACCATCAGGCGGCCGAGCCCCGGCCAGGCGAAGACCGTCTCCGTCAGCACGGCGCCGCCCATGAGCTGGCCGGACTGCAGGCCGAGCAGGGTGAGGATCGGGATGAAGGCGTTGCGCAGGGCGTGCTTGCCGAGCACCCACGCCTCGCCCACGCCCTTGGCGCGCGCCGTGCGCACGTAGTCCTCGCCGAGCACGTCCAGCACGGCCGAGCGCGTCATGCGCGAGACCATCGCCACCGACGGCAGCGCCAGCGTCACCGCGGGCAGCACGAGATGACTGAGAGAGCCGGCGCCGCCCACGGGCAGCCAGTTGAGCCAGAGGGAGAAGACCACGATCAGCACGAGGCCGGTCCAGAAGATCGGCATCGAGAGGCCGAACAACGAGGCCAGGCGCGCGATCGCGTCGAACACGGAGTTCGGCCACACCGCCGAGACGATGCCCGCGACGATGCCGACGGCCGCCGCGATCAGCAGGGCGGCCACCGTGAGCTCGAGCGTCGCCGGCCACGCGTCCGCCAGCTCGACCGCGACGGGACGGTTCTGCTGGATCGAGCGGCCGAGGTCGCCGCGGACGAGACGGCCGACGTAGTCGACGTACCGGGCGGCGAACGGCTTGTCGAGGCCGAGGTGCTCGCGCAGCGCGGCGACGGCGTCCTTGGTGGCGTGCTCGCCCAGCATCAGCGTCACCGCATCGCCCGGCAGCAGGTCGATCGTCAGCATGACGACGAAGACGACGCCGAGCAGGACGGGAACGGCGAGGAGAAGGCGCCGGACGACGAACGTCAGCATTCGCCGGAATAGAGGAGCGCCACGGGTTTCCCGGGGCGCTCCGAACGCTGGGGGGTATGGGGGGCCATGTCGGGGCCCCCCATCTTAACGGTCGAGCCAGGTCTTCCAGAGCGCCAGGTTGTACTCGACGGGGTGGATCTGGAAGCCCTTCACGGTCCCGCGCGTGGCGATGATCTCCTTCGTCGTGTAGATCGGGATCCACACCATCTCTTTCGCGATGATGTCCTGCACCTCGCCGTAGAGCTTCTCGCGCTCGGTCTGGTTCAGGCTGCGGCGCGCCTGCTCGACGAGCGCGTCGACCCGCGCGTTGGCGTAACGCGAGGTGTTCCAGCCCGTCGGCGGCACCTGCTTGCTGTGGAACAGCGCGTAGAGCGAGTAGTCCGCGTCGGCGTTGGAGGTCACCCAGCCCACCGTGAACATGTGATGGTTGAGCGGGTTGCCGCGCAGCTGCTGGAACACCGCGGCCCACTCCAGCACCTGCACCCGGGCCTCGATCCCGACATCCTTGAACATCGCCTGGATGGCCTCGGTGATCTCGCCGTCCTTGGGATAGCGCCCGCGCGCCGCCACCCACGAGAGCGAGAGCCGCTGCCCGCCCTTGTGAAGCATGCCGTCGGGTCCGGGCGTCCAGCCCGCCTGGGCGAGCAGCGCCTTGGCCTTCGCACGATCGAACGGATAGAGGCGGTCGAGCTGCATGTCCTTGTAGCCGAACACGCCCGGCGCCAGCACGCCGCGCGCCGGCCCCGCCGAGCCCTCCATGATGTTGTCGAGGATGGCCTTGCGATCGACGGCATGGAGGAGCGCCTGCCGCACGCGGACGTCATCGAGCGGCGGCATGCCGGCGTGAAGGCCCGCGAAGACGACGCGGATGCCGGTCGTTTCGTGGACGGTGAACTTCGGATCCTTCCGCAGCGCCGGCAGCTGCGCCGGCGAGGGGAACAGCACCATGTCGGCGTCGCCGGTCTGGAGCGCGATCATCCGCGCGCCTTCCTCGGGGACGACCTTGAAGATCACGCGATCGACCAGCGCCTTGTCGCCCCAGTAATCGGGGTTGCGCTCGATAATCACGTGGGTGTTCGTCTTCCACTCGACGAACTTGAACGGCCCGGTGCCCACGGGCGCCCGGCTGAAGTCGGCGCCCATCTTCTGCACGGCCGTCGGCGACACCATGCCCATGCAGTACATGGCCAGGGTGCGGAGGATCGGGCCGTAGGGCTCCTTCGTGACCACGTCCACGGTGAGGTCGTCGACCACCTCGGCGCCGTCGAGCGAGCCGGCGAGGCTGGCCCAGCGCGCCGGTGGCGTGCCCCGCAGCGCGCGGTCGAAGGTGAACTTCACCGCGGCGGCGTTGAACGGGGTGCCGTCGTGGAACCTCACGCCGGGCCGCAGCTTGAAGCGGACCCTGGTCGGCGACATCACCTCGTAGGACGTCGCGAGCGCCGGCTTCACCTGCATCTTGTCGTCGAGCGTCAGCAGCCCCTCGAGCATGTTGAAGTAGACCCACGCGCCCGGCGCGGTCGTCTCGAGATTGGGGTCGAGCGAGACGGGATCCGTCGGCCGCACGATCGTCAGCGTGCCGCCGCGCTTCTGGGCGTCGGCCCAGGGGACGATCGCCGCCACGAGGCCGAGCACCAGGAGCCCGAGCAGCAGGCGTGAGGAGGAAGAGCGCATTGAGTTATCTCCAGTCTTCGAGGAGGTCGCCGGCGACGGTGATCGCGGAGTCGAGGGCGTGCACGATACGGTTGAGCTCGCGGACGAGGGCCACGCGCGCGAACTTGAACGCGTCGCCGTCGGGATCGAGCGCGGCCAGGTCCCGCGCCCGCTGCGCGCCCGCCAGCGGCGCGATGGGCAACGCGAGGTCGTGGGCGAAGCGATCGCCGCTCGTGTAGGCGAGCGGCACCAGGATGCGTGAGAGGCGCACGAGCCCGGCGTTGACGGCCTTGGCTCGGGCCGGCTCGACCGGCTCGAGCCTCTCGGCGACGCGCTCGAGCCGCTCGGCCAGGGTCCGCGCTGCCTCGAGCGCCGGCCCCAGATCGAACCGGGCGCCGGCCGCGGCCTGGAGCGCCTCGAGCTCGGCCAGCAGGCTGCGCGCCGCCCGGCGGTGATCGAGCGGCAGCACCGGCGCGTTCAGCCAGCGCAGGGCCGTCGCCAGGTAGACCTTCGTGTCGAGCGCCAGCACCTCCGCGTCGATCTTGTCGACCGTGTCGTCCCTGGTGTGCCACCACCACGGAAAGCCCGCGCTGCCGACCAGCCGCTCCATCGCGCGCGACAGCTCCGTGTCCTGCTTCGGCAAGCCCGAGAGCGACATGAACGCCGACGGCACGCCGGCCCCCCAGAACGACTGGTCCCCGGCGCGCGAGAACCGGCGCGCGCGGCCGCGCTGGCCGGTGACGTCGGCGACGACGGTCTCGGCCAGGCTCTGCGCGTCCTCCGTCGCGTGGAGCACCGAGTAGTCGGTGGCGCCGCGCGCGCCCGTGCTATCCACGTTGAGGTGCAGCACGCAGCGCGCGTGCAGCTCGCGCCAGGCGTGATCCGCGTACCACGCCGAGCCCGCGTAGCGGCCGTGCGAGTGCCCCGACCAGAACGCGAACCGGATGCCCCGGCGAAGGCCGTCGCGCCGGGCCGACAGCAGCCGCGCGATCTCCAGCATCGTGGCGTTGGCGGTGCCGTTGTCCATCGCGCCGTGATGCCACGAGTCGACGTGGCCCGAGAAGAGAACGAACCGATCCTCGACGCGCCCGGGCAGCGAGCCGACGAGGTGTGGGATCGGCCTCCAGCCGGTGCTCACACGCGTGGTCAGCCTCACGCGCAGGGGACCCCGAGCGAGCAGCGCGCGGAGCTTTTCGCCGTCGGCGCCGAGGATCGACAGACATGGTGTGGCCGGGATCCGCCACGCCGTCTCCGGCGTCGGGGCGCCCCAGATCGTGGTCACGATCATGTTGTGGAGGTGATCCATCGCCACGAAGATCTGCGCCCGCGTGCCCGCCTGCTGCGCCGCCCACGCCTTGCCAGGCGTGGCCAGCCCCCGCACGAGCGCGATCTTGCCGGCAGCGCGCGCGAGCTCGGCGGGGGTGCCGTCGCCGACGTCGACGACCTCGGCCTCCAGGGCGTCGACCGATGGAGAGAACGAATGGGTCAGCCCCTCGATGACGGTGCCGTCGTCGAGACGGACCCGTCCATCGAGGGGCAGGCTTATGTAGGCCTCGATCTCGCGGCGCTCCACCTCGACGCCATAGGATTCGAGCGTGCGCTCGATGTAGTCGAAGGCCTGCGCCTCGCCCGGGCTGCCGGACTCGCGCTCCCACCCGCCGATGGTGCGCACGTGCTCCATCAGCGTCGACGCCGACACCTCGCCGGCAAGCTTGGCCTCCAGCGGATCGCGATACTCCCAGGGCGCCGTCACGCGGTCACCTCGCAGAAGAGATGCCGCGCATGATGCGGCGATCTCCGCGGGGTGTCAATTAGCAGGGAGAACCTGCCTGTTTGCTCACCATCCCGTGCCGGAGTGCCCGCCAGAACTGCCCGACGGCACGGCCGCACCGGCGGGCAACCGCGCGTTGGAAAAGGACTCCGAGGATCGGCATGCGCCTTGCCTCAGAAGAGAGTCACGATGACGGACTATACGCGGGACACGCCGTCGCTCGGCCGGACGTACTGCCCCGGCTGTGAGCCCGAGACCGACCCGACGTTGGAAATCCTCGACGTGCGGTGGTGCGACGCGCACACGCTGCAGCACGACGGGGTCGACGACGGCCTCGTCAGCGCCACCGCCTACCTGCTGGGCAGCGTCGAGGCGGGCGGAGACGACAACCGGCGCTGGTGCGAGATTCTGCACCGCCGCCACCGAGTCGCCTGAAATCTTCCCATGGTGCTCGCCCGGATCCGCGCGGCCAGTTTGTGTCCGCCACTTCGACACCGCCGAGGGAAATCTTCCCGATGCGGTGGTTCCGTTGGGACTGTCTCGTTCAGCGGCGCGCACTTGCGCCGCTCGATGACGTGGCTCCACTCTTGCTGATCCTCTAACCCGGAGGACAACGCCATGGACGGCGCGGCGACGCTTCGCAAGGACCTTCCGGCATCTCGCGAGGAAGTGCGGGAGCTCACCGAGGAGCTTGCCCGGGCGAACGCGAAGGCGGCGCAGGCCGTCGGCCGCACCGAGCGCCTGACCGAAGCCCTCCAGGAAGCGCGCGAGCAGATCACGGCGCTCAAGGAGGAAGTCGACAAGCTGTGCGCGCCGCCCTCGACGTACGGCGTCTATCTCTCGGTGAACGAGGACGGCACCGTCAACATCCTGGCCCAGGGCCGCAAGGTGAAGGTCAACCTGCACCCGGCCCTCAAGGTGGAGACGCTCAAGCCCGGGC
>QHRU01000053.1 GCA_003220225.1 Candidatus Rokuibacteriota bacterium
CATGAGGACCTGATCCTGATGCCCGCGCGCGATGAGCGTCAGGATCTGGGTCATGCGGCCGCCGTCGTTGGGCATGTCGAAGTCGGGATTGTAGGGGTAGTACGAATTCTCCAGGCCGAAGAGATCGTACTCGAGCCAGATGCCGGTGGCCGCGAGGTCGAAGAGGTGCCGCTCGTCGGCGATCGTCCGCTCGATGTGGCACATGACGGTGCGGCGCAGGTCGCCGCCCTGTTTCCGAATCAGCTCGACGATCTGCATGGGCGCTGTCTGGTCGCGCCCCGGGTGAATCATCAGCGGCGCGCCCGTCTGGCGCTGCGCCTCGACCGCGGCCCGGACGACCTTCTTCTCGTTCTCCGTCCACGGCCACGTGTTGCCGATCTCGCCGATGAGCCCGGCCCGCACACCGGTGTCCCCGACGCCGACGGTGACCTCGCGCACGATCTCGCGCACGATCGAGTCCTCGCTCCGCCTGTCCATGTCGGCGGGGTGCGCTGCCGCCACGTAGTAGCCGGCGCCCATGACGATGTTGAGGCCGGTGGCTCGCGAGATTCGCGCCAGCGCCAGCGGATCGCGCGAGAGGCTCACGTTGGTCGGGTCGACCACCGTCTGGCCGCCCGCGCGCCGGAAGAGCATGATCTCGTCCAGCGCCGTCTGCTCGTCGAGGAGGCGGAGGTTGTCGAGGTTCGCGTTGAAGTTCTGCCGCACCCAGCCGACGTTCGACAGGCTCACCGGCTGGTAGGCGAGGCCCTTGTCGCTCGCGGCCGCCGGCTCCTTGAACATCACCGCGAAGTCGATGAGCAGGTGCTCGTGGGGCAGCGTGACGCCCATGGTGTCCGCGTCGACGGCGCCGAGCACGGTCAATGCCTTCCCCGAGAGTGCGCTCGGCATCGCGTCCTCCTAGTGCGGCGTCTGAGGGACGGGCGGCCTGTCCGGCTGGACGTGGCCGCACCGGCGGCAGGTTCGCAGCTCCTCGCTCCCGTCGAAGCGCTCGATCGCGGTCTTCAGATCCTTCTCGATATCGCCGACGTGCATGGTGACCTCGTGCAGCCGCGCGTCGCAGCGCTCGCAGAACCAGACGAGGGACTCTGTCTGCGTGAGCTGGCGCTTGACCTCGACGACGAGACCCCAGGTGTCGGCCGGGCGGTGCGGCGCGTGCGGCGTCAGGGCGGGCACCAGGAGCATGCCGCCCTCGCGGATGACCTGCGACTGACGCTGGCCGCCCTGCATGTACTCGAGGACCATGTCGCCCTTGAGCATGTAAAAGATCTCGTCGGAGGGGTCGACGTGGAAGTCGCGGCGCGCGTTGGGCCCGCGGATGATCATGGCCGTGAACTGCGAATCCTCCCAGATGACCTTGTTGCCCACGGGCGGCTCGAACGCGTGACGGTTCTGCTCGATCCAGCTCCAGAGGTTGAACGCGGTCAGGGGTTTCATCGCACGACCTCCACCACGCCGCGCGCCGGGGACACGCGCACGCGATCGCCGCTGCGGAGCACCGTGAACGGGTCGGGCGTCACGCGGTGCATGGCGGAGATGCCCGCGAGCACGAGCCCCTGGATCATGACGGGGTTCGTCCGGCCGAAGATGACGGCGGCCGGCGCCACGCCCCGGTGGACGAGCGCCAGGAACGCCCAGCCCGCGGCCACGCCGCCCTGCACGGCGGGAAAGTAGACGATCTTCCCGGCGAGCGAGCACCCCTCGAGCGCGTGGCCGCGGCGCGAGATCACGCCCGTCTCGCGGTCCATGTCATAGCGGATGCTGAACGTGTCGCGCGACAGCAATATTTCCGCCTCGACGTCGGGGCCGAAGCCTCGCGGACCGGTGAGGACCGTCATATCATGCGAGACACGCGCGGGCAGGCAGGCGGCCGCTCACCGCGGCTTCCACGCAGACGTCGGTGGTCCGCAAGATCGGGTGCAGGCGATAGCCGCCGATGATGTTGGCGATCTTGGCCGAGTTCGTGAGCACGTTCTTCCAGCCGAACGCTGCCGCCATCTTCGCCGGCTCCATGATGTACCAGCACACGCCGGACAGGACGCGCCCGCCGGCGTCCTCGATGGCCTTCACGTAGCCCAGGCGCGCGGCCATCTCGCGGTTGGCGAAGTTGGTGGTGACGAGCAGCGCGGTGTTGGCGTGCACGCGCCGGCCGTCGAGGAGCGCGGCGATCCGCCGCAGCTCCAGCACGGACAGCTGCGGGCCGGAGAACACGACCACGTCGATCTCAGGCCGATCTTCCGGGTACGTGCGATAGAACGCGGCCAGCGCCGCGTCGTCCACGACGTGCGCGGCCTCGGGCGCGGCGCCGCGAAACGCCTCCGCCTCGTCGCGCGCCTCCGGAGTCACCCCGATCATGTGGTACATCGCGCACGAGCCATACGAGGCCAGGGCGGCGCCGAAGTGCTTCAGCTCGTCGCCCGCCGGCGCGTGCCGCACGCCCGCCAGCACGGGGACCTTCCAGTAATCGAGCGTGCGGCGGCCGATGATGCCGCCGAGCGCTCCCCAGTCGGCGTAGTCGTTCAGCGCGCAGCGCACCTCGAACCGCAGCGTGCCGGCGCGTTGCGCGTCGAGATGATAGCCGTACGCCGGCGTCACCCCGGTGAGCCCGGCCGCCACCGCCGCCGGCCCCGCCTCGTAGTTCGTGCGCGCGCCGGTCACCGAGTTCGCCCAGATCACGGTGCCCGTGTCGCCCCACGCGAGATGCTCGCCGAAGCGCGGCTGGTAGACGGTCTGGTAGTTGATGCAGGTGTCGACCTGGAGCGCGCCGAGCTTCTTGAGATGCGCGACGAGCGCCGCCTCGCGGGCGACGAGCGCCGGGTCCTGGCGCACGGCCGCCGCGTGCTCGAAGTCCACGCAGCGCGCGTTCGTGGTGACGGGCACGGCGAAGGCGGCCCCGTGCTTGACGAGCGACTCGACGAAGGCGAACCCGGCGTCGCCCATCACCTCCATGTCGCCCATCATGTGGGCGTTGGTGATGGGCACGAAATGCTCGGCGTCGAAGAACTCACCGACGGCGATCTGCTGCTGGAGCGCCAGGCTCGGCGCCTCGCCGGCCTCGCCGGCGAGAATGCGTGCTTCGCGGTCGGTCAGCCGCATGGGGGCCAAGAATCCGGGCAAGGGCCCGGCGTGTCAAGCCGCGCGCGAGGGGCCGCGAGGGCGAGAGAGAGCCCGGCCCCGGAGGGCCGGGCTCGCCAACCGCGCGACCAGAGCGGTTATTCGGCGGAGGCGGCACGAGCAAGTGACGGTCGCGGTCGTCGTGCCGAGCAGGAAGGTCCCGCCCGTCCCGGGGCACGTCACCGCGGCTTCGGGCGCGCCTGCGCCAGGGCCTTTCATGAGAAGATGGCGCCCTGTCGTCCAGTCGCGGGTAGAGGAGGACATCGATGCGAGGTGTGTTCGCGACCGCCGTCGCGCTGACTGTCGTGCTGGGAGCCGTCCTCGCCGTCTCGCCGCGGGCGCGCGCCGACGAGCCGATGACGAAGACGCAGGGGGACGCCATCCTCGACGAGCTGCGCCAGATCAAGAAGCTGCTCGAGCGCATGCCGCCGGCGCCCTCCGCTGCCGCCGCGCCGCGCGCCGACGAGCGCGTCAAAGTCGGCCTGGGCACCGCGCCCTCCATTGGACGCAGCGACGCACCGGTGGTCATGGTCGAGTTCACGGACTACCAGTGCCCGTTCTGCCAGCGCTTCCACATGACGGCCTTCAACGACCTGAAGCGCGAGTACATCGACACCGGGAAGATCCGGTACGTGAGCCGCGACCTCCCGCTGCCCATGCATCCCCACGCCATGAGCGCGGCGAATGCGGCGCGCTGCGCGGGCGAGCAGAACAGGGAGAAGTTCTGGGAGATGCGCCATCGGCTGATCGTCAACGCCAACCAGCTCGGCACCGACAAATACACCGCGCTGGCCGACGAGCTGAAGCTCGACCGCGCGGCGTTCCAGGCCTGCCTCGCCGGGGACAAGTACAAGGCGCAGATCGAGAAGGACGTGACCGACGCCGGGCTGGCCGGCATCGGGGGGACGCCGAGCTTCATCATCGGACGCGTCAGCGGCGACGGCGTGGACGGCGTGAAGGTTGTCGGCGCTCAACCCTTCGGCGTGTTCGACGCCAGGCTCAAGGAGCTGCTCAAGTAGGCCGCGCTCGTCCAGGCCGATAATCGGGGCCATGGCTCCGCTCTGGACGCTTGTCGCCGTCTTCCTCGCGGGGACGGTGAAGGGCATCGCCGGCCTCGGCTTCCCGACCCTCGCCACTCCGCTCCTCAGCCTCGCCGTCGACGTGAAGACCGCCGTGGCTCTGCTGATCCTGCCGAACATCGTCATGGATGGCATCCAGTTCGCGCGGCGCGGCGCGCCGACGGAGACCATCCGCCGTCTGCTGCCACTCCTGGCCGGCGGCGCGATCGGCACGATCGTCGGCACACGTCTGCTCGTCGTGCTGCCCACGCGCACGGTGCTGCTGCTGCTCGGCGGCTTCGTCGTGGCCTTCGTGGCGCTGAACGCCACGCGCGTTTCTCCACGGCTGCCCGCGGCGTGGGAGCCCTGGGTAGGACCGGTGGCCGGGTTCGTCGCGGGCGTCGTGGGCGGCGTCACGAACGTGCCGGGCACGCCGCTGGCGATCTACTTTTACGCGCTCGGCATGTCGAAGACCGACTTCCTCGCTTCGACGGCCTTCACGTTTCTCGTCTACAAGCTCGTCCAGCTCGCCGCCGTCGCCTGGTACGGCCTGCTCTCGACTGCCCTCGCCGCGACGTCGGTAGCGCTCACGGGCATCGCGCTCGCCGGCTTCGTCGTCGGCCTCTGGGTCCAGAACCGCCTCGACCAGCGGGCGTTCAATACCGCCGTGCTCGCGCTTCTCGGCGCGCTCGGTCTCTGGCTCATCGTCCGGAGCCTGCTCGGGTGAGCAAGACGGCGCGCGTGCGTCTCGTGCGCGGCGACATCACCGCGCTCGACGTCGACGCCCTCGTCAACGCCGCGAACTCGAGCCTGCTCGACGGCGGCGGCGTGGACGGCGCCATCCATCGCGCAGCCGGCCCGGGCCTGCTCGAGGAGTGCCGCCGGCTCGGCGGCTGTCCGACCGGCGAGGTGCGGCTGACGCGCGGTCACGCCCTGCCGGCGCGCTGGGTCATCCACGCGGTCGGCCCGATCTGGCGCGGCGGCGGCGAGAACGAAGACACGCTGCTGGCGTCGTGCTATCGCAACGCGCTGGCGCTCGCGGCCGAGCGCGGATTCGCGAGCCTCGCGTTCCCGGCGATCTCGTGCGGCGTGTACGGCTTTCCGATTCCGCGCGCCTGCCGGATCGCGCTGCGCGAGATCCACGGGTTTCTCGCGCAGCACGACGTGCCGCGCGAGGTCGCCCTCGCCTGCTTCGACCCGACCGTCCATCTCGAGTACGCGACCCAGTTGAGTCTCAGCTAAACGTCTCTGCCCCGCCGCCCCACGGCTCCGTACGCCGAGCCGCTCCAACGTTCGTGCGGTCGGGCGGGGCGCGGCCTCGCGAGACCCGTGTCTTCTGGGTACCGCGTCGGCCCCGGCTGACCATCGTGGCCCAATGACAGGCGTCAACGCACCGTCGATTTGCGTGGTCGACTGAGGCCGCAGCCCGCCCGACCGCGCGGACGCCGACGGATTACGCGGTGAGCGAGCTGAAGATGCGGCGGGCGAGGGCCTCGTGGTCCTCGAGGTTGTGCGCGAACAAACCGAACTCCTTCACCTCGATGAGATCGACCATGCGGAACGGCTCGCCCTGGCGCACGGTCTCGAAGGCGAGCGCCTGGAAGCACGAGCGGCCGGCCTCGGGACGCTCGGTGACGAGGATGAAGTAGAGCGTGGGCCAGTGCCGGCGCATCATGTGGAAGAGCGAGCGATCGCCGCGCTGGTTCTCGACGGAGATGAACTGCTCGGCCGACGGCCGGTACTTCACCTCGACGAGGTACTCGTGCTCCTCGCCGCTGTCCCCGCGCTGCGAGATGCGAAAGTCCGGCGAGAAGTCCTCGCGGCCGAAGCGCAGCGGAGAAGACTGCGGCCGCCGGAACGGCGCCACGTCGTACCGCGCGCGCCGAAAGATCGATTCGACCAGGGCTTCGGCGATGCGGCTTTTGGCCTCCAGGAGATCCATCCCACCTCCGTGGCCTCGGAACCTGCGCCAAACGCGCGCTGTCGTCATAGTATCATTCGACCTGCGCGTGTCTCGACCACAAATCCACGGGTCTTTGCCCGCAAATCCAGGGGGTTGCATGACGGGAGCGGGGGATCGGATGAGTCGCCGCCAGTGGCTGGCGGCAGGCGCCGCCCTCGCCGGCTACGCGCTGGCCGCCGCTCCCAGCCTCGCCAAGGCGGTGCGCACGGATAAGGCAGGCCTGGCGACCGCGCAGGCCGAGATCACGGGCAGCGGCGTCGCGATGCCCGTCGACGAGGCGCGGCCGGCGGACGCCGCCAAGGCGCCGATCGTCGTCCTCGAAGCGATTCGTCGACGTGGTGCGGGTGGGCAACCCGAACGTGGAGATGGTCGTTTATCCCAACGCGGGCCACGCGTTCCACGCCGACTACCGCGCGTCGTACCAGCCGGCGGCGGCCGCGGCCGCCTGGGAGAAGTGCCTGCAGTTCTTCGCGCGCCACCTGCGCGCCTGAGGAGGAAGCCAGCATGCTGACACGTCGCGAAGTCCTCGCCACGGGAACGGCGTTCACCGGCTACGCGCTGAGCGTCGAGACTGTCCTGGCGCAGGCGATCAAGACCGACACCGACGGCCTCGTGGCCGGCGACGACAAGATTTCCGTCGCCGGCTTCGACGTGCCCGTGTACGAGGCGCGCCCTGCCGGCGGCAGCCATCACCCGATCGTGCTCGTGATCTCCGAGATCTGGGGCGTGCACGAGTACATCCGCGACTCGACGCGCCGCTTCGCCAAGGCCGGCTACTACGCGATCGCCCCCGAGCTGTTCGCGCGCGAGGGCGGCGTGGCCCAGATCCCCAACGTCCAGGACGTGCTCAAGATCGTGCTGGCGCAGAAGCGTGAGCAGACACTGGGGGATCTCAAGGCCGCCGTCGACTGGGCCAAGACGCGGCCGGGCGTCGCGGCCGGCAAGGTCGGCGTCACCGGCTGGTGCTGGGGCGGCTCGACCGTGTACCAGGAGGCCGCGGCCAATCCCGACATCAAGGCTGCCGTGGCGTGGTACGGCCCGCCCGCGCGGCCGTATCAGGGCGCGAGCGGGCCGGTGACCGGCTTCGATCTCGCCAAGGACATCAAGGTCCCGTTCCTCGGCCTCTACGGCGCCAGGGACCAGAACCCGAAGCCCGAGGACGCGCAGAAGTTCGGCGAGATGCTCAAGCAGAACGGCAACAAGAACGTCGAGATCGTGATCTATCCCGAGTCCGGCCACGGCTTCCACGCGGACTACCGCCCGTCCTACAACAAGGCGGACGCCGACGACGCCTGGACGCGCTGCACCGGGTGGTTCGCGAAAAATCTGAAAGGTTGAGCGGTCGTCGATGGGTGGCCGGCGGCGGCTGCCGCTCGCCGTTGCCGTCGCGCTCGTCGTGGTGTCGCTCGCGGCGGGCGCGGGGGCCCGGCCCCACCCATCGGAGGAGTCGGACGGTCCGTGGAAGGCGCGGGTCGTCGAGGCCAGGACGGGCGCGCCGATTCCGGACGTGGTCGTCGTGGCATGGAACCTTCACGAGCTTGCACGACTTGCGCGAGGTCGTCACGGACGCGGACGGCCGCTTCGAGATCGCGGCGAACCCGATCAGGTTGCGTGGCCTCCGTGGGGTGAGCGGCCCCCGCTTCCTGATGTTCAAGGCCGGCCATGGCCAGTGGCGCTTCAAGGGCGAGGAGCTGTGGAGCCGCACCGACGTCACGATGGAGCCGCGGTGGGTGATGGAACGTCGCGCGTGGGCGGAGCTCACGACGACAGGGGCGACCATCGTGATGCCGACCCTCGCCGACTCCAGGCGACTCAGACACCTGGAGTCGTTCATCTACGTCGGTTATCGCATTCCCGCCTCGCGGATTCCGCGGCTTACCGAGGCGTGGAACCGTGAGCGCGTCGCGCTCGGGATCCCGGACGGCATGCGACCACCCTGGGACCGGCCGGATTAGGCATCCCCTAGCCGCCGAGGCGGTCCACCAGCGCGCGCGCCCAGGCCATCTTCGCGGGGTCCATCACCAGCTTCTCGCCGAACGGCTCGCCGAACGGGCGCGTGGCGTCGATGCCGAGCTTGGCGGTGACGCCGCGCTCGTCGGCGCTCGGGTCGAGCATCGCCCCGAGGCTGCCGGCAATCGTGACGAGATCCCGGTCGGCCTGCATCCGCGTGGCCACCGCCCACATGACGTCCGACTCGTCGAGCACGTCGATGTCGTCGTCGACCACGATCACGAGCTTCAGGTAATGGTCCACGCCGAGCACGATCGGGATGACGTGCTTGGCCTCGCCGGGCCGGCCCTGCGTGATCGACACGTAGGCGCTGAACGACGACGTGCCGGACAGCGGCACGTGCACACCGGTGACGTTGGGGATCACACGCTGCAGCGCGTTCCAGATCTCGGCCTCGCGGACGAGCGCGAGCGTCGTGATGTGGTCGCCGGCGCGGCCGGAGCCGATCGACTGGAACCAGGGCGCCGCGCGCATCGCGAGCGCTTTGGCCTGGAAGACGTGCTCGGTCGAGCGGCGCGAGAAGTAGCCGGTGAACTCGCCGAACGGCCCTTCGGGCTCGCGCACGCCGGGCAGGATCTCGCCCTCGATGACGATCTCGGCCGCCGCCGGCACGGCGAGATCGATCGTCGCGCACGCCGCGACCTCCAGCGGCTCGCCGAAGAGTCCGCCGACCACCTCGAACTTGCCGACGTCGGCGGGTGGGTAGGCGAGCGAGCCCATGGAGACGAGCGGGTGCAGGCCGAGCGCGATCGCGCACGGCAGCGCCTCGCCGCGCGCCTCGGCACGCCGTTGGTACTCGAACATCCGCCTGCGCGAGTGCAGGCTGACGCCCATGCGGTCGGCGCCCTTGACCTGAAAGCGGTGGTAGCCCTCCGTCTCGACGCCCGTCTCGGGATCGCGCGCGACGAGCATGCCGGCCGTGAGGTAGCGCCCGGCGTCGCCGGGGAAGTAGGTCGGGATCGGCAGGCGGCGCAGGTCGAGATCGCGGCCGGTCAGCACGCGCTCGCGAAAGGGCGCGCGGGCCACGACGTTGGGCTTGATCGTGTCCTTGATGCGGCGCGCGTACTCCAGCGCCAGCCGCGGCTCCGGCACGCCCAGCGCCCACGCCAGCGCGCGGCGGCTGGCGACGACATTGGCGACGATCGGCATGTCGGCGCCGGCGACCTTCTCGAACATCAAGATCGGCCAGCGCCGGCGGCGCTCGTACTCCAGCACCAGCGCCATGACGTCGTAGTCGAGCGTCACGGGCTCCGTCACGCGCACGACCTCGCCGGGGAAGGCGCGCTCGTAGGCGGTTACGAAGTCACGGACGCTCTGTCCTGGCATCGGCGTCACCGGTCCTCGATGACGTGCGGCACGAACGGCGACTCGTTGCGCGTGATGAGCCCCTCGCTCTCGCGGATGCCGACGCCGGCGGACTCCTGGTCCACGACCCAGCTGCCGACGACCGCGCGCCGGCCATCATACACGGGCAGCGCGAAGTACTGCTGGTAGACGAAGCCCTCGTCGCCGTACTCGCCGGGCTGCTCCTCGCCGCCCGTCGCCGTCCTCACCTCGACGTTCTGGCCCTCGCGCCCGAAGCGCGGCTTCTTGACCCATTCGCGCAGGCCCGCGGGCTCGCGGAAGGCGGGCAGCAGATTGGGATGGTTCGGGAACAGCTCCCAGAGGATGGGCAGGATCGACTTGTTGGAGAGGATCATCCGCCACGGCGGCTCGATCCAGTACGGCAGGCCGGGGCTCAGATGGCTGGCGAACGCCTCGCGCAGCAGCCATTCCCACGGGTAGAGCTTGAAGAGGTTGAGGATCGGCCGCTCGTCGAGGTCCGTGAAGCCGCGGATGTGGTGCCAGCCGATGTCGCCCACGTGGAGGCCGATCGTCTGGTAGCCGGCCTGCTCCGCGGTGTCGCGCAGGTAGGTCACCGTCATGAGGTCTTCGACGTTCTCGGTGTGGGCGAAGTGGATCGGCTCGCGCAGCAGGTCTTGCAGCGACTGCCACTTCGCGATCAGCTTCTCGTGGATGGAGTTGAACTGGTCCGCGGCGGGAAACACCTCCTCCTTCCACTTCCACTGCACGACGGCCGCCTCGAGCAGCATCGTCGGCGTGTCGGCGTTGAACTCGAAGAGCTTCGGTGGCTCGCCCGTCCGGTAGCCGAGGTCGAAGCGCCCGTAGATGGACGGATGGTCGTCGTTCCACGAGGTCTCGATCAGCGGCACCGCGGCGTCGGGAATCGCCAGCTCGGCGTAGCGACGCTTGGTGACGACGTGCTCGACGGCGTCGAGGCAGCGCGCCCAGAGCTCGTTGGTCGCCGTCTCGATCAGCTCCACGTCGGCCGAGGTCAGGCGGTAGTGCGCGGACTCGTTCCAGTACACCTCTCCGTGCGTGTGATGGAAGATCATGCCGACGGCTTCGGCCTTGGCCTGCCAGTCGGCGCGCGGGGCGATCGCGCGGCGCTCGATGGCGGCTAGCCTCCCGTGGTCGTGGTGACGCCGTGAACGCTCGTACCGAACCCGCCGCGCGTCGAGGCACCGCCGGGAACGGCGATCGCGTAGCCGCCGCTGTTGGGACGCGTGACGATGCCGTTGGACGGCGGGATCACACTGCCGCCGGCGGCGCGCTCGCCGAGGCGCGTGCCCTGGCCGCCGTAATACCAGACGTAGCGGCTGCCGATGGGGGCGCGGCCGGGCGTCGACGGCTGACCCTCGCAGTGAGCGTCGGGCACGACCTCCCAGTCGCGGGTCACGCAGCGCTGCGCCTCGAGGCGGTGGTCGGAGCCGCAGCCGAGCAGGATGGCGGCGGCGGCCACGCGCACGACGAGCGGAACATCGACGGTGGGACTGCGCCGCATCCACGCGCTAGTGGATCGCGGAGGCGACGATCAGGGCGATGCTCAGCGCCATCGCGCCGACGACGATGGCCAGCGCGACGTTCTTTTCCTCGACGAGCTGGCGCCACAGGTGGTACGGCGTGAGCGCGTCGACGATCTTGAACGCCACGCCGAACACGACGATGCCCAGCACCGAGTAGACGAGCGCGGCCAGCACCGATCTCAGCGCCAACGCGTCCATGAGCCCTCCGTCCCGTCGTCAGAAATGGAAGTGCGTGCCGAGCCCGAGGTACTCGATCTTCTCCCGGTAGAACTGGCCGTTGGGCGAGCGGCCCCTGAAGTACTCGATCAGGAGCTGCATGTTCCGCGTGGCCAGCACGCCGTCGAGCTGCACGCCGGCGCGCGCCGAGAAATCGACGGACCACGCGTTCTCCTCCCGGTGCTGGAGGTCCACGCCGGCGACCGGACGCCAGCGCTTGTCGCGCGCGGGCCACGGACTCGTGTACTCGAGACCGTACTGGATCGACCACGGCTTCAGATCCTGCGGATCCTGGTCGAAGAGGTAGCCGGTCCCTCCGTAGACCCGCACGAGATCGCCGAAGTCGTAGGAGAGCTTGAGGTCCACCGACTCGTACGAGAGGTTGACGCGGTTGGTTTTCGTGCGCAGGAGGAACTCGTCGCCGAGGTGGCTCGACTGGTGGAAGACGCGGAGCATCGCCGAGAAGTCCGCGTAGCGGTACGAGAGGGGGAAGGCGACCAGATAGTCGGCGTTCACGAGGTCCTTGGAGAAGGCGTCGAGGTCGAAGACCGCGAACACGCCGGCCTGGACGCCGACCTCCCACCAGCCGCGGCCCAGCCGGTCGCGATACAGCGCAAAGGTCTCGCCGAAGCTGACGGCGGCCACGTCGACCAGCTGCGGGTCGCTCAGATGGCGCTGGTAACCCGCGGCAAAGTGCGGCCAGCGCGGATCCGCGATCAGCGGCTTGAACAGCGAGCCGCCGGGCAAGAGCCCGCGCTGCCACTCCGACAGCACGCGCGCCGGCGGCGTGGCTGTCGGCTGGGACGCGACGGGCGGGGGCGGCGGCGGAGCGGCGCCGGGCTCGAGGATCTCCACGCGCGCCGCGCCGGGGATGGCCTGGAGCGCGGCGAGCACGCGCGCGCGATCGGCCCCGGCGAGGTCGGAGGCCTGCAGGGTGATCACGCCGTTCTCGACGCGCAGCGAGGGCGCGGTCAGCTTGAACTCGCGTTCCAGGATGGCCGCCGCATAGCCGGCGACGAAGGCGTCGTCGCGCGCGAGCGCTGCCGCGGGGGTGGGCGAGGCGAGGAGGAGGACGAGCCCGAAAAGGGCGCAGGCGAGGCGGCGCGCAGGCGGTCTCATGGCCGGCCTCAGTCGAGCGTCGCGAAGAAGCGGGCGGGCGCGCCCTCGGTCCCCGCGATCTTGTAGAAGGGCGCGGCGAAGTCGACGCGGCGCCGTGGCAGCGCGCCGAGATTGGTCAGCCCCTCCATGATCACCACGCCCGCGCCGAGGATCACGCGATGCATCGGAAAGTCCTCCGACGAGAAGTCGGGCAGCCGCGCGCAGTACTCCTCGAAGAAGTCGAAGCCGATGTTCTTGGCGCCCTTGGCCACCAGCCACTCGGCCGACGCCGGCGGGAAGTACGGCGACTGCGTGAAGTAGTCGGGCCACTTGCCGTACATCGTGTCCGTCCAGTCGGTGCGCAGCAGCACGATGTCGCCCGCCTTCACGCTGTCGGCGCCGCCGCGCTTGAGGTCGTCGATGGTGATCTCGTGGTTGGCGCCGGCGAACGAGAGATCCACCACGAGCGCCTCGCCCATCACCTGGTCGAGTGAGATCTCGGCCGTGGTGATGCCGTCCTTGAAGACGTGCAGCGGTGAGTCGATGTGGGCCCCGGTGTGCAGGCTCTGATGGACAGACGACACCTGCCAGAAGCCCGGCCCGCGCCGATGCGGCGTGATCTGAAGCCGCATGTTGGTGGACGGCGGGCTCAGCGTCGCATCGTTGACCGTCACCGACAGATCGACGTAGCGCTTCATGCGGGCCTCCTAGCTGCGGGCCAGCCTAGCCGGGTGCGCGCGGAAGCGTCAAGGAAAGTTCTAGCCCTTCCTTTTATATGGTCGCAGTTCCTCTCGGACAACCCTGCGAAGCGTGTGCTCCAGCGGTTCATGCGTCGTTGTCATGTACTCGCGAAGCGCCGCGTTGATCGCCGCCTGATAGCTTCCGCCACCTGCGGCGTTGATTCGCTCGCGGAACCATGCCAGGACGTCGTCGTCCAGGCGGATCGTGATGCGTGTCTTACCCGGCTGGGCGGGAAAGACTGCGCCCCGGCGTCCTCGACTGAAGTCATACTCCTTCTTCATCGATACTCCTCGTATTGTCGCCGTTCCCGTCGAGTCGCCTTCCGCGCGGAGATGATCCGTACCGCTTCGCCACGCCAGGTATACACGACGACGATGGCACGCCCGAATGCGTCGACTCCGAGAGTCATGAAGCGCTCCTCGGCGGACGATTTGTCCGGGATCGTGATCGCGAAGACGTCGTCAAATACGCTCACCGCACCGGCGAACCCGACTCCGTGTTTGCGAAAATTGACCGCTTCCTTGGCGGCGTCCCACTCGGCCCGCACGGGATATTATATGCACAAGTGTACATACGATCAACGAGCGTTAGCGGACGGCAAGAGCCCGAGCCATTCGCTCGAGCCCCTCGGTCAGCAGCGCGCGCGGTGCGCCGAAGTTCAGGCGGACGAAGCCCTCGCCGCCGGGGCCGAAGAGGCGGCCGTCGTTGAGCGCGACCTTCGCGCGCTCGAGGAAGAAGGTGAACGGGTCGGCGATCCCGGTCCCGCGGCAGTCGAGCCACGCGAGATAGGTCGCCTCGGGCGGCGCCAGGGTGACGCCGGGCAGGCGGCGCGGCACGTCGTTGGCGAGAACGGTGCGGTTCGCCTCGAGGTAGCGCAACAGCGCCTCCAGCCACGGGTCACCCTCGCGGTAGGCGGCGACGGCGGCGGCGTGGCCGAGGACGTTGATCTTCGGCACGAGGTCGGCGACGGCGGCGGCGAGACGCTCGCGGAGCGTGGCGTTCGGGATGATGGCCACCGCGCACTTGAGCCCGGGCAGGTTGAACGTCTTGCTCGGCGCCATGAAGGTGAGCGTGCGCGCCTCGATCTCCGGCGAGAGCGTGGCGATCGGCACGTGCCGGCGGCCGTCGAGCGGGAGATCGCCGTGGATCTCGTCGGCGATGATCCAGACGTCGCGTCGCGCGCAGGCGGCCGCCATGCCCTCGAGCTCCGCCCGCTCGAACACGCGCCCGACGGGGTTGTGGGGGTTGCAGAGCAGGAATGCGCGGGTGCGCTCACGCAGCGCCCGCGCGAACGTGCCGAGGTCCACCGTGTAGCGGCCGTCGGCGCCGCGCGTGAGCGCGTGCTCGTCACGCGTGAGACCGTGATTGCCCGCGGCGCGCAGGATGGGCGGGTAGACCGGCGTCTGCACGAGCAGCCCCTCGCCGGGGGAGGTGAGCGCGCGCAGCGCCAGGTTGAAGCCGGCGATCACGCCCGGCAGCGGCACCACCGCCTCCGGGCTCACGCGCCAGCCGTAGCGCTTGGCCACGCGCTCGGCCACGACCTCGTGCAGCTCGGGCTTCTCCATCAGGTAGCCGAAGAAGCCGTGCTCCACGCGGTCGCGCAGCGCCTGCACGACGGCGGGCGGTGAGGCGAAGTCCATGTCGGCGACCCAGAGCGGCAGGACGTCGGGCGGGTACTTGCGCCACTTGTTGGAGTCAGAGGCGCGGCGATCGATGACGCGGTCGAAGTCGAAGGTCATCGCCCGTCGTCGCGCGGCGCCGTGCGTGGCACGACGTCCATGATCTCTGTGAAGCCGAGGGCGTCGAAGTCGATGAGGCCGGGGATGCCGGTCATCGGTCCGGCCACGCCGGCCACGTCCTCATCGCCATGAGATGTAGGCTAGCCGTCGGACCCACAGAGCGTCAAGGAGAGTGCGCGCCGGAGAGTGCGCGCCGGGCGGTGGCGCGCGCCCGACGCAACGCGGCTTGACAGTCTCACGAGCCGATCTTAGTCTCCCCGCGCCTGGACTATTGAACCGGTCGCTCGTCGCTTCGCGCACGGAAGGGCTGAAGAGTTGCCGCACATTCGTCGTGCCTCACGCGCTCTCGGTCGGCGGCGGCGGCCTCATGACGCTGCTGGGCCGCGCAGCCCTCCGGCGGCGGGCGTTCTAAGTCCCTTTCCTTCCGAACACCCCCCTCATCTGAGAAGGAGAGATCGGGATGAAGCGCACGCTCCTTGCTGTTCTGGCGATTATCGTCGCTCTCGGCCTCACGCTCGTCGCTCACCCACGTTTCACCAAAGCCGAGGACGACGCGCCGCAGCTCCACGACCTGAGGCTCGTCGGCACCAACGACCTGCAGGCCCGCTCGTCCTATCAGCCGACGGTTCACCGGTACTCGAACAACCGCTGGGTCATCTTCGTCGGCCACCACGCGCTGGGGACGAACCCGGTGACCGGCGATCCGCTGCCGTCGTTCAACCCGCTCACCGGACAGAACGAAGAGAACGGCACGTCGATCGTCGACGTCACGGACCCGAAGAAGCCGAAGTACCTCTTCCATCTCCCCGTGGCGAACGGTGCGGGGGGTGGTCAGCAGATGGTCCGCGTGTGCGACGGCAGCACGCTGCCGATCCACGATAACAAGGTGTACCTGCTGCGGAGCTACGCGGACTCCGCGCACGAGATCTGGGACGTGACCAATCCGAGCAACCCGCTGCCGGTCCGCACCGTCGCGGGAGGCAACCCCGTCATCAGCGGTCTCACCGGGACGCACAAGAGCTGGTGGGAATGCGACTCGGGGACCGCGTGGGTCGTTGGCCGGCGCGCGACCGACACCGCGGCGGGATGGAGGCCGGGCAACCACATCATGGTCTTCGACATCAGCAACCCAGCGAACCCCGTGTTCCTCCGGGACTGGGCGCTCGACGGGCAGCAGCCGGGCGGCGTGCCGCCACCCAACTTCACGGCGGTCCCCAGTATCCACGGGCCGATCTCGCTCGGGCCGACCGGTAACCGCGTCTACTTCGCGTACGGCACCAGCTCCAACGGCGTGATGCAGATCGCGGACCGTCAAAAGATCCTGACGACCCCGGCGAACGACTACAAGACGGCGGAAATCGGCCGCTTCGTGATGCAGCCGGTCTGGGGCGCGCATACGAGCTTCCCCGTGCTCGGGGTGACTCTCCCGGACTGGGCGCCCAACGCACCAGCCGGCGGCAACGTGCGCGATTTCGTCGTCGTGACGTCGGAGGCGGGCGGCGCGTTCTGCCAGCAGTCGATCCGCCACCTGACGTTCGTCGTCGACATCACCGGCGTGGCTCCGAACAACGAGCACAGGCCGCAGGGAGTGGGGACCTTCGAGGTGCCGGCCTCCAGCGGCGACTTCTGTAACAAGGGTGGCCGCTTCGGTCCCCATGCCACCAACGAGAACTTCGGGCCGCCGTTCTACAAGAAGATCGTGTTCGTCTCCTACTTCAACGCCGGAGTGCGAGCCTTCGACATCCGCAACCCGTTCGACCCGAAAGAGGTCGCGTTCTTCATCCCGAAACCCACGGGCAACACCGACTTTCGGTGCGGCACTCTCAACGGTGTGCCCAACGTCTGCAAGCAGGTGATCCAGACCAACAACGTCGACACCGACGAGCGCGGGTTTATTTACATCGTGGACCGCGCGAACACGGGCCTGCACATCCTCGAGCTCGAAGGCGACGCCAAGAAGATCCTCCAATAGTCACGTCTCGTATGGCGGCGGCGGGGCGCTCGACCGGGCGCCCCGCCGCGTCCTGGCGTGAGGCACCGGCGACACTGCGTCGCGTTGCCTTGACCACGTCTCGGACCGGGACTACGATCCGGCACATCGTCGACGCCCCGCCATGATCCACCTCGACCCCGCGCGCACGGCCGTCGTCGCCGTCGACATGCACCGCGGTCACCTCGACCCGGCCGTGGCGAGTCTGCCGCTCGCCGCCGAGCGCTGCGGCCCCGTGATCAAGCGCGCGGCAGCGCTCTTCGCCGATCTGAGAGGGCGCGGCGTGCCGATCGTGCACGTGGTGACCGAGTACCGCGATGCTGCGGAGATCGCCGCCAACCCGTTCTGGAAGGCCGCGCACGACGATCCGACGAAGGCGCGCAAAGGGATCCTCCGGCACAACCTCGCGGGCAGCCCGGGGACCGAGATCATCCCCGAGCTGCACGACGAGCGCGACGTCGTCGTGCGCGGCAAGAAGCGCTACAGCGTGTTCGCGCCGACCGACCTCGAGTTCGTGCTGCGGCGCCGGCTCGGCGCCGACACCGTGATCCTGGCCGGGATCAACACCACGACGTGCGTGCTGTGCGCCGCCTTCGAGGCCACGAACCGCGACTTCCGCGTGGTGGTGGCGACCGACGCCGTCGACTCCATGGACGGGGAAGACATGCACCGCTTCGCGCTGAAACTGATCGCGGCCGCCCTCGGGTGGCCGCTCACCCACGACGAGATCCTCCAGGCTCTCGCTCCCGCACCCTGAAGGAGGCCGACATGCGCAGGCTGCTCGTGATCCTGGCCGTGGCCGTCATCGTCGCCGGCGTGGCCGCCGGCGCGCCCTCGTGGGCCCAGAAAGGACCCATCAAGGTCGGCATGCTCGTGCCGCAGACGGGACCGCTGGCCGCCAACGGCAAGGACATGATCAACGGCTTCGAGCTGTTCTTCGAGGAGCACAAGTACCGGCTCGCGGGCCGCGAGATCAAGTTCATCGTCGAGGACGACGAGGGCAAGCCGGCCACGGGCATCACCAAGGCGCGCGGGCTCGTCGAGGGCCAGGGCGTTCACCTGCTCACGGGGCCGCTGAGCGCCGCCGTCGGCTACGCGGTCTCGCCCTACATCGAGTCGAAGAGAATCCCCGCGATCTATCCGATCGTGTCGGCCGACGACCTGACGCAGCGCAAGCGCAATCCCTATCTCGTGCGCACGGGGTGGACGTCGAGTCAGCCCTCGCACCCGTTCGGCAAGTGGGTCGTCGACAACCTCAAGTACCGGAAGATCGCCATGATCGGCTACGACTTCGCCTTCGGCTGGGAGGTCGCGGCGGGCTTCCAGCGCTCGTTCGAGGAGTCGGGCGGCCAGGTGGTCCAGAAGCTCTGGCCGCCGCTGGGCACCGCAGACTTCGCGCCGTACCTCTCGCAGCTGCGCCGCGACGTGGACGCGATCTACGCCGTCTTCTCCGGCGCCGATGCGCTGCGCTTCGGCAAGCAGTTCGCCGAGGCGGGGCTGAAGGAAAAGCTCCCGCTGATCGGCGGCGGCACCTTCACCGACGAGCACGTGCTGCGTGTGCAGGGCGACGAGGTGCTCGGCGTGGTCACCGCGCTGCACTACTCGGCCGCGCTGGCCACGCCGGCCAACAAGAAGTTCGCCGCCGCCTACGAGGCCAAGTTCAAGCAGGTGCCGTCGTACTACTCCGAAGGCACGTACGTCGCGGGCATCGCGCTCAAGGCCGCCCTGGAGGCCACCGGGGGCGACATCGAGAACGTCGACAAGTTCCTCGGGGCGCTGCGCCGCGTGGACCTCTCGGACGCGCCGCGGGGCGCGATGAAGTTCGACGACTTCGGCAACCCGATCCAGAACGTGTACGTGCGAAAGGTCGACAGGGTGAACGGCCGGCTCCAGAACACCGTCATCCACACGTTCCCGAGCGTCTCGCAGTTCTGGACCTACAAGCCGGACGAGTTTCTCAAGGCGCCGGCCTACTCGCGCGACTACCCGCCCTGTAAGGCCTGCTGAGCCGCATGGCGACCGTCGGCCCCGTCGGCATCGTCGGTCTCGGTCTCCTCGGCTCCGCGGTGGCCGGCCGTCTGCGCGCGGCGGGCCGCGACGTCGTCGGCCACGACGTCGTGCCCGAGCGCAACCGCGCGCTGGTGGCCATCGGCGGCCGCGCCGTGGCCTCGGCGGCCGCCGTGGCGGAAGCCGCCGACCCGGTCTGCGTGGTGCTGCCCTCGCTGGCGGCGGTTGAGGAGGTCGTGCTCGGCGCGGGCGGCCTGGCGGCCACGGCACGCGGCCGGACGGTGGTGCAGATGAGCACCATCTCGCCCGCGCTCACGGAGCGGCTCGCGCGCGAGTGCGCGGCGCGCGGCGTCGCGTTTCTCGACTGTCCGATCAGCGGCACCAGCGGGATGGTCGCGCGCGGCGACGGCATCATCTTCGCCGGCGGCGAGCGCGCCGTCTACGAGCGCTGGCGGCCGCTGCTGGAGACGATCCTGCCGCGCGCGGTGCACGTCGGCACCGCGGGCCAGGCCATGGTGCTCAAGCTCGTGGCGAATCTGCTGGTGGCGCTGAACAGCGCGGCGGCGGCGGAGGCCCTGGCGATGGTGGAGCGCGCGGGGCTCGACGTGCCGCTCGCGCTGGACGTGTTGAGGTCGAGCGCGGCGACCTCACGCATGCTGGAGGTGCGCGGGCCGCTCATCGTCAAGCGCGACTTCCCGCCGCAGATGAAGCTCGATCTCTTCATGAAGGACCTGCATCTGATCCAGGAGGCCGCCGGCGCCGTCGGCGCGGCGGTGCCGCTCACGGACGTCGCCGAGCGCCTCTACGCGGCGGCCCAGGCGGCGGGCCACGGCGGCGAGGATCTCGCGGTGGTGGTGACGGCGCTCGCGCGCCGTTAGGCCGCCGCCGTCTTGAGGACGAGCGTCGGAACGGCCGTCTCGCGGGCCACGCGCTCGGCGACGCCGGGCGTCACCAGACGCCGCAGCCGGCCCTGCACGGGCTCGCTCAGCGCGATCACGTCCGCGCCGAAGGATTCCGCCTCCAGCACGATCTCCTCCGCGGGCTCGCCGAACCGCACGACCGTCTCGACCGGCAAGCCGGCCAGCCGTGCCTCGCCACGCTCGAGGTCCTCGCGGCCCTCGGCGGTCAGCCGGCTCATCGCCTGATCCACGTACTCGACCGTCCGCCCGTGGGTGCCTTCGCGACGCTCGGGGACCGGATAGACACGGAGCAGGCGCACCGTCGCCCCGCCGTCGCGCGCGACCGCGGCCACCAGCGGCACGATCGCCTCACTGCGCTCGTCGCCGTCCAGCGGCACCAGGATTCGTTTCGTCGTCATCGTCGTTCTCTCCCTTCGCGATTGAGATGCGGGGGAGAGGCCACGGGATTCTCGCGGCCCGGAATCCCTTCGCTTCCGGCGCGCGTCCTACCGGCATGCGAGTCCTTTACGCCATCATGCTCACGGCCCTCGTGCTGGCCCTCGGCGTCCTCGAGATCGTGTCATCGCGGGAGGCGGCGCGGCTCGCCAACTATCCCGACGAGGTGTCGGCCTCGCCGGCGCTGCTCGCCCGCTAGCTGCCGTCGCGCGGCCGCGCCGCCGCCTCGACGATCATCGGCCGCGTCTCAGCGCCGGCAGCACCTCGGCGCCGAAGAGCTCGACGGCGCGGACCGGATCGGCGGCGAGGCTCACCGTGAACATGAGGCGCGTGGCGCCGGCAGCCAGCGCGGCGCGCGCCTGCTCGACGCAGTCGTCCGGCGTGCCGGCGATCGCCAGGCGCCCTCGGAGGTAATCGAAGAGCCCGAGGCGCTTCACCAGCCCGGCGTCCATCTCGGCGCGGCGGGTCGTGTAGGTCGCCCGCAGCTCGTGGATCGCGGGCACGAGGTCCGGCGGCACGCCGCGCTCGGCCGGCGCCGCCCCGAGAATGTAGGCGGCCACGAAGCCGAGGATGTTGCCGAGCGTGTCGAGCGCGGCGTCGCGCGTCGGGGCGCAGTCGAGGCAGGCGATCCACCACGTCTCGACGTCGTCGGCGGTGCGGCCCGTCTCCGCCGCGCCCGCGCCGATCCGCGCGCGCGCGTGGGCCACGTGGTCGGCCTGCAGGCCGTAGTTCACGAAGGCCCCGTCGGCCACGGCGCCGGCGGTGCGCAGCGCGCCCGGCCCCGACGCGGCGGCGAAGACCGGCACGCGGCGGCCCGAGGGCGGAAGCTGCGTGGCGGGGCCGCCGTTCAGCGACGCGCGCTCGCCGGCCAGGAGCGCGCGCGTGAACCGGAGCCCCTCGCGGAACGCGGGGCTCGCCGACGCCGCGGCGCCGAGGTTCGCGACCCCGCTGTGGCCACGACCGACGCCGAGCAGCACGCGGCCGCCGGAGACGGCGTCCACCGACGCGGCGGCGCCGGCGGTGATGGCGGGGTGACGCGTGGCGAGGTTCGTCACACAGGCCGCTAGCCCGACGCGCTCGGTGCGCGCGGCGGCGAGCGTGAGCGCGACCCAGACATCCATCGCGTTGCCCGGTGTGTCGGCGACGCCGAGGAGGTCCCACCCGTCGCGCTCGGCCAGTCCCGCCAGGCGCGCCGTGTACTCCGGCGACCACGGCCAGAAGAAGAAGCCGAAGCGCGGCTCGGTCAGCGCCACCTCACGGCTTCACGGGCGGATAGCTGCGGTCGTAGGCCGGCGTCTTGAGGAACTCGTCCGGCCGGTAGGTCCAGAACTGCGACACCATCGGATAAGTGTGGATCACGGTGTTCTGGAGCCGTCCGCCGACCTTTTCGACCCGCACGATGTACACGTTCTCCGTGGGGTTGCCGTACTCGTCGAGCTTGATCGGACCTCGCGGGTCCTGGGTCGTCTCGCTCGCCCGGCGCAGCGCGGCGAGGAGGCGGTCCCGGTCCTCCACGTTGCCGCCGAGGGCCTTCGCGGCCTCGATGATCCAGCGCCCCGAGGAATACATGACCGCGTGGAAGTAGGACGGCGTGCGCTTGACCTTGGCCTCCGCAATCTTCGTGAACGCGCGGTTGGCGGTGTTGTCGAGCGTCGGCGACCAGATCATCGTGCCCACGTGGCCGATCACCTCGTCGCCCATGCCCTGGAGCGACGACTGGTCGGTGTACACGCCGGTGCCGATGAGCGGCACCTTGCCGTGCAGCGCGCTCTCGCCGTACTGCTTGGAGAAGCGCACGGCCTGGCCGGCGACGAACACCTGCACGACCGCGTCGACCTCGCGCGGGACCTGGGTGAGGTACGGCGCGAAGTCCATGGTGTTGAGCGGCACCCAGGTCTTCTGCACGAGGCGCCCGCCGCTATCCTCGAACACGCGCTGGAAGCCGCCGATCCCCTCGTGGCCGAAGTTGTTGTCCATGGCGATGGCGGCCACGCGCTTGTACTTGAGCGTCTTCGCCGCGTAGTCGCCGAGCGCGTGCATCGGCTGGCTCGCCGCGAAGTTCGAGCGCATCAGGTACTTCGCGATCCGGCGCTTGGTGAGATCGTCCGGCGTGGTCAGGAAGAGCGAGGGCAGGCGGTCGCGCTCGATGTTCGGCACCAGCGCGTACCCGATGTTGCTCAGCAGCACGCCGTCCAGCACGTGGATGCGGTCCTGCGCGACGAGCTTGCGATACTTGGCCTGCGCGGTGGCCGGATTCCCCTCGTCGTCCTCCTCGATCAGCTCGATCTTGCGTCCGGCGACCTCGTAGTTGACCTGCTCGAACGCCATCTTCAGCCCGTCGAGCATGTCCTTGCCGGCGGCGGCGAAGATGCCGGTCAGCGGGCCGAGGTAGCCGACGCGGATGGACTCGGCGCCGGCGACAGGGCCGGCGAGGAGCAGCGACAGGAGCGCGATCACCGCGGCGGGACGGATCATGGCGTTCTCTCCGGCTAGCGAAAGCGTGGCATGACTTCGCGCGCGAACAGCTCCATCGAGCGGCGGATCTTGTCCTGGGCCAGGCCGCCGAAATTCATCCAGCAGAGGATCTGGCCGACGCCGATCGAGCGCATGTACTCGATGTGGCGCGCGACGGTGTCGGGCGAGCCGAAGGCCAGCGTCTCCGCCACGAGCCCGTCCCACGTGACCGTGCCGAGCCTCTCCGCCATCGCGCGGAACGCCGGTTGGAGCGTGGGGTGCGCGTCCTCGATGCGCTCGGGAATCACGAACCGCCGGAACGAGTCCTGGTACCAGAGCTCGGCCGCCTTCGCCTCCTCGAGGGCCTTCGCGTCGGTGTCGGCGACGTAGATCTGGCGCGAGACGCCCCAGCGCGCGAGGAGCGCCGCGATCTCGTCGGGCGTGCGGCCGGCCTTGTCGAGGGTGTTCACGTAGGTGTCGCGGTTGGCGAGGAGCTGATCCACCGGCCCGAAGAGGACGGAGTTCAGCATCGGCCAGCCGCGCAGCGCGGTGTTCTCGATCCCGTCCTTCGTCACGCACACCTGGTAGAGCGGCGGGTGGGGCCGCTGAACCGGCTTGGGAATGACGCGCACGTCGTCGAAGGAGAAGAAGCGGCCGTGGTACGAGAAGCGCTCCTCCGTCCAGCCGCGCTGGATCACGTCGACGGTCTCGTCGAAGCGCTCGCGGCTCTCCTGCTGCGGCACGCGATAGCCGGCGAACTCCGCGGGGCGGTTGCCACGGCCCACGCCGACGTCGAGCCGGCCGTCGGAAATGATGTCGACGAGCGCCATCTGCTCGGCGAGACGCAGCGGGTGATGAAACGGCAGGATCGCCGCCGCGAGGCCGATGCGCACGCGGCGTGTCCGCGCCGCCGCCGCGGAGGCGAGCGTGGCGGGATCGACCGAGAGCCCGTAGTCGATGAAATGGTGCTCGGTGAACCACACCTCGTCGAAGCCGAGCTCTTCGGACCACTCCACCTGCGTGAGCTCGTTGCGGATGATGTCCTCGTGACGCTGGCCGGGCGCGGCCTGGAAGAAGAAAAACGTGCCGAAGCGGAGACGGGTCATACCCCAAGATACCGCGATTTCACGTCGTCGTTCGCCATGAGGGCGCCCGGCGCCGAGCTGTGCACGATCTGGCCGCGCGAGAGCACGTGCACCGTGTCGGCGACGGAGAGCGCGAGCGGCAGGTTCTGCTCCACGAGCAGGATCGACAGCCCCTCGCGCTTCAATTCGCCGATGATCCGGCCCACCTCGCGCACGATCAGAGGCGCCAGCCCTTCCGTCGGCTCGTCCATCAGCAGCAGATCGGGATTCGTCATGAGCGCGCGGCCGATCGCGAGCATCTGCTGCTCGCCGCCCGAGAGCCGGCCCGCCCGGCTCTTCGCGCGCTCGGCGAGCCGCGGGAACAGCTCGAGCACGCGCGCGAGCGTGAAACGGCCCCCGTCGCGCCGCGCCACCGCCAGGTTCTCGACCACGCTGAGCGAGGGGAAGACGCGCCGCCCCTGCGGCACCAGGCCCATGCCGCGCTCGACGGCGCGATAGGGCGGCCAGCGCGTGACCTCGACGCCTTTGAAATGCACGGTGCCGCGCCGCGGCGGCGTGAAGCCGATCACCGAGCGGATGAGCGTGGTCTTGCCGGCGCCGTTGCGGCCGAGGATCGCGACGACCTCACCCGCGCGTACGCCGAGCGACACGCCCTGCAGCACGTGGCTCTCGCCGTAGTAGGTGTGGACGTCGGCCAGCTCAAGCACCGAGGTAGATCTCCCGCACGGTGGGATCGGCGCGCACCGCGTCGCGCGTGCCGTCGGCGATCACGCGGCCGTAGTGCAGGACGGTCACGTGGCGCGCGACCTCGAGCGCGATGTCCATGTCGTGCTCGATGATGAGCACGGTGATCGCGGGATCGAGGCGGCCGAGCAGCCGCGCCATCGCCGCCGACTCCGCGGGCGACAGCCCGGCCGTCGGCTCGTCGAGCAGCAGCAGGCGCGGCCGCCCGGCGAGGGCGAGGCCGATCTCGAGCTGGCGCTGCTCGCCGTGCGAGAGGTTGCGCACCGTGGCGGCGGCGCGGTCGGCCAGCCCCACCGCGGCGAGCGTTTCTTCCGCGCGCGCGCGCAGCACGGCGTCGCGGGCGAGCGGGCGGTGCATCGCAAATTTCGCCGCCGTGAGCGCCTGGACGGCGAGCCGGCAGTTGTCGAGGACGCTGAGGCTCGCGAACAGGTTCGAGATCTGGAACGTGCGCGTGAGCCCGAGGGCGGCGCGGCGATGCGACGGCATCCGCGTCACGTCGCGGCCGAACAGCTCGATGCGTCCCGCCGTCACCGGCAGGGCGCCCGCGACCAGGTTGAAGAGCGTCGTCTTGCCGGCGCCGTTGGGCCCGATCAGCGCGCGGCGCTCGCCGGGGCGCACGGCCAGCTCCACGTCGTCCACCGCGCGCAGCCCGCCGAAGGCCTTGGAGACGCGCTCGAGGCGCAGCGCGAGCGGCTCGCTCAGGTCCGCCTCACTGGCAGTACTTGCACGGCGGATAGTCGCGGCCGTAGAGCGGCCGCTTCATGTACTCGTCCGGCTTGTACTTCCAGAACTGGCTGACGCCCGGGTAGGTGGCGATCACGGTGTTCTGCAGCTTGCCGCCGACCCGCTCCACCTTGCGGATGTAGATGTTCTGGATGGGGTTGCCGAAATCGTCCACCTTCAACGGGCCGCGCGCGGACTCTTTGAGGTCCACCCGGCGCAGCGCGGCCAGCAGCGCGTCCCGGTCCTCCGCCTTGCCGCCCACGGCCTTGATGGCCTCCACGATCCAGCGCGCGTTGGTGTAGGTGGCTTCCGAGTAGTACGAGGCGATCTTTCCCGCCGAGGCCTCGAAGGCTCGGCTGAACTTCGCGTTGGCCGGATTGTCGAGGGCCTGCGAGTAGTGGAGCGCGGTGATGAGGCCGAGCGCCTCGTCGCCCATTTGCGGCAGCACGGTCTCGTCGGTGATCGTCCCGCCGCCGAGGAGCGGCAGCTTGCCCTTGAGGCCGGCCTCCTCGTACTGCTTGACGAACTGGAGCGCCAGCCGTCCCGTGAAGAGCGCGAGCACGGCGTCGGCGTCGCGCCGGAGCTGCGCGAGGAACGGCGCGAAGTCGTTGGTGTTGAGCGGAGCCCAGATGCGCTGGACGATCTGCCCACCGCCCTCCTCGAACACCTGCTGGAAGCCGCCGATGATTTCGTAGCCGAAGGCGTAGTCCATTCCGATGGCGGCGATCTTCCGGTACTTGGTGTTCTTCAGCACCCAGTCGGCGAACGGGTGCATCGGCTGGCTGGTGGACCAGCCCGTGCGCACGATCCACTTCGCGGGCTTGCGCTGCGTGATGTCGTCGGCGGCGATGACCGGGTAGGTCGTCGGGATCTTCTGGGCGTCGATGTAGGGCTGCAGCGCGTAACCGACGTTGGCCAGCATGCCGCCGGTGAGGATCGAGATCTTGTCCTGCTCGACGAGCTTGCGCGACTTGTTGAGCGCGGTCGCCGGATTGCCCTCGTCGTCCTCGACGAGCACCTCGATCTTCCGGCCGGCGACCTGGCCGCCGATCTCGGCGAGGTAGAGCTGGTTGCCGTTCACCATGTCCTTGCCGATCTGCGCGAAGGGGCCGGTGAGCGGCGCGAGGAATCCGATCTTGATCGGCGCCGACTGCGCGGGTGCGCCGACGGGCGCGGCCAGCGACGTGGCGAGTGCCAGCAGGACGACCGAGGCGACGAGGCGAATGCGCGTCATGAGTGGTCCTCCTTGCGATTTAGCGGCGCGGGGCCCTGAGCGCGCCCAGCACGCCGCGCGGTGCGAACAGGATGACGCCGATGTACACGGCGCCCAGGATGAGCAGCCAGCGCTTGGTGTACACGCTGACGAAGTTCTTGAGGAACACGATCACGGCCGCGCCGAGGGCCGGCCCCGCCAGGGTGCCGGGGCCGCCGAGGGCGACCATGAGGAGCGTCTCCACGGAGGTGACGAGCTGCACGTCCACCGGGCTGACGAAGCCGTTGTACCAGGCCCAGAGCACCCCGGCGAATCCCGCGAACCCGCCCGAGATGACGAAGGCCAGGTACTTGTGCAGCCAGACGTCGTAGCCGAGGGCCCGCATGCGCGTCTCGCTCTCGCGGATGCCCTGCAGGGTGAGCCCGAACGGCGAGCGCGCGAGCGTACCGAGCGCGGCCCACGCCAGCGCCGCCGCCACGAGCGCGAAATAGAAGAAGGGCAGCGGCGCCGCCAGGCTCCACGGCAGCGCCAGGTCGGGACGCGGCACGCCGGCGATGCCGTTGTCGCCCTTGGTGAGCGAGACCCAGCGGAAGGCGAGACCCCAGACGACCATGCCGAGCGCGAGCGTGATCATCAGGAAGTAGGTGCCGGTGGCGCGGATCGCCACGAGACCGAACAGCGCCGCCGCCGCCGTGGCCAGCAGCACGCCCGCGACGAGGCACGTGAGGAAGCCGGCCTGACGCTCGGTGGCGAGGATGCCGACGGCGTAGGCGGCGGTGCCGAAGTACGCGGCGTGGCCGAGCGAGGGCAGGCCCGTGTAGCCCAGCAGGATGTCGAGGCTCATGGCCAGGATCGCCATGATGGCGACCTGGGTCAGCAGCGTGAGCGGATACGACGGCAGCGTCGGCGCCACGGCGGCCGCGGCGACGAGGGCGCCGACGCCGATCACGATCGGCCGGCGCCTCACACGCGTCCGAAGAGGCCGGTGGGCTTGAGCGCCAGGATCAGCGCCATCGGCGCGAAGAGCGTGAAGTAGGACAGCTCGGGGAACAGCGCCTTGCCGAAGTTGTCGAGGAGGCCGACGAGGAGCGAGCCGACCATCGCGCCCGGCAGCGAGCCGAGACCGCCGACGATCACCACCACGAACGCGTAGGGAAGAATCTCGAAATCGAGCCCGGGATAGACGCCGAGAAAGCCGGCGCCGACCACGCCACCGAACGCGGCGAGGGCGGCGCCGAGGGCGAAGATGCCGAGGGAGATCCGCGGCACCCGGATGCCGATGCCCTGCGCCATCTCCGGATCGTCCACGGCGGCGCGGATCATCGCGCCCACGCGCGTGCGGTCGAGCGCCAGCCAGAGAGCGGCGCCGACCACGACGGCGACCACGACGATGAAGATGCGGTAGACGGGAAAGCGCCCCGGGCCCGCGGTCACCACGCCGGCGAGCATCGACGGCGGCCGGATCGAGTACGGATCGCCGCCCCAGATCAGGAGCGCGAGATCCTGGAAGATCAGCGCGAAGCCGACCGTCATCAGCACCTGGCCGAGCGTCTGGCCGGACAGGCGGCGCAGGAAGAGCCGCTCCATCGCGATGCCGACGAGGGCCAGCGCCAGCGCGCCCGCCACGAGGGCGAGGACGTACGAGCCGGTGCGCCAGATGACGGACAACCCGACGTAGCCGCCGAGCATGAAGTACGAGCCGTGGGCGAGGTTGACCACGCGCATCACGCCGAAGATGAGCGAGAGCCCGCTCGCGAGCAGGAACAGGAGCGCCCCGTACGACAGGCCGTTGAAGGTCTGGGTGACCCAGAATTCTGCAGTCACAGGCGCACGGCCACACTCACAGGCGGAGCAGACGCCGCGCGTTCTCCGACAGGATGCGGGCGCGGTCCCGCGCGGACAGCTTCATGCCGCGCACGACGATCTCGCGCGGCCGCGCCGGGCCCATGTCGAAACAGAAATCGCTGCCGATCATCACCCGGTCGGCCCCGACGAGGCCGACCAGGTACGACAGCGACGCCGGGGCGTGACTGATCGTGTCGTACGTGAAGCGCCGGAGGTAGGCGTCGAACCGGCGCTTGGCCACGCCCTTCGTCTCGGGCCGCACCCGCTGGCCGTGGGTGAGCCGGCCGACGAGATACGGCATGGCGCCGCCGGCGTGCGGCAGGCAGACTTCCAGCTTCGGGAAGCGGTCCAGCACGCCGCCGAAGACGAGGTGCGCGGCGGCGACGGCCGTGTCGAACGGATTGCCGAGGAAGTTGTTGAGATAGAAACGGCCCAGGCGGTTGGCGCCGATCACGCTGAGCGGGTGCAGGAGCACGGGCAGGCGCTTGGCCTCGCAGGCGGCGAAGATCGGCGTAAAGGCCGGGTCCGACAGCTCGCGGCCGTTGATGTTGGTGCCGAGGTAGACGCCCTTGATGCCCGGCAGCGCGGCCGCGCGCTCGAGCTCGACGAGGGCGCGCGACGGATCCTGCATCGGAAGCGTCGCGCAGCCGATGAAGCGATCGGGGAAGCCGCGGTGGGCCTCGCTCATGGCGTCGTTCACGACGGCGGCGAGGCGCTGGCCGAGGTCGCCGTCGGCCCAGTACACCATCGGCGACGTCAGCGAGAGCGCGTGGACGGCCACGCCCACCCGGTCCATCGCGCGGCGCCGGCGGTCGAGGTCCCAGTAGGTGGCCTCGAGCGGCAGCGTGCGCGAGGCCTTCATGACGATCGACGGGCCCTTCGGGTCCGCACGGTCGATGCGCGCCTCGTGGGGCGCGCCCTCGCGCGCGATGAGGTCGAGATAGCGCTCGGGAAAGAAGTGCGCGTGAACGTCGATCGCGTCGGGCCGAGCCACGGCGGGGATTGTACTATGAGCCCACCGTAGGGCGAGCCGCCGGACGTCGCGGGGCCGTGGTGCGAGCCGCAGCCGCAAGGCGAGGCGAGCCTGTGACCCAGGCCCTGCCGTCCGAGGCGAGCCTATGAAATGACCGAGGAGGCTGCCGGTGAGACTGCCGCACGAGCGTTTCGACTACTCCGCGATCGTGGACCGCAAGCCGTGGAAGCTGCCGAAGGGCGCGCGCATCGCCGTGTGGACGATCGTCAACGTCGAGGAGTGGGACATCGAGAAGCCGATGGCGCGCCAGTACCTCACGGCGCCGCAGGGCGTGGCCACCGTGCCCGACGTGCCGAACTGGGCGTGGCACGAGTACGGCATGCGCGTCGGCTTCTGGCGCCTGCACGAGGCGCTGGTGCGCCGCAAGATCCGCGCGACGACATCGATCAACGCCAACGTCTGCCACTCGTATCCGCGCGTGGCCGAGGCGATGCGCGACGCGGGCTGGGAGTTCATGGGCCACGGCGTGAAGCAGGGGGCCATGCACGTGCAGCCCGATCAACGCGCGGTCATCCGCGACTCCATCCAGATCATCCAGAAGTTCACCGGCAAGAAGCCGAAGGGCTGGCTCGGGCCCGGGCTGACCGAGACGTGGGAGACGCTCGATCTCCTGTCGGAGGCGGGCATCGAGTACGTGTCGGACTGGGTCAACGACGACCAGCCATACGAGATCCGCACCGCGCACCGCCCGCTCGTCTCGGTGCCCTACACGCTCGAGCTGAACGACATCCCGACGATGGTCATCCAGCACCATCAGTCATCGGCGTGGGTGCAGCGCTGCCGCGACCAGTTCGACCGGCTCCACGCCGAAGGCGCGAAGGGTGCGCGCGTGATGGCCATCGCCGTGCATCCCTACATCCACGGCGTTCCGCACCGCATCAAGTACTTCGAGGCGGTGTACGACTACATGCGCCGCCAGAAGGGCGTGTGGATGACGACGGGCGAGGAGATCTACGAGTGGTGGAAGGCCGGGCGCCGCTAGGCGGTGGCGCCGCGGCGTAGCGCCCACAGCGCGCCGCCCTGGATCGCCAGCATGACGGCGATGGCGGCCGCGAACGCCGGCGCGATGCCGGCGCGCTCGAGCAGCGTCGCCAGCACGAGAAAGAAGCCGACGAAGCAGTAGAGGCCCAGCAGGAGCCCGCGCAGCATGCCGGCGGCGCGCGCCGGCCCCTCGAGCGCGTGCGTGAAGACGACGAGGATCGCGGCGTAGATCGGAAACGGCGTCACCAACCCCGTCAGCCGCGGCCCGAGATGCGACGCGACGCCCGTCAGCAGGAGCACGAAGCCCGTGCTCACCACCATGCGCGCCGGGATGTCCCACCAGGGCAGCCGCGTGCGGGCAGCCCTCCGCGCCGGCGCCACGCGGGGCATGAAGCGGCGACAGGCCAGCAACGAGGCGAGGGCGACGACGGCGAGCGGGACCAGCGAGAGCGGCAGCCAGCGGAGCGCCAGTGTCGAGAGGGCGAAGGCCAGACCGCCGGCGGCGAGGGCCAGCGGCCAGTGCGTGTGCCGCGCCGTGCGCGCGTAGGCCAGGCAGAAGAGCGCCTGCGACACGGTGCCGGCCATGATGCCGACGGCGGCGGCGGCTGCGAAGGCCAGGCCGTGCTCACGCGCGAGGAAGAAGGCGATCGGCGCCGAGGTGAGCGGCAGGCCGACGAGCCAGCCGCCGACGGCGGGGCCCCAGCGCCGGCCCGCGAGGCTTGCCGTGCCGATCAGGACCGGGGTGGTGACGAGCTTGAGGACGAGGCTGTCCAGGCGCGGGCTACTTCACGGGCGCGACGACGACGTCGGTGGGCGAGCCCTTCAAGAACTGCTCGACGTTGTTCACCGCGCGCAGCAGCCCGTCGCGGACGACCTCGGCCGTCTGACCCGCGTTGTGGGGCGAGAGCACCACGGTGTCGAAGCCGAGGATCGGATCGCCCGGCTTGAGCGGCTCGTCGTGGAACACGTCGAGCCCGGCGCCGGCGATCTTCTTCGTGGCCAGCGCGTCCAGCAGTGCCTCGCGCTCGACCAGGGCGCCGCGGCCGGTATTGACGAGGATCGCCGTCCTCTTCATCAGGGACAGCTCCTTGCGGCCGAGGAACCCGCGCGTCTCCGGCGTCAGCCGCAGGTGGAGCGTGACGAAGTCGGCGGCGCGCAGGATCTCCTCTTTGCGGCTCGCGGAGTCCTTGCGCGCGCTCCAGGCGAGCACCTCCATGCCGATGGCCGTGCCCAGCGCGGCCACGCGCGCGCCGATGGTGCCGGTGCCGAAGACGCCGAGCGTCTTGCCCAGACACTGGATCAGCATCTCGCGCGGCCAGGCGCCGCCGCGCATCTCGCGGTCGATCCGCACGAGCTTGCGCCCGGTCGCGAGCATGAGGGCGAGCGCGTGCTCGGCGACGGCGAAGGCGTTGGCGCCGGGCGTGTTGCAGACGGTGACGCCGCGCCGGCCCGCCGCGTCGAGGTCGATGTTGTCGGTGCCCGTGCCCCAGATCGAGACCATTTTCAAATTCGGGCAGGCGGCGAAGACGCCGTCGCTGAAGCGCGCGTGGGCGCGGATATTGATGGCGACGCGGGCACGGCCGATGCGCTTGATCAGCTCCGGCTCCTCGTCGGCGCCGCGCGCGGCGTAGACGACGGTCTCGCCGAGCTTGCGAGCGGCCTCGTGGGCCGCCGATTTCTCGAACACGCTGGGGAAGTCGTCGGGCACGGCGATGAGCGGGTCGGCCACTAGGCGCCCTCGGCGAACGCGGCTTGCGCGGCGCCCACGCCCGCGCCGGGCTCGCCCTTGTCGCCCAGGTCGCGCAGCGCCATCTCCAGCGCCGACAGCGTCGGCAGCACGTAGTGCGGGCTGGCCGTGATGCCCATGGTGCCGATCCGCAGCGTGGAGGTGCGGATCTTGTCGAGGCCGGTGCCGATCAGGATCCCGTACTGCTCGCGCATACGCGCGACCACGGCCGCCGGCTCCACGCCGTTGGGCGAACGGATGCACGCCACCGTGTTCGACGCGATCGTCGGATCGGGGAACATCTCGAGCCCCATGGCGGCCACGCCCGCGCGCAGGGCGCCGCCGGCGATGGCGTGACGGCGCGCGCGGTTGGCGATGCCCTCCTCGAGGATCAGGCGCACGGCCACCTGCAGGGCGACCGTGAGGTGCGTGGGGATCGAGATCGGCTGCCGGCGCGGCGTGCCGTCGGGAATCTTTCCGCCGCGCGAGACGGGCACCCAGTTGTCGCGCCAGCGCAGCAGGTCGTACGCGTAGGACTGCGCTTTCTTCTTGCGCTGCTCCATGGCCCGCCAGGCGCGCGGGCTCACGGACACCAGGGCCATGCCGAGCGGCGCCGCCAGGCACTTCTGCGAGCCCGTCATGTTGAGGTCCACGCCCCACTCGTCGGTGCGGACGTCGAGGCCCGCGATGGACGACACGGTGTCCAGCATGAAGAGCGCGCCCACCGAGCGCGCGACCCCGGCCACCTCGGCCGCGGGGTAGGTGGTGCCCGTCGACGTCTCGTTGTGCACCAACGTGATGGCCTTGGGGCGCACGCGCTCGGCCTCGCGGGCCAGCCGGTCCACGTCCAGGCGCGCGCCCCACTCGATCGGGAACTCGGTGGCGTCGGCGCCCACGCGGTCCATGATCTCGCGCATCAGCAGGCCGAACGCCCCGGCGCCGACGACGAGCACGCGGTCGCCCGGCTCGATGATCGACAGCGCGCCCGCCTCCAGCGCGGTGCGCCCGGAGCCCGGCATGATGATGACCTCGCTCTTCGTCTGGAAGACGTCGCGCAGGGCGAGGGTCGTCGGCTCCAGCACGCCCTCGTCGAACGAGCGGTCGTACTGGATCACGGAGGGCTGGTTCATGGCCTGGATGACGGGAAACGGCAGCTCCGTCGGGCCGGGGATCATGAGCGTCGGACGCGTCTGCACCTGGGTCCAGTTGATCGTCGACGGCACGGTCATCTCCTCGGAGGGTCAGTCAGAGGCATAGCCAATGATCGACGCCGATTGTATCACCCCGCGATCACCGCGCCGTTTTCGCCGCCGACCCGGCGAGCGGCGCTCCGCACGAGGCGCAGAAATTGGAGTGCGGTGGGCACGAGTGGCCACAGGTCTCGCACTCGAGGTGCGCGTCGGCGTGGCGATGGTGGATGATCAGATTGCGGATATAGGGGATCCAGGTGAAGGCATACGCGAAGATGAACACCGAGTCGCGCTGGCGAAGCGAGTAGATCAACAAGAGGACCGACCCGATCAGGCTCAGCCACCAGAAGGCGGTCGGCACCACGACGCGTCGCAATTTTTCGGTCGCGTACCACTGCACGAAGAATCGCGAAAAGAACACGAGGTTGCCGAGCCAGCCGACGACCTTCCAGACGCTCCAATCGATCCCGAGCACCTTGCCGTCGTGCACGAGGAGGCCCGTGGGCCAGTCCATCACTCGGGCAGCGGGCGGCAGGGCCGCCAAGCGTCAGCGGCCCTGCCGTGGGACCTCAAGAAGCCTTGCCGAAGATCGCCTGGAGGACCCGGTAGGCCTTGCGAATGTCCTCGGGCCGCCGCCGGCCGGCGACGAGCGCGAAGATCTTCTCCGCGTCCTCGCTCGGCACCTCCGACGGCTTGTCGGCGCGCACGTCGGTCAGCTCGCGGAGCGGAATCTCCAGCGCCACCGATACGTGGTACAGGCTGTCGATGGAGATCGACTTCTCGCCGCGCTCGACCTCGCCGATGAACTTGCCGGACAGGCCGGCGCGATCGCCCAGCCGCTCCTGGCTGAGTCCGCGCTGCTTGCGGAGCGCCCGCAACCGCTGCCCCAGGAACTTCCGTACGTGTTTCACCGCGCGTTCGCCCATGGGTGGTTACCCTAGCACCTTTGAGGTCGGTCAGGAACGGCCCTCGGGAACGGGTTCCGTCCCGCCGCTCATCACGGCGAGGACCAGTGCGCCGCCCGCGCTGCGCACCGAGTGCACGCATCCCGGCGGCCGCCGGGCGTAATCGCCCGCGGCGCACGTGCCGGTGTCGTCGGAGACGCTGCCCTCGAGGACGAAGATCTGCTCGTCGCCGACGTGCCGGTGGCGCGGGATCACCGCGCCCGGCTCGTATCGCATGAGGACGGTACGGCGGTCGCCGTCCTCGAAAAGGATCTCACGGCACCTCCACCTCGACCATGCCGTTCACCACGCGCGTGGCGAAGACGCTGATCGAGAGGTCGTCGGCCACGCGGCACTGCCCGGTGGCCAGGTCGAAGTCGAAGCCGTGCCACGGACACACCACCGCGTCGCCCTCGATCCAGCCGTCGGCCAGCGGCCCGTCCTCGTGCGGGCAGAGCGCGCTCAGCGCGTAGAAGCGGCCGCCGCCCCCGTTGAACACGGCGAGCGTGAACGAGCCCGCCTCCACCAGGCAGCCCCGGCCGGCCGGGATGTCGGCACCGCGCGCGACGCGCAGAAAGGCCATCAGCGGCGCGCTCGGAGCGCGTCGTCGATGGCGGCGCGGAAGTTCTCGAGGGGATGCGCGCCCACGAGCGGCTTGCCGTTGATGAGGAAGGTGGGCGTGCTGCGCACGCCGAGCTCGCGCCCCTCCGCGAAGTCCGCCTCCACGGCGGCGCGGAACGTGTGGTCGTCGAGGCAGCGCTCGAAGCGCTCGCGGTCGAGATCGAGGTTGACGGCGTAGCCGACGAGGTCGTCGCGCTCGAAGCGCGGCTGCCGCTCGAACAGCACGTCGTGATAGGCCCAGTAGCGGCCCTGCTCGCCGGCGCAGCGCGCGGCCTCGTGGGCGGGCATGGCCAGCGCGTGCGAGGGCAGCGGGAAGTCCTTGTAGATCAGACGCACGCGGCCGTCGTACTCCTTGAGCACCTGCTCCAGCGACCGCTGGACGCGCCGGCAGAACGGTCACTGGTAATCGGAGAACTCCACGATGGTGACGGGTGCCGTCGCCGGGCCTTTGACCATCTGCGTCTGGACGGCGAGGCGGTCGTGCGCGCCCGGCGCGGGCGCGCGGCAGCCCATTCCGAACGCGGCCACCCCGAGGCTGAGCCCGAGCGCGATGGTGTAGACTCGCCGCGACACAGGGGAGATCGCGAACCGCAGGCTCACGACGGGGGAGGATACCACATGCCAGCCGCCCTGGACGCCGTGCTCGGCACCTATCCCTCCTGGTCGCACCTCGTGGTCCGGCTCGCGCTCGGCGTGGTGTTCTTCGCGCACGGGTCACAAAAGGTGCTCGGCTGGTTCGGTGGTCACGGCCTCGCCGGCACCGTCAAAATGTTCCAGGGCCTGGGCGTGCCGCCGGCGGCGGTGGTGCTCGCGGCGTTCATCGAGTTCCTCGGCGGCTGCGCCATGCTCACCGGACTGCTCGCGCGCCCGGCCGCCGTGGGCATCATCGTGGTCATGCTCGTGGCCATCGCGAAGGTGCACGGCAAGCACGGGTTCTTCCTCAACCTCGGCGTGCCCGGCAAGGGGCCCGGCTACGAGTTCAACTTCGTGCTGATCGCCATGGCGCTGTCGATCCTGATCGGCGGCGCCGGCGTGCTGTCGATCGACCGCGCGCTCTGGCTCGCGCTCGCGGGAAAGTAGGCGACCCATGGGCTTCCTGCTCCGCGTGCTGATTAATGCCGCCGCCCTCTGGGTGGCGGCCTCGCTCATCCCGGGCATCGCCCTCGGCGGCCTCGGCCACACGCTGCTCGCCGCGCTGGTCCTGGGCATCATCAACGCCGTCGTCCGCCCCATCCTGATCTTCCTGACGCTGCCGATCACGCTGGTCACGCTCGGGCTCTTCATCTTCGTGCTGAACGCGTTCTGCCTGTGGCTGACCTCGCGGCTGGTGCCCGGCTTCGAGGTGCACGGGTTCGGCGCGGCGTTCCTCGGCGCGCTGGTGATCTCCGCCGTGTCGTGGGTCCTGACGGCGTTCCTGTCGGATGCCGGCCGCGTGCGCCGGATCGAGGTGCGACGTCTGGAGCGGCGCTAGGAGACGCAGCCGCTGACGATTCGTGGCGTCGTCGCGACCTCGGTGATGCTCGCGGTGCTGAGCGCGTCGTCCGGCCTCCGGGCCGACGACGCGGTCCCCCGGGACTTCAGACTGACGGCCGAGTACTACCCCGCGCTCCCGCACCCCGGCGTGGATATCTCCGGTCTCCCGCAATGGAACCGCTGGACGCTGACGGTGACCTCGGACGGCAAGGCTCTCCAGGAGACTCAGCGAAGCCCCCGCGGGAGCCCGAAGGGGATCACCAGGAGATCCGTGCGGCTGACGCGGGGCGATCTCGAGCGGCTCGTCACGACCGTGCGGGCGTCCAACTTCTACTTCATGGCCCCGGACTATGCGTTCGAAGTCTCGCACGCCTCCGCGCTCGTCCTCCGGATCTCGCTGGACGCGCGCTACCACGAGGTCACGGTGTACGCGCCCGACAAGCTCAAGCACGACCCGGAGGTCGCGGCGTTCTTGCGGATCTGGAACGACCTCGTCACCCTGGTGCCGCCGCCGAACCCGGGGCAAGGCACCGAATGACGACGGGGTGTGCTCGCACCGCGGGGCGGCCGTCGCCGCCCCGCGGTGCGAGGCTGTGTCAGGCCGCCCGCCCGGAATCCTCGGACAGCGCGGTGATGATGTAGGTGCCGGACTTCTCGTCGCGCTCCAGCGTCACGATGCGCTGCTTGGCCGCCTCTTCCAGGAGCTTCGAGAACGTCGAGTATCCGTAGTACGACTCGTTGAAGGCGGGGTTCTTGCGGATCATCGTCTGCTTGACCATCGACCCCCAGAGCGTCTCCTTGTTCTCGCGCTGGAGCGCCTGGATCGCGTCGATGAGCTGCGCCATCGCCTCCGCCTTCTTCTCGGGGAGCCCGTGCAGCAGCCGCGTCTTCTTGGTGTCGCGGATGAGGTCCTCGTAGAAGATGAACTCGTCGCAGTTGCCGACGAGCAGGTCGGACGATGACGATTTGACGCCGAGGCCGATCACGTAGCGGTCGTTTTCGCGGAGCTTGCTGACGAGCGGCGAGAAGTCCGAGTCGCCCGACACCAGCGCGAACGAGTCGATGTGGGTTTTGCCGTAGGCGAGGTCGAGGGCGTCCACGACCATCCGGATGTCCGCGGAGTTCTTGCCGCTGTACCGGCTCTGCGGAACGTCGATCAGCTCGATGGCCCACTCGTGGAAGGGACGCTTGTATTCGGTGAACCGGTTCCAGTCCGCGTACGCGCGCCGCACGATGATCTTGCCCTTTTCCAGCAGCCGCTCCAGCACCAGCTTCAGCTCGAACTGCTTGTACTGCGCTTCCTTGACGCCGCGGGCGATGTTCTCGAAATCCATGAACATCGCCAGCTTTCGCTCACCGTTCATCCAGGTTGTCCTTTCATCCGCGCTCCTTTCCCGGGGAGTGGGGTGGGTCTCGACCGCTTCCATTATATGTCCGTCGTTTGGACCCCCCGGGCAGGTTTATGATTTGCCACATGAAAAGGCCCGATCCCGCCGTGGCCGACCGGGTGCCGCCCGGCCAGGTCCTGACCGAGAAGTGGCCCGTCCTGACGTATGGCCGCACGCCCCGCTTCGATCCCAAACGCTGGACCTTCCGCTGCTTCGGCCTGGTGGAGCGCCCGACGTCGTGGACGTGGGAGGAGTTCCTGCGCCTGCCGCGGATCACCGTGCGCTCCGACGTCCACTGCGTCACGCGCTGGTCGAAGCTCGACAACGAGTGGGAGGGCGTCTCCGCGCGCTGGCTCGTCGAGCAGGTGACGCCGCGGGCGGAGGCGGCGTTCGTGCTCCAGCACGCGGATCCCGACTACACGACCAACACGCCCCTCGCCGATCTGCTGGACGACGACGTGGTGCTGGCGGTGAAGCACAACGGGAAGGACCTCGAGCCCGACCACGGCGGCCCGATGCGCCTGGTGCTGCCGAAGCTCTACTTCTGGAAGTCGTCGAAGTGGCTGCGCGCCTTCGAGTTCCTCGACGTGAACCCGCCCGGCTTCTGGGAGCAGAACGGCTACCACATGCACGCCGACCCGTGGAGGGAGGAGCGCTACTCCGATCAGGAGACGCGCGCGATGCAGCAGATGCGCGCCGAAGCCGCGCGCACGCTGCGAGAGCGCAGCTGATGGCCGTTCGCGTCGAGCACGCCGGCGCCGTCACCACGATCGTGCTCGACCGCCCCGAGGCGCGCAACGCGGTGGACCGGGACACCGCGGCGGCGCTCGCCGACGCGTTCCGCGCGTTCGAGGCGGACGCGGCGGCCCGCGTGGCCGTGCTGTGGGGCGCCAACGGCACCTTCTGTGCGGGCGCCGACCTCAAGGCGACGGCGAGCGGCCGCGCCCTTCGCCGCGAGCCCGAGGGCGACGGCCCGATGGGGCCCTCGCGCATGCGGCTGTCCAAGCCGACCATCGCCGCCGTCGCCGGCTACGCGGTGGCGGGCGGGCTCGAGCTGGCGCTCTGGTGCGATCTGCGCGTGCTGGAGGAGGACGCCGTGCTCGGTGTGTTCTGCCGGCGCTGGGGCGTGCCACTGATCGACGGCGGGACCGTGCGGCTGCCGCGGCTGATCGGCCTCAGCCGCGCGCTCGATCTGATCCTCACGGGTCGCCCCGTAGATGCCCGTGAAGCAGAGCGAATCGGCCTCGCCAACCGCGTCGTGCCCCGGGGCCAGGCGCGCGCGGCGGCAGAGGCGCTGGCCGCGGAGATCGCCGCGTTCCCGCCGCGCTGCGTGCTCAGCGACCGCCGCTCGGCCTACGAGAGTGAGGGCGTCACGCTCGAGGCGGCGCTGCGACGAGAGTTCGAGCTCGGCAAGGTGACGATCGACTCGGGCGAGAGCCGCGAGGGCGCCGCGCGCTTCGCGGCCGGCGCCGGGCGGCACGGGGCTTTTTGAACGTGGGGGCCCCGAAATGGCCCCCACACCCCCAATGTTCGGAGTGCCCCGGGGAACCCGTGGCACTCCTCTGTCACACTCAGCGCTGGATGCGCTCGAGCCACCAGTGGACGACGCCCGAGCCGGCCAGCACGACCATGCCCAGCACCACCCAGTGGATCTCGCCGCTCGGCTCGGTGTTGCGGTAGTGCACGAGGCCCACCACGATCAGGGCGCAGCCGAGCACGGCGGCGGCGTTGCGCGCGCCGCGCGCGTGCTTCAGCCACGCCGGCTGCGAGCCGCCCACCGAAAGCGCGACGGCGAGGAGGACGATGGCGGCGACACCGACGCCGCCGGTGAGCAGGCCGAGCGCCCACATCGCGGTCGTCTGGGCGGCGGTCTCGAGGGGCCCCATCCAGAGCAGGTGGGCGACGAGCCAGAAGCCGACGAGGCCGAGCGCGACGATGCCGAGCGCGCGCGCCATGGCGCGGATTCTAACACCCGGCCGCGCGCATCGACCTGATACGATCCCGCCGATGATCGTGCACGATCACGATCGCAGCACCGCCGCCGCGCGCTCGCGGCCGGTGCTCGTCGTCGCCCTCGCGCTGACCGGCACCATGATGGTCGTCGAGTTCGTCGCCGGCCTGTGGACGGGCAGCCTCGCCCTGCTGGCCGACGCGGGCCACATGCTGACCGACACCACCGCGCTCGCGCTGGCCCTGATCGCCGCGTGGCTCGCCGCGCGCCCGCCGACGCCGGCCAAGACGTACGGCTATTACCGCGCCGAGATCCTCGCCGCGCTGGCCAACGCGCTGCTGTTGTTCGGGGTGGCGGGCTCGATCCTCGTCGAGGCCTGGCACCGCGTGCGCGTGCCTGCACACGTGCTGGCGGGACCGATGGCGGCGGTGGCCGCGCTCGGCCTGGGCGTCAACCTTCTCTCCGCCTGGCTCTTGCACCGCGGCGCGCGCGAGAGCCTGACCGTGCGCGCGGCCTACGTGGAGGTGCTGGGCGACGCGCTGTCGTCGGTGGCCGCGCTCGTCGCCGCGGGCGTCATGGTCACCACGGGCTGGACGGGCGCCGACCCGCTCGCCAGCGCAGCGATCGTGCTCCTCATCGTGCCGCGCACGTGGAGCCTGCTGCGGCAGGCGGTGAACGTGCTGCTGGAGGGCACGCCGGCGCACCTCTCGCTGGCCGAGATCGAGCAGGCGATCACGCGCGTGGCCGGCGTGCGCCGCGTGCACGACCTGCACGTGTGGACGCTGACCTCCGGCCGCGAGGCCATGAGCGCGCACGTCGTGGTGGACGACGTCCGCGAGAGCGAGCGGCTGCTGCAGTCGCTGCACGCGGTGCTGCACGCGCGCTTCGGCATCGACCACACGACGATCCAGCTCGAGACGGCGCCGCCGGAGGTGCTGAAGATCAAGGCGCCGGAGGGGTAGGGGGTCGGAGCTACTGAGCGCGGTAGGACGTCACGGTGCTGAAGGCGTGACGCCGCACCATCTTCGTCAGCTGTGGCCGCTCCGCTTCCAGCTTCACCTGGGCCATGTACTCCGTGACGGTCATCTCCATCTGCTCGGCGAAGACGCTCGCCAGCCGACGCGTCGACAGCCCGACGGTGGCGGCGATGGCCTCCACCGTGGTGCGCCTGAAATGCGCGGACACGTGCGCGATCACGCGGGGCACCGGCCCGGCGAAGTGGCGGACGTCGGCGTGGCCGACGCCGAGGGCCTGGATGATCGCGGGCAACAGCGTCTCGAAGTCCGGGCGCCGCGGGTCGGCCACGACGATCGGCGCCGCCGGCCACTGGCCGCGCACCGCCGTCGCCACGGCGTCCTCGCTCACCACGACGACGCTGGGTCGCGTACGGGCCAGCACGGCCAGCGCGGCGCCGGCGTCCTCTACGGCGTCCACCCGGCCCCGCGTGCGCAGCGCCACGGCCAGGCTCGCACGCAGCCCGAGGTCGGCGCTGACGATCAGCGCGTGCGGCAGCGCGCACGAGGGGCGCGAGGGCGGCTCCACGGCGGGCGCCCCGTGCTCCGTCAGCCGCCGGATGGTGCGTTCCAGGTGGCTCAGGTGGAACGGCTTGGTGAGGTAGTCGCAGGCGCCCAGCCGCAGCGCCTCCAGCGCCGTCTCCGAGTCGTTCACGGCGCTCACCACGATGACGTTGGTCTCGATGCCAAGGTGCCGCAGCGCGTCGAGCACGCCGAGGCCGCTCAGCCCGGGCATGAGCATATCGAGCAGCACGACGTCCACCGTGCGCGTCTGTAGGATGTCGAGGGCGGCGCGTCCGTCGGGGGCGGTCAGGACCTCGTAGCGGGCTTCGAGAAGCGCCTGGTAGGCGTCCAGCAACCTTGGATCGTCGTCCACGGCCAAGACGACTGAGCGGATAGCCATCGGCCTCCTGACTATAGCAAGTCTTCGGGGCCCAGCGCACGGGGGTATATTTGATACCCCATGGCTACCATCCCCAAGCTCACCGACCGCGCGATCGTGCTCAAGCCCGAAGACGACGTCGCCGTGGCCAAGGCGTCGCTCGAAAAGGGCGCCGTCTTCGAGGACGGCGCCACGCGCATCGAGGCCCGCCAGGACATCAAGCCCGGCCACAAGATCGCCCGGCGCGCCGTCGGACGCGGCCGGCCGGTGCGGCGCTATGGCCAGGTGATCGGCTTCGCCACGCAAGACATCGCCGTCGGCGAGCACGTGCACACCCACAACCTCGACATCGGCGAGCTCTCGGCCGACCGCTACGAGGTGGGCGTGGACGTGCGGCCGGTGGACTTCTACCCGGCCGACCGGATGCGCTATTTCGACGGCTACGAGCGCGAGGATGGCCGCGTCGGCACGCGCAACTACGTCGCCATCATCTCCGGCGTCAACTGCTCGGCCAGCGTCAGCCAGTTCGTGAAGGACAAGTTCCGTGACGTCCAGCGCGATTTTCCCAACATCGACGGCGTGCTGGCCGTCACCCACAAGTCGGGCTGCGGCACCAAGCTGTTCGGCGAGGACCACCTGGCCCTGCAGCGGGTTCTGGCCGGCTATGCCAAGCACCCCAACGTCGCCGCCTACATCCTGATCGGCCTCGGCTGCGAGGTGAACCAGGCCGCGGTGATGGTCGAGCGCCAGAAGATGGGCGTGCCCGGCCATCCCGAGCGCAAGCCGTTCCTCGTCAATATCCAGGAGGCGGGCGGGATCCGAAAGACCGTCGCGCGCGCGGTGGCCGAGGTGGCCAAGCTGCTGCCCATCGCCAACGACGTCAAGCGCACGAAGCAGCCGGTCTCCGAGATCTGCCTGGCGACCAACTGCGGCGGCTCGGACGCCAACTCCGGCATGACGGCCAACCCGGCCCTCGGCTGGGCGGTGGACGAGCTCGTGAGGTACGGCGGCACCGGCGTGCTGGCGGAGACGCCGGAGATCTACGGCGCCGAGCACCTGCTCATCCGCCGCGCGATCAACGACGGCGTCGCCAAGAAGCTCATCGATCGCTACAAATGGTGGGAATGGTATTGCCGTGGGATCGAAGCAATGGATAACAATCCCGCTCCTGGAAACAAGGCCGGAGGGATCACCACCGTCTTCGAAAAGTCGTTGGGCGGCGTCACCAAGGGCGGCACCACGCCCATGATGGACGTCTTCATGTACGGCGAGCCCATCACCACGCGCGGCTTCGTCTTCATGGACACGCCCGGTCACGACCCGGTGTCGATCACCGGCCTGGTCGCCGGCGGCTGCAACCTCATCTGCTTCACCACGGGCCGCGGCTCGGTCTTCGGCTGCAAGCCCGTGCCCTCGATCAAGCTGGCGACCAACTCGCTCATGTATCGCCACATGGAAGAGGACATGGACATCAACTGCGGGGTGATCCTCGAGGGCACGCCGCTGCCCGCGGTCGGCAGGCAGATCTTCGAGGAGATCGTCGCCGTCGCCTCAGGCAAGAAGTCCAAGAGCGAGCTCAGCGGCGTCGGCGAGGAAGAGTTCGCGCCCTGGATCATCGGTCCGGTGATGTAGGGTGAGGCGGCCACGCGGCGACGCTCTTCCGTGACGGCCGGTCGCCGTTCATCTTGATCGGCGCGCGACGAATCGCCGATAATCGGTGAAACGCCGCTGGCCCGCGCCAGAGGGAGAGCGCATGAGCCACGCCCTGCCGCGCGTCCTGCTGCTCTTCGCCGCCGCATGCGCCCTCGTCGCCGCCAACCCCGCGCCGGGCCGGCTCGGCACGGTGACGACGCTCGTCGGCGACGCGACGCTCACGCGGGGCGCGGCCGCGCCGCGGCCGGTCGCGTTCAAGGACGAGGTCAAGCCCGGTGACACCATCCGCACCACGCCCGGCGCGCTCGTGCGCGTGCTCGTCCGCGGCGCGACGCTCGTCGCGATCGGCGAGTCCTCGACGGTCGCGCTCGCCGCGGACGCCGGGCGCTCCAACGTGCGGCTCGAGTCCGGCACCGTGTCAGTCGTCGCCAGCGGCGCCAAGCCGGCGCCGCTCGACATCCGCACGCCGCACGCGACGGCGAGCCTGCGCGGCACGTCGGTCATCGCGCAGACGGGCCGCGGCGGCGCCGCGACGACCTTCTACGTGCTGACGGGCGCTGTGGAGGTGAAGGCGGGCGCCGGCGCCGGCCTCACGGTGAGGGCGCTCGAGTCGACCACCGTGCGCGGCGGGAGCGTCGGCCCGATCGTCGCGCTCAGCAAGGAGAGCGCCGCCTCGCTGATGAAGGACTTTCGCCTGGTGCCGGCGCATCCGGATGCGGCGCCGGAGACGGTGAAGGCGATCGGCGAGCGCGGCGCGTCGGAGGCGGAGAAGGAAGCCAGGGCGCTGCGCGAGCAGGGCGTGAAGGGCCTGCCCAGGACCGACGATCCGAGCCGGCGCCCGGCGGTGCCGATCCAGCCGAACATCTCGCCGACGACGGGGCCGAAGGGGTGATGCTGGGCGCGCGCTACGACTGGACGACGGTGACGACGAGGCCGATCGCGGCCAGGATGTTGCCGACCCGCACGCACTCCTTTTCCGGACCGATTTTCACGACCGCCTTGCCGGTGTTGTGGACCTGCCAGGCGATCTCCCAGCCCTTGGACTCGCTGCAGGCGATGGCTTTCTGCAGCTGCTTCACGACCTGCTCGAAGGTGTGACAGTCGCAGTTGTGCAGGACGGTCATCCACGGCGGGGCGACTTCCGTCTCCGTCCCGGTGACTTCCTCGACCTCGGGGGTCGGTAGGGTCCGCTCGGGCATAGCTGAAGTTTAAGTCGACAGGCAAGCCTGCAACAGCAGCCCGGGAACGGGCACGAGCCGCCGGGCGACCGGATCGGCGGCGAGGCGCAGCCCCTGCAATGCGTACGCACCCAGGAGCGCCGGGCTGGCCGGATCGCCGAACACGACCAGCGTCATCTCGGCTTGTTCTCCGATCCGGATCCAGGTCCGGCCGATGTCCCGTTTGACGCGCCTGCCGTCTGCCAGCAGAAAGCTGTCACGCGCATGAGGGGTCACACCGAGTGCGTCGAGCCGCGGGTGTGGGAGACTCGTGTACGTGGCGCCGGTATCGACGAGCGCGTCGATGCGCTCGAAGCGCCCGCCGGTCGGGTCCCCGACCTCGATCTCCACGCGGAACGTTCCCATGTGTCTTCTCGGCTCATCAGAGCCTAATGGCTCGGGGCGGTCAAGTGTCGCGCTTCGAGGACACCTCGCTCTTCGAGCGGCTTGCGAGACGTCAGTCGAGGACGCGATCGGCGCGGAGCAACAGTGACGGGGGGATCGTGAGCCCGAGCGCGTGAGGAACGTCTGGCCCGCCGACACCGACCAGCCGGCGGGCACGCGTCGTCAGTCATTCGGCTCGCCGAGCGCGCCCGATGCGCGCAGGGCGGCGATGCGGGCCGGATCATACTGCAGCAGCGTGCGGAGGATCTCGTCGGTGTGCTGGCCGAGGGCGGGGGCGGGGCTGAGGTTCGGCGCAGCGCCCTCGGTCTTCACGGGCGAGCCGACCTCGCGCAGGACGCCGAAGCGCGGGTGCTTGACCTCGACGATCATGTCACGCGCGGCGACCTGCTCGTCGGCGAGCGCCTCGGCGATCGTGTTCACCGGGGCGCACGGCACCTTGCCGCGCAGGCGCGACAGCCATTCGGACGTCGTGCGCTCGGCGAAACGCGCCTTGAGGATCGGCACCAGCACGGACTTGTGGGCGAGCCGATCGGCGAACGTGGCGAAGCGCGGGTCGCGCGCGACCTCCGGCAGGTCCATCGCCTGCACGAGGCTCGTCCAGAACTTCTCCTTGTTGCAGAAGATGACGATGAAGCCGTCGCGCGTGGGGAAATTCTGCGCGGGCACGATGGACTGGTGGCCGGAGTCCTCGACTCGCGCGGGCTGCCAGTCGCGGTTGAGCGCCCAGATCGCGTAGTAGGACAGCATGCTCACCGCGGTGTCGAGCAGCGACAGCTCGATGTCGCGTCCGACGCCCGTGCGCTGCGCGTCCCAGAGCCCGGCCAGCAGCGCGGCCATCGACGCGTAGCCGCCCGCGAAGTCCACCACCGACACGCCGCACTTGCCGGGCGGGCCGTCGGGCTCGCCGGACACCGACATCCAGCCCGCGTAGCCCTGGATCAGGTAGTCGAACGCCGGCTCGGCCGCGCGCGGGCCCGTGCGCCCGAAGCCGGAGAGCGAGCAGCACACGAGGGCGGGGTTCACGTCCCTCAGCGCCGCGTAGGTGACGCCGAGCCGCTCGGGCAGGTCGCCGCGCAGGTTGTTGTAGACGGCGTGGGAGACGCGGGCGAGGTCGCGCAGCACCGCGCGGCCCTCGGGGTGCTCGAGGTCGAGCGTGATCGACTTCTTGCCGCGGTTGAACGCCTGGAAGTACAGCGAGTCGTCCTCGCCCGCGTAGGGGCCGACCTCGCGCGCGACGTCGCCGCCGACGCGGGGGTCCTCGATCTTGATGACCTCGGCGCCGAGGTCGGCGAGGAGCTGGGTGCCGAAGGGGCCGGCGCCGAACTGCGACACGGCGAGGACGCGAAGACCGTCGAGCGGCGCGCGGGTCATGCGGGGTAGGCGCCCTCGCCCAGGGTCGCGTGATTCTTCTTGGGCAGGAGCGCCGTGCGCTTGAACGTCATCACGCGCTCGCCGCGCTGGTTGCTCACGCGCGTCTGCACGGTGACGGTGCCGCGGTCGCCTTGCTTGGACTCGCGCGTCTCGAGGACCGTCGACTCGGAGTAGAGCGTGTCGCCGATGAACGTCGGCGCCTCGTGGGTGATCTTCTCGATCTCGAGGTTCGCGATGGCCTTGCCCGACACGTCGGCCACCGTCATGCCGATGCCGATCGAGAACACCAGCGGCCCCAGCACGAGGCGTTGGCCGTGCTGGGTGTGCGTCGCCGCGTAGTGCGCGTCGCTGTGCACCGGGTGCTGGTTCATCGTCAGCAGCGCGAACCAGGTGCAGTCCGCCTCGTTGATCGTGCGGCCCGGCCAGTGCCTGAGCACCTCGCCGACGGTGAACTCCTCGAAGTACCGGCCGTAGGCCATCAGCGCGGCGCGTCCTCGGGCGCGGCCGCGAGCAGCGCGGCGGCGTCGCGGTAGTAGCGCTCGACGGGAAACTCCGTCGTGTAGCCGTAACCGCCGTGGATCCGCATGGACTCGAGCGTGACCGCCACCGCGGCGTCGACGGCGAACCGGCGCGCGCGCCGCGCGGCGCCGCCGTCGTCCGCGGCGGCCACCCGCGCCGCCGCGTCGCCCACGAGCAACCGCGCGGCCGTCAGCCGCGTCGCCATGTCGGCGAGCTTGAGCTGCACGGCCTGGTGCTGGCAGATCGCCTTGCCGAACGTGCTGCGCTGCTGCGAGTAGCGCAGCGCCGCCTCGAACGCCGCCTGGCCGAGGCCCACGGCGACGGCGCCGAGGCCGAGATCCACCACGGCGAGGAGCCGGGGCGCCGACGACGAGGGGCGGAGCACCGGAAGCCGGACGCCGCGCAGTGACACCACCGCCGGCGGCGCGCCCCGCACGCCGAGATCGGGCGCGGCCGCGGCGACCGTCACGCCGGCCAGCGAGGCGGGGACGAGCCACCACGCGGCGCCGTCGGCGAGCGTGAGCGCGAGGAGACCGGCGCGTGCGGCGTGGGCGATGGGCGCCGTCTCGCCGTCGAGCACGCACGCGGCACCGTCCCGCCGCGCGAGGGCGGCGGGAATCGGCACGACGGCCGCGAGCGTTTCCGCGCGGCCGAGGGCGGGCAGGTGGCGGGCCGTGTCGCCGCCCGCGATGCCGAGCGCGAAGGCGACGCCCCCCTGCGCCACGGCCAGCAGCGCGGGCGCCGCCCACACGCGGGCGACCTCCTCGATCACCATCGTCCACGTCGCGGGGTCGAGGCCGAGGCCGCCGTGGGCCGGCGGCACCAGCGCCGCGAAGACGCCGAGGTCCGCCAGCTCGGCGACGATCTCGTCGGGCACGCGGCCCTCGCGGTCGTGCTCGGCGGCCACCGGCACCAGGCTCTTCTCGACGACCTGGCGCACCGCCAGCAGCATGCGCCGCCGCTCCTCGGGCTCGCCGTCGCGCGAGACGAGCCCGCCGCCGCGCTCGCCGTGCCGCTCGACGAGCTGGCGCGCGATGATCGTGCGCTGGATCTCGTTGGTGCCCTCGCCGATGATCATCAGCGGCGTGTCGCGGTAGCAGCGCTCGATGGCCAGCGCGGTGGAGGTGCCGCAGAGGCGGACGGCGTCGAGCGCGACCTCGTGCGCGGTCTCGGAGGCGAAGAGCTTGGCCATGCCCGCCTCGAGGTCGCACCGCTCCGCGCGGTCCTTCATCCCGGCCGCCCAGTATGTCAGCAGCCGCGCGGCGTCGACGCGCGCGGCCATGTCGTCGAGACGTGGCGCGCCGGCGCCGCGCGCGGCCGCCTCCTCGAACGCCGCCTGGGCCACCCCGACCGCGCGCGCCGCGATGTTGATGCGTCCGGCCTCGAGCCCGCTCATGACCTGGCCGAAGCCGCGGCCCTCGACGCCGCCGACGAGATTGGCGGCGGGGCAGACGAAGTCCTCGAACAGCAGCTCGGCGGTGTCCACGCCCTTGTAGCCGAGCTTGCCGATCGACTTCACCACCGTGAGACCGGCGCCGCCCTTCTCGACGATGAAGCACGACATCCCGCGGTGGCGCGGCTGCGCGCCCGGGTCGGTCACGGCGAGCAGCGCGAAGGTGTTGCCCTCGCGGCCGTTGGTCACGAACATCTTCGTGCCGCTGATGCGATACTCCTCGCCGACCCGGCGCGCCCGCGTGAGGATCGCCTGCACGTCGGAGCCCGCGTGCGGCTCGGTGAGGCAGAGGCCGCCGCGCGCCTCGCCGGCGGCGAAGCGGGGCAGCCAGCGCCCGCGCTGCTCCTCGGTGCCGTGGTGGAGCACGATCAGCGCGGCCATCGTGTGGCTGTTGATCACGCCGGCCAGCGACATCCAGCCGCGGCACAGCTCCTCGATGACGCGCGCATAGGTGGTGACGTCGAGGTCGAGGCCGCCGTACGCGCGCGGCACGAGCGCGCCGAAGAGGCCGAGCTCGCGCATGCGCGCGACGAGCGCGTGCGGGTAGGCGTCGGCGTGCTCGAGCGCCGGGGCGACCGGACGCACCTCCTGCTCGACGAAGCGGCGCACGGCGGCGACGACGCTCGGCTCCGGGTTCATCGCGAATGGGATAGTACAATGCTCCGATGCCTCTCGACGACCTGGTGCTCGGACTCCAGCGTTTCGTCGACCGCCTGATCCGGCGCGCGCGCCGCGGGTGCGCGCCCACGGCCGGCCGCCGGCGGCTGCTCGTCGTGCAGATCGACGGGCTCTCGCGCGGCGTGCTCGAGCTGGCCCTGACGCAGGGCCGGATGCCGTTCCTGCGGCGGGTGATGGAGCGCGGGGGCTGGCGCCTGCACCCGATGTTCGTCGGGCTGCCGTCGTCCACGCCCGCGTTCCAGATGGCCGCGATGTACGGTGTACGTCCCGACATCCCCGGCTTCCACTACCACGAGAAGCGCCGTCGCGAGGACGTGTACTTCCCGCGCGCCGGCGACGCCGCGCGCGTGGAGCGCGCGCAGGCGGCGGGACGGCGCGGCATCCTCGAGGGCGGCGCGAGTTACGGCTGCGTCTTCACCGGCGGCGCCGTCGACAACCTCTTCACGTTCGCGATCATGAAGCGGCCGACGGGCAGCGGGCTTCTGGCCGCGCTCTCCGCCCTCATCGTGCTGGCCTGGGTGGCGCTCAAGAGCACCGTGATCACCGCCGTCGAGCTGACGCGCGCCGTGCTGCGGCTCGTCGCGGATCCCGTCGGCGAGTGGCGGCGCGGCTGGAAGTGGCTGGCCATCAAGGTCGGCCTCTCGGTGTGGGTGCGCGAGCTGTTCACGCTGGCCGTCGCGCGCGACATCTACGCGGGCGCGCCCGCCATCTACGTCAACTACCTCGACTACGACGTCCTCTCGCACGCCTACGGGCCACGCCACGGCCGCGCCCTGCGCTCGCTGCGGCGCGTCGACGCCGCCATCAAGCAGATCTGGCGCGTCTGCCGGCGCGTGCCCGAGCACGGCTACGACCTCTACGTGCTGTCGGACCACGGGCAGGCGCTCTGCACGCCGTTCGCGCAGGTCGCAGGCGGCCGTCGGTTCGAGCGCGTCATCTTCGAGGACTTCTTCACGCCGCACGGGGCGAGGGCGGTCGGTCCCGAGCGTCCGGCCGGGCGCCATCACCTCGCCAGCGGCATCAAGGCCCTGCGCATGGGCCGCGCCCCCGGGTTCTTCCAGCGCTTCTTCAACTACATCGAGGAAGGCTTCCCGTGGGTGCTGGGCGAGGTGAAGGAGGCGCGCGAGCGCGACAACGTGCGCGTCATCTGCGCGGGCCCGAACGCGTTCATCTACTTCGTGGACGACGCGGCGCCGCTGGCCATCGACCGGATCGAGAAGCGCTGGCCCGGGCTCGCCGAGGACCTCTCGCGGCATCCCGGGGTCGGCTACGTGTTCGCGCGCGGCGCCGATGCGCCCGTGTGTTTCTGGCGCGGCAAGCGCTACCGGCTCACCACCGGGGAGCCCGGCCCCTTCGCCGGCCGCGCCGACGCCGCCCTGGTCGTCTCGAGCATCGGCGACCTCATGGCGATGCCGAGCGCGGGCGACTTCGTCATCTACGGCATCGACGCCGCGCCCGGCCACGTCTCGTACATCGCGGAGGCGGGCGCCCACGCGGGGCCCTCGCCCGAAGAGCTGCACGCGTTCGTGGTGGCGCCGCCCGCCGCCCGGTTTCCAGAGCCGCTCAACCATCCGGTCCAGCTCTACCCGCACTTCGTGCGCTATCTCGAGGTCCCCGAGCGCGAGTCCGCGGCGTGACGCCGATCACCATCGCCTCCTACAACATCCACCGCGGGGTCGGTCTGGACCGCCGCCGGGACCTCGACCGCATCGGCATCGTCATCGCGGAGATGAATCCCGACGTCGTGGGGCTGCAGGAGGTCATCCGCGAGGACGGCAACGTCATGTCGACGGCCGACCAGGCCGCGTACCTCGCGAGCAAGCTCGGCATGGAGCTGGTGATGGGCGAGACGCGCCCGCACGGCGCCGGCATCTACGGCAACGCCGTGCTCACGCGGCTGCCCGTGGTCGGCTCCGTCCGCCACGACCTGAGCCACGGCCTGCGCGAGCCGCGCGGCTGCCTGCGCGTGGACGTGGCCGTCAACGACGTCGTCCTGCACGTCTTCAACTGCCACTTCGGCCTCGCCTTCCGCGAGCGGCGCGCGCAGCTCGAGCTGCTGGCGGGCTTCATCCGCGCGGGCTCGTGCGCGGGACCGCGGGTGGTGATGGGCGACTTCAACGAGTGGCACCGCGGGCCCGTCACGCGCGGGCTCCGCCTCGAGTTCGCGTCGCCGATGCGGCGCATGCGCCGCACGCACCCCGCCGTCTTCCCGCTCTTCCGGCTCGACCGCATCTACTGGGACGTGGAGCTCGAGGGCGAGGCCTTCCACGTCCACCGGAGCCGCCTCGCGCGCGTCGCCTCCGACCACCTCCCGGTGATGGTGCGGCTGCGCGTCCGCCGACGCGTCGCCACGCCGTACGTCACGGGCGACGCGCTTCCGCCGGCCGAGTAACGCCTGGACGCGCTGCCGCCGCTCCCCGAGGCCTCCGAGGCGATCGTCGCGCCGCCGCGGCCGCGCCGCTGGCCGGGCGCGCTCGTCACCGGCGCCGCCGCCTGCCTGCTGCTGGCGTTCGTGGCGCTCGCCTTGCGCGTGCACCTCGGCGGCAGCCGGCTCGACAGCATCGACGACCCGGCGCGCGCGCTGGCGCTGATCGTCGAGCGCACGATGGACCTCCAGGACGCGCTGGAGCGCGCCGCGCCGTGGGAGCGGCGCTTCTACGAGCTGACGGTGAGCGACGGCCGCAACGAGCTGGAGGAGGCGATCGCGTGGTACGAGGAGGTCGCCGACGCCGTGCCCGGCGAGCCCGGCGTGCAGGTGCGGCTCGCCGTGCTGTACGGCGAGCGCGGACGCATCGACGAGGTGCTGGAGACGGTCGATCGCTGGCGCGCCCGCGGCGACGTCGCCTGGGCCGACGTGCTGGCGGCGGCGTATCTCGACGCGCCGCTCGACGGCAAGCTCGCGCGGCTGCGCGCGACCGCCACGCGGATGGTCGAGCCCGGCTGGTTCCGCGATCGGCTCCTGCTGCGTCTCGCCGACCGCGCCGGCGACTCGGCCGCTCGCGAGGCGATCCTGGCGGCGGCCCGCGCGCGCACGGCGCCGCTCCTGCGCCGCGTACGCGCGCTGACGGCCACCGAGGTGATCGCCCTCGGCCTCGGTCTCGCCGGCCTCGTCTTCGTCCTGCGCGGCCGGCCGGTGCGTGTGGATTCGGCGCTGGTGCCGCCGCCGTGGCGCGCGCGCGATGGCCTCGAGGTGCTCGTGCGCGGCGCCGGCGCCGGCGTGCTCGTGTTGATGATCGTCTATGCGCTGGGCCGATGGCGCGGCCCGAGCGATCCGCTGCTCGGCGCCCTCAGCATGCCGATGATGTACGTGCCGCTGCTCTGGCTCGCCCGGCGGCGCCTGTTCGCGCCGGCAGGGGTCGGGCTCGCGCGCGGCCTGGGCTGGCTCCCGGCGCCCGGGGGGCGGCGCGCGCTGATCTGGACGACGGCGCTGCTCGTGGGCGCGGGCACCGCGACGGATCTCGCGCTCGGGCTGCTGAGCGAGGCGACGAACATCTCGGCCCACTGGACCGAATGGTTCGACGAGGAGCTCGCGTGGGGGAGCCCGGTGGTGGCCGGGGTGAGCCTGCTCGGCACGGTCGTCTTCGCGCCGGTGTTCGAGGAGTTCGTGTTTCGCGGCCTGCTCTACGCCACGCTGCGCCGGCGGCTGGCGTGGCCGATCGCGGCGACGCTGAGCGCGGCCATCTTCGCGATCGCCCACGGCTACGGCGCCGCCGGCTTCGGCAGCGTGTTCCTGAGCGGGCTCCTGTGGGCGATCGCCTACGAGCGTACGGGCAGCCTGCTGCCGAACACGGTGGCGCACATCGCCAACAACGTGGCCGCCGCGCTCGGCGTGCTGCTCTTGCTGCGCGGCTGACGCTACTGGAACTTCGCCTGCACCTTCAGCCGCGTGGCCTCCGACTTGGCTTCCAGGTCGACGGAGCGCAGCGTGCCGTCGGGCGCCTCCATCAAGAGGTTGTTGTTCGAGAAGCCGATGATCTTGCCCCACGCCTTTGGGATCGTCACCATGGACCTCGGCTCCTGTGCCTCGGCCGAGGATATCGAGACGCGCTCGATCCACGGGTGGGCGGCCAGGGCCACGAGGGCCACCGCGATGACCGTCAGCACGACCTTCACGTACGCGTCGATCTTCATACGACCTCCTGTCTGTTTGGGGGCCATTTCGGGGCCCCCAATATGTCAGACACGGCCCGCGAGGTCGAGGACGGCGAGGAAGAGCGTGGCGGCGCCGTGCTCGATGTCGTCCATCGGCGTGAACTCTTCCTCGCAGTGGCTGCGGCCGCCGCGGGACGGCACGAAGATCATGCCCGCGGGGCCGATCGCCGCCATGTACTGCGCGTCGTGGCCGGCGCCGGACAGGATGTGCCGCCAGCGCGCGCCCGCGGCGTTCGCCGCCCGCTCGATGGCGGCCACGACATCGTGGGCGAACGGCGTGTAGGGCACGCGCCAGTAGTGCTCCAGCTCATAGCGGACGCCCTCGCGCTCGCACGCCACCTCGACCACGGCGTCGAGGCAGCGACGCGCCACCTCCAGCGTCTCGTCGCGCGGGTCGCGCATGTCGATCGACATCGTGACCTTGCCGGGGATCGCGTTGACGATGTTGGGGTGCACGACGAGGTTGCCCACCGTCGTCACGAGATCGCCGCCGAGCTCCGTCGCGATCGTGCGCGCGCCGGTCACGACCTCCGCCGCCGCCACCAGCGCGTCGTGGCGGATGCGCATCGGCGTCGGCCCCGCGTGGTCCTGCACGCCGTGGATCGTGAGGCGCGCCCACGAGATGGCGACGATGCCGTCCACGACGCCGACGGACAGGCCCGCTTCCTCCAGGAGCGGCCCCTGCTCGATGTGCAGCTCGAGGTAGGCGCGGAAGGGGCGGGGAACACAGGGCTCGGATCCCAGGTAGCCGATGCGCTCCAGCTCGTCCACCAGCCGGATGCCGTCCTTGTCGCGCGCGTTGTAGGCGTCCTCGAGCGCGATCTTGCCGGCCATCACGCCGCTGGCGATCATCGCGGGCTGGAAGCGCGCGCCCTCCTCGCTGGTGAAGATCGCCAGGGTCACCGGATGGCGCGTGCGGATCTTCTGCGCGTTCAGCGCGCGGATCGTCTCGAGCCCGCAGAGCACGCCGAGCTGGCCGTCGTACTTGCCCCCGGTCGGCACCGAATCCACGTGCGAGCCCATCATGACCGGCGGCAGCGCCTGGCTCCCCGCGCGCTCGCCGAAGATGTTGCCCATCTGGTCCACCGTCACGCGCAGGCCCGCCTCGCGCATCCAGCGGACCATGAGGTCGCGCCCGCGCTTGTCCTCGTCGGTCAGTGCGAGCCGGGTGAGACCGCCCCGCGGCGTCTCGCCGATCCGGCCGAGCTCGTCGATGGATTGCTCGAGGCGCTTGCGGTCGATGTTCGCCAGGTGTGAGGACATGGCCCCTAACTCTATAACGTCGTTGACCCAAGCCGCCACGCCACCTATCCTCGACGGGTGAGTGTGCGGGAAGCCATTCGTGCGGTGGCCGGCGTCGCCGCCGCCCTGCTCCTGTGCGCTCCCACCTGGGCCTTTGCGCAGAAGCCGCGGGCCGAATTACCCACCTATGAGCTCGGCGAGCAGTGGTTCCGCAGCGACGGCGTCTTCGAGCTCACGCGCATCGAGGCCGATCGGTACGTCTTCACGGCGCCCAACAACCGCGAGCTGCACCTGGCCAAGGATCTCGTGTGGCTCCGGGTCTACGTGAGCGGCTACTGGGTCGAGATCGAGCAGCAAGCGGTGCTGAAATGGCCGCTCGAGGTCGGCAAGTGGGGCGTGTCGAACGTGAAGTGGCGGTGGCACGGCTTTCCCACCGGTAGTCCCGCGCGCGTGCAGTGGGAGGTGAAGGCGTACGAGGACGTGAGGGTCGGCGGCAAGACCTACAAGGCCTTCCGCGTCGACTGGGAGGTCCGTCATCAGTTCGGTCCCTGCGCCAACGTCGGCAAGCGGTGAGCTGGTGGCGCGCGCGCCGTGCCCGTCTGCTGCAGCTCTGGGCGGTCGGTCTCGTCTCGAGCGTGCTCGTCACCGCCGCCTCCGCCCTCGGCTACCTGGAAGGGTGGCAGGCGCGCGGCCTCGACCTCCTCCTGCGCCTGCAGGGGCACCGCACGCCGTATGACGTCGTCGTCGTTGCGATCGACGAGGCGGCCTTCGAGGGCCTCGGCCGGCGCCAGCCGATCCCGCGCGACTACCTCGCGCGGGTGATCCGCGGGCTGCAGCGCAGCGGCGTCGCCGCCGTCGGGCTCGACGTCACGCTGGGCACGCCGACCACGCCGGCCGACGATGCCGCGCTGGCGCGCGCGATCCGCGATTTCAGCGAAGACGGCGTGAGCCGCGTCGTCGTGGCGGGACCACTCGGCGCCGTCGGGGGCCCGCTCGGCGCCCGCGCGCTGGGCCGCGCGGTCGTCACCGGCTCGCCGCAGATGCCGGTCGACGACGACGGGTTCATCCGCCACGTGGCGCCGGTCGTGCCGGCTCGCGACGGGGTCGTGGCCGCGCTGGGTGTCGCGGTGGCCGCGCGCGTCGGCGGCGCCGATCCGATGACGCTGCTGGCGGCGGTGCGCACGGGCGGCACGGTGCCGATCCCGAAGACGCGCGCGGGCGGGACGATGGAGGCACCAGCGCCGGTGGCCGTGCGGGCAGGCGACCTGTGGCCGATCAATTACGTCGGCCCGGCGCGAAGCTTTCTGACCGTCCCCTCGGACGTCGTGGCCGCGCTCGCCGAGCCCGATGCCGAGATCGCCGCCGACAACCCGCTGCGCGGGCGCATCGCGATGCTGGGCGGCGCCTTTCAGGACAGCCGCGATTTCTACCAGACGCCGCACGGCCTCATGGCCGGCATCGAGGTCCACGCCAACGTCATCCACATGCTCACCACGCGGCGGTTCATCCAGCCTTCTAGCTGGGTCCTCGGGTTCGGCGTGAGCGCGTTGGTGGTGCTGGGCGCGAGCCTGGTGCTGCTTGCGATGAAGCCGGTGAGGGGCACGCTCGTGTGCGCGGTCGGCGGCCTCGTCGTCGGCGTGCCTGCGGCGTGGCTGGCCTTCGACCGCGGTGGCTACTGGATCGACTTCTTGCTGCCCGTGCTCGCCACGTGCGTCATGGGCTTCTTCACCGACTTCTTGGCGCGGCGGCGCATGCGCGACCAGTTCAGCCGATATCTCTCGAAGGACCTCCTGGCGCGCGTGATCGACGACGCGTCGAGCCTGCGCGGCGAGCGCCGCGTGGTGTCGGTGCTCTTCTCCGACCTGCGCGGTTACACGACGCTGTCGGAGGCGATGACGCCGGAGGCGATCACGGCGCACCTCAACGAGTACTTCGACGCGATGACGACCGCCATCTTCGCGCATCAGGGGATGATCAACGACTTCATCGGCGACGCCGTGATGGCCGTGTTCAACGTGCTCATCGCCGATCCGGAGCACGCCCTGCACGCCGTGCAGGCGGCGGCGGCGATGGACCGGGCCCTCACCGACCTCAACCAGCGCTGGACGGCGCGCGGGCTGCCGCTGCTCCACATGGGCATCGGCATCCACACGGGCTCCGTCTTCGCCGGCAACGTCGGCGGCCACGACAAGATCAGCGGCCGCGACAAGATCAAGTACACGGTGATCGGCGATCCGGTGAACGTCGCCGCGCGGGTGGAGGGATTGAACAAGGAGCTCGGAACGACGATTCTGATCACCGCGGAGACGTACGCCGTCGTCGGCGACCGCGTGCGGGCGAAGGACCGCGGGCCGATGCACGTGAAGGGGCGCGTCGAGGAAGTGCGCGTGTACGAGGTGCTGTCCGTCGAGGGAGGCGTCCGATGAAAGGTCGAGTGGGGATCGCGTTCGCGGCGATGGTCGTGCTGCTGCCGCGCCTCGCGTGCGCCGCGGATCCCGTGGCCGTGCTGACGGAGATCCAGGTGCGGCGCGGTCAGGTCCACGTCCGCTCCGTCGGCGACGGCGACTGGTCGGCGCCCAAGCCGCTGCAGTCCCTGCGCCCCGGCGACCAGGTGCGCGTCGTCGGCGACGGCCGCGCCGTGCTCGTCTTCACCGGCGGCCGCGGCACCGAGATCGTGACCCAGAGCAACTCGCCCTACAGTGTGTCCGCGCAGTCCGAGGTCGGCGCCACCGACCGGGTGAAGGCCGTGATCGGCGGCGTGACGAATTTTCTGCTCGGCCAGCAGAAGGAGCGCACGTTCCAGTCGCTGTCCGTGCGCAGCGTGCGCTCGCAGCCGCCCGCGATCCTGGGTCCGCGCGACACGCGCGTGCTGCCCGGCAATGTCGTCTTCGAGTGG
>QHRU01000110.1 GCA_003220225.1 Candidatus Rokuibacteriota bacterium
CTGATCCCGACCATCTGCTTCAACTGCGAGGCGGCGTGCGGCCTCCTCGCGTACGTCGACAAGGACACGCTGAAGATCCAGAAGTTCGAGGGCAACCCGGTGCATCCGGGCAGCCGCGGCCGCAACTGCGCCAAGGGCCCCGCCACCCTCAACCAGGTGCAGGATCCCGAGCGCATCCTCTATCCGATGCGCCGCGCGGGGCCGCGCGGCGGCGGTCGATGGGAGCGCGTGACGTGGGACGACGCGCTCGACGACATCGCGGGACGGATCCGCAAGGCGCTCGTCGAGGGTCGCCAGAAGGAAATCATGTATCACCTCGGCCGCCCCGGGCACGAGCTCGTCTACCTGCAGCGCGTGCTCCACGCGTGGGGGATCGACGGCCACAACAGCCACACCAACGTCTGCTCGTCGAGCGCGCGCGCCGGCTACGCGTTCTGGCACGGCATGGACCGGCCCTCGCCGGATCACGCCAACGCGCGCTTCATCCTGCTGCTCTCCTCGCACCTCGAGACCGGTCACTACTTCAACCCCCACGCGCAGCGGATCATCGAGGCCAAGATGCGCGGCGCGAAAGTCGCCGTCATCGACTCGCGCCTGTCCAACACCGCCTCGATGGCCGACTACTGGCTCTCGCCGTGGCCGGGCACCGAAGCCGCGATCCTGCTGGCGATGGCGCGCATCCTGGTCGCCGAGCGCCGCTACGACCGTGCGTTCGTCGAGAAGTGGACGAACTGGGAGGAGTACCTGCGCGAGGAGCGGCCCGACCTGCCAGTAACCTTCGACGCGTTCCACACGGCGCTCGAGGAGCTGTACGCGCCGTACACGCCGGAGTTCGCGGCGGAGGAGAGCGGGGTGGCGGCGGCCACGATCGTCGAGATCGCGCGCGCGATCGGGGCCGCGGGCGGAGCGCTGGCCACCCACATCTGGCGCAACGCCGCGGCGGGCAATCTCGGCGGCTGGCAGGTGGCGCGCGCGCTCGAGCTGCTCGTGGTGCTGATGGGCGCCGTGTCCACGCCGGGGGGAACGGCGCCGAGCGCGTGGCACAAGGCGATCCCCGCGCCGCCCATGATGCCGCCGCCGAGCAAGGTGTGGAGCGAGCTGCTGATGCCGAGGGAGTATCCGCTGGCGTTCTTCGAGATGTCGTTCCTGCTCCCGCATTTTCTCCGCGAGGGCCGCGGCAAGCTCGCCATGTACTTCACGCGCGTCTACAACCCCGTGTGGACCAACCCCGACGGGATGTCCTGGATCGAGATGCTGACCGACGAGGCGAAGATCGAGCGCCACGTGTGTCTGTCGCCGGTGTGGAGCGAGACGGCGTGGTTCGCCGACTACGTGCTGCCGATGGGCCACGCCTCCGAGCGTCACGATCTCATGTCGCAGGAGACTCACGCGGCACGCTGGATCGGCTTCCGTCAGCCGGTGCTCCGGGTGGCGCTCGAGAAGCGCGGCCAGACGTTCGACCTCACGTGGCAGGCGCACGAGGCGGCTGGGCTTGGTCAAATCTGGGAGGAGGACGAGTTCTGGATCGAGCTCTCCTGGCGCATCGATCCGGATGGTTCGCTCGGGATCCGAAAATATTTCGAATCGCCCTATCGCCCCGGTTCCAAGGTGCGCATCGAGGAGATCTACCGCTGGATCTTCGAGAACAGCGTGCCGGGGCTGCCGGAGGCGGCGAAGAAGGACGGCCTCACGCCGCTCGCCTACATGCGCAAGTACGGCGCATTCCTCGTCGAGGACAACGTCTACCGCACCTACGAGAGCCCCCAGGACAACGGCGTCGTCGTCGACGGCGTCGCGCGCGTCGGCTTCCCGACGCCCTCGCGCAAGCTGGAGTTCTTCAGCAAGACGCTCAAGGACTGGAAGTGGCCCGAGCACGCGGTGCCCGGCTACATCCGCAGCCACGTCCACTGGTCGCACGTCGACCGCGCGAAGGGCGAGATGGTGCTGCTGCCGACGTTCCGGCTGCCCACGCTGATCCACACACGCTCGGGCAACGCCAAGTGGCTCTACGAGATCTCGCACACGAACCCGCTCTGGCTGCATCCGGAGGACGCCGCGCGCTTCGGCGTGACGACCGGCGAGCTGCTGAAGATCGCGACGGCCATCGGCTGGTTCGTCGACAAGGTCTGGGTGACCGAGGCCATCCGCCCCGGCGTCGTCGCGTGCTCGCACCACCTCGGGCGCTGGCGGCTGGCCGAGGCGGCGGGCGGCGAGCGGTGGTCCACCGCGCTCGTCGATCTCACGCGCGAGGCGCCCGGCAAGTGGCGGATGCGGCAGCTGCACGGCATCGAGCCGTTCGAGAGCGCCGATCCCGACTCCGCGCGCGTCTGGTGGGAGGACGCCGGCGTGCACCAGAACCTCACGTTCCCGGTCCAGCCGGATCCGATCAGCGGCCAGCACTGCTGGCACCAGAAGGTGACCGTGTCGAGGCCCGGCCCCGACGAGCGCTACGGCGACGTCTTCGTGGACACCGACAAGTCGTTCGAGGTCTATCGCGAGTGGCTGGCGCTGGCGCGGCCGGCGCCGGGCCCGGGCAATCTGCGCCGACCGCTCTGGCTGCCGCGCGCCTTCAAGCCCGACCCGTCCGCGTTCCGGCTGGAGCCGTAGGAGAAGCTGCCGAGTCGTAGTAGAAGTAGAGGACGAGGAGGGCACGCATGGCAGGAGCAATGACGCGTCGCTCGGCCCTCGGCACCTTCGGCGCCGTCGGCGCAGCGCTCGCGACGGGGACGCTGAGCATCGGGACGCCGGCCCGGGCTCAGGCCCAGGGACAGTCCCAGGCGCTCGGCCTGCAGGAGTCCGTGCAAGACGGGCTCAAGCGCGTGTTCGGCGGCCGCCCGATGAAGGACGGCGCCGCGCTGATCAAGCTCGACATCCCGCCCATCGCGGAGAACGGCGCGGTGGTGCCGGTCAGCGTCGAGGTCAACGCGCCGATGACGCCGGCCTCCCACGTGAAGAGCATCTGGATCGTCGCCGACAAGAACCGCATCCCCATCATCGCGAAGGCCACGCTCACGCCGGAGGCCGGCCAGGCGTTCGTCGGCGCCAACGTCCGCCTCGGCGAGACGACCGACGTCCGCGCCATCGTCGAGCAGAGCGACGGGACACTGCTGACGGCGAAGCGCGAGGTGAAGGTCACCGTCGGCGGCTGCGGGGGCTGAGGGATGAGCGACATCGGCAAGATCCGCATCCGCGTGCCGTCCAACGTGAAGGCCGGCGACGTCGTCCGTGTCCGCTGCCTCGTCATCCATCCGATGGAGATCGTCCAGCGCGACGCGCAGGGCAAGATCATCGATCGCAACTACAACTACATCACCCGGGTCACCGCCACCTACCTCGGCAAGCCGGTGGTCGCCTTCGACCTCACGCAGAGCGTGAGCGAGAATCCCGCGTTTTCCTTCGCGCTCAAGGCGACGGCGCCGGGCCCGGTGAAGGTCACCTTCGTCGACACGCACGGCGGCAAGTACGAGGCCACGGCCGACATCGCGTTCGCCTGAGACGCTCGTGCGATCCCTCCCGCGGCTGCGCTGGGCCGCCCTCGCGCTCCTCGTCACCGGATGCGCGCTCGCCGCGCGCGAGTCCACGCCGGTCGCCTCGCCAGGCCGGACCTCGCGGGCGATCGCCGAGGCGCGCGGCGACGTGCGCGTGAGCCCCGACGGAAAGCGCACGGCCGTCCGATACGCGGGCTGGACGACGCGCGACTTCGGCGCGTTCCGCAGCTATGCCTACGACGACGTGCGCCCCGAGCCGCCGGTGCAGAAGGCCGTCATGCCCGTGGGCGTCGTGGGCGATCCCAAGAAAGGCCGCGCGCTGTTCCTCGACCGGCAGAAGGGCCCGTGCAGCGGCTGCCACCTGGTGCCGGGCGACGACGTGTGGCCCGCCGGCAGCGTCGGACCCGATCTCTCCACGCTCGCCGATCGCACGCTGCCCGACGCGTACCTCTACCAGCAGCTCTGGGATCCGCGCGTGACGTTTCCGGTCACCGTGATGCCGCCGTGGGGCGCGCAGGGCGTGTTCACGCCGGAGGAGATCGTCCACCTCGTCGCGTATCTGCAGACGCTGCACGGCCCGCCGCCGCCGGAGAAGGACGCCGACCGCAATCCCTTCACCCGCCGGAAGCCCACCGGCTTCGGCGACAATCTCGACCCGACCAACAACCCCGCCGTCGTCCGGGCCGAGGAGGCGCAAGCGCTCTGGAGCGCGCGCGGACCAAAGGGCAAGGCGTGCGCCGACTGTCACGCCGGCCTGCCGCAGACGGCGATGCGCGGCGTGGCCACCCGATACCCGCGTGTCGTTGCCGAGTACGGCCGCGTGATGAGCCTCGAGGATTTCCTCTCCGTGCACGCGGCGGCGACCACCGGACGCGCGCTGCCGTCCGAGAGTGCCGCGAACCTCGACGTGACACTCCTCGTCAAGATGGCGTCCAACGGCCTGCCCGTGGCCGTGGACACGACGAGTCCGGCCGCGCGCGCCGCGATCGAGCGCGGCCGGGCGTCGTTCTATCGGCGCGTGGGCGAGCGCAACCACGCGTGCGCCGACTGTCACACGCCGGATCACGGCGCCAACAAGTTCCTGGGCGGCCGGTTTCTCGGCGACGTCACGGGGGGCCTCACGCGGCACTCTCCGACGTGGCGCACGAGCCAGAACGACGTCTGGGACATGCGCAAGCGGATGCAGTGGTGCATGACGCCGCTCGGAGCCAACATGCTGGCCGCCGACGCCGTGGAGTACGCGGAGCTCGAGCTCTACCTGACGACGTTCGACGTCGGCAAGCCGATCAACGCTCCCGGTATTCGTCATTAATAGTGGGGGCCCCGACATGGCCCCCACACCCCCACACGCTCGTCGCGCCCCGGCGGAGCCGTGGCGCTCCTCGATCACGCGTGCGTCGTAGGGGCCCCGACATGGCCCCCACACCCCCAAACGGTTCACCGCAGGCTCGCCTCGGCCGTCGAACGGCCTGCGGCTTCGCACTCCCACGCGCCCCGGCGGAGCCGTGGCGCTCCTCGATCACGCGTGCGTCGTAGGGGCCCCGACATGGCCCCCACGTAGTACGATTACGCGCGATGCGCTCGAGCCTCACCGCCGCGCTCGCGCTGGTCCTGCTCGCCGCCGCGCCGGTCGCCGGCGCGCCCCTCGACGATCTCCTCGCGGGGCTGAATCTGATCGCGCTCCACGGTGCCGCGCCGGCCGCGCTCGCCCTCGAGCGCCTCGCCGACGGCAAGACGGTTGCGCTGCCGCAGCTGCGCGGCCGGCCCGTCATCGTCTACTTCTGGGCCACCTGGTGACCGTATTGCGCGAGGGAGTTGCCCTCGGCCATCGAGCAGGTCCACCGTGAGTACGGCCCCCGCGGCCTCGTCGTGCTCGCCGTGAACATGGAAGAGTCGCGCGCGACGGTGGGCGCCTGGGCGCACCGCCACAAGCTCACCATGGACGTACTCCTCGACGTCACCGGCGACGTGAACGGCGCGTGGCACGTCACGCACTCGCCCATGGTCTTTGTCGTCGGGCGCGACGGCCGGCTGATCGCGCACGCGATCGGCAATCGCGACTGGACGGCGCCCGAAGGCCGCGCGCTGCTCGAGGCGCTCCTGGTGCCGTGATCGACGCGTTCGAGTGCGACGTCCTCGTCCTCGGCGCGGGCGGCGCCGGCCTCTGCGCCGCCCTGCATGCTGCCGACGCTTCACCCACGCTCTCGATTGCGGTCGTGGTCAAAGGGCTCTTCGGCCGCGCCGGCTGCACCCGCATGGTGCAAGGCGGCTACAACGCCGTGCTCACGCCCCCCGACTCGCTCGAGGCGCATCTGACCGACACGCTCGACGGCGGCGGCTGGATCAACGACCAGGAGCTGGTGTGGCGGCTGGTGACGGAGGCGCCCGGTCGCGTGCTCGAGCTGGAGTCGCGCTACGGCTGTCTGTTCGACCGCAACGCCGAGGGCCGCATCCACCAGAAGCCGTTCGCCGGCCAGACCCACGACCGCACCGTCCACAAGGGCGACCTCACCGGCATCGAGATCATGAATCGCCTCACCGAGCAGGCGCAGGCGCGCCCCTCGATCCGCGCCTTCGAGGAGTGCCGCGCCGTCGAGCTGCTGCGCGACGACGCCGGCCGCGCGGCCGGCGCGCTGGCGCTGGACGCGCGCGCGGGCCGTTTTTTCGCGCTCCGCGCGCGGGCGACGCTGCTGGCGATGGGCGGCGGGCCGACCATGTACCGCGTGATCGCGTGCTCGGCCGACAAGGCGGCCGACGGCATCGCTCTCGCGTACCGCGCCGGCCTGCCGCTGCGCGACATGGAGATGATCCAGTTTCATCCCACGGGCCTCGTGATCCCCGGCTCGCTGATGACCGGCGCCCTGCTCGAGGAGGGCCTGCGCGGTGCCGGCGGGCAGTTGCGCAACGGCCTCGGCGAGCGGTTCATGGCGCGCTACGACGCCGCGCGTATGGAGCGCTCCACGCGCGACCTCGTCTCGCGCGCCTCGTTCCTCGAGGTGAGCCAGGGCCGCGGCACGCCCAACGGCGGCGTCTGGATCGACGTCTCCCACCTCGGCGCCGAGGTCGTGGAGCGCAACTTCCGCGGCATGGTACGGCGCTGCCGCGACTTCGGCCGCGACCTCGCGCGCGGGCCGGTGGAGGTCGGGCCCACCGCGCACTTCATGATGGGCGGTGTCGTCGTCGATCCCGACTGCCGCACGGCGATCGAGGGCCTCTTCGCCGCCGGCGAGGACACGGGCGGTGTGCACGGCGCCAACCGCCTGGGCGGCAACGGCGTCGCCGAGTCGACCGTGTTCGGCGGCATCGCCGGCGACGTGATGGCGGCCTTCGTCGCGGGCCGCCCGATGCCGCGCGTGAGCGAGGCGGCGCTCGAGGCCGCGGCCGCGCGCTGCGCGGCGCCGCTCGGCCGTGGAGGCGGCGCGGAGGTCTACGCGATCCAGCGGGAGCTGCGCGACGTCATGTGGGAGCGCGCGGGGCTCGTGCGCGATGCCGAGGGCCTCGGCGTGGCCGCGGCCACGCTCGAGCGCCTGACCGAGCGCCTCGGCGTGGTGGGCGTGCCGGGCCACGGGCCGTTGAACACCGCGTGGCAGGACTGGCTCAACCTCGACAGCCAGCTGACGGCGGCGCGACTGATCGTGGCGAGCGCGCTCGCCCGCCGCGAGAGCCGCGGCGCGCACTGGCGGCGGGACTTCCCGGTGCCGGCGGCGACGCCGCCGGTGTGCGTGCGCGTGCAGGGGCGCGACGGCGCACCGCTCGTCTGGGCGGAGCCCGTGGCCATGACGCGCGCACGGCCGCCGGCCGGAGCGCGGCGTCCGGTGGCCGTCGAGATCGGGGACTGAATACATGGGGGGCCCCGACATGGCCCCCCAACCCCCCCCCCGACGTTCGGAGCGCCCCGGCAAAGCCGGGTCGCTCCTCTAAAACCCCTAACGCTCGGAAGCGCCCCGGGAAACCCGTGGCGCTCCTCGATGATAGGATCTGCGCGCCATGGCAACCCGGCTCATCATGCTCGGCACGGGTGGCGGGCCACGGCCGCGGCGCGATCGCGCGGCGACGTCCCACGCGCTCATCGTCGACGACGTCCTCTATGCGGTCGACTGTGGCCATCCCGTCGCGCGTCAGCTGGCGGCGGCCGGCGTGGCGCTGCCGGCGCTACGCCACGTGTTCGTCACGCACCATCACTCGGATCACAACGCCGACTACGGCAGCCTCCTGCTCCTCGCGTGGGCGAGCGGGCTGCGGACGCGCGTGGACGCCTGGGGGCCGCCGCCGCTCGAGAAGATGACCCGGCTGTCGTTCGACATGAACGCTTACGACATCGACACGCGCATCGCCGACGAGGGGCGTGTGCCGCTCGTCCCGCTCGTGCACGTGCACGAGCTGACGCAGGCGGGCCCCGTCATGCAGGACGAGCGCGTGAAAGTCACGTCGGCGCTGGTGGACCATCCGCCGGTGACGCCGGCCTTCGCGTTCCGCTTCGATGGCCCGGACCGGTCGATCGTGTTCTCCGGCGACACCAACAAGTCCGACAATCTGATCCGGCTCGCCCGGGGCGCCGACGTGCTCGTTCACGAGGCGCTCTACGTGCCGGCGGTCGACCGGCTCGTCGCCCGTGTGCCCAACGCGGTGACCCTCAAGAAGCACATCATCGACAGCCACACGGCGGTGGAGGACGTGGGGCGCGTCGCCACCGCCGCCGGCGTGACGACGCTGGTGCTGTCGCACCTCGTGCCCGCGGACGATCCGGAGCTCGACGATCAGACGTGGCTCGACGCCGCGCGGCCGCACTTCGGCGGCGAGATCGTCGTCGCCCGCGACCTGATGGAGCTGTGAGGACGACTCGAGAACCTGTTCTTCCGGTGGCTCGACTGGAGAGGAGGCGCGTATGGCATTCGACGGCGACGCGTTCGTGGAGCGCTTCAACCGCGTGTGGAATGGGCACGACATCGACGGGATTCTCGCGATGATGACGGACGACGTCGTCTTCGAGGCGTCGTTCGGCAAGGACCCGTGGGGCACGCGCGTGGTCGGCCGTGCGAACGTGCGACAGTTCCTGAAGGACATGTTCGAGCGCATCCCGGACGTCCGGTGGGACGAGACGCGGCACGTCGTGCACCCGGACGTCGTCGTCGTCGAGTGGTTGACCACGGGCACCCCGAAAGGCGGCGCGCCCTACGAGGTGGAGGGCTGCGACATCCTCTCGCTGCGCGACGGGGAGATCGCCGCGAAGCGCTCGTACCGCAAGGGCCGCGCATGATACTCCGCGGCGCCACGCTGATCGATGGCACCGGGGCGCCGCCCCTCCGCGACCGCGCCGTCGTGCTGGACGACCGGCGCATCGCCGCCGTCGTGCCCGACCACCAGGCGCGCGACGGCGCCGCCCTCGACCTCGGCGGCCTCACGCTGCTGCCCGGGCTGATCAACTGTCACGTGCATCTGTGTCTGTCCGGCGATGCCGACCCCTCGCGCACGCTGAGCGACGAGACCTACGCGGCCACCGTCGTCGGCGCGGTCGTGCACGCCCGCCGCACGGTGGAGGCCGGTGTGACGACCGTGCGCGACCTCGGCGGCCGTGAGTACGCCGAGATCGCCGTGCGCGACGGCGTGCGCGCCGGGATCATCGCGGGCCCGCGCGTCCTGTGCGCCGGCCGCGCCGTCTGCATGACCGGCGGCCACGGGTGGCGGATGCTCGGGCGCCAGGCCGACGGCGTGGACGACGTCCGCAAGGCGGTGCGCGAGCAGCTGCGCGCCGGCGCCGACGTCATCAAGCTCGTGGCCACGGGCGGCGTGATGACGCCGGGCGTGGACCCGCGTGCCGCGCAGCTGACGCTCGACGAGCTGCGCGCCGGCGTGGACGAGGCGCACCGCGCGCGCCGCCGCATCGCCGCCCACGCCATGGCCGACGAGGGCATCGCGTGGTGTCTGGACGCCGGCATCGACACGATCGAGCACGGGGTGTTCCTCACGGAGGCGCTCGCCGCGCGCATGGCGACGCAGGGGACGGCGCTCGTGGCCACGCTGATCGCGCCGCACGCGATCGTGGAGGGCGGGCTCGCCGCCGGCATCCCCGAGTTCGCCGTCAAGAAATCGTCGGCGCTCCGCGAGCGCCACCTGGAGTCGTTCCGCCTCGCGCTGCGCGCGGGCGTCGCCATCGCCGCCGGCACCGACGCCGGCACGCCGCTCAACCCGCACGGCACGATCGTCCCCGAGCTGGCGCTGATGGCCGCCGCCGGCCTGGAGCCGCTGCAGGCGATCCGCTCGGCCACGTCGGTGGCGGCCAGGGTGCTCGGGCTCGAGAGCGAGACGGGCGCCGTGGCGCCCGGGCTCGTGGCGGATCTGATCGCCGTGGAGGGGGATCCCGCCACCGACCTGAAGGCGCTCGACGCCGTGCGCCTCGTGATCGCCGACGGCCGCACCGTCCTGAACCGGCTGTGACCGCCGAGCCGAGGATCCTCCGCCGCGAGTGGACGAGCGCCGAGGGCTGGCGTGGCACGCCCGCGGGCATGTGGGCCTGGCTCATCCAGCGCGTGGCGGCGATCTTGCTCCTCGTCGTCATCGCCGCGCACCTCGTCAACCCGTTCCGGCGCGGTGTGCAGGCCGCGCTGCTCGCCCTGGCGCTGCTGCACGCGCTGCTCGGCGTGCGCGCGCTGCTGCTCGACCTCGGCCTGCCGCTTCGCTGGCACCGCGCGCTGTTCGTGGCCGCCCTGGGACTCGCGGCGACGATCTTCGTCGCCGTCTGGACGTGGCGCTGGTATTAATGATCGAACGTCTCATTATCAGGACACTGCACAGCGGCGCCAGTACGGCTAGACTATTAGGTGTTATGGCCAAAGCAAAAAAGAAGATGGGCCACGACGGTTCAACACGGTTGCCGGTTCGTCGCCTAGGAAGCCGTGAGTTTGTCGAGACGACTCCGCGACAATGACATCATTGCGGTTGTGCCGTCTGCCATCGGAGGTGCCGCAGGAAGGTTCGATCACTTGGATCTCGATCGCGATCGTCGAGAAATGTCTCCGTCCGACTATCAGTTCTTCACCAGGTTCGCCGGCGCGGAGGCCTTAGGCGTCAAAGATCACGACATCGAGGTCTGAGCGATCGCCGTCTTGAGATTCCGCCAGGGTGTTGCCCTTCCACCCCGCGCGTATATCGATACGAACCTGTTTCTGCACACGCGTGACGTGGCATCGCACAGGTATAGGTCGGCGAGTGTGTGTCCCGCAGAATTGATACGACAGAGCGTTGAGTTGACTCGACTACAAACGGAACCAGTCAATCTGGCGGGATAATTGGCCACGCATTCGCCAAATCACAGAGGAACTGCTTGACTGGCCGAGACTCCGACTCCTTGATAGCCCGACATCCGAGACGCTCTTGAACGACGTGACGTCGTTGTCAGATGTGAATCCGCTCACGCCTCGCGACGCGTTTCATCTGGCTCTGGCCCTTCACCACGACATCGACTCGTTCGTGACCGCCGATACTGACTTCGATGACCTTGTGCTGCCCGCCGGTCGATCCGTGACAGTGGTCAAATTTTAGCGGCCACGGTTCGACTCGATAAATGCGACGAGATCGTCCATAATCCTCCGGGCCCGGCAACGGGCCCCGAGACCACAGCGGCACCCGGGGAGGGAATGAAGCCCAGAACGCTCGCGCTGGCGCTGCTGCTGTGTCTCGCCGCGAGCGGCGGTGCGGCGCTGGCCCAGACCCCCGGCGACGCCGACCGGTTCTTCGGCCTGGAATGGACGGGGGGCGAGCGCCGCGGCCGGTCCAACGTCAACGGCTACGTCGTGAACAACTATCGCGTGCGCGCCGCGAACATGCGGCTGCTCGTCGAGAGCCTCGACGCGAGCGGCAAGGCGATCGACACGACGTCGGGCTTTGTCGCCGACGTGCCTGCGGGCGGACGCGTGTACTTCGAGACGCCCGTCAAGCGGAAGGCGGCGCGCTACCGCGTCACCATCACGGGCTGGGACTGGCGGGACGGCGGCGGCCAGTAGTGGTCCGGCTGAACGTCTTCCGCTGGGCTCCGGGCGAGGCCGAGCGCATCCGCGCTTACGAGGTGGAGGCGGTCGCCGACACCACCGTGCTGGACGCGCTCGTCGCCGTCCAGCGCGAGCAGGATCCCACCCTGGCCCTTCGCTACGCCTGCCGCGTCGGGATGTGCGGCTCCTGCGCGATGGTCGTCAACGGCCGCGAGCGCTGGGCGTGCCGCACGCGGCTCGCGTCGCTCGGCCCCGGGCCCGTGAGCGTCCGCCCGCTCTACCACTTCCCGCTGCTGCGCGACCTCGTGGTGGACATGACGCCGTTCGTCGAGCGGCACGCGGCCGTCGGCGCCGCGCTCGCGCCGGCGGCGCAGGCCGAGCCCTACGTCGTGATCCCGTCGGCCTCCGCCGAGCGCGCCGAGATCGACGACGCCATCGAGTGCATCGGCTGCGGCATGTGCCTGTCGGCCTGCACGATGGTGGCGCACGACCGGCGCTTTCCGGGGCCGGCCGCGCTCAACCGCGCCTTCACGCTGCAGCGCGACCGGCGCGATGCCGCTCACGGCGCGCGCTGGGCGATGCTGCTCGGTGACGACGCGCTGCCGCGCTGCCACGGCCAGGGCAACTGCACGGACGTCTGCCCGATGGGGCTTTCGCCGACGCGCTCCATCATCCGCCTGCGCCAGATGGCGGTGCGGCGCATGGTCGGCCTCGCGGCCCCCCAGGCAGGGCGGGGTCAATGAGGAGGGCGAAGGTCTGGGTGGACGAGGCGCCGGCCGGCGAGTACGCGTTCAGCCTGGCGCGTTGAGCGGCGGCGTCGACGGCGCGAGCCGCGCGAACTCCTTGCCCGGATACGAGCGCCGCGTGTAGGCGAACAGCTCATCGACGAACGCCTGCGCGTAGGACGGCAGGTGCCGGCGGGGATCCCACACCGCGGCCGTCGAGCCGCCGATGGCGCGGCCGGCCCGCAAGAGCGGCGCGACGCGGAGCCCGCTCCGGCTGAAGATCGTCGTCGACGGCACGACGGCGATGCCATGGCCGCCGCGCGCCAGGCTCACCAGCGAGTGCGGGTCGTTGGCCTCCAGCAGCACGCGCGGCCGGGCCCGCGCGGCCTCGCAGGCGGCGTCGAAGCGAAGGCGCGAGGCGAAGTCGCGCCGCAGCAGCAGGACCGTCTCGTTGTCCAGCTCGCCCACCTCGAAGGCGCGCCGGCGGGCCAGCCGATGCCCGGGCGGCATCACCGCGAGCACCCACACGGGGAAGAGCGGCCGCGCGCGCAGATCGTCGCCGGTCGGCACCGCGCCCAGCGCCAGGTGCAGCTCGCCGCGCGCGACGCGCGCGCGCAGCCGCACGCCGCCGTCCTCGACCAGCCGTACGTCGATGCCCGGCCACGCCCGGCGGAAGCCGGTGAGGAACGCGCTGATCAGGCTCTCGAGCGTCTGCGCGGTGGCGCCCAGGCGCAGCGTGCCCGTGCGCCCGCCGGCCAGCGCGCCGGCGCGCTCGCGCAGCGCGTCCGCGGAGCGCAAGATCTCGCGCGTGCGCTCCAGGAGATTTTCGCCCTCGGCGGTGAGGTGCAGGCGCCGGCCGACGCGGTCGAAGAGCGGCAGGCCCAGCTCGCCCTCGAGATCCCGGAGCTGGCGCGACAGCGCGGGCTGGGTGATGTTGAGCTGGACGGCGGCCCGCGAGACGTTGCCCGCGTCGGCCACGGTGACGAAGTAGCGCAGGTGACGCAGCTCCATGCCTTTTGAGTATAAGCGACCCATAGAACTATGCATTGGATGTTGGGTGCGGGCGGGCGTACTCATGGGGGCGTGACGCAGGCGGCCGCGTGGGACCCCGCGCAGTACCTCCGGTGGAGCGACCACCGGCTGCGGCCCGCCGTGGACCTCCTCCAGCGCGTCCCGCTCGCGAGCCCGGCGCGCGTGGTGGACCTCGGCTGCGGCACCGGCAACGTGACGGCGCTGCTGCGCGGGCGCTGGCCCGGCGCCCGCGTGACCGGTGTCGACGCGTCGGCGACGATGCTGGAGCGCGCGCGCGCCTCCGATCCCGGGGTCGACTGGCGGCAGGCCGACGTGGCCGCCTGGGCGCCGCCGGCGCCGGTGGACGTGCTCTTCGCCAACGCCACGCTCCACTGGATCGACGACCACGCGGCGCTGTTTCCGCGGCTGGTCACGCTGGTGGCCGGCGACGGCGCGCTGGCCGTTCAGATGCCCCGCAACTTCGGCGAGCCCTCGCATACCTCGATCTACGAGGTGGCGCGCGAGGGGCGGTGGCGCGACCGACTCGAAACGCTCATCCGGCCGGAGCCGACGAAGCCGCCCGAGTACTACTGGGACCTCCTGGCCCCCCGCGTAAGCGCGCTCGAGGTCTGGGAGACCGTCTACACGCAGGCGCTCACGGGCGACAACCCCGTCGCCGACTTCGTGAAGGGCTCGTGGCTCAAGCCGTTCCTCGACGCCCTCGACGGCGCCGAGCGCCCGGCCTTCGAGAGCGCGTATCGATCGCGCGTGGCGCGCGCGTATCCGCCGCGCGCGGACGGGACGACGCTGTTTCCGTTCCGCCGGCTGTTCATCGTGGCGCGATGCTGAGCGCCGTCGCCTTGACCGCTTCGGCGCGGGGCGTTAGAGTTGTCCGTCATTTACGCCGCCTCCCTCCCGCGTGGGGGAGGCGCTCGTTTGCTCGCGAATAGGAGGCTCCGATGTCTGCGCAGATCAGATCGCTCTATGCCTCCATGCCCGACCGCCTCGCGCGCGCCCGCAAGCTGTTCGGCCGGCCCCTCACGCTCAGCGAAAAGATCCTCGTCGCGCACTGCCACGACTTCGAGACGCAGGAGTGGCAGCGCGGCAAGGCGATCCTCCGCCTGCGCGTGGACCGCGTGGCGCTGCAGGATGTGACGGGCCAGATGGCGATCTTCCAGTTCATGATGTCCGGCCGCAAGCGGGTGGCGGTGCCGTCGACGATCCACTGCGACCACCTCATCCGCGCGGAGAGCGGCGCCGCCGCGGACCTCAATCGCGCCGTCAGTGAGAGCGCGGAGGTCTACAACTTCATCCGCTCCGCGGCGCGCAAGTACGGCCTCGGCTTCTGGCGTCCGGGCTCCGGCATCATCCACCAGGTCGTGCTGGAGAACTACGCGACGCCGGGGACGCTCATGATCGCCGCCGACTCGCACACGCCGAACGCGGGCGGGCTCGGCATGCTGGCCATCGGCGTCGGCGGCGCGGACTGCGGCGAGGCGATGGCGGGGCTGCCGTGGGAGGTGCTCCATCCCAAGCTGATCGGCGTCCACCTCACGGGCAAGCTCTCCGGCTGGACGGCGCCCAAGGACGTCATCACCTACCTCTGCACATTGCTCACCGTGAAGGGCGGCACCAACAAGATCCTCGAGTACTTCGGTCCCGGCGCGGAGTCGATCAGCGCCACCGGCAAGGCGACCATCTGCAACATGGGCGCCGAGCTCGGCGCCACCACCTCGATCTTCCCGTTCGACCCGCGCATGGCCGCGTACCTGCGCGCCACCGACCGCGCCGATCTCGCCGCGCTCGCCGAGGAGTTCCGCGAACACCTCGTGGCCGACCCGGAGACCGTGGACAGTCCGGCGGCGTTCTACGACGAGCTGGTCGAGATCAACCTCGACACACTGGAGCCGCACGTCGTCGGCCCGCACTCGCCCGACCGCGGCCGGCCCATCGGCAAGCTCGGTGGTGAGGCGCGCCAGAACGCGTGGCCGGCGCAGATCACCAACGCGCTCATCGGCTCCTGCACGAACTCGTCGTACGAGGACATGCGCCGGGCCGCCCACGTCGCGATGCAGGGGCTCAAGGCGGGCCTCAAGGCGAAGGCGAAGTTCCTCGTCACGCCGGGCTCCGATCGGATCTACCAGACGATCAAGCGCGACGGCCTCATCGAGACCTTCGAGAAGATCGGCGGCACCGTGCTCGCCAACGCGTGCGGGCCGTGCATCGGCCAGTGGAAGCGCACGGACGTCGGCCCCGACCAGAAGAACACGATCGTCTCGTCCTTCAACCGTAACTTCCCCGGCCGTAACGACGGCTCGCAGGAGACGCTCTCGTTCATCACGAGCCCGGACGTCGTCACCGCGCTCGCCTTCGCGGGCACCCTCGAGTTCAACCCGCTGACCGACACGCTGACGGCGCCGAACGGCGAGCGGGTGCGCTTCACGCCGCCCGAGGGCGAGGAGCTGCCGCGGCAGGGCTTCGCGGGCGGCGCGGAGGGCTACGAGGAGCCGGCGGCCGACCCCGACTCCGTGAAGATCGAGATCCCCGCGAACAGCGAGCGGCTCCAGGTGCTCGGCCCGTTCGTGGCGTGGGACGGCAAGGACTTCATCGACCTGCCGATCCTCGTCAAGACCAAGGGCAAGACGACCACGGACCACATCTCGCCGGCGGGCCCGTGGCTGCGCTTCCGCGGCCATCTCGACAAGATCAGCGACAACATGTTCCTCGGCGCCACCAACGCCTTCACCGGCGAGACGGGCAAGGGCGTCAACCCGCTCACCGGCGCCACCAGCCAGCCGTTCTCGAAGATCGCCCGCGAGCTCAAGGCGGCCGGCGTGCAGTGGATCGTCGTCGGCGACGAGAACTACGGCGAGGGGTCGAGCCGCGAGCACGCGGCGATGTCGCCGCGCTACCTCGGCTGCGCGGCCGTCCTCGTGCGTTCCTTCGCCCGCATCCACGAGACCAATCTCAAGAAGCAGGGCGTGCTGCCGCTGACCTTCGCCGACCCGGCCGACTACGACAAGTTCGAGCAGGGCGACCGCGTGTCGATCACCGGTCTCTACACCCTCGAGCCGGGCAAGCCGGTCACCGTGCAGATCAGGAAGCCCGATGGCCGGGTGGTCACCATCCAGGCCCGGCACAGCATGACGCGAGAGCAGATCGCCTGGTTCCGCGCGGGCTCCGCGCTGAACGCCGGCCAGGTCATCGATCCGAAGACCGGGGCGCCGGCGAAACTGGAAGCCGTGCATCTCGAGCCCGGCGACACCAAGGCGAAGCCCGGAAGAAAGGACGTCTGATGGCAGGCAAGGTCCAGATCCCGAAGGGCGAGAAGATCACCATCGACCACGGCAAGCTGCGCGTGCCGGACAACCCGATCATCGCCTTCATCGAGGGCGACGGCACCGGCCCCGACATCTGGCGGGCCTCGGTCCGGGTCCTCGACGCCGCCGTGGAGCAGGCCTACACGGGCAAGAAGAAGATCGCGTGGGCGGAGACGTACGCGGGCGAGAAGGCTCAGAAGGTCTACGGCCAGGACTGCCCGCCGAACCTGCTGCCCGAGGAGACCCTCGACGTCATCCGCGAATACCTCGTGGCGATCAAGGGTCCGTTGACGACGCCCGTCGGCGAGGGCTTCCGCTCGCTCAACGTGACGCTGCGCCAGGTGCTCGACCTCTACGTCTGCCTGCGCCCGGTGAAGTACTTCCAGGGCGTGCCCTCGCCCGTGAAGCGGCCGGACAAGGTGGACATGGTGATCTTCCGCGAGAACACGGAGGACATCTACGCGGGCATCGAGTGGGAGCAGGGGACGCCCGAGGCGAAGAAGGTCGTGAAGTTCCTGCAGGACGAGATGAAGGTCAACAAGATCAGATTTCCGAACAGCTCATCGATCGGGATCAAGCCGATTTCAAAGGAAGGGTCCGAACGGCTGATCCGGGCAGCGATCCGGTATGCGATCGAGAACAACCGCAAGAACGTGACATTGGTGCACAAGGGCAATATCCAGAAGTACACCGAGGGCATGTTCATGAAGTGGGGCTACGCGCTGGCCAAGCGCGAGTTCGGCGACAAGACGATCAGCTGGGACGAGTGCGGCGGCAAGCCGCCCGAGGGCAGGATCCTCATCAAGGACGCCATCACCGACGCCTTCCTGCAGCAGATCCTCACCCGACCGGACGAGTTCGACGTGATCCCGTCCTGCAACCTGACGGGTGACCTGCTCTCCGACGCGCTCGCGGCGCAGGTGGGCGGTATCGGCATCGCGCCCGGCGCCAACATCAACTACGACACCGGCCACGCGCTGTTCGAGGCCACCCACGGCACGGCGCCGAAATACGCGGGACAGGACAAGGTGAACCCGGGGTCGGTGATCCTGTCGGGCGAGATGATGTTCCGCTACATGGGCTGGACCGACGCGGCGGACCGGATCATCGCCGGCCTGGAGAAGACGATCCAGTCCAAGGTGGTCACCTACGACTTCGCGCGGCTGATGGAGGGCGCCAAGGAAGTGAAGTGCTCGGAGTTCGGCACCGCCATCATCCAGAACATGGCGAAGCTGTAGCCTATAAGGAGAGAGAATGGGGGCGCGTCCCAAGATCACGGTGGTCGGCGCCGGAAACGTCGGCGCCACCGTCGCCCAGTACGCGGTGGAAAAAGAGCTCGGCGACGTCGTGCTGGTGGACGTCATCGAGGGCGTGCCGCAGGGCAAGGCGCTCGACCTCGCCCAGGCCGGCTCCATCCACCGCTACGACTCGACGCTCGTCGGCAGCAACGGGTACGACGAGACGGCGGGCTCCGACGTCGTCGTCATCACGGCCGGCCTCGCGCGCAAGCCCGGCATGACGCGCGACGACCTGCTGTTCAAGAACGCCGAGATCGTCGGCTCCGTGGTCAACGAGATCGTGACGCGCAGCCGGGCCGCCATCCTCGTGCTGGTCACCAACCCGCTCGACGCCATGGTGCAGCTCGCCTGGAAGAAGTCGGGCTTCCCGACCCAGCGCGTGTTCGGCATGGCCGGCGTGCTGGACTCCGCGCGCTTCCGCACCTTCATCGCGCGCGAGCTGAACGTGTCCGTGGAGAACGTCACGGCGTTCGTGCTGGGCGGCCACGGCGACACCATGGTGCCGCTCCCGCGCTACTCCACGGTGGCCGGCATCCCGATCACGGAGCTCCTGCCGAAGGCCAAGATCGACGAGCTGGTGCAGCGCACGGCCAACGGCGGCGCCGAGATCGTGGCCCTGCTCAAGACGGGCAGCGCCTATTACGCGCCGGCGGCCTCCGCCGTCGAGATGGTCGAGGCGATCCTGAAGGACAAGAAGAAGATCCTGCCGTGCGCGGCCTACCTGGACGGCCAGTATGGCGTGCAGGGGCTCTACGTCGGCGTGCCCGTCAAGCTCGGGCGCGGCGGCGTCGAACAGGTCATCGAGATCAAGCTCACGCCCGAGGAGCAGGCGGCGTTCGACAAGTCGGTCGGCGCCGTGCGCGAGCTGGTCGACAAGCTCAAGCTCTAACGGAGGTGACCATGGCCGCAAAGAAGGCCAAGGCGCGCCGGCCGGCGCGGGCCAAGCGGCCGGCCGCCACGCGCGTTCGACCGGTGCCGGCCGGCTACCACACCGTCACCCCGTATCTCACCGTCGACGACGGCGCGCGCGCGATCGAGTTCTACGCGCGCGCGTTCGGCGCGCGCGAGAAAGAGCGCATGCCGGGGCCCGGCGGCAAGATCATGCACGCCGAGCTGCGCGTCGGCGACTCCGTCGTGATGCTGAGCGACGAGTTTCCGGGCATGAGCACCGCGCGCTCGCCCAAGGCGCTCGGCGGCACCACGGGCGGGCTCTTCCTCTACCTGCCCGACGTGGACGCCGCGTTCAAGCGCGCGGTGGAGGCCGGCTGCAAGGTTCTCATGCCGCTCACCGACATGTTCTGGGGCGACCGCTTCGGCAAGCTCGAGGACCCGTTCGGCAACCAGTGGAGCCTCGCCACCCACAAGGAAGACGTGTCGCCACGCGAGCAGGCCGAGCGCGCGAAATCGGCGATGGCGAAGCTGAGCCCGGGCGGCGCCTGATGCGCGAGATCCACGTCTCGGCCATCACGGACGCCGTCAAGAAGCTCTGCATGGAGGCGAACTGGAGCCTCGAGCCCGACATGCTGCGCGCCTTCGACCGTGCGCTCGGCACCGAGCGCTCGGCCGCCGGCAAGCAGGTGCTGACGATCTTGAAGCAGAACGCCGAGATGGCCCGCACGCGACAGATCCCGTACTGCCAGGACACGGGGATGGTGATCTGCTTCGTCGAGCTGGGGCAGGACGTGCACGTCACGGGCGGCGGCCTGTACGACGCCATCAACGAGGGCGTGAGCCAGGGCTACCGGGAAGGCTATCTGCGCGCCTCGATCGTGCGCTCGCCGTTCGACCGCGTGAACACCGGCGACAACACGCCGGCGGTGATCCACGTGGACGTCGTGCCCGGCGCGACCGTGAGGATCATGGTGATGGCCAAGGGCGGCGGCTGCGAGAACCGCTCGAAGTACACGATGCTGACGCCGGCGGCGGGACTGCCGGGCGTGAAGGACTTCGTGATCGAGTGCGTGAAGAACGCCGGCCCGGACGCCTGCCCGCCGCTCATCCTCGGCGTGGGCGTCGGCGGCACGTTCGAGAAGTCCGCGATCCTGTCCAAGAAGGCGCTCTTCCGCGAGCTCGGCTCGCCGAATCCGGATCCGACCCTGGACGCGCTGGAGCAGGAGCTGCTCGCGCGCGCCAACCGGCTGGGCATCGGGCCGCAGGGCTACGGCGGCGACACCACGTCCTTCGGCATCCACATCCTCACCTACCCCTGTCACATCACCTCCCTCCCCGTCGCCGTCACCATCGAATGCCACGCCCACCGCCACAAGGAAGTGACGCTGTGAGGACGGCGGCGCTGCGCGATCTCCCCCTCCGTCCGAGCGCCGGCGTTGCCGGCGCCATCGAAGGGGGGAGGTTCGGAAGGGGGGCGCAGCCCCCCTCCGAGGAAATCGAATGCCACGCCCACCGCCACAAGGAAGTGACGCTATGAGCGATCGCGATCGAGCGCCGGCTTCGCCGGTGCCATCGAAGGGGGGAGGTTTCGGAAGAGGGGCGCAGCCCCCCTCCGAGGAAATCAAAGACGTGCGGACGCCGTTCTCCGACGCGGACGTGGAGTCGCTGAAGGCGGGCGATCGCGTCCGCATCTCGGGCGTCATCTATACGGCGCGCGACGCGGCCCATGCGCGCCTGCTTCCCCTGATCGAGAAGGGCGAGGCGCTGCCGATCGACGTCACGGGCCAGATCATCTATTACACCGGTCCGTCGCCGGCCCGGCCGGGCACCGTGATCGGCTCCGTCGGGCCGACGACCGCCAGCCGCATGGACAAGTTCACGCCGTCGCTCTTGAAGCTCGGACTCAAGGGCACGATCGGCAAGGGCTACCGCGGTCAGCCGGTGAAGGACGCGCTGAAGCAGTACAAGGCGATCTACTTCGGCGCGATCGGCGGCGCCGGCGCCGTGCTCTCCGAGTTCGTGAGGAAGGCGGAGGTCGTGGCCTACGAGGACCTCGGCACGGAGGCGATCCGCCGGCTCGAGGTGGACGCCTTCCCGGCCATCGTGCTCTACGACTGCCACGGCGGCGATCTCTACCAGGACGGGCAGAAGGTCTACGCGAGGGAGGACCCATACCCTCAGGGAGGGCACAAGTGAGCGCGCGGGTGACGGCGGCACGGCCGCCGATCGCGGCGCCCCATCTACGCCGGGACGCGTGGTGGGCGCTGCCGCTGACGGTCGTGATCGTGCTCGGCAGCTTCATCGTGTATTCCACGTGGGCGGCCTTCCAGAACGCTCACTACTGGGCGCCGCCGTACCTGTCGCCCTTCTACTCGCCGTGCCTGTCCGCCACGTGCCTGCACGTGACCTTTGGCTACGGCCTGCCCGAGATCCAGCTGCCGATCATCGGCATCCTGTCGCCGGCGTTCCTGATCCTCTGGGGCCCTGGGCTCTTCCGGCTGACCTGCTACTACTACCGCAAGGCGTACTACCGCTCGTTCTGGCTCTCGCCGCCGGCGTGCGCCCTGCCCGATGCGCAGAGGCGCTACACCGGCGAGACGCGCTTTCCGCTCGTGCTGCAGAACTATCACCGGTACCTCTGGTACGTCGCCGTGATCTTCATCGTGCTGCTGACGTGGGACGCGGTCCTCGCGTTCCGGTTCCCGAGGCCCGCGGGCGGCACGGAGTTCGGCATCGGCGTCGGCACGCTCGTCATGTGGGCGAACGTGATCCTGCTCGCCGGCTACACGTTCTCGTGCCACTCGTGCCGGCACGTGTGCGGCGGTCACGTCGACGTGTTCTCGAAGGCGCCGACACGGTATCGCCTCTGGCACGTCATCACGCGTCTCAACGAGCAGCATCCGACCTTCGCGTGGCTCTCACTGTTCAGCGTGGGCCTGACCGACCTCTATATCCGCCTCGTCTCCCTGGGCGTGATTCGCGACCTGAGGATCATCTAAATGGCCAATCAGGACTACGAGGTGCACGAGCACGACGTCATCGTCATCGGAGCGGGCGGGGCCGGCCTGCGCGCGGCCATCGAGGCCGCCGCCCAGGGCGTGTCGGTGGGACTCGTCTGCAAGTCGCTCCTGGGCAAGGCCCACACCGTGATGGCGGAGGGCGGCATCGCCGCCGCGCTCGGCAACGTGTGGCCCGAGGACAACTGGCAGGTCCACTTCCGCGACACGATGCGCGGCGGCAAGATGCTCAACAACTGGCGCATGGCGCAGCTGCACGCCCAGGAGGCCCCGGAGCGCGTGCTGGAGCTGGAGCGCTGGGGCGCGCTCTTCGACCGCACCAAGGACGGCCGCATCCTCCAGCGCGACTTCGGCGGCCACCGCTACGCGCGGCTCGCCCACGTCGGTGACCGCACCGGGCTCGAGATGATCCGCACGCTGCAGTACCACGGCATCCACCAGGGCCTCGACGTGTACATGGAGTGCACGATCACGCGCCTGCTCAAGGACGGCGACCGCGTGGTCGGCGCCGTCGGCTACTGGCGCGAGAGCGGCCGCGTGGTGGTGTTCAAGGCGAAGGCGGTGATCCTCGCGACGGGGGGCATCGGCAAGGCGTGGAAGATCACGTCGAACTCCTGGGAGTACACGGGCGACGGCCATTCGCTGGCCCTGTGGGCGGGCGCCGACCTCATCGACATGGAGTTCGTGCAGTTCCACCCGACGGGGATGGTGTGGCCACCCTCCGTACGCGGCATCCTCGTCACCGAGGGCGTGCGCGGCGACGGCGGGACGCTGAAGAACAGCGAAGGCAAGCGCTTCATGTTTGACTACATCCCCGAGTTCTTCAAAGGGGAGACGGCCGACAACGAGGCCGAGGCCGACCGCTGGTACGAGGACAAGAAGAACAACCGCCGCACGCCCGATCTGCTGCCGCGCGACGAGGTCGCGCGGGCGATCAACTCCGAGGTGAAGGCCGGCCGCGGCAGCCCGCACGGCGGCGTCTTCCTCGACATCAACACGCGCCGCCCCGCCGACTACATCAAGAAGCGCCTGCCGTCGATGTACCACCAGTTCAAGGAGCTGGCGGGCGTGGACATCACGAAAGAGCCGATGGAGGTCGGGCCGACCTGCCACTACGTGATGGGCGGCGTCCGCGTGGACGCCGACACCGCGCAATCCACGGTGAAAGGCCTGTTCGCTGCCGGCGAAGTCGCCGGCGGTATGCATGGCAGTAATCGGCTGGGTGGCAACTCGCTCTCCGACCTGCTCGTGTTCGGCCGGCGCGCCGGGCTCTACGCCGCGCTCTACGCCAAGGACTTCGGCGGCACGCTGGTGGTGGACTCCGCACAGGTGGAGCAGGCCGCCCGCCAGATGCTGGCGCCGTTCGAGCGCACGGGCGGCGAGAATCCCTATGCGATCCAGTCCGACCTGCAAGACACGATGCAGGCGCTGGTCGGCATCATCCGCAACGAGGCCGACCTCAAGGAAGCGCTCAAGCGTCTGGACGTCCTCAAGGCGCGCGCGGCGAAGGTGCGCGTGGACGGCCATCGCCAGTACAACCCGGGCTGGCACACCGCGCTCGACCTGGATTCGCTGCTCACGGTCGCGGAGTGCTCGGCGCTGGCCGCGCTCGAGCGCAAGGAGAGCCGCGGCGGCCACACGCGCGAGGATCATCCGTACACCGACGACACCTGGGGCAAGGTCAACGTCGTGGTTCGGCTCAAGGACGGGCGCATCCAGGTCAGCCGCGAGCCGCTGCCCGAGATGCCGCCGGATCTCAAGGCGCTGTTCCAGGAGCGCAAGTGATGCCGACCGTCACCATGCACGTGTTCCGCGGAGACGCCCGCGGCGGGGACTTCAAGGAGTACCGCGTCGAGGCGGATCCGGGGATGGTGGTGCTCGACCTCATCCACCGCATCCAGGCCACGCAGGCCACCGACCTCGCGGTGCGCTGGAACTGCAAGGCGGGCAAGTGCGGCTCGTGCAGCGCCGAGATCGACGGCAAGCCGCGGCTCATGTGCATGACGCGGATGGATCTCTTCAATGAGGGCGAGCCGATCTCGGTGGCGCCCATCCGCGGCTTCCCGGCCATCCGCGACCTCGTCACCGACGTCTCCTACAACTATGTCAAGGCCAAGCAGGTGCCGCCGCTGCGCATCAAGCCGCCGGAGCCGGATGGCACCTACCGGATGATGCAGGAAGACATCGACCGCATCCAGGAGTTCCACAAGTGCATCGAGTGCTTCCTCTGCCAGGACGTCTGCCACGTCATCCGCGACCACGAGGAGAACAAGCGCGCGTTCGCGGGGCCGCGCTTCTTCATCAAGCTGGCCAGCCTCGACATGCACCCGCTCGACACGGTCGACCGCTCGGCCTTCGTCAAGGACGCGGCCGGCGTCGGCCTCTGCAACATCACGAAGTGTTGTACCGAGGTCTGCCCCGAGCACATCCATATCACGGACAACGCGATCATCCCGCTCAAGGAGCGGATGGCCGACGAGTTCTTCGATCCCGTCGTGTGGCTGCTGCGCAAGTTCCGCTCCAAGAAGAAGCAGCCCGCGTGACGGCGTGAAGATCCACGAGTACCAGGCCAAGGCGCTGCTGCGCGAGTTCGGGGTGGCGGTGCCGAAGGGCGACGTCGCCGACACGCCCGCGCAGGCACGCGCGATCGCCCAGCGGCTGAGCGGCAAGGTCGTCGTCAAGGCGCAGGTGCACGCGGGCGGGCGCGGCAAGGCCGGCGGCATCAAGCTCGCCGACGATCCCGCGGCCGCCGAGCAGGCGGCCGGCCAGATCCTCGGCATGATGCTCAAGACGCCCCAGACGCCGCCCGAGGGCATCAAGGTCCGCAAGGTGCTCGTGGAGGAAGCCTCCGCCATCGACCGCGAGCTCTACCTCTCGATCACGCTCGACCGCGCGCGCGCCACCCACGTCGTCATGGCCTCGCAGGCCGGCGGCATGGAGATCGAGGAGGTCGCGGCGAAGACGCCCGACAAGATCCTGCGCGAGTGGGCGCATCCCGCCCTCGGCGTGCAGGATTTCCAGGCCCGACGGCTCGCCTTCGGCCTCGGCCTGGCCGGCGAGCAGTTCAAGCAGGGAGCGGCGCTGATCCGCAACCTCTTCGCGCTCTATCTCGCGAAGGACTGCTCGCTGGTCGAGATCAACCCGCTGGTGGTGACCAGGGACGGCCGCGTCTTCGCGCTGGACGCCAAGCTGAACTTCGACGACAACGCGCTCTACCGCCACAAGGAGATCGCCGAGCTGCGCGACACGAATGAGGAGACGCCGCTGGACGTCGAGGCGTCGAAGTACGGTCTGAACTACATCAAGCTCGACGGCGATGTCGGATGCATGGTGAACGGCGCGGGCCTCGCCATGGCCACCATGGATATCATCCAGCAGGCGGGCGGCGAGCCCGCGAACTTTCTCGACGTCGGCGGCGGCGCCTCCCCCGAGCAGGTGGAGAATGCGTTCCGGATCCTGTCGTCCGATCCGAGCGTCAAGGCGATCTTCATCAACGTCTTCGGCGGCATCCTGCGCGTGGATCGGCTGGCCGAGGGCGTCATCGGGGCCGTGAAGAAGCTCGGCCTGAAGCTGCCCGTCGTGCTGCGCGCGGAGGGCACCAACGTCGAGCAGGGCAAGAAGATGCTCGCCGACTCCGGCCTGGCGCTCACGATGGCCGACGACATGGCCGACGGCGCGACGAAGGCGGTGGCGCTCGCGAAGGGGCAGAAGCCCTGATGGCCATCCTCGTCGACAAGTCCACGCGCGTCGTCGTGCAGGGCATCACGGGCAAGGAGGGCGCCTTCCACGCCGCGCGCTGCAAGGAGTACGGCACGCAGGTCGTGGGCGGCGTGACGCCAGGCAAGGGCGGCACCACGCACGAGGGCTTCGTCGTGTGGAACACGGTGGCCGAGGCCGTGGCCAAGGAAGGCGCGAACTGCGCGCTCATCTTCGTGCCGCCGCCGGCGGCGGCCGACGCCATCATGGAAGCCGCGGCCGCGGGCGTTCCCCTCGTCGTCTGCATCACCGAGGGGATCCCGGTGGCCGACATGGTCCGGACCAAGCACTTCCTCGCGAGCACGAAGAGCCGCCTGATCGGACCCAACTGCCCGGGCGTCATCACGCCGGGCCAGGCCAAGGTCGGGATCATGCCGGGCCACATCCACAAGCCGGGTGACGTCGGCGTGCTCTCGCGCAGCGGCACGCTCACCTACGAGGTCGTCGGGCAGCTCACGAAGCGCGGCATCGGCCAGTCGACGTGCGTGGGCATCGGCGGCGATCCGGTCAACGGCACCAGCTTCGTCGACGTGCTGCGCCTGTTCAACGAGGACGCCGGCACGGGGGCGATCATGATGATCGGCGAGATCGGCGGCACGGCCGAGGAGGAGGCGGCGGCTTACATCAAGACGAGCGTCAAGAAGCCGGTGATCGGCTTCATCTGCGGCCAGACGGCGCCGCCCGGCCGGCGCATGGGGCACGCCGGCGCGATCATCGCGGGCGGCAGGGGGACGGCGGCGGAAAAGATGAAAGCGCTCCAGGAGGCTGGCGTGACCGTGGTCAAGAGTCCCGCCGAGATGGGCGCCACCGTGGCGAAGGTGATCGGCGCATGAGCCGGACGGGACGCATGGCCGGACGCGGGCTCATGGTGGCCGGGGCGATCGTGACCGCCGTGGGCGTGGGAATCGTCCTGGTGCATACCATCGGGCTGCCACGATACTGGATGACGTTGATCATCGGCGTCGGGCTGCTCGTCGCGGGAGCGATCACGTGGGCCACGTCACGGAACGGCGCGAGGTGATCGGCGCATGACGCAGCGCACGCTGGCCATCATCAAGCCCGACGCCGTCTCCAAGGGTGCCGCCGGCGCGATCCTCTCGAAGATCGAGCAGGCGGGCTTCAAGGTGCTCGCCGCCAAGCTCATTCAGATGTCGTTCGACGACGCGGCGGGCTTCTACGCCGTCCACCGCCCGCGGCCCTTCTTCAAGAGCCTCTGCACGTTCATGACGCAGGGCCCGTGCATCCCGATGGTGCTCGAGGCCGACAACGGCATCCAGAAGTGGCGCGATCTCATGGGCGCCACCGATCCCGCCAAGGCGGCGGCCGGCACCATCCGCAAGGAGTTCGCCTCGTCCGTCGAGGCCAACGCCGTCCACGGCTCGGACGCGCCGGAGACCGCGGCGTTCGAGATCGCCTACTTCTTCAGCGCGCTGGAGATCCATTGAAATGGGGGGCCCCGAGATGGCCCGCCAAATGAAAATGGGGGGCCCCGAGATGGCCCCCCAAACCCCCCCGACGTTCGGAGCGCCCCGGCAAAGCCGGGTCGCTCCTCTAAAACGGACAGCGCTCGGAAGCAGTTCGGGTTCCCGGGCCGCTCCTCGTTTCGCCTAGGGGCTTTCGACCGTCGGAGCTACGTACGCCAGCAGGACGACCGGCCCGCCGTCGTCCGGCGCGGCGGCCATCTGGCGGCCCTTCACGCTGGCGACGACGAGGTACGCCACGATGATGACGACGATCACGCCCACGCCGACGAGGAGGAGGATCGTCCCGACCTCCAGGGCCTCGGCGCGCGCGGGCGTCACCGCGGTGAGCAGCAGAGCCACCACCAGCACCAGCGCGATCATCCGGTAAGGAATCATGTCCATACCCTAGCACCCGGTCAGTGTGCGACCGTCACATTGAAGGAGGCCTAATAGCGGAAGGGAATCGGATACGGCCGGCCGAACGGACGGCCCTCCCTGACTGTCAGCACCGGGACGAGCTTCTTCGTGCCCGACTTCTTGTTCTGGCGCGTGTCCACGAACTCGACGGCCGGCCCGTCGCTGTAGTCGAAGATCGCCACGTCGGCGGGGGCGCCGACGGCGAGCGTGCCGAGCCCGGGCACGCGGCCGATGAGCTTCGCCGGCTCGATGGTGGCGCGCTGCACGACCTCCTCCAGCGACAAGCCCATCGCCATGAACTTCGACATGACCCACGGCAGCGTCGGATAGCCGGGCGTGTTGATCGACACGGCGTGGATGTCGCTCGAGATCGTGTCGACGTGGCAGCCCTGCATCATGGCCGGCTCGCAGACCGTGAAGTCGAACGAGCCGCCGCCGTGGCCGACGTCGAAGATCACGCCGCGCTGCTTGGCGGCCTTCGCGGCGGGAATCAGCTGGCCGTTCTGGACGATGTTGTTGCCGGCGCCGCTGTAGGAGTGCGTGAGGATGTCGCCGGGGCGCAGGAGATCCAGCACGTCGGCGAGGCTGCCGGGCGCCGATCCGATGTGGCACATCACGCGGAAGCCCTTGCCCGCCATCTCGGCGGCGCGCCGCGCCCGGCGCAGGGGCTCGACGCCGTTCTGCCCCACCACGCTGTCGGTGATCCGCACCTTGACGCCGAGCACCACGTCGGGGTTCTCGGCCAACGCCCGGGCGCAGGCCTCGATGTTGGCGTAGTCGATGTTCAGCATCTCGCCCGGCGCGAGCCCGCCCGAGAGCCCGATGGACGAGATGTGCACGAAGGCGTAGAGCCGCGTGCGCGCCTGGCCGATCACCCAGTGCTTGAGCGCGCCGAAGTTGTTGGCGCCGGCGTCGCCGGCAGAGACACCGGTCGTCGTCGCCGTGATCGGCACCAGCTCGTCGGCCGGCAGGCCGATGGCGCCGATCAGCGGCCCGTAGTGCGTGTGCAGGTCCACGAGTCCCGGCGTGGTCAGGCGGCCGCCGGCGTCGTAGCGCTGCGCGCTCCGGTCGGCGGCGATCGGCGTCGAGGACAGCACGGCGATCTGACCGTTCTTGATCCCGACGTCGCGCTTGCCGCGCAGTCGCTGGGACGGGTCGAGCACGTCCGCGTTCGCGATGACGAGGTCGTACTTCAGCGCCGCGTCGGCGGGGTCGAAGCCGCGCGGGGCCGGGCCGGCCTGCGCGAGCACAACGGGCGCGGCGGCCGCCGACCCGCCGGTCAGCGAGGCGCCGGCCGCGAGCGTGCCGGAGGCGAGGAAGTCGCGTCGCGAGAGATCCATGGAGTCCTCCTATTTTCCGCCGAGGCGGAAGACCATCTGGGTGGGGCGCACGAAGCGGAGCGCGGCGACGAGCATGAGGAGCACGATGACCATGTAGATGACGGCCATCGCGTCCACCGAGTAGATGGGCCGCATGCCGGCCGCGAACACCGCGTAGTAGAGCGCCACGACGAGCGTCTGGGAGCCCGCGCCGGAGAGCAGGAAGGACAGCTCGAAGTTCGCCACCGTGTTGACGAGGACGAGCAGGCCCGCCGTCAGCAGCCCGGGCAGCGCCAGCGGCAGGACGACGCGGCGGAACACCTGCCAGGGGCCGGCGCCGTGAACGCGCGCGGCCCACTCGAGGCTCTCGCTGATCTGCTCGACGAACGGCAGCAGCACGAAGATCGCGAGCGGCAGCATCGGGACGAGGTTGGCGAGGATCACGCCCGCGATCGTCCCGCCGATCCGGTACCGGTAGAGCGACGTGGCGAGTGGAATGCCGTACGTCATCTGGGGGATCAGCAACGGCAGGAAGTAGAGGAGCAGCACCGCGTTCTTCGCCGGGAAGCCGCGCCGGGCCAGCACGTAGGCGGCGGGGAAGCCGAGGAGCAGCGCGAGCGCCGTCACCGTGACGGCCACCGTCGCGGTGACCGTCAGCACGTAGGCCAGCTGGAACTCGCGCCACGAGTATGCGTACCACTCGGTCGTGAAGGCGCCGGGCAGCGGCGTGGCGAACCAGCGCTTGGCGAGGGACGACACGACGACGTGGCTCACGATGCCGACGAGATTGAGCGTGAAGCCCAGCACGAACAGGAACACCGCCAGCCGCCAGACGCGCCCACGCATCAGCGTTTGCCCGCGATCGCGGTGACGCCGGCGCCCGGGCGTGGGCGCCGCGCGCGCGCCGAGGATGGCTCGCCTGTACGCCGCAACTCGCTCGGGCGCGACTCGCGCGACCCCCCATCCCCCAAAGGGGGTCGCGCGGGGCGGAGCCGATCGTCGGCGGCGCGCTCGTCACGCCCTGCGCTTCGTGCGGCGACACGGCTCGCCATACGGCGCTCGCGCGGCACCCACGTTCGCACCGCGGCGCCATCACACTGCGCGCAGTCGATGCTCATCAGCGTTTGCCCGCGCCGACGGTGGCGACGCCGGTCGCGGCGAGACGGCCGCGCAGCCCGACGACGATGGCGAGCCCGAGCAGCTGGCAGAGGCCCATGACGACGGCGATGGCCGAGGCCATCGACATGTCGCAGTGCTCGAAGGCCTGCTGGTAGGCGGCGATGGCGATCGTGCGGGTGGCGCCCGCGGGCTGGCCGACCAGCACCGCGGAGGGGAACACGCCGAAGTTCATCACGAACACGAGCGCGAACGCGATGGCCGCGCCCGGCGCGATCAGCGGCCACATGACCCGGCGGAAGACCACCCACGGCCTGGCGCCCAGCACGCGCGCCGAGGCTTCGAGGGCGGGATCGATGCCCGAGATGTAGCCGAGCAGCATCAGGAAGCAGAAGGGGAAGTGCTGCACGAAGAGCGCGATCATCACGCCCGTGTAGTTGTGGGTGAGCCGGGGCGGATCGCCGAGGCCCGCCGCCTGCAGTCCCTGGTTCAGCCAGCCCTTCGGCCCGTAGAAGCCGTTGATCCCTTCCGCCACCAGCACCGTGCCCAGCGCGATCGGCAGCACGAGCAGGGCGGTGATCGTGCGCTCGGCCCAGATGCCGCGGCGCATCGCGTACGCGACCGTGAGCGCCAGGACCACGGTGACGATCGTGTTCGGCACCGCGAGCGACGCCGTCACCGCGATGGTGCGCAGCTGCCAGGGATCGCCGAAGAACGCGAGGTAGTTGGCGAGCGACGCGCCGGCGGCGCCCTTGGCGGGATGGAGCGAGAGGAACACGCCGTAGGCGAACGGGTAGACGAACATCACCAGGAGATAGACGACCGACGGCAGCACGAGCAGGAGCAGGCCGCCGCGCTTCACAGGAACGCCGCCTCGACGGCGCCGACCCGCTCGAACTCGGTGCGGATCCGGTCGCCGCGCGCGATGGGGAACTGCCGCGTGAACGAGCCGGTCATGATGTGGTCGCCGGCTTTGAGCCGGCGACCGTAGGCGGCCAGCTTGCCGGCGAGCCACGCGACCGAGCGCAGCGGGTGTCCGAGCACCGCGTCGCCGCGGCCCGCGCCCACCTCGGCGCCGTTCACGCTGACGCGCACGCCGATGGCCGAGAGGTCGAGGTCCGCGCCGAGCGGCATCGGTGGGCCGAGCACGAAGAACTTCTGCTGCGCGTTGTCCGCCAGCGCAAGCGCCAGCTGTGCGGTCAGGTCGCCGCGCGTCTCGATGATCTCCAGCGCCGGATGGCACCGGTCCACCGCGCGCGCGACGTCGTCGATGCCGAGCTTGGCGCCGACGAGATCGCGCCCGAGCACGACGCAGATCTCGTTCTCGAAGCCCGGCCTGATGAGGTCGTCGTAGCGGAACTGCCGGCGACTCTCGACCCGGCCCTCGCTGAGCAGGCAGCCGAAGACCGGCTCGTGCACCTTGAACTGCTCCTGGATGGGCTTCGCGGTGAGGCCCACCTTCCAGCCGACGTGCGTGACGCCGCCGGCGCAGCGCCGCGCGACGAGCCCGAGCTGGATGCGATAGGCGTCGTCGAGGTCGAGCCGACTCTCCCAAGCCGGCGGAAAGTAGACACCGCGCGCGCGCTCCGCCCAGAACTCGTCGATCACCTTGGCCAGCCCGCCGCGATCCAGCCTCATGCGGCGCCCTCCGGCGGCAGCAGCACGACGCGCGCGGAATCCAGCGCGAGTGCGACGACGCTGCCGACCTTCGGCGCCGTCGGCAGCCGTGCTTTGAGGACGACGCCCGACTCCAGCGCGACCTCGACGTCGTACTCGCGGCCCTGGTATTCCACGAGCCGCACGGTGCCGCGGGCGACGCTCGGGCCGCGCGCGTCGTCGGTCAGGCGCAGGTCCTCCGGACGCACCGCGGCGAGCACGGCGGCGCCGGCCGCCGCCTCGCAGCGCCCGCTCAGCGCGAGCCCGGCACCCTCGGCGGTGACGCGGTCGTCGGCGCCGCGCGCGGTGACCGTCAGCGGGATCACGTTGCGATAGCCGACGAAGTCGGCCACGAAGAGGTTGCGCGGCCGGTCGTGGATGTCGGCCGGCGCGCCGACCTGCATCACGCGGCCCTCGCGCATGACCACGATGCGGTCCGAGAGCGAGAGCGCCTCCGCCTGGTCGTGCGTCACGTAGATGGACGTGAGCCCGAGCCCCTGATGCAGGCGCTTGATCTCCGCGCGCATCTCGAGCCGGAGCTTGGCGTCGAGATTCGAGAGCGGCTCGTCGAGCAGCAGCACGCGCGGCTCGATCACCAGCGCCCGCGCGATGGCCACGCGCTGCTGCTGACCGCCGGAGAGCTGCGCGGGATAGCGCGCCTCGAACCCCTCGAGCTTCACGAGCGCCAGCATGCGGCGCACGCGCTCGTCGACCTCCGCGCGCGACACGCGCCGCACGTCGAGGCCGAAGGCCACGTTGTCGAAGACGGAGAGGTGCGGGAAGAGCGCGTAGTTCTGGAAGACCATCCCGAAGCCGCGGCGCTCGGGCGGCAGGGGATCGAGGCGCTGGTCGTCGAGCCAGATCTCGCCGGCGCTCGGCGCGAGCAGGCCGGCGAGGAGGTTGAGGGCGGTGGACTTGCCGCAGCCCGAGGGACCGAGGAAGGTGACGAACTCGCCGCCGCGCACCTCGAGCGCGAAGTCGTCGAGGACGTTCTTCGCGCCGAAGTGCTTGCTCAGGCGGAAACGCAGGCGGCCGATCATCCCGCTAGAATTTCTTGATGCGCTGCGCGCCGACCTCCTTGTCCCAGCGGTCCATGGCGGCGATCAGCTCCTTGACCGGCAGCTGCGGCACGATCTTGTACTTCTTCTCCATGTCCGTGTACTCGGGCCGCCAGTGCTCCTGCACGAGCTTCTGGATGTCGGGCGGCGCCTTGTCGAGCGTGGCCGCTTTGATCGAAGGGCCGATGAACGCCTTCCACGTCAGCACCTGCTGGTCGGGGCGACGCATGAACTTCATGAGGTCGAGGATGATCTCCTGCTCGGCGGCGGCCACGCCCCTGGGGATTGCCCAGAAGTGACCGTCGATCACGAATGAGGTGTTGGGCAGGATGAAGATCTTCGACTCGGGTGGGATCGTCCCCTCGGCGCGCGGCTTCATGTCCCACTCCATGATGCCGGCGATGATCCAGCGCGTCCCCTCGGCGAACTCCTTCAGGGTGATGGCGGTGCCCGTCGGGTAGTACTCGATCGACTCGCCGATCTCCTTGAGGAACGCCCACGTCTTGTCCCAGCCCGCGGCGGGGTCCATCGGCTTCTTGTCGCCGAGGATGAACGGCAGCCCGCACAGGATCGAGCGGCCGGGGCCGGAGTTCGCGGGTCGCGCGTACATGAACTTGCCGGGGTTGGCCTTGACCCACGCCTTGAGCTCGTCGGCGCTCTTCGGCGGCGACTTCACCTTCGACGGGTTGTAGATGAAGACGGGGCCGCCGTTGTTGACGACGGACGGCACCAGATAGCCCTCGCCCTCGGCCTGCAGCACCTTGCCGGCGTCGGTCAGCTCGTCCTTGGGAAAGAGCCGGTCGTACTGCGGGAAGAGCCTCACGAGCTGGCCGTTGGCGGCGAGGACGGAGCCGGCGTCCTGGCCCACCAGCAAGAGATTGACGTCCACGCGTCCCGCGTCCTGCTGCGCCTTGATCTTGGCGGGCAGCTCGGGGGCCGGCGCGCGCTGGAAGTTGACCGCCTTCACCTTGTTGGGATTCGCCTTCTGGTAGTTCTCGATGATCACGCGCGTCGACGAGAGGTCTCCCGACACGTCGATGAGCGAGATGGTGATCGGTCCCTGCGCGGCGCCCTGACGCGCCGGGAGGACCGCGCCGGCGACGAGCGTGAGGACGACGGCGACGAGCGCGAGGACGCGGAGACGGCGCTGGCTCATGACGCTCCTCCTTGGGAATCCGCGGCGGATGGTACCATGTCGCGCCATACGCGCAGGGAGGCATCCATGAGCGATCGACCGATCCGCATGGGCTTCGTGGGCGCCGGCCGCAACACTCGCAGCCGGCACATTCCGGGCTTGCAGAAGCAGCCGGGCGTCGAATTCGTCGCGGTCGCCAACCGCTCGCGGGAGTCCGGCGAGCGCGTGGCCAAGGAATTCGGCATCCGCCGCGTCGAGGCCGATTGGCGCGACGTCGTGCGCGCGCCCGACGTCGACGCCGTCTGCATCGGCACCTGGCCCTACACGCACTGCGAGATGACACTGGCCGCGCTGGCCGCCGGCAAGCACGTCCTCTGCGAGGCGCGCATGGCCATGGACGCCGCCGAGGGCCGGCGCATGCTGGAGGCGTCGCGCAAGGCGCCGAGCCTGGTCGCCCAGCTCGTGCCCTCGCCGCCGACGCTCGAAGTGGATTCGACGCTGAAGGTGCTGCTGGCCGAGGGTTACGTCGGCGAGGTGCTCGTCGTCGAGCTGTCGGCGACTCGGCAGCCCTCGTTCCTCGATCGCGAGGCGCCGCTCCACTGGCGCCAGGACGTGGCGCTCAGCGGCCACAACGTCCTGACCATGGGCATCTGGTACGAAGCCATGATCCGCTGGCTCGGCCCGGCGCGCCGCGTGACTGCGATGGGCAAGGTTGCCGTCCCACGCCGCCGCGACGAGAGCGGCGCCATGCACGAGGTGAAGGTTCCCGACCACGTCGACGTCCTCGCCACGCTGGCGCGCGGCGCCGTCGCCCATCTGCGCTTCAGCGCCGTCACCGCGCTGGGCCCCGCCAACGAGGTGTGGATCTTCGGCAGCGACGGCACCCTGCGCCTCGAAGCCGACGCCAAGCGGCTGTCGGGGGCCCGGCGCGGGGACAAGGAGCTGCGCGAGATCCCGATCCCGGCCGAGCGGCGGGTCGGCTGGCGGGTGGAGGAGGAGTTCGTGAACGCCGTGCGCGGGCGCGAGAAGGTCTCACACACCACCTTCGAGGACGGGGTCCGCTACATGGAGTTCACCGACGCCGTCGCGCAGAGCCTGGCGCTGGGGCGTGTGGTGGACGTGGCCGACCTCTAGCCCCCGCAGAGTCGTTGCTCTAAATTTACTCAGCGGCCGAGGGGTAGTACGTTCGTGCCGCGCAATCTCCCGACGAAGGAGACACCCATGGAACGGCACATGATTCTCCTCGCGACGCTCCTCCTTGGCGGAGTCCTCGCGCTTTCCCCGCGACCCGCGAGTGCCCAGCAACCCTATTACCTCTACGACAGGGGCGATGGCATACCCACATCGCTGTTGGGCACCTACGTGCGCAAAGGCGAGCTTCTCGCCTACTCGTTTTACGAATATACGCGCGATTCGACTCACGAGTACAAACCCAGAGAAATGGGCTTCAAGGGACCCCGAGCCGGTGAGGATTTCTTCGGTAAGCTGGAGCAGCACGAGTTCCTCCTCTTCTTCGCCTACGGTTTCACCGACTGGCTCGCAGTGGAGTTCGAATCGGCCGTGTACACCACCGCGACACTGAAGAAGGCGAAGAGCGATCCCTCCACCATGCCCAAGAAGCTCCGGGAGGACGGACTGGGCGATACCGAAATGCAGATTCGCTTGCGTTGGCTGAAGGAGGGAGATTACTGGCCCGAGGGGGTCTTCTTCTTCGAGACCGTGTTCCCCTTGCAGAGCGACAAGAAACTGATCGGCACACAAGACTGGGAACTCTCGCCGGGACTCGTCTTCACCAAGGGCTTTGGGCCGTTCGGGACGCTGGCTTTCCGATTCGCGTTCACCTATTCGGCCAAGGGAGGCGATTTCGAGTTTGGTGAATACGCAATCGAATACCTCAAGCGTCTCTCCCCGAACTGGCTCGTCGCGCTCGCGTTCGAGGGCGAGCAGGACGAGCAATCGATCATCGGCGAGGTGCAGTACTCTCTGAGCAAGAACATTGCGCTCAAAGTCAATTGCGGATTCGGCATCACGAAGAAGGCGCCCGACTTCGCGCCAGAAATCGGCCTGCTGTTCCGCTTCTGAGGGTCACGGCCGCCCTTTCACGACTTTCACCAGTTTCATCGTCCCGTCGCTCACCATTTCCGATTGAATCCTTCGAAATCAAAGCGAGCGTCCAATAGATTGGGTTTCCAGTCTTAGACTGTATGTATTACGCCCTTCAAGACCAGCGGAGAGACGGCAAGATGACGCCCGACGCAGAGCCTCCGAAGTGGCAACCGTAATAGGGGCCAAAGACTCATAGGCTCTCTGGCAGGGAACATGCAATCCTGTCCAGGATATGGACTCCGCTCGCTGGAGGACTGCGCGGGTGCTGCTGCTGGTCTGCGGCGCCGCGTTGCTCACCATCCTCGTGTGGCGCAATGATCCCGAGGCCATCCTGCACTCGATCCGCCAGCTTGGATGGCGGATCCTCATCGTCATCGCCTTCCCGTTCACGATAGTGAATGTCCTCGACACTCTGGGGTGGCGGTTCGCGTTTCGGAGTGACCGCGTGCCGTTCGGGGCACTCTTCTCTGCCAGGTTGGCCGGGGAGGCGTTCAACCTCACGACGCCCACCGCGTCGGTTGGGGGTGAGGCGGTCAAGGCCTGGCTCATTCGCCACCACGCCCCGCTCGAGGAGGCTCTGCCGTCAGTGATCGTCGCCAAGACCACGATCACGATCGCCCAGGGCCTCCTGTTGATCGCGGGTCTGCCTTGCGCCTGGGCGCTGTTGCCACACGACTCGCCGCTGCTGCGGGTGATGTTCTGGCTGCTCCTGGTCGAGGTCCTGGCGGTGGGCGGGTTCGTGGCCGTCCAGGCCGGCGGCGTGCTCGGTCACGGGGGACGCCTCCTGGGCCGCTTCGCGTTCCTCGAGCGGCTGGCCGGCGGCCTCGGACGGCTCGACGACTCGCTCGCGGTCTTCTACCGCCGCGAGCCGCTTCGCCTGGCGCTCTCGACCTTCTTCCACTTCCTGGGCTGGATCGCGAGCGCGGTGGAGGTCTCGGTGGTCCTGCACCTGCTCGGGGTGGAGCTGTCCCTGACGGCGGCGCTCCTCATCGAGGCCTTCAGCACCGCGGTCCGTTTCGCCACCTTCATGGTGCCGGCGAGCATCGGCGCGCTCGAGGGGGGCCACGTGGCGATCTTCACGGCGCTCGGACTCGGCGGCACCTGGGGGATGTCCTTCAGTATCGTGCGTCGCATCCGCGAGGCCACCTGGATCGGCATCGGCTTCCTGGCGCTGGCCGCCTACCGCGGCTTCGTCCCGGCGCCGGCGGCCGCGGGCGAGCACTGAGCCGTGTGCGGCATCGCCGGCTTCCTGGCCCCGCCCGGCGTTCGCGCCGACCGCGCCATGCTCGAGCGCATGGTGCGCACGCTCGCCCACCGTGGTCCCGATACCTTCGGCTTCCACGTGGACGGGCCCGCGGCGCTCGGCATCGCGCGGCTGCGCGTGATCGACCTCGTCACCGGCGATCAGCCCATCGGCAACGAGGACGGCGCCGTGCACGTCGCCCTCAACGGCGAGATCTACGGCTTCGCCGCCCTGCGCGCGAGCCTCGAGCGCGCCGGCCACCGGTTCCGGACGGCCTCCGACACCGAGGTCATCGTCCACGCGTGGGAGGAGTACGGCGAGCACTGCCCCGATCACCTCAACGGCATGTTCGGCTTCGCCGTGTGGGACCGCCGGCGCGAGGTCCTCTTCCTCGCCCGCGACCGCATGGGCGAGAAGCCGCTCTATTACGCGAAGGTCGACGGCTGGTTCGTCTTCGGCTCCGAGCTGCGCGCGGTGCTGGCGCACCCGCACGTGGGGCGCGCGCTCGATCCCGAGGGGCTCGCGCGCTACCTCGCCTACGACTTCGTGCCCAACCCGCACACCATCGTCCGCGGCGTGCGCAAGCTTCCGCCCGGCCACGCGCTCAGCGCCGGCGACGGCAAGGTGCGCGTCGAGCGCTACTGGGAGCTGCCGTCGAGGCCCGATGAGGGCGACGAGCCGACGTGGCGACGCGAGATCGTCAGGCGGCTCGACGCGGCGGTGTCGCTGCGTCTGGTCAGCGACGTGCCGCTCGGCTGCTTTCTCAGCGGCGGCATCGATTCCACCGCGGTGGCCGCCAGCGCCGCGCGGCTGAAGCCGGGGCTGCGCACGTTCTCCGTCGGCTACGCGGAGCGCTCCCACGACGAGCGCGGCTACGCGCGCCTCGCGGCGGAGCGGCTCGGCACCGTGCACGAGGAGCTGCTCGTCTCGGCCGTCGACGTGGCGCCCGTGCTCGAGCGCCTCGGCGTGCTGCTCGACGAGCCGATCTCCGACATGAGCTTCGTGCCGCTCTACCTGCTGTCGCGCTTCGCCCGGCGGGAGGTGACCGTGGCCCTCACCGGCGACGGCGGCGACGAGCTGTTCGGCGGCTATCCGGCGATGGCCGCCGACTGGTGGCATCGCGGCTTCGGGCGCCTGCCGAGGGTGGCGCGCCGCGGACTGGCGCGGCTCGGCGATGTGCCGCTGGCGCCCGAGCCGCTGCGCATGTTCTTCGGCGCGCTCGCGTACGCGCCGGACGCGCGCAACCAGGCGCTGCTCGGCGGGCTGCCGCCGGAGCGGCTGGCGTCGCTGCTGTCGCCGGCCGCGCGCGCGGTCCTCGTCGGCTTCGATCCGTACGCCGACATCGACGCGGCGCTCGCCGGCTGCACGAGCGACGATCCCACCACGCGGCTGATCCATCGCTACTGCAAGCTCTACATGGCGGGCCAGAATCTGGCCAACGCCGACCGCGCGAGCATGGCCGTGGGCCTGGAGCTTCGCGCCCCGTTCCTCGACCACACGTTCGTCGAGTTCGTGAGCCGCATCCCGGCGGGCCTGCGCCTGGAGGGCCTCACGCGGCTCAAGCGCCTGCTCAAGTCGGCGCTCACCGACCGCCTGCCGCGCGAGATCCTCGAGCGCGGCAAGCAGGGGTTCGGGGTGCCGTTCGAGGACTGGTTCCGCGGCCCGCTCGCGGCGACCCTCGACGACACGCTCGCGCCGGACCGGCTGGCGGCCGAGGGCCTCTTCGACGTGCGCGCCGTGCGTCGGCTCGTCGCCGAGCACGTGGCCGGGCGCCGCGACCACGTGTGCGCGCTCTGGTCGCTCTACACGTTCGAGCGCTGGGCCGCCGAGCACCTCGGCGGCGGGCGCTTGCTGTAGCCCGGTCGCCGCACTCCACGCGCTGATAAAAAATCCGCTTGACAGCCTTCGCCGCGGGCGCTCACCGCGGATCGGCAGCGCCTCGCGAATGCCGCTTCAGCGTTCCGCAATGGCGCGACGAGCGCGTATCGGCTGCCCGCACCGAAAAAATCGTCATCGGGTCACGATCGCGTCTTCTGGTGGCTGCAAGGCGTCTCCGAAACTGGGGTATAGAGTCGCCTCAGCACAAGGAGGATTCGTGATGTCACCCGACCTTTCCAGCACGCTCGATCGGCTGGGCGACGAGATCGCCGAGCTGGCCGCGCACCTCGACGCCGCCACTGCGCGCCTGCTCGATCTGATCCGCGAGTTCGACGCGCGCGGCGGCTGGAACACCGGCTTCCTCTCCTGCGCCGCCTGGCTGACGTGGCGGGTCGGGCTCGACCCGGGCGCGGCGCGCGAGCGCGTGCGCGTGGCGCGCGCGCTCGGCACGCTGCCGCGGCTGGCCCAGGCGCTCGCGCGCGGCGAGCTCTCGTACGCGAAGGTGCGGGCGCTGACGCGCGTGGCCACGCCCGAGACCGAGGAGCGCCTGCTCGCGGTGGGTCGGGCGGGCACCGCGGCCCACGTCGAGCGGATCGTTCGCGGGTGGCGACGGGTGGACCGGCTGGCCGAGGCCCGGGAGACCGCGCGGCGCCACACGAGCCGGGCGCTGCACGTGTATCAAGACGAGGACGGCATGATGATCGTGCGCGGGCGGGTGGCGCCGGAGGTCGGGGCGCTGCTCGTGCAGGCCCTCGCCGCGGCCCGCGAAACGCTGTATGAGCGGGCGCGGGCCACGGACGCGAGCGCCGGGCCGGCAGACGTTTCGGCCGAAACGCCCACGCTGGCCCAGCAGCAGGCGGACGCGCTGGGCCTGCTCGCCGAGACGGCCCTGCACCACGGGATCGATCCCGGCGCGCCGGGCGAGCGGTACCAGGTCGTCGTCCACGTCGACGCGCCGGTGCTGGCCGATCCGGAGGCGCCTGGACAGTCGGTCCTCGAGGACGGCACGCACGTTTCCTCGGAAACGTGTCAGCGCCTGGCGTGCGACGCGAGCCGGGTGGTGATGCGGCACACTGCGGATGGCCGGGTCGTGGAGGTCGGCGCCCGGACGCGGACCATTCCGCCCGCGTTACGGCGCGTGCTCCATCACCGCGACCGGGGTTGCCGCTTCCCGGGCTGTGGCCTCCCGTTTGGCCAGGGCCATCACATCCGCCACTGGGCCCAGGGCGGGCCGACCACGCTCTCGAACCTGGCGCTGCTCTGTCGCCGTCATCACCGCGCGGTGCACGAGGAGGGTTATCAGATGGAGCGACAGCCCGACGGCGAGCTCGAGTTCCGGCGCCCGGACGGCCGGCCGTTGCCCGAAGTTCCGGCTCGGCCACACGTGGCGGACGATCCCATCCACGTTTTGCGCGCGCGGCACGAGGCGCAGGGGCTGCGGATCCACGCACGCACGGCGATGCCGGGTTGGCTGGGGGAACGCCTGGACGTGGGCTGGGCGATCGACGTCTTGCACCCGTTGGCGGGCAATCCGGGCTAGAAGAGCTCCGGCTCGCCTGGATAGGTCACCCGCCCGTTCTCGACTCGCGCGAAGTCGCGCAATGCGTGGGGCTCGGCGCGCTCCGGAGTGAGGATGTGCAGCACCGTTTCGCCCCGCGCAACCAGCGCGTCGGCGATCAGCGAGCGGTGGCAGCGCCACCACACGGCCTCCGCGCACATGATCGCGACGCTCGCGCGGCGCCCGAGCGACACCAACCGATCGAGTTCCGCGGCGAACATGTCGTTCTGCATGTAGTCGGCGTACGCGCGGAACGAGGGGTTCTTCCACGCGCGGTTGATCGAGTCCGGCTGCTCGCGCCTGAGGCCGCCGAGGCCGGCGAAGTGCGTGTAGCCGAGGCCGGCGGCCGTGAGGGTGCCGGGCAACGTCTCGACGTTGAACTGTGGGTGGTGCCGCGAGCGCGGCAGCTTGCGGACGTCGGCGATCGTCGTCACACCGTGGGCGCGGACCAGCGCCACGAACGTCTCCAGCGGATGAGTCGAGTGGCCGACGGTCCACACGCCACCAGCCTACCCGTCAGCCCCATACTGTAAAATTCTTGCGGTGGGGAGCGTTCCCGAGCATTTCAACGCCGCGGCCTTCTTCGTCGATCGCCACGTGGCGGAGGGACGCGGCGCGCGCACCGCGTTCAGGTTCGCCGGCCGCGCCATCAGCTACGGCGACCTCGCCGCCTCCGTCGACGGCTGCGCCAATTCTCTGGCCGGACTGGGCGTCGAAATCGAGCAGCGCGTCCTG
>QHRU01000103.1 GCA_003220225.1 Candidatus Rokuibacteriota bacterium
TTCCTGCAGGCAGAGCCGTGCGCGCGAGCGCCCGCGTCGCTTGCCGGACGGGCCCGGGCGGGCCCTAGAGGCCCCGATGAGCGCCGCGATCCAGGGCCCGTTGCCGTTGGATGGACGTTGGATTTGACCTTCGCGGGCGCCGCAGCGCCGTACACACGAAAGCCCCGGAAGTCGTTGCCCTTCCGCGGCTTTCTGCTCCCTGCCGCTGCCTGGTACTGGCCGGTGGCCTTTGGGGTAGAGTCCTCCTGGGTCCTTATAATGCTCTCGGTACGCCGCGTCCGGCTCTGGTCCGGTCTCGTCCTCTTCGCCTACGTGACCACGCACCTGGCGAACCACTCGCTCGGCCTCGTCTCGCTCGACGCGATGGAGGCCGGACGCGTCTACTTCCTCGCGCTGTGGCGCAACCCCGTCGTCTCGCTCCTGCTGTACGCGTCGCTCGTCACGCACGTGGCGCTCGCCTTCTGGGCGCTCTACCAGCGCCGCACGCTGCGCATGCCGTTGTGGGAGGCCGCGCAGCTGGCGCTGGGCCTCGCCATCCCGCCGCTGCTCGTCACCCACATCGTCGGCACGCGGATCGCGTGGCAAGTCTACGGCGTCGAGGACGCGTACTCGCGCGTGGCGCTGTCGCTGTGGGCGCTGGCGCCCGACCTCGGCAGCCGGCAGGTCCTGATCGTGGGCCTGGCGTGGGTGCACGCGATGATCGGGCTGCACTCGATCGTCAAGCTCCGCGCCTGGTATCCGCGCGCGGCGCCCTGGCTGCTCGGCGTCGTGGTGTTGGTGCCCACGCTGGCGATCCTCGGCTTCGTGAACGGCGGGCGCCAGGCCGCCGCGCTCGCGCGCGATCCCGCCGTGCGCGCCCAGATGCTCTGGCACGGCCGCCCGCCGCTGACGCCGGCCGAGGCCGCGACGCTCGTGCGCGCCCGCGACCGCGGATTCGTCGGCTACACGACGCTGCTCGGCGCGGTGCTCGTCGCGCGCGGCGTGCGCAGCGTGCTCCAGCGGCGGCGCGGTCTGATCCGCGTGACCTATCCCAACGGCCGTCGCGTCATCGTGCCCGTCGGGCTCTCCGTGCTCGAGGTCAGCCGCTACGCGCGCATTCCGCACGCCTCGGTCTGCGGCGGTCGCGGGCGCTGCTCGACATGCCGCGTGCGCATCCATACGACACGGCCCCAGCCGCCGCCCGCCGAGGCGGAGAGCCGCGTGCTGCGCCGCCTCGGCGTGCCGAGCGACGTCCGCCTGGCCTGTCAGCTGCGGCCGACCTCCGATCTCTCGGTCACGCCGCTCCTGCCCGCCACGGCCACCGCCGCCGACGGCCGCCCGCCCGGCGACTCGCACAGCGGCCGCGAGCAGGAGGTCGTCGTCCTCTTCGCCGACCTTCGCCGCTTCACCCGGCTGGCGGAGCATCGGCTGCCGTACGACGTCGTGTTCTTCCTCAACCGATACTTCGAGGCGGTGGGCGGCGCCATCCAGCGCTCGGGCGGGGTGGCCAACCAGTACACCGGCGACGGCGTCATGGCGCTCTTCGGGCTCGACGTCGGACCGGAGGAGGGGTGCCGACAGGCGCTGGCCGCGGCCGGCGAGATGGTGCGCAGCGTCGCGACGCTGAGCGAGGCGCTGGTCGCCGACCTGCCGGAGCCGCTCCGACTCGGCATCGGGATCCACACCGGGCCGGCCGTCGTCGGCCGCATGGGCTACGCGGACGCCGTCTATCTGACGGCGGTGGGCGACACCGTGCACGTCGCCAGCCGGCTCGAGGCGCTCACGAAGGACTATGACTGCGAGCTGGTCGTCTCCGACGCCGTCGCCCGGCGGGCGGGCGTGGCGACCGAGGGGCTGCCGCGCCACGAGCTGACGCTGCGCAACCGCGCGGAGCCGCTGGCGGTGCTGGTCGTGCGCAGCGCGGTGGCCCTGGCGCCTTCCGAGCCGTCTCGCCAGAGCGGCGAGCCCTCCCGCGCCGGCAGCTGAAGTCGCTGGCATGGCGACTGCTGCTGGGGCTCAGGAGGATACCGCCATGGCCGAGGACAGACGTGACTTGTGGAAGACGACGTCGATCGGTCTCGTGATCGCCGCCATCGTCGCCGTCGTGACGGGCATCGTCGTCGCGAACCGGACCAGCACCACCGAGACCAAAGTCACCGCTCCGTCGGCGTCGCCCTCGGCCACGGTCGCCCAGGCGCCGACGACTCCGGCTGCCCAGCCGGCCACTCCGGCGCCCGCGACGTCGGCCCCCGCGCGGACCGGCGTACCGTCCCAGTCGGCGGTCGCCGAGTGCAACCGCGTCGCGGCCGCCCAGGGCGGGCCCGTGCGGAGCAAGAACGACAAGATCACCGACACCGCGAAGGACGCCGGCATCGGCGCCCTCGGCGGCGCGGCGGTCGGCGCGCTCGGCGGCGCGATCGCGAGCGGCGGTAAGGGCGCGCTCATCGGCGGCGGGGTCGGCGCCGGCGCCAGCACGCTCTACGGGATCTACGACGACAAGAAGCACGACGAGGCGTATCGCTCCGCGTATGTCGGGTGCATGAAGGCGAAGGGCTACACGGGCTAGGTTCTGGCGGCCCGATCGTCTAGTAAATGGGGGGCCCCGAAATGGCCCCCCAACCCCCCCACACGCTCGGGGCGCCCCGGCGAAGCCGTGGCACCCCTCGATACTCCGACAGGCTCCTGACTAGAAGTCATTTCAAAACCCGCTTGAGGACTAGAAGCGCGCAGGCGAGGTGAAAGAAACCGCCATAGGTCACGAGCAACCGGTCATAGCGCACTGTCAGCCTGCGAAAGTTGCCGAGCCAGCCGATCGTGCGCTCGACGATCCAGCGGCGCCGATAACGGCGTAGGCAGCGGCCGTCTTGATCTGTCGCCTTGGTGTTGTTCGAGCCAGCGGGAATGATGGGCCGAATGCGCCGACGCTTGAGGAACCGCCGCACAGCGTTGCTGTCGTAGCCACGGTCCCCGATCAGCCAGTCAGGCCTCCCGCGGATCGGCTGGGTCGCGAGAGTTTTTTCGACGAGCGTGACTTCCGCGGGCGACGCCGCGTCCAGGTGTGCTCCCAGCGGAGTACCTGCGCCATCGACCAGTACCATCCACTTTGTTCCCTTGCCGCGCTTCGTCGGGCCGATTTTAGCGCCCCTTTTTTCGCCGTGGCAAAGCTGCCGTCGATGAAGCACTCGTTCCAGCGGATTTCTGTCGGTCATCGAGCTCCTTAAGGAAAGCGCGCCAGAGCGTCAGGAGGAGGCTGGTCTCTTCCCACTGGCGCAGACGACGTCAACACGTGGTGGGGCTGCCGTACCGCGGAGGAAGTTCGCTCCATGGCGCGCCGGTCCACAGAATCCAGAGGATGCCTTCGAAACACCGGCGTGGATCCGCGCGGGGCCGTCCTCCTTGCGGTTGGCGCTTCTCACGAGGTAGATGCGGTCGAATCCGGTCCCACTGCGCGTCGGTGAGCGCTCGCCACGCCATGCCTCCACGGTATGGGTCGAGCTTCTCCGTCCCAAAATTTTTTGGCATCCGGCAGCCCGACACGGCAACCTCGTTCAAGGCAATGTGATTTCTCGTACCGATCCGGACGTGGCGACCACGAATTTGTGGACGGTCCTCGTTGGTGTCCCGTCGCGCTGAAATGAATGCTCAACTGCTACGCGCAGCACATTGTCGACCCACCTACATTCGAGATAGAACTGGCCATTGTAGTTCAGCGTTATGGCCGGTAGCCTTTTGCGCTCGATCAAGTCGATAAGGTCGATCTTGCTCTCGCACCCGTCATCTGCACAGTACGGAAATGCGACCATCCTTTTCTTCGCGTCGAATACTGGTTGACCACTTACTATGAAAACGGTCGACGACGCCTGTGTCGGTTTAATCTCCAGCCGGTCCACTGTGTCCTTGCCTTCATAGATGTGACGCCAATGCAACAACAGGACGCCTTCTGCATACGGCACTCGTGTCTGCCAATCGGCTCGAGCCGCAGTGCCGTTAGCGCCTACGAGTAACGTCGGTACCACTAAGAGAATCGCTAGGTGTGGGTAGGGTTTTGACATGACGAGCCGCACCGTCAAATTCCACCGTATCACGACGCCCGACGTTGGCCGCCATACTGGAGAGCTTGCGACGACTCCGCGCGCCAGGCCACCAACCCGCCGATCCCAACGTCCTGATATCAGGCTCAAAAGCGGTGGTTTTGAAATGACTTCTAGAGCAGCCGGAAGCGCTCGCACACGACGATAGAGGTGGCGTCCAGCCGGCCGCCGAGTCGTGCCAGCACCCGGCCGAAGAAGGCCGTGTGCGCGGCTCGCCACCAGACGAGCGAGCGATCGCCCTCGCCCTCCGCGGCGGCGAAGGCAGCGTCGACGGCGCCGAACGGCACCAGCCTCACCTCCGTGGTCTCGATGATCGCGACCGGCGTGCCGTCCCCGAGCGTGACGATGCTGACGTCGCCCGCTTCGGGCAACGGAGCGCCGTCGGCCTCGAACTGCACGGGCAGGCTGGCGGTGGCGCGCTTG
>QHRU01000111.1 GCA_003220225.1 Candidatus Rokuibacteriota bacterium
CCGCTCGAGGCCGCGCGCAAGCTGGCGCCGCAGATCCGGGCCAGCGCCGACGAGATCGACCGGCTCCGCGAGCTGCCGCGCGCGCTCTTCGAGGCGATCGCCGACGCCGGGTTGTTCCACCTCGCGGTGCCGCGCGCCATCGGCGGCGGCGAGATCGACCTGCCGACCTACGTGCAGGTGATCGAGGAGCTCGGCAAGGCGGACGCGAGCACCGGGTGGGTCGTCAACCAGGGCGCGATCTACGCGACGTACGCCGCGCGGATGCCGAGGGCCGCCGCGAGGAAGATCTGGATCGACCCGCCGCGCGCCGTCGTCGCCAACACGCCCGCCGCCACCGGGAAGGCGATCGTCGTGCCCGGCGGCTATCGCGTCACCGCCGACCGTCAGGGCTTCAGCACCGGGTGCCGCCACGCCACCTGGGTGGCCGCCCATGCTCAGGTCATCGAGAACGGCAAGACACGGCTAGAGGCGGACGGTACACCCGAGCTGCGCTACCTGCTCGTGCCGGTCGGCGAGGCCGAGCTCCTCGACACCTGGCACACGCGCGGCATGCGCGGCACCGGCACGCACCACTTCAACGTCCATGACGTCTTCGTCCCCGACGAGCGCACCGTGCGGTCCGCGACGGCGACGCTGCTGGAGGAGGGCCCGCTCTACAAAATCCCGCGCACGCTCTGCTTCGCTTCCGGCGACGCGGCGGTGGCGCTGGGGATGGCGCGCACGTGCCTCGAGACCTTCACCGAGCTGGCCGGCTCCAAGACGCCGCGCGCGATGCCGAATCTCTTGAGAGAGCAGTCGATGGTCCAGGTCAGCGTCGGCCAGTGCGAGGCGTGGCTGCGCTCCGGCCGCGCGTTCCTGATGGAGGCGGTCCGCGAGATCTGGGACGCGGCGACGAAGAGCGCGGTCACCCTGGAGCAGCGCGCGAACCTCCGCATCGCGACCACGCACGGGATCCGGCTGGCCGCCCAGATCATCGACACCCTCTACAACGCCTCCGGCGCCACCGCCGCCTACGAGGACCACCTGATCCAGCGGCACTTCCAGGACATCCACGTGATCACGCAACATCTCCAGGGGCGTCTGGCCCACTACGAGATGGTCGGGCGGTACTGGCTCGGGCTGCCGATCGACGAGGCGCGACTCTAGAGGATGCGGCTCGTCGACGCGGCGAGCGTCCCCGTCATCGACCTGGCGCCGGCGCGCGCGGCCGCCGCCGACCGTCTCCGCGTCGCCGCCGCCATCGACGCCGCGTGCCGCGAGATCGGCTTCTTCGCGATCGACGGCCACGGCGTGCCGGCGCGGGTCGTCGACGAGCTGCGGGCCGTCGCCCACGCGTTCTTCGCGATGCCCCGCGAGGACAAGCTCGCCGCGCGCCATCCCGTGGCCGGTACGAACCGTGGCTATCACCCGGTCGGCGGCGAGGCGCTGTCGAGCGCCAACGACGCGCCGGCGCCGCCCGATCTGAAGGAGTTCTTCCACGTCGGACCCGTCGATGTCGGCTCCGACGCGTACTATACGAGCGCCGAGGGCCGCCGGCACTTCACGCCGAACGTCTGGCCGGCGGCGCCGCCTGACTTCGAGCGGGCGGCGACCGTCTACTACCGCGCGATGAGCGAGCTCGTCCCCTCGCTGATGCGGCTGGCCGCGCTGGCACTCTCGGTGGACGAGACGTTCTTCGACGACAAGGTCGACCGTTCGGTCGGGACGATGCGCCTCAACTATTACCCCGCGCAGGCCCGCCTGCCGACGCCCGGCCAGCTGCGCGCCGGCGCCCACACCGATTACGGCGGGTTCACGATCCTGAGCGGCGAGGACGTGCCCGGCGGCCTGCAAGTCCGGACGCGCGACGGCCGCTGGGTCGACGTGGCGACGACGCCCACGCGCTTCGTCGTCAACATCGGCGATCTGCTCATGCGCTGGACGAACGACCGCTGGCTCTCGAACATGCACCGCGTGGTGAACCCACCCGCCGGCGCCGGGCGGCCGCGGCTGTCCATCGCGTTCTTCAACCATCCGAACTACGACGTGACGATCGAGTGTCTCGCGTCGCAGGGCCCCGCCCGGCACCCGCCGGTGCGCTCCGGCGACTATCGCGACCTCAAGTACGCCAAGACGGGACTCGCCGCGGCGCGCGAGCGCGCCTGAGATCGAGGAGATCACGATGCTCTACCGGGGCATGGACCGCGCCGCGCTGGATGCCGCCTACGACAACGGCGCCGCCGTCGGGCCGGCGAAGCGCGACCGCTACGTCGCGGACCGCACGACGCGCAGCGAGGCGTTTCGCAAGAGTCACCGCGGACGGATCGACGTGCCCTACGGCGCCGGCGCGCGGCAGCGCCTGGACGTCTACCCGTGCGGCGCGCCGGGCGCGCCGACCCTCGCCTTCATTCATGGCGGGTACTGGCAGGCGAACGACAAGGAGCCGCTCTCCTACGTCGGCGAGTCGCTGCTGCCCGCCGGCTTCAACCTCGTCCTCGTGGAATACACGCTGGCGCCCACCGCCCGGCTCGACGCGATCGTGGCCGAGGTGCGCGCCGCGGTCGCGTGGACGCTCGACCACGCCAGGGAGATCGGCGGCGATCCCGCGCGCGTGTTCGTGGCCGGCAACTCGGCGGGCGGGCACCTCACGGCGATGGCGATGCAGGATGCCCGCCTGGCCGGCGGGCTGGCCATCAGCGGCATCTACGACCTCGAGCCGATCCGCCTCAACTACCTCAACGACAAGCTCCGCCTGGATGCCGACGAGGCCGCTCTCAACAGTCCCATGCTCCATTTGCCGTCGCGCGCCGCGCCGCTCGTCATCACCGTGGGCCTCGGCGAGCTGCCGGAGCTGATCCGCCAGTCCGCGGAGTTCGCGACGGCGTGGCAGAAGCGCGGGCTGCCCGGCTCGTACATGCCGCTCGATGGCCACGATCACTTCTCCATCGTCGACGAGCTGGCGCGGCCCGACGGCCGCCTGCTCGCCGCGCTCCGGGCGCTCGCGGCGGCTTAGAGGAGCGCCACGGCTTTGCCGGGGCGCTCCGAACGTTTGGGGGGTGTGGGGGGCCATGTCGGGGCCCCCACCTAAGCAGCCAGCCAGTCGAGGATCTTCGGATTCTCGTCGCGCGGGTAGGCGTGCGAGAGGTCCTCGATCTGCCGATAGACGAGTCGCGCACCGGCGGCGGTCAACAGATCGCGGGCCAGCCGCGCCGTCTCGACCGGGAACATCCAGTCGAGCTCACCGTGGATCAGGTAGATCGGGAGATCGCGCGCGCGCGCGAGCGAGTCGGCGACGAGCAGCGCCGGGTGCAGCACGCCGCACGCGGGCGCCAGGTGCGTGAACGGCGCGCCCTCGCGCAGGCCATGGAGGAACGCGTAGGTCGCGCCGTCCGACATCCCGGTCAGGAGCACGCGCGCGCGATCGACCGGATAGCGTGCGGCCACCGACTCGACCATCCGCTCGAGGCTCGCGCCGTCGACGTCCTCGCCCATGAGCGACCAGGTGCGCCCGCGCGACGTCGGGGCCAGCACGAGCGCCTCGCGCGCCCGCGCCTCGCGCAGCCACGACCAGAGGAAGTCGCGGCCGTGGCCGTGGCCGCCGTGGAGCGCGACGACCAGCGGCATCGCCGCGCGCCCGTCCCAGGTCTCCGGAACGTAGAGCGAGAATCCGCCGCGCGTGTCGCGGTTGTTGTCGGCGTGCAGCACGCCGACGCGCGGCGCGTCGTCGGCGCGCAGGCTGCCCGCGCGCAGCCGCTCCACGAGCGTGTCGTCGTCGCGGCATCCGGGGTCGAGGAACCAGCGGCTCACGGGGTCGAAGGCCGGCGCCAGCGGATAGAGCGTTTCCTGCACGCGCGCGAAGCGGCGCAGCGCGCGATAGAGATCGAAGGGGTCGTCGGAGGCGCGCGCGGCGGCGGCGAAGGCCGCGAGCATCTCGAGCGTCTGCCGCCCGACGTCGAGCAGCCGCTCGCGCATGAAAGCGACGTCGTCCGGCCACGCGCCCTCCTCCAGCGCGCTCAGCGGCGCGGCGAGGGCGGCCGTCTGCGGCGCCAGGACCTCGGCGAGCCGCTCGGCGACGGGCGGATACAGGTAGCGCTGCACCCACACCATGCGCTCCAGCGTGTCGAGCAGGGGGTGCAGCAGCTTCTCGATCGCCTCGGACACGGCGGCGGGCGTGGGCATCGTGGCTTCGATGTTAAAGCCTGCGCACGCGCGGGAACAGCAGCGCGGTGGCGCCGGCCAGCGCGACGAGGGCGAGGCCGCTCGTGCCGAAAGCGACGCTGACCCCGAAGAGCGAGGCCAGCGCGCCGATCTGCAGCTGGCCGAGCGGCGCGAGCCCGATGGCGACCACCCAGGCGCCGCCCGCACGGCCGCGGAGGTGCGCGGGCGCGCTGAGCTGGAGCAGGCTCTGCGCGAGCAGGTCGGCGAGCGCCCCCATCGCGTTGACGACGACGAGCACGGCGACGACGCCCGCGAAGCCGACGACGTGCGGCGCCAGCGCGAGGACGATCAGGCTCGCGCCGAACGCGACGACGACGCCGACGAAGAACGCCCCGCCCCCGCGCCGCGTGGAGGCCGCCGCGAGGCCCACGATGCCGCCGATGGAGCGCGCCGCGTTGAGCGCGCCGAGGCCCTCGGGCCCCGCGCGCAGGACGTCGCGCGCCAGGCTCGGGAGGAGCACCTGGTGCGAGAAGCCCAGCATCTCCGCCCCGGCGGTGATGAGCATGAGCACGAAGAGCGTGCCGTCGTTGCGCGTGGCCGCCGCGAAGTCCACCACCCCCTGCCAGAGCGAACCGGACGGCGGCGGCGCCGGGCGCTCGCCGCTCGACGCGACGAGCAGTGGGAGCGCGCCCGCGAGAAAACCGGTGGCGACCGCGAGGTACGCGGCGCCCGAGCCGTAGCGCGCGATGATCGCGCCGACGCCGAGCGAGCCGACGAGCCAGCCCGCGCGCATGGCGACGCCCAACACGGCCATGCCCGGCACGAGCGCGGCGCCGCCGACCACGTCGTGCGTGTAGCCCTGCCGCGCCGCGTGCTCGAGGCCGCGCAGCGTCCCCGCCGCCAGCGTCAGCAGCAGCACGTGCGTGAGACTCACGACGCCGACCAGCGTGAGCACGCCGAGCGTGGAGGCGGTGAGCGCCTGGCCGGCGCCGGTCACCATCAGAAGGCGATGGCGCGGAAAGCGATCGGCCAGCGCGCCGGCCGGCACGCCGACGAAGAAGAGCGGGAGCGCCCGCATCCCCATCGCCACGCCCACGAGGAACGGCGAGTTCGTCAGCTCGAGGGTGAGCCAGCCGAGCACGACGGTCTCGCCCATCATCCCGACGGAGTTGCCGAGGATCGAGGCGGCCAGACGGCGAAAATCCGGCAGACGGAAGAGCGCGAGTCGAAGGATGGGCCCCATGGTGATGTAGAATTCTCGCCATGTCCACCGGCCGCCCGACCGCGCTGCTCCTCAACGCCGGGCACGCGCTCGACCATCTCTTCCTGTTGATCTTCGCCACGGCGGTGGGCGCCATCGCCACCGACTGGGGGATGATCTGGCAGGACCTGATGCCCTACACGGCGGGGGCGTTCGTGATGTTCGGCCTCGGGTCGCTGCCCGCGGGCCGGCTCGGCGACCTCTGGGGCCGCCGCGCGATGATGGTCGTCTTCTTCCTCGGCATGGGCGTCTCCGGGTTGCTGATCGCGCTGACCTCGGGCGTGTGGTCGCTGGCGGCGGCGCTGACGCTGATGGGCGTGTTCTCGTCCATCTACCATCCGGTCGGCATCCCGATGCTCGTGCAGGGGAGCAAGAACCCCGGGTTCACGATCGGCGTCAACGGTCTCTTCGGTAACCTCGGCATCGCGGTCGCCGCGATGCTCACCGGCTTCCTGGTGAAGCACATCGGCTGGCGCGCCGCCTTCGCGGTGCCCGGCGGCCTCGCGCTGCTCTGCGCCGTGCTCTTCCTGCTCCTGGTGCCGAGGGAGGAGACGGCGCCGGCCAAGCGGCCCAGGAAATCGGTGGACCTGCCGCGCGCGGTGATGGCGCGCGTGCTCGGCGTGATGACGCTGGCCGCGGTCTCGTCGAGCCTGATCTTCAACTTCACGACCAACGGCAACGGCCAGCTGCTGGCCGAGCGCCTGCGCGGGCTGATCGACGATCCCGCCACCCTCGGCGTGCTGCTCGCCGTCGTGTACACGATCGCGTCGCTGGCGCAGCTGGTGGTCGGCAAGCTCATCGACCGCTATCCGCTCAAGTGGGTGTACCTGCCGATCGTGGCCGCCCAGGCGCCCCTGTTCCTGCTCGCCGCGCCCGCCGGCGGCTGGCCGCTCTACGCGGCGGTGCTCGCCTTCATGATCTTCGTCTTCGGCGCCATCCCGTTCGTCGACGCGATGATCGTGCAGTACGTGGACGACCGGATGCGCTCGCGCGTGGCCGGCATGCGGCTGACCGTGTCGTTCGGCGTCGCCTCGCTCGCCGTCTATCTGCTCGGCCCCACCGTGAAGGCCGCGGGCTTCGGCACCCTGCTGACCGTGATGGCGGCGATCTCCGCCTTCACCACGCTGTGCGTGGCGCTGCTGCCCGGCCGGATCCCGACCGGAGCGCCGGCGCCCCTGACCGCCGCCGCCGCGGCGCCCCAGCGCTGACGCGGCGCCCGGCGCCGCCGATGCTGTTTCCCACCACGCTCGTCGGCAGCTATCCGCAGCCCGAGTGGCTGATCGATCGGGCGAAGCTCGCCGGGCGCTTTCCGCCGCGCGTGAGGGCGCGCGAGCTGTGGCGCGTGCCCGAGCCGTGGCTCGCCGAGGCGCAGGACGACGCGACGCGTCTGGCGATCCGGACGCAGGAGCAGGCGGGGCTCGACGTCATCACGGACGGCGAGGTCAGGCGCGAGAGCTACTCCAACCGCTTCGCCACCGCGCTGGACGGCGTGGACATCGAGCATTCCGGCACCGCGCTCGATCGCTCCGGCCATCCCAATCCGGTGCCGCGCATCGTGGGACCGGTGCGCCGCAAGCATCCGGTGCAGGTGGAGGACGTGCGCTTTCTGCGCGCGCACACGGACCGGCCGATCAAGATGACCGTGCCGGGACCGTTCACGATGTCGCAGCAGGCGCAGAACGATTACTACGCGAGCGAGGCGGCGGCGGCGCTGGACTACGCGCTGGCGGTGAACGCGGAGATCCGCGACCTGTTCGCTGCGGGCGCCGACGTCGTGCAGGTCGACGAGCCGTACATGCAGGCGCGGCCGGAGAAGGCGCGCCAGTTCGGCCTGGCGGCGCTCAACCGCGCGCTCGAGGGCGTCACCGGCACCACGGCGGTCCACATCTGCTTCGGCTACGCCGCGATCATCCACCAGCGGCCGTCGGGCTACTCGTTCCTGCCCGAGCTGGCCGGCTGTCCGGTGCGACAGGTCTCGATCGAGACGGCGCAGGCGAATCTCGACTGCTCCGTGCTCGCGACCCTCGAGGGCAAGCAGATCATGGTCGGCTGTCTCGACTTGAGCGACATGACGGTCGAGACGCCGGAGACCGTCGTCGCGCGCGTCGAGCGCGCGCTGGCGTACGTGACGCCGCAGAACGTGATCCTCGCCCCGGACTGCGGCATGAAGTACCTGCCGCGCGGCGTCGCCTTCGCCAAGCTGGCGGCGATGGTCGCGGCGGCGGCCCTGCTGCGCGCCGAGCACGGCGGAGGCTGAGCCCCCGCCCAGTTGTTGACAGGCTGAGACTGCTGTAAAGTACGCCCCCACATCGTTGCGATTCCGAACCCGGTTCGGTCGCAGTCGAGACCAGGGAGGGAAGATGCCCATGCGCTCATCGCGTCTCGCGACGCTCATCCTGATCGTGGTCGCCTGTATCGTCGCCGCGCCGCTGCTCGCCGGGGCCCAGACGCCCAAGCGTGGCGGCACGCTGCGCGTCTCGTACGGCAACGAGATCGCTCACCTCGATTTCCACACGGCCCCGGGCTACGAAATGATGTGGGTGGCCATGAACGTCGGGTGCGGTCTCGTCAACATCACGCCCGACGGCAAGTTCGTTGGCGACGCCGCCGAGTCGTGGCACACCTCGCCCGACGGCCTCCTCTACACGTTCAAGCTGCGGAAGAACGTCCTCTTCCACGACGGCACCCCGGTGGACGCCGCCGCCGTGAAGTTCAGCATCGACCGCCTGATGGATCCGGCCACCAAGTCCGGCATGCGCAGCTTCTACGACTCGGTGCACAGCGTCGAGGTGCTCGATCCCGCCTCCGTGCAGATCCGCCTCAAGCAGCCGTACGCCTTCATGCTGCACATGCTGGCCGCCTATCGCACGGGGCTCGTCCTGTACTCGCCGACGGCGACGCAGAAGTACACGCTCGAAGACCGCAAGCAGGGCAAGCCGGAAGCCGTCGTGGGCTGTGGGCCGTTCAAGCTCGTCGAGTGGGTCAAGGGCGGCCAGCTGGTCATGGAGCGCTTCGACAAGTACTTCGTGCCGGGCCTGCCCTACCTCGACCGCGTGGTGATCCGTGTGATCAAGGACCCCGTGACCGAGATGGCCGCCTTCAAGGCCGGCGAGATCGATTTCATCGCCTCATTTTCGCCGGACCACGTCGAGACCCTGAAGGCGCAGAACCCCCGGGCCCAGATCATGACCGGCAAGGAAACGACGCCGATGCTGGCGGCGATGAAGGTGACCGTCCCGAAGGACGGCAAGCCGATGTCCAAGGACCGCGCGCCGCACCCGGTCTTCGGCGACCTGCGCGTGCGCAAGGCGATCGGCTGCTACGGCATCGACCGGAAGGAGATCGTGAAGATCGCCTTCCAGGGCCACGCGACCCCGTGGGTCGGCATGAACCCGCCGGGCACGCTCGACACCGTCGACGTCAACTACGTGTGCCCGTACGACCAGGCGAAGGCCAGGGCGTTGCTGGCCGAGGCCGGCTACGGACCGGGCAAGCCGCTGACCTTCGAGCTGATGACCAACACCGAGAAGAGCGTGTTCAGCGTCATCGCCACCGTCATCAAGGAGCAGATGGCGCGCGTCGGGGTGACCGCGAACATCCGGCTCGTGGACAAAGTCTCCTGGATGAACACGACCCTGAACGACGGGCCGTGGGACATGTACGTCGAGGATCTGCTCTCGCTGATCACCCTGGACAGCAACGCCTACCTGTCGAACAGCACGTCGACCTGGACCCACCCGCGCCACAACGACAAGCGCACCGACGAGCTCTACGCGCGCTACGCGCGGGAGCTGGACGCGGCGAAGCGCAAGGCGATCGCCAGGGAGATCCAGGAGTTCTTCGTCGAGAACATGTACTGGAACAACATCTCCGGCTCGCCGTTCTACATGGTCGCCCAGCCGTGGATGAAGGGCTACGTGTACAACGCGGAGTTCGAAGTGCACTACGACAGGGTCTGGCTCGACAAGTAACGGGACGCGCGCATGCGGGTCTACGTGCTGCGGCGCTTGCTCGGGATCGTGCCGACCGTGCTCATGATCACCTTCGTGGTGTTCGTGATGATGCGCTCGGTTCCCGGCGACCCGGTGGTGGCCCTGCTCGGCGACGCCTACGACGAGCAGGACGCGATCAAGGTCCGCGCGTCTTACGGACTGGACCAGCCGATTCTCGTCCAGTACGCGATCTGGCTCGGCAAGCTCGCGCGGGGGGACTGGGGCGTCTCGTACATGACGGGGCGCCCCGTGCTGAAGGACGTGCTGGTCCGCCTGCCGGTGACGCTCGAGCTGATCGTGCTCTCGATGGCCGTGGCGCTGGCCATCGCCGTCCCCGCCGCCATCATCGGCGCGCTCCGCCAGAACACCTGGGCCGACTACACGGCGACGACCATCGCCATGATCGGCGTCTCCATCCCCGAGTTCTTCATCGGCGTCCTGCTCCTGCTGGTCTTCTCCATCGGCCTCGGCGGCCTGCTGCCCAGCTCGGGGTGGACGTACTTGCCGGGCACGTGCCCGACCATGGTGTGCGGCGCGAGCCTGTGGGGCAACGCGCAGCACGTCCTGCTGCCCGCGATCGCGCTCGGGGTGGGGCGGGCCGCCATCCTGACGCGGCTACTCCGCGCCAGCATGCTGGAGGTCATCCGCACGGAGTACGTCACGACCGCGCGCGCCAAGGGCCTGAGCGAGCGGCCGGTGGTGCTCAAGCACGCGCTGAAGAACGCGCTGATCCCGACCGTCACTGTGATGGGCCTGCAGGTCGGCTTCCTCATCGGCGGCGCCATCGTGGTGGAGACGCTGTTCGCCATGCCGGGGCTCGGCACCTTCGGCATCGACGCCATCATCGCGCGCGACTACCAGCAGGTGCAGGGGTTCGCCTTGCTGACGGCGCTCGCCTTCGTCGTCATGAACCTGGTCGTGGACCTGACCTACACGTTCCTGGATCCGCGTATCCGGTACGCCTGAGGGCCGATGGCCATCCAACCCATCCGCGGCGGCAGTCTCAGCGAGGCCGAGGTCACGACCGCCCCGCGCGTGGCGTGGCCCGCGCCGGCCGAGCGCTCCGAGTCGCCGCTGGTGCAGGGGTTGCGCCGGCTGCGACGCAGCGGGACGGCGCTGGTGGGCGTCGTTATCGTCGTCCTCCTCGTGACGGTCGCGATCTTCGCGGACGTGCTGGCGCCCCAGAGCCCGATCGCGAGCGACCAGGCGCACACCTTCGCGCGCCCGAGCTGGGACCACCCGCTCGGGACCGACCAGCTCGGACGCGACATGCTGAGCCGCGTCATCCACGGCACGCGTATCTCGCTGCTGGTGGGGGTGTCGTCGGTGCTGCTCGCGCTGTTCGTCGGCGTGCCGTTCGGTATGATCGCCGGCTTCTACGGCGGCCGGGTCGACACCCTCATCATGCGGGTGATGGACCTGATCCTCGCCTTCCCGATCTACCTGCTCGCCATCATCCTGATGGTCATGTTCACGCCCACGGCGGGGCTCATCGGGACGATGAAGGTCACGGGGGCCATCGCCATCGTGCGCATCCCGATCTACGCCCGCCTCGTCCGAGGCAGCGTGCTGTCCATCAAGGAGAAGGAGTACGTCGAGGCCTGCCGCGCCCTCGGTGTGCGCGATCCCTGGATCCTCTTCCGCCACGTCCTGCCGAACTGCCTGGCGCCCATCATCGTGACCACCACGCTGGGCATCGCGACGTCGATCATCGTCGAGGCCACCCTCAGCTTCCTCGGCCTGGGCACCCAGCCGCCGACGCCCAGCTGGGGCTGGGACCTCAAGGCCAACATCTCCTTCATCCAGGCGAACGCCTGGCTGTCGCTCTTCCCCGGCCTCGCGATCTTCGTCACCGTGCTCGGCTTCAATCTCTTCGGCGACGGTCTGCGCGACGCGCTCGATCCGCGCCTGAAATAGGCCTGCGAAGGAGAAGGAGAACCCCATGTCCCGCCAGATTCGGTCACGGCTCCCGCTGGTGCTCGTCGCAGTGTTCACGGTCCTCGTGGCGCTCACGCTGCTCGGCCCGACCGACCCCGCCGACGCCCAGCGAAAGAAGGTGCTGAACATCGCGGCCAAGGAGCCCGACACCCTCGACCCACATTCGAGCACGCTGGGGCAGTCGCAGGCCATCGCGCGCTTCATGTTCCGCGGGCTGACGCGCTTCGCCATCAAGGACGGCAAGGTCACGACGGCCGAGGTCGAGCCGGACCTGGCCGAGAGCTGGACGCTGTCGCCCGAGGGCACGATCTGGACGTTCAAGCTCAGGAAGGGCGTGCAGTTCCACAAGGGCTTCGGCGAGCTGACGGCGGAGGACGTGAAGTACAGCTTCGAGCGGCAGATCAACAAGGCGCCGGGCACGCGCTACGGCGTCAACCTCGACGTCATCAAGTCCATCGAGGTGGTCGACCCGCACACGATTCAAATAGCTCTCAAGGCCTTCGACCCGATCTTCCTGCTGCGCATGGTGGGCTACCAGCAGGGGTACATCCTCTCGAAGAAGGCAGTCGAGAAGTATGGCGAGCAGTTCAAGTGGAACCCGGTCGGTACCGGGCCCTTCTACTTCGAGCGCCACTCACCACGGGAGAAGGTGGTCCTCAAGGCCTTCGACAAGTTCCACGCCGGCCGGCCGCAGATCGACGCGGTCAACTATTTCGACGTGCCCGAGGACGCCACCAAGCTCATCGGGCTCGAGAAGGGGACCTTCGACCTGCTCTATCCGGAAGCGGTCACCGCCGACTTCGCGGATCAGGTCAAGAAGATGGGCGCGGTCATCGACCGGCGGGGCCCGGGCGGGCAGGAGCGCTTCTACATCAACATGACCAAGCCGCCCTTCGACGACATCCGCGTCCGCAAGGCGTTCATGCACGCCATCGACCGCAAGGCCATCAAGGAGACCATGTATCCCGGCGGGCTGGCGCGCCTGGCGTCGAGCTGCGTGCCTCCGGGCTACTTTGGCCACATCCCGATGCAGTTCCCCGAGTACAACCCGGAGCTGGCCAAGAAGCTCCTGGCCGAGGCGGGCCATCCGAACGGCTTCACCATCAAGAACTACTTCATCAGCAAGTCGTTCTTCTATCCCAAGGTGCTGACGCTGGCCCAGGAGCAGCTCAGGAAGGTCGGCATCATCGTGGAGCTGCAGGTGGTCGAGCACGCGACCTTCCACGAGAACATCCGCAAGAACCTCGACCCCTTCGTGCTCTACGGCGGCACGCGCATCACCGACGCCGATCCCTGGCTCTCGCTGTTCTTCGATTCCAAGGAGATCCCCGATCCCGCCACCGGCAACAAGGGGACCAACTTCGCCCACTACCGGGCCATCGACGATCTCCTGGCGGCGGGCCGGGTGGAGCGGGACGTGAAGAAGCGCGCCGCGATCTACGCCGAGGCCCAGAAGCGGATCGAGCGCGACCTGGTCTGCCTGCCCATCAGCGACGTGCCCGGCCAGTGGGCGCGCAATCCGAAGCGGGTCAGTACGCCGTTCGATCCCGAGTACGGCGAGTACTCGCTGCACTACAGCTACAACTACCCGGAGCTCCTCAAGGTCCTGAATTAGTCGGCGCGCCCCATGATCAACTACGTCCTGCGCCGGGTGCTGGTGGCCGTCCCCATGCTGCTCGGGGCCATGAGCATCGTGTTCTTCGCCATGCGCGTCTTGCCCGGCGATCCGTGCGTGGCCATGATGGGCGACCAGGCCACCACCGAGGCCCTGGCCGACTGTACGAAGAACCTCGGCCTCAACCGTCCACTGGCGGTGCAGTACGTGGATTACCTCTGGCGCTCGGTGCAGTTCGACTTCGGCAATTCCCTCCGCCAGGGCTATCCGGTCAGCGAATACATCTCGCGGATGTTTCCCCACACGCTCGTGCTCGTCCTGGCGGCCGCCGTGGTGGCGGCGCTCGTCGGCGTCCCGATCGGGATCTTCTCGGCGCTCAACCGTCGCAACCCGCTGATCGACTACCCGCTGCGCATCTTCGCGCTGCTGGGCCTGTCCATGCCGGTCTTCTGGCTGGGCATCCTGCTCCTCATCGTCTTCTCGCTCCGCCTGGACCTCTTTCCCCTGATCGGCGGCGGCGACCTCGACGGCGCGATCGCCATGATCCGCTCCGGCGAGGTCTTCACCCAGCCGCGCGATTTCCTGGCGGCGGTGGCGGACGTGCTCCACCACCTGGCGCTGCCGGCCCTCGCGCTGGGCTTCACGCTCGCGGCGACGGTCAGTCGGCTCTCGCGCTCGGCGATGCTGGAGGTCATCAGCCAGGATTACATCCGCACCGCGCGCGCCAAGGGTCACCACGAGCGCGCCGTCGTCTACAAGCACGCGCTCCGGAACATGATGGTCCCGCTGCTCACGATCATCGGCCTCTTCGTCGCCATCGCGCTCACGGGCACGGTGCTGACGGAGACGGTCTTCACACGGCCCGGGTTGGGCAAGATGCTCGTCGATGCGATCGGCGCGCGCGACTACCCGCTGGCCCAGGGCGCCATCACCGTCTTCACCGTGATCATCATCACCGTGAACCTCGTGGTCGACATGCTCTACGCGGTTGTCGACCCGCGGATCACGTACCGGTAGGAATTCCGCGGTGGCCATCACCCGCGACGCCCTCCCCGAGCTGACCGCGGTCGGCGCGCGGGACGATCTGCGGGACCGGTCGCTGGGCCGGCAGCTGCGTCGCTACGGGCCGATCGTCATCGGCGTCCTCATGGCGCTGACCATGGTCGTCGTGGCGGCGGCGGCCCCGCTCCTCGCGCCCCTGAGCCCGTCGGCCCAGTACGCCGATGCCGTCCTCAAGGGACCGGGGGCGCAGGACCGCCACGTCCTCGGCACCGACGAGTTCGGCCGCGACGTCTTCAGCCGCATCATCTGGGGCGCGCGGATCTCGCTGCAGGTCGGCCTCGCCTCGGTGATCTTCGCCTTCGCGCTCGGGGTGCCGCTCGGCATCGTCGCCGGCATGCAGGGGGGCCGCGTCGAGACCGCGGTCATGCGGTGCGCCGATATGCTGATGGCGTTTCCCACCCTGCTGCTCGCGCTGATCATCGTGACGGCGCTCGGCGGCTCGCTGGTGAACGAGATCCTGGCCATCGGCGTCGCGCTGACGCCGAACTTTGTGCGGCTGGCGCGGAGCCTCGCCCTGACCATCAGGGAGCAGGACTACATCCTCGCCGCGCGCGCCCTCGGCGGCGGACAGCTCCGGATCATGGCGCGCCACGTGTTCCCGAACGCGCTCTACGCCCTCGTCGTGGTGGCCACGCTCTATATCGCGACCGCCATCCGCACCGAGGCCGGCCTGTCCTTCCTCGGGCTCGGCATCCCGCCGCCCACGCCGAGCTGGGGCAACATCCTGAGCGAGGGCCGCCAGTACATCAAGTGCTGCCCGTGGATCACCACGTTCTCCGGGCTCGCCATCATGCTGGCCGTGCTGGCCTTCAACCTGGTGGGCGACGCCCTCCGCGACCTGCTCGATCCGCGGCTCCGCGGCGAGTAGACTGTCGCGCGTGAAGATCGCGGCCGTCACCCCGTTCATCGTCGACCCCGGCTACGGCAAGAACTGGCTCTTCGTGAAGGTCGAGACGTCCGACGGTCTGCACGGCTGGGGCGAGTGCTACACGCAAGCCGACCGCGATCACTCGATCGCCGCCTTCGTGCCGCAGCTCGCTCGATATCTGGTCGGCCGCGACGCCAGCCACATCCGCCACTTCACGCACTGGGCGTATCACGACTTCGCCGCCAAGCGCGGCTCGCTGGACTTCTTCGGCGCCGTGAGCGGCATCGAGCAGGCTCTCTGGGACCTCGCAGGCAAACGGGTCGGCGTGCCCGTGGTGAGCCTGCTCGGCGGGCCGTGCCGCGAGCGGATCCGCGTCTATGCCAACGGCTGGTACTCCGGCGCGAAGACGCCGGCCGACTACGCGACGAAGGCCAAGGCCACGGTGGCGCGCGGCTTCAGCGCGCTGAAGTTCGATCCGTTCCCCGGCCCCTGGCGCACGCACATCACGCGCGACGCCGAGCGGCAGGTGGTGGAGACGGTGCGTGCCGTGCGCGACGCCGTCGGCGCCGGTGTCGACCTCCTGATCGAGGTGCACCGACGGCTGGCGCCGATGCACGCGGTGCGCGTGGCGCGGATGCTCGAGCCGTTCGATCCGTTCTGGTACGAGGAGCCCGTCTCGGCGCGCGACCTCGGCGCGCTGGCCGAGTGCCGCCGCGAGATCCGCATCCCCATCGTGACCGGCGAGGAGCTCTACACGCGCTTCGAGTTCCGCGAGGTCTTCGAGCGGCGCGCAGCCGACATCATCAACCCCGACGTGTGCAACGTCGGCGGCATCGAGGAGCTCCGCGAGATCGCGGCCATGGCCGAGGCGTACCACGTCGTCGTCTCGCCCCACAACTACAACTCCACCACCGTGGGCCTCGCCGCCACGCTGCAGGTGTCGGCGGCCATCCCGAACTTCCTGATCACCGAGTACTTCGTGAACTTCGAGGCGCGGGGCGCCGAGATCGCCGTGAATCCGCTGCGGGTCGAGCAGGGCTACGTGACGCTGCCGACGGCGCCGGGGCTCGGCATCGACCTCCGCGAGGACGTCATGGCGCGCCATGCCTACCGCGAATTCCCCGCGCGCAGGGTGCCGACGCCGCGCGACGAAGGACCGTAGGGCATCGCCATGCTCGTTCGCGCCGCGGCCGCGCTCCGGGCGCTGGTGCTCGCCACGACGCCGAGCGTCGCCGTGCCCCAGGGTCCGGAGGCATCGAGCTTCGAGACGTTCGTGCGGTTCATCCGCAACACCGACCCCGGCAGCAACGCGCGCATGCCCGGCCTCACGATCCCCGCCGGTCTCGGCCCGACCACGGGGCAGCCGGTGGGCGTCTCGCTCGACGGCCTGCCCGACAGCGACGAGCGTCTGCTCGCGGTCGGCCTGGCCATCGAGCGGGTGCTCGGGCGCACGCCGCCGCCGAAGCGCTCGCTAACGGTCGGTGCGTCCCCGCGCGGGACGCTCGTCGCGATCCGCGTGATCGGCGGCCGGTTTCGGGGAGGTGCGGCGCGCGTCGCCGCGCTCGACCACGGCCGACGGCGCGCCGCGGCCCGGCGTTGTCGCGCGCGCCGTCGGCGCGGGCGTCCCCGAGTGGCGCTCGCCGCCCTCCCGCCGCCAGGGCGACACGCGGTTGGCCGGCTCACCCGGAAGCGCGCGCGGCGCCGGCGACGCCTCGGGCGGCCGCACGGCGTCGCGCGGCGTCTCGGGCCGCGACTCGGACCGCGGCGCTCGCGCGTCCGGCCGCTCGACCCGCGGCTCGGCGCGGGGCTCCGTGCGCTCCGGGCGCGTGTCCGCTCGCGGCGTCTCGAAGCGAGGCGGCGGCGACGGGCGCTGGCGCTCGACTTGACTGGCGCCGAACGGCGCGCGCGGCGGCGTCGGTGTGGTCGCCGTCGCCGGCTTCGGCGCGGGAACGATCTGCGGTGCCGGCACGCTGACCGCAGGCGCCATCCGCTCGCGCGGGGCGTCCGGGCGCGCGACGGCCGCCGCCGGCCGACGCGTCGCGACGACACGGCGCTGCAGCGTCTGCGGTGGCGGCGTCACCGCGGGCCCGCTGGCGGCGACGAAGCTGGACGCATCGGGTGTGACGCGCAGCCGCCCGTGAACCGGCTCGAGCCGGCGCACGTCGACGTCGGCCACGCGCGCCTCGTGCACGGCGCGCCGGCCGAAGGCGTCCTCGCGCACGGCCACGACCGCGTTCCGAACGGTGGTGTTGTTGTAGACGGTGATGTTCTGCACGTTGACGACCGTCGTCCGGTTGACGACGACGTTGTTGACGACGCGCGGGCCGCCCCAGCCCGCCCACGACGGGCGGTCGACGAAGCGCGCGGAGCCCCACCACGGGACCAGCGGCTCGCCCCAGCCGAGCGCCACCCAGCTGACGAACGGGCTGCCCACGACGACGCGCACGCCCGGCGCGCCGAAGAATGCCACCAGCGCGGGCGCGTAGACCGGGCGCGCGACGAGCGGGCCCGGCGCCCACGCCCAGTAGCCGTCGACGTACACCCAGCGACCGTAGTGGTACGGCGCCCAGCCCCACGGCGCCGCGTCGACCCACGTCCAGCCGTACTGCGGATCGGCGACCCAGCGGCCGGTGCTGTACGGCGCCCATCCGGTCGCGACCTCGCGCGGCACCCACACGGCGCCGTACGTCGGCACCACGCGCCAGGCGCCGTAGTGATCGAGGTCGTCCACGCCGTACACCCCCGCCGGCACGTAGCGTGCGCTCATCGAATCGATCAGCTCGTCGGTGCGCGCGTAGTTCCAGCTGTCCCAGACGTCGAGCGGCGGGGCGACGAAGCTCTGGACTCGGGGCGTGGTGGCGCCGTCCAGCACGACCTCCTCGCTGGGAGCGATCGCCACCGCCGATCCGCCGGCCACGGTCATCGTCGCGCGTCCGGAGCGCCGTGTGATGAATGCCGTCCTCTCCGGCGAGACGTCGACACGGTAGTAGCCGGGTGCGTCGACCGTGAACGCGGCCATCGGCGTGTCGATTTCCACGGTGCGGCCCGGCTCCACGCCGCGCAGGTCGAGGGAGACGTGGCCGGCGGTGACCCTGAACTGCAGGAAGTCGGGCTCCTGGTTCACGAAACCGAGCTGGGTGTCGCCCCAGGCGCGCACGAACGCACGCGCGCCGATCTGCAACTCGAGGTTGCCGCGGTTACCGGTGTAGGTCTCGTCTCCCGCCGCGAGCGGGGTGTTGACCTGTGCGGGCGCCCAGTTCGACGCGCCCGGCCGCCAGAACGAGACCTCGCCGTCGACGTAGCTCAGCCGCGGCGGCGTGCGTCCGATCGGAGCGTCTGCGGCGGGAATCGCGGGCGCCGGCGGGGGAGCGGCCCACGCGCCGGACGATGCACCGAGGAAGAGGATCGGACCGAGCAGGGATGCCGTGAACCATCGCGCCGTCGTCGTCATGGTAGAGGCCTCCGTAGCCTTGGACGCTCGGGAAGCGGCAGGCATTCGCGCGCGCAGGCGCGCGCGAAGGAGCTACGCGGAGACGCCGCTCAGATCAGAGATACTTCGTCGGCATCATGATGGTGCGCCACATGTGCGCCGAGGGGCTGGCATCCCAGCCGAGGCCTTCCTTCGGCTGCCTGAAGTGGCGGCCCACCACGTCCGTGAACTCCTCGAGCTGCACCTGCACGGTGGGATCGAACGCGTAGAGGTCGTTGATGCAAATCAGGCGCGCGCTCATGTACCACTTGTGCTCGCGCGCGTACTGGTAGTCCCGCTGGATGTACGGGTCCGGCTGGTAGTCGGCGCCGAAGAGCTTGACGTACATCTTCGGGTAGGCGTACCCGACCGACTCGTCCGCGAAGAATCGCAGCGCCTGATGATACCGGATGGCCCACGCGACCTCCTCGTCCACGTAGGGCTCGAGCATCTGCGCCGCCCAGTAGCCGTGGTCGCCGCGGATGAAGCCAGCGATGCCGATGTCGTGCAGCAGGCACGCGAGCACGAGCTTCTCGGCGACCCCGTTCTTCTGCGCGAGCCGGGCACTCTGCATCAGGTGGTTCGCGGGGCCGAAGCGGTACTTGAAGAAGTCGAACAGCGTGGGCCGCTCGGGCATGCGCGGCAGGCGCGGATCCTGGCCCATCATCACGAGCTTGCCGTTGTCGGGCCGGGTGAGAGGCACCCTTGGATCTCGGTCGCCCGAGACGTAGATGACCGACTTCACGATGGTCCGGTCCAGCTCCTCGCTCATGGCCCGCTCGGCGGCTTCGGCGCGCTCTAGCATGCTCATGGCGTGGATTATACGAGTCCCGCGGCAACAAATCTTTACATTCGCAACACACCGCCTTCATCGTGGCCGTCGATCCTCGGCGTGTGCGGGACGAGAGACGCCCCGCCGAAATCACAGCGAGGAGGACGAGCCATGACGCGACGGACGTTTCAGAGGTTGACGGCGGTGGCATTGACGGGGCTCGCGGCGACGGCGGGCGCGCTCGTCACGGTCCG
>QHRU01000112.1 GCA_003220225.1 Candidatus Rokuibacteriota bacterium
AGATCGGCCGCATCGCCGGAATCGAGGAGCGTGAGGCACGGGGCCTCTTCGACGAGGCGCGCGCAGTCGCCGAGCGACTTGCCGACAAGGCAGGCCACGCGTTCCTGCTCACATCCTACGGACGCCTGCGCGGGCTCGCGGGCGACGTGGGGCAGTACCTCGCATGCGCGGAGCGCGCTACGGAGTTCGCCGACGGATCCGACGCAGTGTTCGAGTTCGAGATGCGCTCAGTGCTGGCCCACGCACAGCTAGCGGTCGGCCGCCTCGCTCCCGCCCGTGCGACCGCCGAGCGTGCTCTCACCGAGGTCACGCAGGTTGCCGGACTGCGGGAGGCGGTCGGGCGTTCCACCGCACTTGGCTTGTGCCGCGTCTGGTGGGCGCTGGCGAGCGCACACCTCGGGCGCACGGCTGAGGCTGAGGCCGCCCTGGAGGCACTCCTCGCCGAGGAGAGCGAGCGCGCACTCCAGGCCCTCTACGGAACGCACGCAATCCTGTGCGAGGTGCTGCGCCTGCGGGGTGATCTGGCCGGCGCGCTCGCCCACGGCCGCCGTGCCGTCGAGCTCGCGGAAGAGCGCGGAAGCGTGTTCTCTCGGGTGGAGGCCGCGGCGTTTCTCGGCGCTGCGGAGCTCGCGGACGGCGACCTCACCGCGGCCACGAGCGTACTCGAGCGGGCGCTCGCGCTCGCTCGTAATCGGCGCACCGCGCTGTGGTACGAGCCGCGCATCCTCGCGACGCTCGCGGACGCGAAGCTGGCCGCCGGTGACCGCTCGGGAGCCCGCGCGCTCCTCTCTGAGGCGCGTGAGCTCGTCGATCGGGGACGAGGCTGGCGGCTTGGCGCCTTCGATGTCGCGCTGGCGTGGGTTCGCCTCCTGGCTTCGGAGCCCGCCTCCGACCGCCGCGCGATCGAGAGCGCGCTCGAGTCCGTGGACGCCCTCACGGCCGAGCTGGGCTCCGATCCGTATCGGCGCATCGCGGCGCTGGAGCGCGCACGCCTCGCGTAGCCATCGCGGCTCTCGATTTCCGCTGCCTGGTAAGCTTGTCGAGGACGACATGACCGTGATGTCCAAGAGGGAGGCGGACTTGCGATGAAGTTCATGTTCACGATCTACCACGAGGAGAACGTGCTGGACGCGATGCCCGAGAAGGAAATGCAGGCCCTCGTCGACTCCGCGATCGAGTACGCGGAGGAGATCAGACGGAGCGGCCACTACATCGCTTCGGACGCTCTGCAGCCGGCCCGGACGGCGCGGACCATCCGCGTCCGCGCCGGCAAGGTCTCCACCACCGCCAGCCCCTTTGCCGAGACGAAGGAGCAGCTGGGTGGATTCTTCGTCATCGAGGCCAAGGACATGGACGAGGCCTGCGCGATCGCCGCGAGGTTCCCGCCGGCGCGCGTCGCGGTGATCGAGGTCCGGCCGGTCCAGGAGCTGAAGCACTCTCGTGATCGACGCGGTCTACCGGGCTGAATCGCGTCGCGTCTCGCCACGCTCATCCGTCTGCGCGGCGGCTCGAACTCGCAGAGGAGGCGTTGCACGAGGCCTTCGCCGCGGCGGGCGGCGCGTGGTCCCACGCCAGCAGATGGTATACGAGGCGGCGCTGCCGTTTGGGAGACCGCTTTAGCGGCTGCCCCCGCGCCGAGCGCAAGCGCCATGCGCGTAAGCACCACGCGGCGCGAGATGGCGTTGGCAATCGTTCGTTCCGTTGTTCATGATCGACGCCCGTCAGCCGCGGGCTCACCGCTTCCCGTAGTCCGTGAAAACGTAATCTCTTGTCTTCACGATCGTGTGGCACGCGAGCCCGCACTTGGCGTCGTTCCCCTGCGGCGGCTCGTCAGCCGGGGTGCCGGGCTTGAACGTATCGGACGCGGCGTCATACTTGAACGCGGCCCATCCCCATCCGCCGCTGTCCGAGAACCTCTTGCTATCCTTCACCATGAAGTCGACGTCATGCAGGCTTGCCGGCACCGTCGTATCGGGGAACGTCTCGTGCTTTTTCGGGTTCCAATGGATCTTCGCCATCTTGGAGCCGTCGGGGAAAGGCTTGCCGTTGCCGGGAATGCCGGACTGGTAGGCGTTGATCATCAGGGGATTGGCGAGGATCACAGCCATCAGCTTGTCGTTCCGACTGATGGAAACAGTCTGCCAGCCTTCGTATCCTCTGAACTCAGAGAACGCGAGCCCATTCGGCACTCGCACGGTGTACTTCGCCTGGGCGGTGTCCTGCGCGGAAATGGCCCTGACGCCCAAGACGGCGAGTACCGAGACCGCGAGCGCGACCACGGTGATCACAACCGCCGGCATCCTCTTGCTCTCCATCTCCACCCTCCTTGCCTCAGACCACGTCGAGCGTGACGTCGATGTTACCGCGTGTGGCGTGGGAGTACGGGCACACCTGGTGCGCGGCGTCCACGAAAGCTTGGGCAACCTTAAGAAGCCATCTCGACGCCTGACGGCGCGCCGGACATGAATCCTCCGAGACGCTGGCGCAGAAGGAGGCGCGCCCGGTGCGCACGAGCCTTTGCCGTCGGCACCGTGATGTTCAGACACTCGGCGACTTCGGCCATCGACATGCCGTCCACATCGTGCAGGATGGTCACGGCACGGTAGTGGTCCGGCAGCTCCTCGAGCGCCGAAGTCAGAACGCTCCGAAGCTCGGTCTGCACGGCCGGGTCGTCGACCTCTGTTGACCAGTCGACGATCGAATCCGCATAACGCCCATCCTCATGGAAGGACGGAAGGATCTCGTCGAGCGAGATCTCGTCACGTCGACGCGCGGCGCTGCGGCGCCTTTGGTATGCGGCGTTCGCCGTGATTCGGTAGATCCATGATCCCAGCGCCGCATCCCCCCGAAAGGTGTCGATCTTGCTGATCACCTTCCAAAACGCGTCCTGGACGGCCTCCTCGGCATCCTGCTGCTTACCGGTGATCCCGATCGCCAGGCGATACGCGCGGTCGCCGAACGTGGAGACGAGACGCTCCGCGGCCGTGACGTCTCGTCGACGCAAGGCTTCCAGGAGGTCCGCGTCGCGGTCGATCGCTGGGTGGTCGATTGTCAGCTGCATCAGCGCAACCTCTTCTTCAGCTCGGCCGCGGCGTGCAGCAGCGCCGAGCGAACGCCGGGGACTCGGCTGAGGGCATTGAGCAGGCCGTAATCGTGGATCAGGCCGTTGTAGCGGGTGGCTGTGACATCGACGCCGGCCCGATCGAGCTTGCGGGCGAACGCTTCCCCCTCGTCACGCAACACGTCCATTCCCGCGGTCTGGACCAGCGCCGGCGCCACACCCTTGAGCCGTTCGAGCGACGCCTGGAGTGGCGAGGCGTATACGTCCTGCCGCTCTCGCTGGTCGGTCGTGTAGTTGTCCCAAAACCACCGCATCATGTTGCGTGTGAGGAAGTGGCCGTCGGCGAACTGCGCGTACGACGGCGTGTCGAAGCGTGCATCCGTCACCGGCCAGAACAGGAGCTGGAAGACGATGTCCGGCGTGCCACGATCCTTGGCCATCAGGCTGACGACGGCGGCCATGTTCCCGCCCACGCTGTTGCCGACGACGGCGAGCCGCCGCCCGTCGACCCCGATCTCCCCGCCGTGCGCGGCGACCCACTTCGTCGCCGCATAGGCCTGGTTGATGGCGACCGGGTAGCGCGCTTCTGGTGATCGGTCGTACTCGACGAAGACGGCGGTCACGCCGGATTCGGTGACGAGGTCGCGGACGAAGCGCTCGTGCGTCGCGAAGTCGCCGAGCACCCAGCCGCCTCCATGAAAGAACATGAAGGCGGGGAGCATGACGCCCACACCGGGTGGACGGACAATCACCAGCTTGACCGTCTGGCCCTCCGCGGTGATCGTGCGCACGCTGACGTCGGCCTTTGGCAGGTCGACGGGCACGCTCGATTGCGCGCCGACGAGCACGGCGCGCGCCTCCGCCGCGCTCATCTGTTCCATCGGCTTGCCATCGCCCGCCGCAAGCGATTCGAGAAATTTCTGGATGTCGCGTTCCACTCCGTCGCTTCCCGCCCTGCGGTTCGCCATCTGCGCCCTCCCGTCGTGGATGTCTCGATCGATCGCGAGGCGTACGGTACGCAGTCGGGGCTGAAGAGTCCTTGCCGCGCCCTGAATCGTCCTGAAGACGGGCGCTGTTGGTGAGTCAGGTCTTCGTCGCGGAACCGTAACAATGGGTTCGGCTGTTCTGAATCATTCTGAACATTCCTGAAGCAGGCCTGTACAATTGCCCGCGATGGACGGCGAGCGGGATCCTTTCGCGGTCTTGGAGTTCGGCCGCTTCAAGGTCGTGCCGCATCGCCGAGAGCTCATCGCCGACGGCAAGCCCGTCACGCTCGGCGGTCGTGCCTTCGACACGCTACTCGCCCTCATCGACGCCGGCGGCTCGGTCATCGACAAGGACCTATTGATGCGCCGGGTCTGGCCGGACCGGATCGTCGAGGAAAACAACCTCCAGGCTCAGATCTCGGCGCTGCGGAAGGCATTCGGCGATGACCGCGATCTGATCCGAACGGTGGCAGGGCGTGGATATCAATTCACCGCTGAGATTCGCCCCTCCGCAGCGTCCCCGCCGTCCGCGCCTCGGTCGAACCTGCCGGAGCCCGTGTCCGAGTTGATCGGCCGCGATGCATCCCTGCGCGAGGTCGTGGAGCTGGTCACGAGGCAACGGCTGGTGACGCTGACCGGTGCCGGCGGCATCGGCAAAACCCGTTTGAGCCTCGAAGTGGCGCGTCAGCTGCTGCCGACGTTTCCCGACGGCGTCGGGCTGGCCGAGCTGGGACCGCTCACCGATCCGCAACTCATCCCGATCACCGTCGGCGCCGCGCTCGGTCTCACGCCCGTCAGCGGCACCGTCTCGGTCGAGAGTGTCGCGGCGGCGCTCAGCGGCAAGCACGTTCTCGTGCTGCTGGACAACTGCGAGCACCTGATCGAAGCGGCGGCGCGCATGGCGGAAGCGCTCCTGCGCGCCAGTCACATCGTGTGCGTCATCGCCACGAGCCGTGAGCCGCTGCGAGCGGCGGCGGAGTACGTCTACCGGGTGCCGCCGCTCGACGTGCCGGATGAAAACAACCTCGACGCGGACGACGTGCTGCGACATGGCGCCGTCAGGCTGTTCGTCGCACGCGCACACGCCGCGGAGCCACGGTACGTACCCGACCGTCGACTGGCGTCGACGACGGCGGCCATCTGCCGCCGCCTCGACGGCATGCCGCTCGCCATCGAGCTCGCCGCCGCGCGCATCGCCGCGTTCGGCGTCGAAGGCGTCGCGTCGCGGCTCGACGATCGCTTCCGGCTCCTCACAGGCGGCAGCCGCACGGCGCTGCCGCGCCAACAAGCGCTGCGCGCGACGCTCGACTGGAGCCACGAGCTGCTGTCCGAGCCGGAGCGCGTCGTCCTGCGGCGGCTGTCGGTGTTCCCGGGAAGCTTCACGCTCGACGCCGCCGCCGCGATCGCGTCGAGCCCGGAGCTCGCGGGCGCGGACGTCGTCGAGTGCGTGGCGAACCTCGTGGCCAAGTCGCTCGTTTCGGCCGACCTCGGTGGCGCTGCCACGTCGTATCGGCTGCTCGAGACGACGCGCGCGTACGCCCGCGAAAAGCTCCTCGAGAGCGGCGAGCTCGAGCGCTTCGGGCGACGCCACGCCGAGTATCAACGCAATCTGTTCGAACGCGCGCAGGCAGAGTGGGAGACGCAGCCCACCGCTGAGTGGCTGGCCGCGTACGGACGAGAGCTCGACAACCTTCGGGCGGCGCTCGATTGGGCGTTCGCTCCCGACGGCGACACGACCATCGGTGTCGCGCTGACCAGCGCTGCGGTGCCGCTCTGGTTCCAGCTGTCATTGCTGGATGAGTGTCGTGCGCGAGTCGAGCGCGCGCTGTCGACGCTGGCCGCAGGCCCGAATCGCGACGCACGCCGCGAGCTGCAGCTGCAGGCCGCGCTCGGCTGGTCGCTGATGTACACAACGGGGCCCGCGCGCGAGACGGGTGCCGCCTGGGCCACCGCGCTGCAGTTGGCGGAGCGACTTCACGACACCGACTATCAGTTGCGCGCACTGTGGGGGCTGTGGGCCAGTCACATGAACAATGGAGAGTTCCGGCAGGCGCTGCAGCTTGCCGAGAGGTTTGGCGGCGTGGCGACGAAGGCCAGGGATCCCGCCGACCCGCTCATTGGCGATCGGATGGTCGGCGCCTGTCTCCACTTCCTCGGAGAGCAGACGCGGGCGCGCGGCTACATCGAGCGCATGCTGGAGCGCTACGTCGCCCCCCTGAACCGGTCGGACGTCGTGCGCTTTCAATTCGACCAGCGCGTAACCGCGCGCATCACGCTGTCGCGCGTCCTGTGGCTGCAGGGATTCGCCGACCAGGCCATGCGCACCGTCCAGGGCGCCATCGACGACGCGCTCGCGATCCAGCACACGCTGTCGCTGTGCAACGCGCTGGGTCAGGCGGCATGCCCGCTCGCGATCGCCACCGGCGACCTCGCCGCGGCGGAACGCTATGCGACGATGCTGGTGCATCATACCGCGCGCCATGGCGCCGACGTGTGGCAGACGTATGGTCGCTGCTTCAAGGGCATGCTACTGATCAAGCGCGACGGGCTCGATGTCGGTTTGCCGCTGCTCGACGCCGCCGTCGACGAGCTCCGCCACGCGCGCTTCGTCCAGTACTACACGGCGTTTCTCGCGGCGTTGGCCGAAGGTCTCGCCGCCGCCGAGCACGGCGTCCGCGGCCTCGCTGTCGTCGACGACGCGCTGGCGCAGTCGGAAAAGAGCGAAGAGCGCTGGATCCTGCCTGAGCTCCTGCGCCTCAAAGGCGAGCTCATGCTGCTGCACCACGCGCCGAACGCCGCGGCAGCCGGCGAGGGTCACTTCGAGCAGTCTCTCGAGTGGGCGCGCCGTCAGGGCGCGCTGGCCTGGGAACTGCGGAGCGCCACGAGCCTGGCCCGGCTGTGGCGCCGACAGGGCAAGACGACCCAGGCGCGCAAGCTGCTGGCAACCGTGTATCGTCGCTTCACCGAGGGGTTTGACACGGCCGATCTCGTCACGGCGAAGGCGCTCCTCCAGTCGTTGAGGTAGCGCTGACGCTTCTGTAATAGCGGCGCCTGCGTCCGCTCACCCCTCGCCGTCGAGGGGGCTGCAGGACGGGGCCGTGATCATCCCGACGACGGTCCGCCTGGGCAACTCTCAATGCGCATCCACCTGATCACCGCCGAGTCGCCGGAGTCACGCCGGCTGCGCGGGTCGCGCCTGATCCAGTTCCCGCAGCTCACGATGCCGCTGATCGCGGCCCTGACCCCACGCGAGCACGACGTCCACCACACCGACGAGATCGTCGAGCGCCTCGATCTCGACCGGCCGGCCGATCTGGTCGGGATCACCGCGTCCACGCCCTCGGCGTTGCATGCCTATGAGGTGGCCGACGCGTTCCGGCGCCGGCGCGTCCCGGTCGTGATGGGCGGGCCGCACGCGACCGCTCTCCCCGAGGAGGCCGCAGAGCACGCCGACGCCGTGGTCGTAGGCGAGGCCGAGGACACCTGGCCGCACCTGCTCGAGGACGCGAGGACCGGACGGCTCGAGCGCTTCTACCGCTCGACCCACCGCGCCCGCCTGGACGGACAGCCGGCGCCGCGCTGGGACCTGATCAAGGGGCGCCACTACGGAAAGTCGGTCACGATCGCCACCCGCGGCTGCCCGCACCGGTGCGACTACTGCACGATCCCGCTCCTGTATGGGCCGGGCACCATGCGCTACCGCCCGGTCGACGAGGTCGTGCGCGAGGTCGCGGGGAGCCCGACCCGTGCGGTCGTGTTCTGGGACGACAACATCGGCGCCAACCCGCGCTACTCGAAGGAGCTGTTCCGCGCACTGGCGCCGCTCGGCAAGTGGTGGACAAGCCAGTGCACCGCGACGGCCGCGAAGGACGAAGAGTTCCAGCGCCTGGCTGCCTCCAGCGGCTGCAAGGCGCTGTTCATGGGCTTCGAGTCGATCTCGCAGGAGAGCCTGGACTCGGCCCACAAGGGCCATAACCGCGTCGCCAGCTATCGCGGGCTGATCCGAGCGCTCCACCAGCACGGCATCGCCGCGCACCTCGGCATCATGTTCGGCTTCGACGAGGACGACCGGGGGATCTTCCGCCGCACGATCGAGTTCCTCGAGGAGGCCAGCGTCGACGTGACCACGATGAGCATGGTCGTCCCGATGCCGGGCACGCCCACGTTCCAGCGCTGGCAGGCCGAGGGCCGGATCCTGACCACCGACTGGTCGAAGTACGACGGCAAGAAGCACTGCGTGTTCCGCCCGGCGCGGATGTCGCCCGAGGAGCTGGTCGCGGGGACCGAGTGGGCCTCGCGCCGATTTTACTCGCTCCGCTCGATCGCGCGCCGGATGTGGGGCTCGCGCGTGGGAGTGTGGTGGAACCTGCCCAGGAATCTCGGCTACCACCTGGCACTCCGGCGTTACCCCGAGCAGGGGCGGGACCCCGGCCCTGACCGGCCGCGCTGGTGACACGCTCACGGCGCCGGGCTCACCTCGAGTCGCTCGGTCTCCTCGTCTCGCGTCGTTCAGAAGCAGATCGAACTTCCGGGGCCTTGCGTTGGTCGCGGGGCCCGCAACGCAGAATGCTACACCGTCTCGGAGGTGTACTGGGTTGACCTGGTCAAGCCCGTTCCTCCGAAGAACCCGTTCAATACCCCAACGGGTTTCGATCCCGTAAGTTTGCGGAAAGCTGCGGTATCTCGCTGTATCCCGCCGCCTCGTCAGGGATACCACCCCGCGCACCCTTGGTGTCCCGCGGCCCGCGCTCCGGGCTTAGAACGCCTGTCACCTTCACGCGTGGTCGCGCATCATAACGCGTATGACGGCTGCTTGGTGGCGCCGAGCCGAACGTCGCGGGAGACTTCCGTGGACGGCACACTTCCGTGGACGGCACATTGCGAGTCGCTGACATCCCTGGCCCCGGGCTACTGTCACGCTGCCTCGACGGCGGTCACCGACAGGCTCCTGCTGTGGAAAAAGACGCTCTCTGTCTCCCTCGTGGTGGACCACACTCGCTGACGGCGGCTTGCTGCACAACCATCACAGCCCCCGCTTGAACTAGGAGGTTCGGAATGAAGATCGTCGTTATCGGCGGCACCGGCCTGATCGGCTCGAAGACCGTCGCCATTCTGCGCCAGGGCGGCCACGAGGTCGTCGCCGCCTCGCCCAATACCGGCGTCAACACCATCACCGGCCAGGGCCTCAAAGAGGCCATGGCCGGCACGCAGGTGGTGATCGACCTCGCCAACTCGCCCTCATTTGAAGACAAGGCGGTGCTGGAATTCTTCCAGACCTCCGGCCGCAACCTTCTCGTGGCGGAGGCCGCAGCCGGCGTCCGGCACCATGTCGCGCTCTCCATCGTCGGAACGGACCGGACGCCCGACAATGGCTATTTCCGCGCCAAGGTCGCCCAAGAGAAACTGATCGAGGCCTCCGGCATCCCCTACACCATCATCCGCTCGACCCAGTTCCTGGAATTCCTCGGCGGCATCGCCGCTTCAAGTACGGATGGAAGCACGGTCAGGCTTTCGCCCGGCCTGTTCCAGCCCATCGCGGCGGACGACGTTGCTGCCATCGTCGCCGATGTGGCGCTCGCGGCGCCGCGAAACGGCATCGTCGAGATCGCCGGCCCGGAACGAGCACCGTTCAACGAAATCGTCGCCCGCTATCTGAAGGCGGTCGGCGACCCGCGTGTGGTCGTGAGTGACCCCGAGTCCCGATACTTCGGCGGCCGCGTCGAGGAGCGCTCGCTCGTGCCGTTGGGCGAAGCCCGCCTCGGCCGCATCGGTCTCGACGAATGGCTCCGCCGCTCACAGGCAAGAGCCTGATCCTGCATCCGAGGTGCGCCCAGGGATCTCACCCGCTGGCGCGAGCTGGCTGGCAGGTCCTCGGCACTTCGCGCAAACATTCAGACTGAGAATCCAGAGTCATCGATTCTGCGATAGCGTGTCCCGACTACGATCCTGAAAGGAACGACATGAAGAAACCCCACTTGTACTTGCGCGCTTACCTGGCGGCACTCCTGATGCTCGCAGCCGTCCCGGCCGAAGCCGCAGACGTGAAGGAACTGTTCGCGATCGATCTCGCGGACTACCCGGGCAAAGAGGCTCGCATGCTTGAGGTGTCGTATCCGCCGGGCGCACGAGACATGGTCCATCGGCACGACGCCCATGCGTTCGTCTACGTGCTCGAAGGCCAGATCGTCATGCAGTTGAAAGGCCAACCTGCCGTCACGCTCAAGGCAGGGCAGACGTTCTACGAGGGTCCTACCGATGTTCACGTCGTAGGGCGCAACGCCAGCAACACGGAGCCGGCCAGGTTCGTCGTGGTGCTGCTGAAGGCCAAGGGCGCTCCCATCCTCACGCCGGTGAAAGAATGATGCTCGGCACCGTGCGCCCCCTCGCCCAGACGTTTCGGTTTCTGGGCGGCGGTGCGGGATGCAGCGTCCCCAGCCGCACGACCGATTCCTGGGTGAAGTCTGGGTAAACGAAAGGGGTTAGCGGCTGCTGCGTCCGCTAACCCCTCGTCGTTCATGGTTGCGGGGGCCCGCAATCACCGATATCAAACATCCTCGGATTCGAGGTGGACTTGATCTAGCCTTCGTCGCGGCCCCCGAACCCGTGTTTACGCTCTCACACGCGCATCCCGTAGAGATCGCGGGAAGCCCAACGCTGAATCAGCGTCTGGCTCGCCGCGGTTCGAATTCAGTTGCCGCCTCAAATCAGCGAATTGATCCTGATCAACTGATCGGCTCCAGCATGTAAGGCAATAGTGGACTCCACAGGCATGCCCGGCCCTGGCGTTTCGAACGCTGGCCGGACAGTACCTCTAGAATTAAACACCAAGCGTAAGCCGCAGCCACTATTCCCATCGAAGGCGCCGTCGCTCGGATACCTTTAAATGTCACCCAGCCGCACTCGCCAGGTGTGTTCTTAAGCGATTGAGCGAGCTTTGAGTTCTCATTGAACGTCTCTTGGCCGCCTTGGACAGTTTCCGGCGGGAATAGGGCTTCGGCTAGCCTCCTATCCGGTGGCAGTGAGTGCCACGAAATGCGCGGTTGCAACAGTGAGGTACCGACGCCGGCGTCAATGAACCAGTCATAGCCCGCGGAAATCGCCATTCTCCTGACTTCAAGACCATCTAGGCCCAACACCGCAATCATCGGATGATGCGCGGGCTTCTTCCATTGCCAAGTCAGCCCTGTTTTTTCACCTGTGATGTTCCAGCCCAGTGTCTTGAAGTGCTTTGCGAGAAAGGCGGCCTTGCCGCGTCCCACCCACCGACGGCCGGGACCAAGAAGTATCTGGGTTGAACGGTTTGGTGTGTCGAAAGATTCCTTGTCCACTAGCACGATGGTCGAAGGCCGGATCTGGGCCCCCAGAAAAAATAGAAGGGCCAGGTAAGCTTGGCCCAGCTGTCCCGAGCCGATGAAGGTTAAGCCTTCCGATACAAAACCTGAAGGTACCGCTGGTATCGGGAGAGACAGGGCGCTGAGCGCGAATTCCTCCCGGAACGCCGGCACGCCAACAATCGACGCCAAGGCCGCATAGCCCAAGTAGCCGGCCAACGCGAAGGCGGAGATAGGGTTCGCGGGCTCACGCGAGGGTACTGTCTTTCGAAACGAAACTAGATTTCCTCCACTGTCACCCCAAATCTCATGACGATCGAACGACCTCACACCAATGCCGACCGACAATGCAGCGCCGCGCGGCACAGTGACGAATTCACAGCGTGCGGGAAGAGCGGCGGGTGCCGGTAGAGGTTGCGTGAGTCCGCATCGAACAAAGACCCTACCCCTGAACTGCCGGCCTAGAATCGCGGCGGTGGCCCAGACACAGGGCCACAGGTCGGCCGAGGCACGGATCGGGTCCGCTACGATTTCTATGTCGCTCGCTAGTAAACGTGCCGCCTCTCTTGGATCGGATATCAGCCCCGTCTTGAGAACACCATTGATGAGGCGGTCCTCCCAAATCTCCATCACGAAATCCTGACCCGCTGCGGGATCTCGGCCTGATCGAGACGCGCCCAACCAAATTCGCATCGTACGTGCACACCGATGGATTGGATATCCCAGGGTTCGCGCGCGTACCAGGGCGCGACAAGCGACCAAAAGCCGATGCGTGACCCGATCTGGTTGCGCTCGTCTATGTCGCTCAGGCCCACCCACTCTCCCGGGTGGGTGTGAATCAGCGCGATAACGCGCCGATTCTGTTTTCCAATTTCAGCGTAGAGCCGAAATTTCGCAGCCTCTGAAAGTTCAAGCGATAGAGCACCCGCCTGGTCGTCACCCAGTTCGTGGTGAAAGTGCACAGCTTCCACGATCCATTCATCGTCAACCACTCGCCCAACCCATATTGCGGCGCTTTCGCGCCAGCCAGCGCTACGCTCCGAAAGAACGCGTAGCGTGTTCTCAAACAGCCCGCGGGAGAGTACTAAGAGATTTTCGCCGGTAGCCGCTCGTAGCCTCTCATTGGGTTGTTTAGCAGCTGGCGCATGAAATCGAGATACGAGACGAGCGGATTTCCGGTTTTCTTCCATGCCTCGTTTGACCTCCAGTTGCCGTGGTGGCCGATGCCTGCTCGGTCTTGATCCCAACAGATGAACAGATTTCCAGGGTCCGGCTTTATCCACTGTTGAAAGACGCCATTGCCACGTGGCCACGCAGCCGCCACGCACTGGTGACTATCTTCGGTGACGAAGCTGCCGAGCAGCGCCTCGTCACCGTAGCGGGTGCACTCGAGTTCGAGCAGGTATGACCGGCCGTCCGCGGCGTACAGGCGCATGTACACGCGCGCTCCTGCCCGGTCCACGAACGTCCAGAAGCCCTGTTCTATGCCGTGCAGAAAGTCTGCAGAGCGGAGGTCCGCCTCAAGGTTCCATACCCTAGCCATTGGGCTCCGCGCCGGGCTTCACGAGCCACACCGTCTTGCAGCCGGTGAACAACCCGATCCGCCCCTGATCGTTGAGCGCGGATCCGGTGGGACTACTCTCGTGAAGTTCCAGGTTGGCGCATGCGTCAGAGGCCACGTTGAAGTGCTTGCACCCGAACCTGTGAACCGCTGCCCAGCGATTGTTGGCAGCGAACATGTGCTTGATGCTTTCGCTTTCGAAGTGAAGGTCGACGCAGACCCGCCGGTGGCGAATCTTCGGACCCTGTTTCAGCACATCAGACACCGTTGCATCCAGCTTGAGGATCTCGTCGTCGACGGCCAGGTCGGCCAGCAGTTCCTCGACATCCACGGCGAGTTCCGGCGCCAACCGCCGGGCGACCGCCTCGACCGTCTCGTGGGGCTGCGCGTCGGTCGTGGCGGCGCGAACAACAGAACCTTCTTCTACGACCTCGATCTCCAGCTTCATGCTGGCCTCCCTGGCTTTCGGGGCCGTTTCTCGGGTGGAGTTACGCTCCGCAATGCTAGACTGAGGATAACGCGCTGTGTTCCACAAGTCAATATCTGCTCCACGAAAGGAGGCACACTCTTATGCCACGAACGCCCCTTGAGAGCTTGGGGGCCAAGGTGAAAGTGCAGCGTGGTGACCGCAAACTCCGGGAGGTTGCGGCCGAAATCGGCATCGGCGTGGCGACGCTAATGCGGGTTGAAAACGGGAGAATCCCGGACGTCGCAACGTTCGGCAAGCTGTGTCGCTGGCTAGATGTCGACCCGGGTACATTCCTTGGCTTCGAGAAGAAACGTGCTGCCGAAACGTCGCCACTCGTAACGCTATCGGCGCACCTTAAAGCGGACCCAAACCCCAATCAGGACACTGTCCGAGCATTGGCTCAGATGTTGTCCTTGGTCGTGAAAACGCAGCAGGAGGCGTCCGTAGATGGCGGCTCTGGACCGCGGGTTTAAGAGCTGGGCCGAACGGACTTCACTGGGCCTGCGACGTGAACTCGGTCTCTCGGTCCAGGCTCGCCTCGATCCAAAGGCGTTGGCAGCGTCCCTTGACGTGACGCTATGGACCCCGCACGACGTTCCCGGCCTCAGCAAAGAATACCGGGATCAGCTTCTAGTCCGCGATCCGTGGGGTTGGTCCGCAGTAACGTCTGTGGTCGGCGAGAGTGCAGTCGTCGTTTACAATCCTCGACACAGTGTCGGCCGTCAAAACGGTGACATCACCCACGAGCTCGCTCATATCGTCCTCAATCATGACGCCGCCAAACTTATTCTGTCCCACGACGGTACGATGGTGATGCGGAGCTACGACAGAAAAGATGAGGAAGAAGCGGACTGGCTCTCGCGGTGCCTTTTACTTCCGCGCGATGGACTCATCTGGGCTCGCCGTCAACGGATGACCCCGGATCAAATGGCCGCACATTTTGGCGTAACCGAGATGTTAGTGACGTACCGGCTTCGGGTGACCGGGGTAGATGCGCAGCTGAGGGCCGCGGCGAACCAACGGCGCGCATGAGCTAATGCCTAACGCACTCTCATCCGTCGTCAGGGCCATCATCTCTAGAGTTCAGGAGAGGGAAGGCTACACAAACAAAACGAAGTTGGTGAAGTTTCTTTACCTCTTCGATGTCGCACATTACCGCCGTACCGGTCGCACGCTTACTGGCTTCCCATGGCGGTTTCACCTGTACGGCCCGTGGGCGGACGACTTCGAAGCACTGTATCAGGAGCTAACAAGAAACGGAGATATTGAGGTCACGACGGGAAACCGCATTGATCTCGACACCGAATTTCTCAGGACGGGGGACCGGGTGGACGTTACGAACTTAGTCGACGACGTGACTCTTGGCTTTGAGTTTCGTCACATCGTCGATCAGTGGGCTGATCGCCGTCTCGGCGAGATGCTCGACTATGTATATTTCCACACAGAGCCGATGGAGGCCGCGCGGCGCGGGGACTACCTCGATTTCTCCACAGTCCGGCGAGATCGAGTCGAGCAACGGTTCCCTGAGCGCGCACGCATCGACCGCCGCGTCCTTAAGCGACTGAAGCGAGGCGTCGAGCGCCGCGAGGCAGAATCAGCCCCCGAGCCAGAAGAGTTCTTCACTCCCCCGCGCTACGACGAGATCTACGAGCGCGCTCGAAGAATGATGGAAGACGAGGAGGATGCCTATTAGGAGACCTCCGTGCCGGTTTTCCTAGAGGACCTCGTCGATCCATTTTACGAACCCGTCGGCAATCACTTTCGGAATCTCTTTGTCAGGGGCCAGTTTCATTGGATCCATATCTCATACACGCAACAGAATATACAGTTGTGGCGCCCGGTGGCTCTTGATGTATCGGGAACCTCGGCAGCCGCCTTCGAAATAGTACCGCCCGGCCCTGATGTCTTCAGGAGGCGGACGCCGCTTCATACTCCAAAGCTGGAAACCAACGAGGAGTTTCTTGTAACGCGGGCGAAAGTGCGTCCGGTCATACTGATGAGCCCGTCGACGCCAGTGCGGCAGGCCCAAGCGATTCCAGGCGGTGGACGGGTGCACAGACCCCTTGCAATTGTCATCCCTGTATTCAGCCTAGCGGACCGCTTCACTGGAAACACAAAATACGACTCAGATTTCATCGAGAGGATGCGACTACTGGAGTTCCCTGAGTTCATATACCTTCCGCCGCACGCTGGTGTGCTGCCTGTGCCGTCGTATGCTCGTGTTGGTGAGGCGCAAGCGGTCTATGAGGCGCATCTCGAGCCTCGCAACCTCAAGTTACGCGACGAGGCTCTAAAGATACTTCAAGGTCAGCTCCGATTCTTGGTGAGTCAGACGTACGCGGGACCGTTCGCGGCCTACAGAGAGCAGCTGCTGCATCAGGAGGCAGGATAAAGGCAGTGAGAGCCCAGTAAATCGAGGCCCGTAGCTCTAATCCCCGGCTAGAAAACTGGGCTTTAGTAGCCCAACCTGCCCCGCTCGCTTTAGGCTCGCCGTTCCGCTGAGCGGAATCATCCAGCGTCCGATTGATAACCGACTCGAATTAAGTCGCACCTGT
>QHRU01000054.1 GCA_003220225.1 Candidatus Rokuibacteriota bacterium
CACGTCGACGCCGGGGTGGCTCGGAGAGCGTCTCGATGTTGGATACGCGGTCGACGTCTTACATCCCCTCGCCACCGTGAGCGGCTGACGATTGCATAGCCGCCGTCAGCGGCGACGGTGCCGCCCGCCGCCGCCCGCGGCCTGACGTGCGCATGTCGATGCCGGGCTGCCACGGAGAGCTTCTCGATGTCGGCTATGATCGGAGGTCATGTAGCTCTGGAAGTCCCCAACTAACGGAGCGGGCGGCACGTCCTTTCCGAAATCCTCTGGCGGGCCGGGAATCATGACGGCGGCGACGACGACCAGGCCTCTGACGAGCGCGGAGCCGCCGAACACGGTAAGACATCTCCGTCGATTATGACCAATCCGGCACCCGTGCGCATTTGACAGCCCTCCGGCCCGCCTCTATCATCGGCGCCACTCGCCCCCGAGGAGGAGTCGACCATGAATCGTCGCGTGTTCCTGACCACCACCGGCGCCGGCGCCGCGACCCTCGCCTTCCCCGCCGTGCTGCGCGCCCAGAGCAAGGACCCGGTGCGCATCGGATTTCCGCTGCCGCTGACCGGGCCCTTCGCGGCCATCGCCGGCGACATGAAACAGGGCGCCGAGCTCGGGGTGGACGAGCTGAACGCCAAGGGCGGCGTCCTCGGCCGCAAGGTCGAGCTGCTCGTCCGCGACGACCAGCTCAAGCCCCAGGTCGGCGCGCAGCGTACGCAGGAGCTGATCGAGAAAGAAAACTGCCAGTTCATCGTCGGCGGCCTCGCCGCGCACGTGCAGATGGCGATCAACGAGCAGACGAAGAAGGCCAAGGTGCTCTTCATCTCGACGAGCCAGTCGGATGAGATCAGCGCCAAGCCCGACACGAGCCCGATCACGTTCCACGAGGCGCTGAACCCGACCATCACCTCGCGCGTGGTGGGCTCGTGGGTGATGAAGAATCTCGGCAAGAAGTGGTGGATCGTCTACGCGGACTACGCGTGGGGCAAGCAGAACAACATGGTCCTCACCGACACGAACAAGAAGCTCGGCGGGACGATCCTCGGCTCCACGCCCTACCCGCTCGGCAGCGCGGAGTTCTCGGCGCACCTGCCGAAGATCCAGGCGGCCAAGCCCGAGGTCCTCGTCGCCGTCACCCCCGGCGCCGACGACATCGCCTTCCTCAAGCAGGTGAAGTCGTTCGGCATGCACAACCAGATGAAGATCGCGAAGCCGCTGCACTGGATCTCGGTGGCCAAGCAGGGCGGCCCCGAGCTCTATCAGGACGTCTACGGCGGCATCAACTTCTACTGGGAACTTCAAGATTCGATCCCGGAGGCCAAGCGCTACGTCGAAGCGTTCCAGAAGAAGTTCGGGATTCCGCCCGGCGATTACGGCGTCTACGCGTACAGCGCGGTCCTCGAAGTCGCGCGCGGCTCGGAGCTCGCCAAGACGACGGACGGCGAGAAGGTCGCGGACGCGCTCCGCAAGAACCCGACCTACAACCACGTCAAGGGCAAGCAGTGGTGGCGCGCGTGCGACAACAAGTCGTTCCAGGACATGTGGATCCTCAAGGGGCGCGAACCGGGCAAGACCAGGGGCGAGTGGGGGCTGCTCGAGGTCGTGGCGCGCGTGCCGGCCAGCGACGACATGGACCGCACCTGCGCCGAGAAGGGGCACACCGCCTAACCGGCCGTGCCCGACATCTCGGCCGCGGCGCTGGCGGCCCAGGTCTTCACGGGCCTGGTCCTCGGCGGGATCTTCGTGCTGCTCGCCGTCGGGCTGTCGCTGATCTTCGGTCTGATGACGGTGGTGAACTTCTCGCACGGCGCGCTGTACATGCTCGGCGCGTACTTCGGCTTCGTGCTGATCGGACGCACCGGCAGCTTCCTCGTCGCGCTGGTGCTCGCGCCGGTGCTCGTCGGCGCTTTCGGCCTGGTCGTCGAGCGGTTCCTCATCCGGCCCCTGTACGGACGCTCGCCCGACGACCCGCTGCTGCTCACCTTCGGGCTGTCGCTCGTGCTCGTCGAGGTGGCCCGGCTCATCTGGGGCAAGATCGGTGTCACCCTCGACCCGCCGCCGGCGCTCGCCGGCGCCGTCAACCTCGGCTTCACGTATTTTCCGAGCTACCGGCTCTTCGTCATCGCCGTCACCGCCGTGGTGCTGGTCGGCCTCTGGCTCTTCCTCGCGAAGACCAACGTCGGCCTCGTCATCCGCGCGGGCTCGCGTGATCCCATGATGGTGCGCGCGCTCGGCTTCGACGTGGGGCGCATCTGGTTCCTCGTGTTCGGCATCGGCACCGGGCTGGCCGGCCTCGCCGGTATCCTCGCGGGGCCGATGCGCGGCGCCTATGCCGAGATGGGCGTCACGATCATCATCGAGTCGTTCGTGGTCGTCGTGGTCGGCGGCATGGGCAGCCTGCTCGGCGCCGTCATCTCGGGCCTGCTCATCGGCCAGATCGTGGGGCTCACCACGTTCTTCGCTCCCAAGCTCGCCGAGATCGTCGTCTTCATCTTCATGGCGCTCGTGCTCCTCTTCCGGCCGAGCGGCCTGCTCGGCGAAACGGGCTTGATGGAATGAGTCGCCGAGCGACCCGAGCGGGCTGGGCCCCGCCAGTCGCGCAGGCGACTCGAATCCAATGAGCAGCGTGGCGGCGTGGGTGCGACGGCATCCCATCCTCGGCTTCTTCGTCGTCTTCGCGATCTTCCCGTGGGTGGTGCCGTACAAGTCGCTCGCCGCGCAGGTCCTCATCTACGGGCTCTTCGCGCTCGGCTTCAACCTGCTCTACGGCTACACGGGGTTGCTCTCGTTCGGCTCCGCCGCCTACTGGGGGCTGGGCGCCTACGGCACCGGCATCGCGCTCGCCAAGCTCAAGGTGACCTCGCTGTGGCTGGCGCTCGGGATGGGACTCGGGTTCGCGCTGGTCGGCGGCGCCGTGGTCGGGTTCTTCTGCCTGCGCCGGCGCGGCATCTACTTCGCGATGCTCACGCTCGCCTTCGCCCAGCTCCTCTACTTCGTCGGCTTCCACCTCGCCGACTGGACGGGGGGCGACGACGGGCTGCGCGGTATCGCGGTGCCCGCCATCGGCCTCGGCAGCTGGCGACTGCCGCTCGACCGCTCGGTCGTCTTCTACTACTTCACGCTCGTGATCGTCGGCCTCGCGGTGGCGGCGCTCAAGCGCATCCTCGACTCGCCGTTCGGCGCCGTGCTGCAGGCGATCCGCGAGAACGCCGACCGTGCGACGGCGTGCGGCTACGACATCTCGCGCATCAAGCACCTCTCGTTCGTCTTCTACGCGGTGTTCTGTGGCCTGGCGGGGGCGCTGGACGCCCTGCGGCTGACCGTGGTCCCGATCGAGTCGCTCCACTGGTCGACGTCGGGCCAGGTCGTCATTATGACGCTCCTCGGCGGCGCCGGGACGTTCTTCGGTCCCTTCGTCGGCGCCGCCACCTTCCTCGTGCTCGAGGACGCGATCAGCGTATGGACCGAGTCGTGGCCCCTCGCCATCGGGGCCATCTTCATGGCGTTCGTTCTGTTCCTGCCCAAGGGCATCTGGGGCACGCTCACAGGAGGGTTCCATGGCCGTTAAGGTGCTCGAGCTCCATCATCACGGCATCCGCGTCGGCGCCTCGCCGGAGGAGGTCGCGAAGGCGCGCACGTTCTACGGCGACGTGCTGGGCCTTCAGCACGATGCCGGCCGGCCGCACATCCCGACCATCGACGGCTACTGGATGGACGTCGGCGGCACCGCGCAGATCCATCTGATGGGCGTCAACGGGCAGTCGAAGTTCGCCAAGGGGCCGGGCCAGGACCCGTCGCTGCCGCACGTGGCGCTGGCCGTCGCCGACATCCGGGAAACGCGCAAGGAGCTGGACCGGCTCGGCGTAGAGTACTGGGTGGCGGAGAACGTGGTGGCTCCGCAGTCGCAGCAGATCTTCATGAAGGACCCGTTCAACAACATGATCGAGCTGCACCAGATCGACACGTGCCGGTGCGTGACGTCCCGGCGCGCGGCCGCGGGCAGGTCGATGGCGTGATGACCAACGCCGGCGGCGACGCGCCGAAGCGGCCGCTCACGGGCGCGGAGTTCCTGGACAGCCTGCGCGGTCCGCGCGAGGTGTGGATCTACGGGGAGCGGGTCAAGGACGTCACCGCGCACCAGGCGTTTCGCAACCCGGCCCGCATGCTCGCACGCCTGTACGACGCGCTGCACGACCCGGCGCTGCAGCCGGTGTTGACCTGTCCGACCGATACCGGCTCGGGCGGCTACACGCACCGGTACTTCCGCGCACCGGCCAGCGCCGAGGACCTCGTCGCCGCGCGCGACGCGATCGCCGCGTGGGCGCGGCTGACCTACGGCTGGATGGGCCGCTCGCCCGACTACAAGGCCGCCTTCCTGGCCACGCTCGGCGCCAACGCCGAGTTCTACGCGCCGTACCAGGACAACGCGCGGCGCTGGTACCGCGCGGCCCAGGAGCGCGTGCTCTTCCTGAACCACGCGCTCGTGCAGCCGCCGGTCGATCGCCACCGCCCGCCCGACGAGGTCGCCGACGTGTACGTGCACGTCGAGAAGGAGACGAGCGCCGGCCTCGTCGTCAGCGGCGCCAAGGTCGTGGCCACCGGCTCCGCGCTCACCCACGCGAACTTCATCGCGCATCCGACCACCACGCCGATCGCCACGAAGGAGTTCGCGGCGGTCTTCATCGCCACCATGGACACGCCCGGCGTCAAGCTGATCTGCCGCCCGTCCTACGCCATGACCGCCGAGGTGATGGGCAGCCCGTTCGACTATCCGCTCAGCAGCCGCCTGGACGAGAACGACGCCATCCTCGTGCTCGACCACGCCCTGGTGCCGTGGGAGGACGTGCTCGTCTACGAGGACGTGGGCAAGTCGAACACGTTCTTCCAGCACTCGGGATTCTTCCCGCGCGCCATGCTGCACGGCTGCACGCGCCTGGCCGTGAAGCTGGACTTCGTCGCCGGCCTGCTGCTCAAGGCCGCGGAGGCCGTCGGCTCCGCCCAGACACGCCACGTCCAGGCGTCGATCGGCGAGGCGATCGCCTGGCGCAATCTCTTCTGGGGCCTCACCGACGCGATGGCGCGCGCGCCCGTGCGGTGGGCGGGCGACACCGTGCTGCCGAACCCGGACTACGCGCAGGCCTACCGGCTGTTCGCGACCATCGCCTGGCCGCGCGTGAAGGAGATCACCGAGAGCATCCTCGGCAGCGCTCTGATCTATCTCAACTCGCACGCGGTGGACTTCAAGACGCCCGAGCTCCGCGCGTACCTCGACAAGTACCTGCGCGGCTCCGACGGCACCAGCGCCGTCGAGCGCACCAAGCTCATGAAGCTCCTGTGGGACGCCATGGGCACGGAGTTCGGCGGCCGCCACGAGCTCTACGAGCGCAACTACGCCGGGGCGCCCGAGACGATCCGGTTCCTCACGTGGCAGATGGCGCAGACGAGCGGCCTGGCCCAGGGGTTCAAGGACTTCGCCGAGCAGTGCCTGGCCGAGTACGACCTCGACGGCTGGACCGCGCCCGACCTCATCACGCCGCCCGACGCCGGTCGCTTCGAACGCGAGGAGCCGTGATCGAGAGCGATCACCGGGGCTCGTCCTGCGCGGGGGCCGGCGAGGCCCCCGCGAGGCCGAGCAGGGCGCGAACGCGAATCAGCGCCGGCCCATCTTCTCCGGCTTCTCCATCTTGTCCGGCTTCTCCATCTTCTCGGGCTTCTCCGCCTTGTCGAGCCTGGCGGTCTCGGGATGACGGTGCTCGTAGCCACGCACGACCTCGCCCAGGTTCTTCTGGGTCGTGAGGCCTTGCTTCTTCATCTCCTTGAAGACCTCGCCCCAGCCCTCGCGACCCTTCTTCTTCATCGCGATCTCGTCGAGGGTCAGGGGCCTCTGAGCGCTCGGCGCGCCGCTGGGCGGCTGGGCCTCGAAGAGGGCTCGCGCGATCTTCTGCTGCCCGGCTGACAGCTGCGAAAAGGCGCCGCCGGGGGTCTGCGCCAGCGCGCTCGCCGTGAACGCGCCGAGCGCGACGAGGCCGACGAGCAGCATCCAGGGTGTTCTCATCACTCGCATGGGGGGTTCCTCCGCGTTGACGTCATGCCGCAAAGGTGATGTGCCTAGAGCGAAGAGCTCTCAAGGCTACTTGCACGGACGGTACCAAATCAACGCTTGAAGGAAGTGGGGCTCGTCAAAACGGGCATTTAGAGCCACCCGGCGGGGAAGCGGTCGGACCGCGAAGCCGTCCGAGCCGTGACAAAGGGCGTCGAGGTCGTGCCGGCGAGGCGCGATGCAAATGAAGGCCGTCGAGGGCGCCCCCGGCTAAGATGTGGCCGTGCGACGCGACAGACGTGAGGTGACGCTGCGGCGGCGGGCGGGTTGGCTGGCCGTCGTCGCCGTCGCGGCGGCGCTCGTCGCCGCCTGCGACCGCGGCCCGCGCGGCGGCCCATCCATCACGGTGGTGATCGCGGAGTACAGCAAGGACCACACGCGGCCGTTCTGGCAGGCGCTCGCCGAGCAGTACACCACACAGGGCGGCGGCAAGGTCGATCTGCGCATCATCGACTGGAACTCGATCGACCAGCAGGTCAGCACGATGATCCAGAACAACCAGCCGCCCGACGTGCTGAACCTGAACTCGTTCTCGAGCTACGCGCGCGACGGGCTCCTCTACCCGGCCGATGACGTGCTGTCGCCGGCCACGAAGGACGACTTCCTGGAGTCGTTCGCCCGCGGCGGGCAATACAAGGGCACGCTGTACGGCCTGCCGATCCTCTCCAGCGCCCGGGCGTTCTTCTACAACAGGGACCTCTTCGCGAAGGCCGGGATCGCCGCGCCGCCGAAGACGTGGGACGAGTTCGTGCAGGCCGCGAAGAAGATCCAGGCGCTCGGCGGCGGCGCGATCGGCTACGCCCTGCCGCTCGGTCCCGAGGAGGCGCAGGCCGAGTGGTCGATCTGGATGTGGAACGGCGGCGGTGACTGGAAGGCCGGCGACGGATGGGCGATCAACAGCGAGGCGAACGCCCGCACCCTCACGTTCCTCGCCGACCTCGCGAACCGCCACCGCGTGACGCAGGTGAATCCGGGCAAGACCAACCGCACCGACAGCGCCTTCCAGCTCTTCAAGGACGGCAAGGTCGGCATGGTGATCGGCTTCAGCCCCCTCGCCAAGCAGCTGGACGCCGAGCGCAAGGTCGACTACGGCGTGGCCGAGATGCCGACGAGCCTGGCGAAGTCCGCGACCCTGGGCGTCGAGGACTACCTGATGGCGTTCAAGAAGAAGGACAACCGCGAGGCCGTGAAGAAATTCCTCGACCTCTACTACCAGCCGGACAACATCACGAAGTGGATCACCGCCGAGGGATTCCTGCCGGTGACGAAGTCCGGTCTCGAGCGCATGCGCGCGGACGCGAAGCTGAAGCCCTACCTCGACGCGCTGCCGAACGCGCGGCTGGTGCCGACGACCGATCCGGCGTGGGACCGCGTGAAGCTCGACGTCCAGCAGAACATCGGGCTCGCCGTGCAGCCGGGCGGCAACCCCAGGCAGGTCCTCGACCAGCTCCAGCGCAACGCCGTGGCCGCGGCGGCTGCGCGCTGAGGCGCCTCACTCCGCGCGTCCCGTGAGAGGCCGTCGGTGGGAGGCGCTGCTCTGGCTCGGCCCGAGCCTGGCCCTCATCGCCGGCGTCGTCTTCTATCCCGCCGTCGCGCTCGTGCGCGCCTCGCTCGGGCGCTACTCGATCACCGGGGTCTTGTCGGGCTTCGTCGGCGCGGAGAACTACGCGCGCCTGCTCGAGCAGCCGGCGCTGCCGACGGTGCTCGCCAACACCGCGGTGTGGGTGGCGGCCGTGGTCGGCGTCAGCGTGGTCGTGTCGCTCGGCCTCGCCCAGCTCCTGCACCAGGCCTTCCCCGGCCGGTGGCTCGTGCGCGCGGCGCTCATCGTGCCGTGGGCGGCCTCGCTGATCATGACCGCCAAGCTGTTCGTGTGGATCTACGACTACTACTTCGGCGCCCTCAACCACCTGCTGACCTCGCTGGGCGTGCTCGCGGGGCCGGTCGACTGGCTGGGCGAGGATTCCACGGTGATGGGTGCGATGATCGCCGTGGGGATCTTCGTCTCCCTGCCATTCACGACGTACGTCCTCCTCGCCGGGCTGGCGTCCATTCCCGGCGAGGTCTACGAGGCCGCGCGGGTGGACGGCGCCTCCACGTGGACGGCCTACCGGCTGGTCACGCTGCCGCTCCTGAAGCCGGCGCTCCTCGTGGCCGTGGTCCTCAACGTCATCTACGTCTTCAACTCGTTTCCCATCGTGTGGACGCTCAACGACCGCAACCCCGGCTTCGGCCACGACACGATGATCACGTACATGTACAAGATCGCCTTCAAGAGCGCGCTGCGCGACGTCGGCCTGGCCGCCGCGCTGGGCGTGGTGAACGTCGCGCTGATCCTGCTCGCGGTCGTCGTCTACCTGAAGACGGTGCGCTGGGAGGAGGCCGGGGCGTAGCCCCCGGGGGGCCATCCATGACGCGGCGGGCGGCGCTGAGCGCGGCGGGATTCGTGCTGACGTGCGGCGTGCTGACGCCGTACGTGGTGATGCTGCTCACGGCGCTGAAGCCCGACGCCGAGCTGCGCACGACGCCGCCGCGGCTGCTGCCGCTCCACTGGCGGCCCGGCAACTTCCTCGAGGTCGTCGCCGACCCCGGCTTCCAGGACTGGCTCCGCGTCTCGCTCGTGGTGGCGGCCGCCTCCACCGCGATCGTCGTCCTGGCCGCCGCGCCGGCCGCCTACTACACCGCGCGCCACCGGTTCCGAGGCCGGACGGCCTTTCTCTTCGTCGTGCTCGTGACCCAGATGTTCTCGCCGACGGCGCTCGTGGTGGGTCTCTACCGGGAGTTCTTCGAGCTGGACCTCGTGAACACCTACGCGGCGCTCATCCTCACCAACGCCGCCTTCAACCTCGCCTTCGCCATCTGGATCCTGCGCGCGTTCTTCGCCTCGATCCCGAAGGAGGTGGAGGAGGCGGCGGCCGTCGACGGCTGCGGCCGGCTCGGCGCGCTGGTGCGCGTGGTGCTGCCGCTGTCGCTGCCCGGGCTCGTGACCGCGGTGATCTTCGCCTTCATCGCCGCCTGGAACGAGTACATCGTGGCCCTGACCCTGATGACGGCGCCCGAGCGCAAGCCGCTGACGGTGGGGATCACCTCGTACGTGACGGCCTACGTGCAGCACTGGAACCACCTCTTCGCCGCCTCGGTGATCGCCATCGTCCCGGTCGTGGTGCTGTTCGCGCTGATCGAGCGCCACCTGGTGGGCGGCCTCACCGCGGGCAGCGTGAAGTAGCTACCGGGCCTCGGCCGCCGCGCCGACCACGCGCCGGATCAGGCGTCGCACCTCGTCCAGCTCGCACGGCTTCGTGAGGAAGGGCGCGCCGATCCGCGCCAGGAAGGCGCGCTTGTCGCTGTTGAGCACGTCGCCTGTGAGGAAGATGAACCGCCGGCACAGCGCCGGGAAGCGCCGCTCGAGCTCGGCGTAGAATGCCTCGCCGTCGAGCACGGGCATCCGCGTGTCGGACACGATCACGTCATAGGTGCCGGTCTCGAGCAGCTCGAGCGCCCTGGCGCCGTCGTTCGCGACGTCGACCGTGTGCCCGTCGCGCCCGAGCATCTCGGCAAGGGCTTCCGCCACCCCCACCTCGTCGTCCACCACCAGCACGCGCTGCGGCGCGAACGGCGCCGACGGGCTCGCGGCAGGCGCCGAGGCCCCCGGGCGCGGCGGCGTGACGACGGGCAGCTCGATGATGAAGGTCGCCCCCGCGCCGGGCGTGCTCTCTACCGTCATGGTGCCGCCGTGCTCCTCGACGATGCCCCGGCACAGCGAGAGCCCGAGGCCGGTCCCCTCGCCCTGCGGCTTGGTCGTGAAGAAGGCCTCGAACACCCGCGCCCGGACCTCCGGCGCCATGCCGGGGCCCGTGTCACGCACCTCGAGACGGACGCGCTCGGGCTCGTGCCCGAGCCGCGCCGTCACCGCGATCCGGCGCGGCGTCGCCTGCCGCCGCATCGCCTGGTGCGCGTTGGCGATCAGGTTCACGAGCACCTGGTGGAGCTGGTGCGCGTCGGCCCAGAGCACGGGAACGTCGGGGGCCACGTCCACCGTGACCTCGACGTCGTCGCACCGGAGCTCGTAGGCCAGGAGCTCGACGGCCCCGTGGATGACCTCCGTCAGCGCGGTGGACTTCCGCTCGGGCGGATGCTGGCGCGCGAGGGCGAGGAAGTTGCGGACGATCCGCACGCAGCGGCCGACCGCGTCTTTGATCCGCGTCGCGCGCTTGGCCACGACGGCGGGGTCGTGCTCCAGGTCGAGCAGCAGCTGCGCCTGGCCGCTCAGGACGGCCAGCGGGTTGTTCAGCTCGTGGGCCACGCCGGCGATCAGCGAGCCCATCGTCGCGACCTTCTCGCTCTGCAGCAGGCGCTCGGTCCGCTGCCGCACGGTCTCCTCGAGCGAGCGGTTCTGCGCCTCGAGTTGGCGATAGAGCCGCCGCGTGTCGAGCAGGTTGCGGATGCGCAGGAGCGCCTCGAACTGCTCGAACGGCTTCGTGAGGAAGTCGCGCGCCCCCGCGTCGAGCGCCTTGCGCCTGGTCTCCAGCAGGGCGTCGGCCGTCAGCACGAGGATCGGCACGTACGCGTCGCCGGGGATCTCGGTCTTGAAGAGCTCGAGCAGGGCGAGGCCGTCGAGGTGCGGCATCATGAGGTCGAGCAGGATCAGGTCGGGCTGGAACTCGCGGTACAGGTCGAGCGCCCGGCGCGGATCGGTCGTGCTGGCCAGCTCGCGGTATCCGGCCGCGCCGAGCAGGCGCTCGAGCAGCCGGACGTTGGCCGGCTCGTCGTCCACGATCAGGATCCGCGCTGAGGTCGTCTCGGTCACTTGCCGTCCTCTAAAGGTGTCCTCTCACCACCTTACCCGAAGGCGGAGGGCGCGCGGCAGACGGAAATGTCTCAACGAGGCCTAGCGGATGCCGGGCAGCGGAAACCAGCGGTTACGCAGCGCTCCGAGGACGGCACCGCCCAGCATCAGCCGCACCGTGCCGGGCCGCCAGAGCAACAGCGCGGCCACCGTCGCCACGAAGATCGCGACGGCGAACGGGTCGACGAGCGCGTACGGTGCCAGGCGCGTCAGCGACACCGCGAGCAGGCCGATCACGGCCGGGCTCATGCCGCGCAGCACCGCGCGCGTCCACGTGTACGTCCGCACGCGGTCGAACGCGGGGAGGATCGCGAGCATCATGACGAACGACGGCAGGAAGGCGGCGCCGGCCGCGACGGCGGCGCCCGCGACGCCCGCGACCTTGTAGCCGACGTACGCGGCGACCATGAGGATCGGCCCCGGCGTGAACTGGCCGAGCGCCAGCCCGTCGATGAACTCCTGGGCCGTGAGCCAGTGGAGCTGCTCGACCACCCGCGCCTGGATGAACGCGATCATCGCCAGCCCGCCGCCCACCGTGAGGGCGCCGACCTCGAGAAAGAACGTGGCGAGGCCGGCGAGGCCCGGCGACTCGGCGGCGCGCGCGTCGACCGACGCGACCGCCGCCGGCGGCGACCAGCGATGGATGGCGGCGATGGCGAGGCCCGCGGCCCCGAGCGCGGCGCCGCCGAGGCGTCGAGAGTAAAAGAGCCCGAGGCCGAGGGCGCCGGCCAGCACGAGGATGGCGGCGACGCCGAGCGGGCTCCACAGCGTCGCGGCCGCCGCCGCGACGGCGATCAGCGCCTGCGGCAGCGTGCCCGCCGCGGACCGACCCAGGCGATACACCGCGACCAGAAAGATGCCGAGCACGACCGGACCGAGCCCATAGAGCGCGCCGCGGACGAGCGGCGAGACGCCCAGCGCCGCGTACGCGACGGTGAGCGCCAGCATGATCGCGAACGCGGGCAGCACGAAGCAGATCCCGCCCAGGAGCGCGCCCCACCAGCCCCCGCGCGCGTGGCCCAGGAACAGGGCGAGCTGCGTCGCCGTGGCGCCGGGCAGCATGTTGACGAGCGCCAGCCCCTCGAGGAAGCGCGGCTTGCTGAGCCACTGCCGCCGCTCCTGCAGCTCGGCCTGCATGACGCCCATGATCGCGGGGCCGCCGTACGAGGTCGCGCCGAGGCGAAGGAACGCCGAGACGATCTCACGCCCGTGAGGGATGAAGTCCATGGCTCGCTTCTCTCCTCTAGACTTCGAGGAACCGCTGCTGGATCGTCGGGTCCTTCCGCAGCTCGTCGGGCGTGCCCTGGAACTGGATGCGGCCCTGATCCATCACGTACACGCGCCGCGACAGCGCCAGCGCGACCTCGAGCGTCTGCTCCACGAGCAGGATGGTCGTGCCGCCGCGGTTGATGGCGGCCAGGATCTCCGTGAGGTTCTGCACGAGCATCGGCGCCAGCCCCTCCGTCGGCTCGTCCACCAGCATCACGGTCGGCCGCGCCACCAGCGCGCGCGCGATGGCGACCATCTGCTGTTCACCGCCCGACAGGAACTGGCCGCGGTGGTCGACGCGCTCGCGCAGCCGCGGGAAGTGGCGGAAGACGTCCTCGAGTCGCGACCCCGCCTCCGCCTCGCTGGTCCCGACGCCGAGCATGCCCAGCTTCAGGTTTTCGAGCACGGTGAGGTTCGGCAGCACGCGCCGCTCCTCGGGGATCCACGCGATGCCGCGCCGGACGATCTCGTGCGTCGGCAGCCGCGTGAGGTCCTCGCCGCGCAGCCGCACGCGGCCGCGCGCGGGGCGCGCCAGGCCCATCACGGAGCGCAGCGTGGTCGTCTTGCCGGCGCCGTTGCGGCCGATGAGGCTGACGACCTCGCCCTCGCCGACGGCGAGCGACACGCCTTGCAGGATGTGCGCCTCGCCATAGTAGGTGTGGACGTCCTCGAGCTCGAGCAGGGCCATCAGCGGATGGCGCCGAGGTAGGTCTGCTGCACGCGCTCGTTGGCGCGGATCTCCTCGGGCGTGCCCTCGGCCAGCACCTGCCCCTGGTGCAGGACGGTGATGCGGTCGGAGATCTTCATGACGACCTTCATCTTGTGCTCGACGAGGATCACCGTGCGCCCCGCCGTCAGCTCGCGGATCAGCCGCATCGTCTCGTCCGTCTCCTCGGGGCTCATGCCCGCCGTCGGCTCGTCGAGCAGCAGGAGCTCCGGCTCGGAGGCGATGGCGAGGGCGATCTCCAGATGGCGCTTCTCGCCGTGCGCGAGGTGCGCGGCGAGCTGCGCGCTCTTGGCGGCCAGCCCGACCGTGCGCAGCAGCGCGTGCGCGCGCTCGGCGACGTCCGTGAGCGCGTCGGCGCGCGACCAGAAGTTGAACGAGCGTGCCCAGCCCTGCACGGCCACGCGCACGTTCTCGTGCACGGTGAGGTGCGGGAAGACGTTGGTGATCTGGTAGGACTTCGTGATGCCGAGCCGCGCGACGGCGTGCTGCGGCAGCCCGGTGATCTCGCGCCCGCCGAACCAGACGCGGCCGGAGGTCGGCGTGGTCTCGCCCGAGATGAGCCGGAAGAACGTCGTCTTGCCCGCGCCGTTGGGGCCGATGATCGAGCGCAGCTCGCCGCGCCGCACGGCGACGTCGACCCGATCCACGGCGATGAGACTGCCGAAGGCGCGCGTCAGCGCTTCGGTGCGCAGCAGAGGCGCCTCGGGCATAGGCGCAGATAGCACGGGCCCTTCCGGAGTGTCAAGGTCGCCACGACGCGTCAGGCGCGCGCCGGTATGCTATCGTCCTCGCGAGCATGGATGCGCTGCCGCTGGAGCTCCAGTGAGCCTCGAGCTGCCGCCGCCGCCGCGGCCGTGGCCGACGCAGGACGGCATGCCGACGACGCGCGGCCTCAACTTCTACGTCGCCGATCCCAATCTCGAGTTCGTCTGCTCCACGGTGATGGAGCCCGAGGTGCTCGCGCGCGCGCGGCCACTGCTGGTCGAGATGGGTGCCGTCGCCGGCGACGAGCTGGACGCGCTCGCGGCCGCGGCCGACCGCCATCCGCCCACCCTGCGCGCCTACGACGAGCGCGGCCGCCGCGTGGACGAGATCGTCTTCCACCCGGCCTACCGCGCGATGGAGCAGCTGGCCTTCGAGCGCTTCGGTCTCGCCGCGATGTCGCACCGCGACGGCGTGCTGGGCTGGCCCGGCCGCGTGCCGCACGTCGTGAAGTACGCGCTGTCCTACCTCTTCGCGCAGTCGGAGTTCGGCCTGCTCTGCCCCGTGAACATGACCGACTCCACGGCGCGGATGCTGACGCGCTTCGGCGACGAGGCGCTGCGCGGGCGCTACCTGCCGCGGCTGACCGCCACCGCGCTCGAGGACCTGTGGCAGGGCACGCAGTGGATGACGGAGAAGACCGGCGGCTCCGACGTCGGCGCCCTCACCACGCTCGCGCGTCGCGACGCCGACGGCGCGTGGCGGCTCTGGGGCGACAAGTGGTTCGCCTCGAACGCCAACGCCGACGTCGCGCTCACGCTCGCGCGTCCCGAGGGCGCGCCGCCCGGCACGCGCGGGCTCGGCCTGTTCCTGGTGCCCCGGCACCTGCCCGACGGCACGAAGAACGCGTGGACGATCAACCGGCTCAAGGACAAGCTCGGCTCGCGCTCGATGGCGACCGGCGAGGTCACGTACGCGGGCGCCGTCGCCTACGTCGTCGGCGACGTCGGCCGCGGCTTCGCTCAGATGATGGAGATGGTCAATGGGTCGCGGCTGTCCAATGCCATGCGTGCGGCGGGCATCATGCGGCGCTCGCTGCTGGAGGCGGTGTTCCACGCCCGCGGCCGCGCGGCCTTCGGCGGGGCGCTGTTCGACAAGCCGCTCATGCGCTGGACGCTGCTGGAGATGCTGCTCGACGTCGAGGCGGCCGCCTCGGTCGTCCTGAACGCCGCGGTCATGTTCGACGCGTGGGACGCGGGCGCCGAGGCGGCGGGCCGGCTGCTGCGGATCGTCACGCCGCTCGCCAAGGGCTGGATCACCGCGCGCGCCCGCGCGGTGGCGGGCGAGGCGATGAACGTGCGCGGCGGCAACGGCTACGTCGAGGAGTGGGTGAACGCGCGCCTGCTGCGCGACGCCTACCTGGGCGCGATCTGGGAGGGCTCGACCACCGTCGTCGCCCTCGACGTGCAGCGCGCGATCGTCAAGGATGGGGCGCTGGCGCCGCTGGCAGCCTTCATCGGCACGCGGCTCGACGGCGTGCGCGAGCGCCACGCCAAGCCCGTGACCGATGTCGTGCGCGCGGTCCTGGCCGACGTCGAGCGGCGCGCCGCCGCCTGGACGACGCAACCCCCGGACACGCGCGAGCTGGAGGCGCGTCCGGTGGCCGAGACGCTCTATCACGCCCTCGCCACGGCGCTGCTGCTGGACGAAGGCCAGACCCTGCGTCCGCAGCGTCAGGATCACCACAAGCTCCTCGTCGCCGCCCTCTACGCGCGCCGCTGGCTCGTCCCGGCGCCGCCCGGCGTCCCCGCCTTCTCGCCGAGCGCCCTCGAGTCGCTGGAGCGGCTCGTGGACTGGCGCCCGATCGGGGCCGACGCGCTCGCGGCCGAGGCTCCCGTCCGCGACTGAGCGCCGACCGGGAACTTCGCGAGGGCATGGCGGTCTAACGGATGCGCGAGGCCCTCGGCGCCGATCCGCCCGGTCTCCTCGAACGCCTGCGGGCCGGTGAGCCGCGCGCGTTCGAAGAGCTGGTGACCGCCTACCAGCATCGGGTGTTCGGCGTGGCGCTGCGCATGCTCGGCAGTCGCGCCGAGGCCGAGGAGATCGCGCAGGAGGTGTTCTTGCGGGCGTATCGCGCGCTGGCCGACTTCCGTGGCGACGCGCGGCTCGGCACGTGGCTCTACGGGATCGCCTCGCGGCTGTGTCTCAATCGCCTGGCGTCGCCGGACCGGCGCGTGGCGCGCGGCGACGCGGCGCTGGCCGACGTCCCGGCGGCGACGCCCGACGCCGCGGCCGCGGCCGAGCGCGCCGAACTGGACGCGGCGCTGCGCGCGGCCATCGCCGGGCTGCCGGAGGACCGGCGTCTCGTGTTGGTGCTCCGCGACGTCGAGGGGTTATCGTACGAAGAGATCGCGGAGGCCCTCGCCCTCGATCCCGGCACCGTGCGCTCGCGGCTGCACCGCGCGCGCCTGCAATTGAAGGAGAAGCTGGAGCGGTTCGCATGACGTGCACCGAGACGCGCGATCTGTTCTCTGCTCTCGCGGACGACGCGCTGACGCCCGCCGAGCGCGCGGCGCTCGACGCTCACCTCGCGGGCTGCGCCGACTGCCGGCGCGAGCTGGCGGGCTTGCTGCGCACGGTGAAGCTCGTCCGCGCCATCGATCCCGCGCGCGCGCCGGCGGGGTTCGTGGACCGCGTGCGCGCGGCCGCGCGGCCCGAGCCGGCGCCGAAGCGGCTGGCGCGCCGCCTGCGCGCGCCGTGGCAGACGCTGCCGCTCGGCGCCGCCGCCCTGTTCCTGATCGCCGGCCTGGCCGTCCTGCTCTTCCGCGGCTCGCACGAGCAGCAGCAGGCCGCGCGCTATCAGCCGACCACCCCGGGACCGGCCGCCCAGGCGCCGACTGCGGCGCCGCGAGAGACCGGCTCCTCGGCCACGACCGCGACCCGCGAGAGCACGCCCGCGGCGCCGCCGGCACGCTCGCGCAAGCTCGAGACGGCGAAGAACCGCGTCGAGCAACCGGCGCCGGCCGAGCCGCGCGCGGAGACGACGGCGAAGGGCGGATCACCGCCGCGCGACACGGCACCGGCGGCGCCGGAAGGCCGGCGCGCGAAAGTCGATTCCTCGGAGCGCGCCCAGGCGCCCGCCGGCGAACGCTTCTCGTCGACGGCCGAGGACGCGCGCGCGGACGCGACGACGGACGCGGCCAAGGAAGGCAAGCTGCGACAGGAGCCGCCGGCCTTCCAGTCGCCGCCGCCGTTCGGGGCCTCCCGTGTCGCGCCGTCCGTGGCCGCCAAGTCGCAGACGATGCCCCAGGTCGCGCCGCTCTCGCGCACCGGTCCGATGACCGGCGTTCCCGCCGCGGCGCCCGACGTGAGCGCGCACCTGCGCGTGCCCGATGTGACGCTCGCCGAGCTCTCGCTCATCGAGCTCGCCGCGCGCGTCGGCGGCCGGCAGACGGGGCGCCGGATCGACGGCGGCCGCGTCGTCGTCGAGCTGGCCGTGCCGCGCGACGCCTACGCGCAGTTCGTCCGCGAGGCGACGGCCCTGGGCTCGCTCTCCATCGAGCGCCAGGCGACCGAGCGGCCCGTGCTGGCCGTGACCGTCACCGTCTCCAACTGAACCCGCGGGAACTTCCTCCGTCCTGCCCTGTCTAACCGGTCAGCAGCAGACATCCGCACGCTGGAGGCCGGACCATGAAACGGACGATGGCGATCGTGCTGACGCTGGCGACGTCGCTCGCGTCGGGAGCGGAGGCGGCACAGCTCGCCGTCGGCCGCGACGCGCAGAAGGACGTGATGGTGACCATCTACAACGGCAACCTCGGACTCGTGAAGGACGTGCGCGAGACGCGGCTGCCCACGGGGCTGCACGAGACGGAGTTCACGGACGTGGCGGCGCAGATCGACCCGACCACCGTGCACCTGAAGTCGCTGACGGATCCCGCGGGCCTGCGCATTCTCGAGCAGAACTACGAGTACGACCTGCTCTCGAGCCAGAAGCTCATGGAGAAGTACGTCGGCCGCATGGTCCGGCTCTACAACACCGACGGGACCTATCTGGAGGCGAAATTGCTCTCCACCGCCGGGCCCGTCTTCGAGATCAACGGCCAGATCCACCTCGGGCACAACGGCCGCCTCGTCCTGCCCTCGCTCCCCGAGAACCTCGTGTCCAAGCCGACGCTCGTGTGGCTGCTCCGCAACGCGCTGGCGGGGCCGCAGCGCGTGGAGGCTTCGTACCTCACGGGGGGCATCACGTGGAAGGCCGATTACGTGCTGGTCCTCAACCCCGCCGACACCAAGGCCGACGTCACGGGCTGGGTCACCATCGACAACCGGAGCGGTGCGACGTACGGCAACGCCGCGCTCAAGCTGGTAGCCGGCGACGTCAACCGCGCGGTCGATGGCCGCCGCAGCCAGCGCGCGATGGAGATCGCGACCAAAGCGGCGTCGATGGCCGAGGCCGCGCGCGACTTCAAGTCCGAGGGCTTCTTCGAGTACCACCTCTACACGCTCGACGGCCGGACCACCATCAAGGACAACCAGACCAAACAGCTCACGCTCATGGCGGCCGGCGACGTGCCGGTCGTCAAGCAGCTCATCTACTACGGCGCGCAGGACTACTACCGGACGTCCTACGGCGTGCCCATGTCGAACCAGAAGATCGGCGTCTATTTCGACATCAAGAACTCGAAGGACAACCGGCTCGGGGTGCCGCTGCCCAAGGGCAAGGTGCGCGTGTACAAGGCCGACGCGTCCGGCAGCCAGCAGTTCGTCGGCGAGGACTGGATCGACCACACGCCCAAGGACGAGCGCGTGAAGATCAAGATGGGCGACGCCTTCGACCTGGTCGGCGAGCGCACGCAGAAGGAGTGGCGGAAGATCGCCTCCAATCTCTACGAGGTCGAGTGGGAGATCTCGCTGCGCAACCACAAGAAGGAGGACCAGACGGTCACCGTGATCGAGCCGGTGCCCGGCGACTGGCAGGTGCTGACGTCCACACACGCGTGGGAGAAGCCCGAGGCGCACACGCTGAAGTTCCAGGTCCCCGTCCCGAAGGAAGGCGCCTCGAAGCTGACGTACCGGGTACGGCTGAGGTTCTAGCCACAATGATCGAATACATACGTACGCTGTATGACTACAGCGCCTGGGCGAACCGCCGTATACTCGACACCGCGTCACCCCTTACTCTCGAACCTCGCGTTGCTCTGTCGCCGGCACCACCGCGCGGTCTACGAGGAGGGCTACCCGGTGGATCGACAACCTGACGGCGAGCTCCACTTCCGGCGTCCGGACGGGCGCCTCCTGCCCGAGGTGCCGCCTCCCGCTGCGATACTCGCCGATCCCGTTGATGTGCTGCGAGCGCGGCACGAGGTGCAGGGGCTCCGCATCCACGCGCGGACGGCGACTCCTGGTTGGCTGGGCGAGCGCCTGGACGTGGGCTGGGCGATCGACGTCATGCACCCCTTGGCGAGGTAGCGAGCGGGTGATGGGAGGACTGGATGCCGGAGAGATACAGCTACATCACGGTTGACGTGTTCACCGATCGCGCGTTCGCCGGCAACCCACTCGCGGTCGTGACGGACGCGAGCGGGCTGACGCCGGAGCAGATGCAGGCCATCGCGGCCGAATTCAACTATTCCGAATCGACGTTCGTGCTCCCGCCCGACGACCGGTCTCACACGGCGCGGGTACGGATCTTCACCAGGCAGAACGAGATCCCGTTCGCCGGACACCCGAACGTCGGGACCGCGTTCGTGCTCGCGCTCGTGGCCGAGCGGAGCGGAAGGACGCTCGGGTCAACGGTCGTCTTCGAGGAGGGCGCCGGTCGGGTGCCGGTCGATTTGATACGGGATGCCGAGGGGCGAGTGACCGGCGCAACCCTGACGGCTCCGCAGCCGCTCACGGTCGGCAAGACGATCCCCGCAGCGGTCGTGACGGAGTGCGTCGGTCTCGAGCCGACTGCCGTGCTCACATCCCGTCACGAGCCGATCGTCGCATCGGTGGGACTGCCGTTTGTGATCGCGGAGGTCGCAGACAATGCGATCGGGGCAGCCCGGCCCGACACGAGGGCGTTCAGCGACGCCGCCCGCCGTTTTCCGTTGGAGAACGGGCGTTTCTCGATCCATCTCTATGCCCGGACGGCGGGCCGGAAGGGGCAGGCCGACTTGCGAGCACGCATGTTTTCGCCCCTGGGCGGAACCGTGGAGGATCCCGCCACCGGGAGCGCCAACGGCGCGCTCGGCGCCCTCCTGGCGAGCCTCGAGCCGGCGGCAGACGCGGCCCTGGCCTTCGATGTTCTGCAGGGAGTCGAGATGGGGCGTCCGAGTCTGCTGGCCGTCAGCGCCGAGAAGCGGGCCGGCTCGATCGTGCGCGTGCGGGTCGGCGGGCGGTGCACGCCGGTAATGGAAGGGGTGCTTACCGTCTAAGTCACGATGAGTGGAATCGACCCTACCGCGTCAGCAGTTTAGTTCAACTAGAATTCGGCCACCGGATAGGCTGATCAGCGTATACCGGAAGCGCTGCGGGATTTCGCCGCCTATCCGGGATGCGAATGAACTGCTCGTCACCCCGATCTAGTTGCCCGATCGAGGGGCGCCCCGGGTTCCCTTGGGGCGCCTCCGAGCGAGTGGGGGTAAAGGGGGCCCTTCAAGGCCCCCTTTCAAGAATAGACGCGACGATGTGGTGCAGGTAGGCGAGGCGGACGGGCTTGGGCAGGTACGAGAACGCGCCGAGGCCGATCACGTCGCCGGCCACGCGCGTGCTTTCGTTGCCCGTGACCATGATGACCGGCACGCCGGCGGCAAGCGCGCGGATCTGCCGGAGCGCCGCAACGCCGTCGAGGCCCGGCATCTCGATGTCGAGTAGCACAAGCGTGGGCGGAGCGCGGCGTACGGCCGCGACGGCGGCCGCACCGTCGGCGACGGTCTCGACCACGCAGTCGCGGTACGCCGTCGCAAAGAATTCGGCGAGCGTGTCGCGCACCTCCGCGTCGTCGTCCGCGATCAGGATCCGCCTCACGGCGCTCATCGCTTCACGGTAACATCGCTCACGCCGGCGCCTTCCGGCCGATTCACGCTCCCTGGTCGATTCGTGAGCGTGCGGCAAGAATCGGCCGGTCAGGCGCTGGCCAGCGACTCGGATCTGCGCCATCCGACCAATGTGGTGACGCGCAGTTAGGGCGCACGCGGCCTTGGAGCCCGTCTTGCACAGGCAGTTCTGGTCGACGACTGTGTGAGAGGGGGACCATGCGCGACGTCCCGACATCGACAGAGCAGACCAGCACGCCGGTCGCCGCTGGCTCCGCGGAGCCGACGCCCGAGACGCAGACGCGAGCGCTGCCGCAAGCCGACGAGACCTCGCGACGCCGGCGCGCGCTCCATCAGGAGCTCGCCGTGCGCGCGGGCATCGCGCTGCTGATGCTCGTCTTCAACGAGTTGCTCACGATGGTGGCGACGGCGCAGGACGTGATCCGCGTGGCCGCGCTCCTCGGATTGCTCGTGAACGTCCCCTACTACCTCGCCGCGCGCTCGGGGCGGTGGCGGCGGCTGCAGGCCTGGGTCCGCATGGCGATGGACGTGGGCCTCATCACCGCCGGCCTCTACGCGGCGGGCGGGCTCGCCGCCGCGCAGTACCTCGGCGTCTACGCGATCGTGCCGGTGTACACGGGCATCGTGTTCTCGAGCTTCGCCTGCCTCGTCATCACGCTGCTCGCGAGCGTCGCCTACCTGGCGCTGGCCGGCGCGCAGTGGTTCGGCCTGCTGCCGTTCACGAGCCCGCCGCATCCCGACGCCTGGGAGGTGGCGATCTTCAATCTGCTCGTGCTCAACATCGTCGGCGGGCTGGCGGCGATGCTGGCCGACGCGTATCGCCGCAGCCGGCATCGCCTGGCCGCCGCCTACGGCGAGCTCGAGCGCGCGCATGAGCAGTCGTTGCGCATGCACGCGCAGATCGAGCGCGCGGGCCGGCTCTACGCGGTCAACGAGGTCGTCGCCGGCGTCACGCACGAGATGCGCAACGTGCTCCAGGGGGTGTTCGGCCACCTCTGGCTCGTCCGCCGCAAGCTCGCCAACGCGACGCCGGAGGTCGACGAGCACCTGGGGCAGGTCGAGGAGTCGTGCGAGCACGTCATGCGCATCATCCGCACGACCCTCGACATGGCGCGGCAGCCTGGCGACACGCCCGGGCCGCTGGCCGTCAACGAGGTGGTGGCGCGCGCGACCGAGCTCAAGGCGTACGACCTGCGGCGCGAGGGCATCACCCTCACCGTGGACGTGCCCGACGACCTGCCCCGCATACGCGCCTCCGCGTTCCAGCTCCAGCAGGCGCTGCTCAACCTCATCACGAACGCGCAGGAGGAGCTCCGCGACCGGGACGGACGCCGCGAGATCACCGTGACCGCCGTGCCCGATCCGCTCGGCTGCGTCATCGAGGTGCGCGACACGGGGCCGGGCATCCCGCGCGCGATCCTGCCCCGCGTCTTCGAGCCGTTCTTCACGACGAAGGAGACCGGCACCGGCCTCGGCCTCGCGATCTGCGCCGGCATCGTCGAGCGCTTCGGCGGCCGCATCACCGCGGCCAACCGGCGCGACGGCGGCGCCGTGTTCCGGATCGTCCTGCCCGCCGCCTGAGCGAATTTTCTTGGATCCCGGCCCGGACGCCCTTTTTAATGGCGTCGTGGTGGGGTGGCTTCCCCGAGAAGAGGTGACGCTCCTGCTCGGAGCGCTCGCGGCTCTGGGGTGTCTCACCCTCGGCGTCCTGGAGTTGCTGTGGCCGGCCGGCGTGCGCCGCGGCGCTCGCCCCCGCGCGGCTCCCGCCGGCCAGATCGTCCCGGCGCCTGGCAGTGCCCGCCCCTCTCCGTTCCTGCCGCGGATGTCCCCCGCTCGGCTCGTCGCCCTCGTCGACCGCGCCCGCACCGAGACGGATCCCGAGCGGCGGACGGCCGGGCTGCGCGTTGCCATCCTCACGCTCGAGCGCTGGCGCGCGGGCAGCACCACGCCCGATGACGGCGTCGGCCGCGCCCTGGAGCGAGCGCGCGCCGAGCTGTGGGCGGATTACCAGCAGATCGCGCTTCGCCGTCTCGCCTCCGCGGTGCCCTGGCGCGCCACGGCGCTGCGGTAGGCGGGTCGGTCGACACCGCCCGCTAGCAAATCTCGCCTCACGGAATTCGGTAACATCAGCGCCCAGCGCGGGCAGCCCGCTCGCGCCAACGATGGCTCGCCTGTGCGCCGCCGCGCTCGCGAGGGCTTCGCACGACCCTAACCCGGACGGACTCGTCTGCAAGCTTTGGCCCCCGACGGCGCGCTCGTCCCGCCCTCCGGGCCCATCCCAACAGCCGGAGGCTCCGTGCGGTTGGATAAGGAAGCTCAGACCATACCATAAATGGTATACTTCTCAACATAGTGCCGACTTGGGCAGTCGAATTCTACGAGGATGATGCAGGCTGCCCCGTACAGGATTTCTTGAACGCACTGGAGCCGCGCAAACGGGCGAAGGTCATCGCGATTATCGCGGTGCTTGAGGAACAGGGACCGACACTGCCATTTCCGTACTCGAGCCAGATCGAAGGCAAGTTGCGCGAACTCCGCACGCACTACGGTCAGGACCAATACCGGGTGCTGTACTACGGGGCCGTCGATCGAACCTTCGTGCTGCTCCATGCGTTTGTCAAGCGAACGAAGCAGACACCGGCCGGAGACGTCAAGGTAGCCAAAGAACGGATGAACGGTTCTGTGACTCAAAAGCAGAAGCGGAGAGAGCGATGAAAAAGCGAACGAACTGGGAACGCTACTATAAAGAACAAATCAACGACCCCACCATGCGCAGGCTCGTCGACGAGGAGCTTAAGACACTCCGAATCGGCGTCCAGCTTGCGAGACTGCGCGAGGGAGCCGGTCTAACACAGACACAGCTCGCAGCAAAGGTCGGAATGAGCGCGCCAAACATTTCCCGGATCGAAACGAGTCCAGCACAGAACCTCACCCTCGGAACGCTTGTAAAGCTCTTCGGTGCGCTCGATCACGAGGTCACCATCAGTCCGCGAAAGCGTCGGTCTGGGCGGCGAGCTTCATAATGATACCCATTCCACTGCCTCGTCCGTTCCGACCGACTCGTCGCCGTCGCGCACAGGTCTTCGATCTCCACCTTCGCGATGTGTCGTTCAGCGAAGTTATGACAGACCCAGCCCTGACTTTGGAGCCGAGTGAATCGATTGCGAAGATTTGGTCCGCAACGTGTCGGATCGTCGATTACCCCGGACTTCAGGAGTGTTTCGGAACCGGCTTTTTTACACACGGCGGCGCTGAGGATGTTGTTGTCGTCACCAACGCTCATGTCGTCGATTCGTGTACCACGGTCGGAATCGAGTGGATCGAAGAAGACGAAATCGTCAGTTGGTCGGCGAGTTTGATCGCTATCGACTACACGCATGACTTGGCCATCCTAAAACCGGCGCTGGTGAAGCCTTTCGATGAAGAGGTTCCTACCTTTCCTGCTGGGCTAGAGATGGGTACGCCTCCGCATCCGGGAGATGAACTGTGGCTTGCCGGCTACCCCCATGCGTCCAAACTCCCCGCGTCGCGAGAGCGCTCGCGAGCGGCTATGACATTTATCAGCCATATGGCTGTGCAGTCGCAGCCGTGATGCTGGACGGTAATGTGAATCCTGGAAACAGCGGCGGGCCTGTCTTCGATGCCAGCCAAATGGTCGTGGGCGTAGTTGCAGCGCTCAGACGGAACCCTCTGTTTACGGCTAACGAGTCCGCGGCAATGACCGATGAGATGCGCAAGACCATAGAGACCTTGAGCCGTGTGCTGAGTGCCGCATCGGGCATCGGATATGCGATTCATCCAATTCATGTTCGGCGAATGCTATCTGCATTGGAATCATGCCCGGATCGCGCGAGAGAGGCGTTCGAAAAGTTCGCGCCGGCAGAGAGCGAAATGCGTCGCGAAGACTTCATTGCACTTCAAAGGCACGGCGCCAGCGCGCGGGGCGAAAAGATGTCGCCGATCGGCGTGTTCTCTGTAGACGAGGATGGGAGCTACTATGCTGGTTGGTCGACCAACAAGGAGAGGATCCGGGAGAAACAAAACGATAGTTGGAAGAACCTCTCACGCAACATCCGTGCGGTAGGACGGAACTTCATCCTACGCGGCTATGACATCGTGGCCTACCATCCCAAACGCGATCCATATCCCTACGGCTATTGGGCAGTCGCAGTCCGACTTCAGATCTCGGACTAAAACCGCGTGCCGAGCCCGTCAACGGCCGCGCTTTGCCAGATATTCCGGCCCCACCAGGACTTCCCGCGGCTTCGCGCCGTCGCCCGGGCCGAGGATGCGGTCCTGCTCCATCATGTCGATGAAGCGCGCGGCCTTGGGGTAGCCCAGCCGCATACGGCGCTGCAGGAACGAGATCGAGCCCTGGCGCTGGCCGATGACGAGGTGGACGGCATCCCAGTAGAGATCGTCGCGGTCCTCGGAGTCCCCGCCCTCGGCGCCGTCCGCCTCCGTCGGCAGCACGACCTCCTCGTAGACGGCCGTGCCCTGCGTTCTGAGGAACTCGCAGACGGCCTTGACCTCCTCGTCGGAGACCCACGCGCCGTGCACGCGGAGCTGCTTGTTGGCGCCGGGCGGGACGTAGATCATGTCGCCGCGGCCGAGGAGCTGCTCGGCGCCGTTGCCGTCGAGCACCGTGCGCGAGTCGACCTTCGACGCGACCTGGAAGGCGATGCGCGTCGGGAAATTGGCCTTGATGAGGCCGGTCACCACGTCCACCGAAGGTCGTTGGGTGGCGATGATCAGATGGATTCCAACGGCTCGAGCGATCTGGGCCAATCTCACCAGCGAGGTCTGCACCTCGCCCGCCGAGACCATCATGAGGTCCGCCAGCTCGTCGACGACGACGACCCAGTACGGCAGCTTCTCCTCGGCGGGCACGGCCTTGTTGTAGCCCTCGATGTTCCGCACCTGCTTGAGCTGCAGGGCGCGGTAGCGCTCGTCCATCTTGCCGACGATCCAGCGTAGCCGCGCCGCCGCCTCCTTGGCGTCGGTGACGACCGGCGAGAGCAAGTGCGGGATGCCCTCGTACACCGACAGCTCGAGCCGCTTGGGATCCACCATGAGGAAGCGCACGTCGGCAGGCGTCGCCTTGTAGAGGATCGAGCAGATCATCGAGTTCAGCCCGACCGACTTGCCGCTGCCCGTGGCGCCGGCCACGAGCAGGTGCGGCATCGCGGTGAGGTCGGCGACCACGGGCATGCCGTTGACGTCCTTGCCGAGGGCCAGCGGCAGCTTGCCCTTGGACTCGGCGAACTCCGCGGAGACGAAGATCTCGCGCAGGTACACGGTGGCCCACTCGTCGTTGGGCACCTCCACCGCCACGGTGCCGCGTCCCGGGATCGGGCCCACGATGCGCACGCTGGCCGCCTTCAGCGCGAGCGCCAGATCATCGGCGAGGTTCACGACCTGCGCGACCTTCACGCCCGCCGCCGGCTCGAACTCGTACGAGGTGATGATCGGGCCGGGGCTCACCTGCACGATGCGGCCGTCGACCTCGAAGTCGGCGAGCTTCCGCCTCAGGGTCTCGGCGTTGTCCTGCAGCTCCACGCGCGTGCGCTTGAGCTCGGTGGCCGAGGGGGCCTGGAGCAGGCCGACGGGCGGCAGCTGAAAGGCCTCGGCGCCGCCGTTGCCGAAATCGAATGTTTCCTGCCACGAGAGGCCTTTCTCCATGAGCGTGCTCTTGGGCCGCGCGGGCTCCACGATCGTGGGCAGCAGCGGCTCGCCCGCCGCCATGGCCGCCTCCGCGACGCCCGGCAGGCCCGCCGCGGCCTTCGCTGCCGGCAGGAGGCGCAGGGCTGCGCGGCGCTTTCGCAGCCGCGCCAGTCGCGCGCTCAGCAGCCGCGTGACCGCCGCGTACGACGTCTGGGTGACGAGCAGCGCGCCGACCGGCACCGCGGTCAGCAGCAACAGCCAGGCGCCGGCGTTGCCGATCGTCGCGTGCAGCGCCGCCGCGGTCGTCCAGCCGGTGAAGCCGCCTGCCTGCACGATGCCGCCGCGCGTGACGCGCGTGGCCGCGAACGAGTCGGTCGCCTGCTGGAGCAGGCCCGTCGCGGCGAGCAGCAGCAGGAGGAGCCCGGCGACCGGCGCCCAGCCGCGCGCCGCGAGCGGACGCAGGAACGCCGAGGCGCCCCAGACGCCGGCGGCCAGCGGGAACAGGAAAGCCGCGTAGCCGAACGCGCGGAAGGACGCCCACGCGAGCCAGATCCCGACGGGACCGACCATGGACGGCTGCTCGGCGGGCGCCACCGCCGGATCGAAGACGACGAGGGCAACCAGGAGAAAGACGCCCGCCGTCATGGACGCGATCCCCTGCACCTCGCGCACCCAGCGGCGCGGCGCCTCCCGCTTGCGGGCGCGCCGCCGCGGCGGCGGCGACGCCTCCGGTGCTCTCGGCTCCGACCTCACGTCCACGGACACGGTGGCAGGCATCAGACCTCCAGGATAATAGGCAACACCACAGGCTTTCGCTGCACCCGCTGGTTGACGAGCTGGCGCACGGCGGTGCGCACGCGGGCGGCGACGGCGTCGCGGTCCCACGGGTCGCTCGGATCCCGCGCGGCCAGGGCGGCGCGCACGGCCGCCTTCATGTCCTCCAGCAGGGCCTCGTTCTCCTTGACGTAGACGACGCCGCGCGAGGCGATCTCCGGCCCCGCCACCACTGTCCCGCTCCTGTCGAAGGTCAGCGCGACGGCGATCACGCCGTCGTCGGCGAGGATCTGGCGGTCGCGCAGCACCACGGCGCCGATGTCGCCGATGCCCGTGCCGTCCACGAGCACGCGCCCGGTCGGGTAGCCGGGGATCACGCGCGCGGTCGTCGGCGTCACCTCGATGGCGGTGCCGTCCTCCACGAGCATGACGCGGTCGGGACCGAACCCCATCCCGGCGGCGAGCCGCGCGTGGCCGAGCAGGTGGCGATACTCGCCGTGGACGGGGACGAAGTAGCGCGGCTGCGTGAGCTTGAGCATCAGCTTCAGGTCTTCCTGGCTCGCGTGGCCGGAGACGTGGACGAACGCGTTGTCCTCGTAGAGCACCTCGGCCCCGAGACGATAGAGCGCGTTGATCACGCGCCCGACGGTGCGCTCGTTGCCGGGGATCACGCGCGCCGAGATCACCACGAGATCGCCGCGCGCGATCTGCACGTACTTGTGCTCGCCGGCGGCCATGAGCGCGAGCGCGGAGTTCGGCTCGCCCTGGCTGCCGGTCGAGAGGATCACCTGGCGCTCCGCCGGCAGCGCGACGACCTCCTCGAGCGGGCGCAGCAGCCCCGACGGCACGCCGAGGTAGCCGAGGTCCGAGGCGATCGCGACGTTCTTCTCCATCGAGCGCCCGAGCAGCGCCACCTGCCGGCCGCGCGCGGCGGCCAGCGTCAGCACCTGCTGGATGCGGTGGATGTGCGAGGCGAAGGTCGCGAGGATGATCCGGCCGGTGGCGCCGTCGAAGCGCTCGGCCAGCGCGGCGCCGACCTCGATCTCCGAGCGCGTGTGGCCGGGACGGTCGACGTTCGTGCTGTCCGAGCAGAGCACGGCCACGCCCTGCTCGCCCAGCTCCGCGAAGCGCCGCGTGTCGGCCGGCTCGCCGTCGAGCGGGCTCGGATCGAGCTTGAAGTCGCCGGTGTGGACGATGGTGCCGACGGGCGTGGTGATCGCCAGGCCCATGCCGTCCGCGATCGAGTGCGTCACGCGGATGGGCTCGATGGTGAACGGCCCCAGCATGAACGGCTCGCGCGGCCGCATGAGTCGCAGATCGGCGGGCTCGGGCAGCGGATGCTCGCGGAGCTTCTCGGCGACCAGCGCGCGCGTGAGCGGCGTCGCGTACACGGGCACCCGCGCCGACTTCAAGAGATACGGCAGCGCGCCGATGTGGTCCTCGTGGCCGTGCGTGAGCACGACGCCGCGGAAGCCCTCACGCTTGGCCAGCGCGTAGGAGAAGTCGGGGATGACGTAGTCGACGCCCGGCAGCTCGTCGTCGGGGAACATGAGGCCGCAGTCGACGGCGACGACGTCGTCGCCGGACTCGATCAGCATCATGTTCAAACCGATCTCGCCCAGCCCGCCGAGCGGAATGAGGCGAACGGAGGGTTCCACCGAAACTCCTTTCACGACGGCCGTTTCATCGTAGCACCCGACCTTTGCGCGCCCGAAGTTTCGCCGGCGGAGCCTTGGCGCCGCCGTCGGGGACATCTGGCTTTGATTCATAAAGCTCTTGACAGAATAGGGTGAAAGGCGCCAGCATGCGGTGTGGCCACGACGCCGTCGGCGCCCCCGGATCGCACGCCGCCCACGCTGCACGAGCGGGCCCTCGCGGACCTGCGCTTCATCCGCCAGACGATGGAGGGCGCGGCCGCCTTCACGACCCTCTCGGGCGCCGGGCTCGTGGCCATCGGGCTCAGCGCGCTCGGCGCCGGCGTCCTCGCCGGCGCCGCCCCCGGCCCCGCGTGGCTGCGCGTGTGGATCGTGGAGGCCGGGCTGGCGCTCGTCGTCGGCGTGCTGGCCACGCTCGCCAAGACGCGGACGGCGCGCCTGCCGCTGCGCTCGGGCCCGCTGCGCAAGTTCGGCCTGGCGCTGGCCGCCCCGCTGCTCGTCGGCGCCGTCCTGACGGCGGCGCTCGCGCGCGCGGGATTCCACGCGATGCTCCCGGGCGCGTGGCTCATGCTCTATGGCAGCGGCCTGCTCGCGGGCGGCGCGTTTTCCATCCGCCTGGTGCCCGTCATGGGGGCGTGCTTCCTCGTCCTCGGCGTGGCGACGACGCTGGCGCCGCCCGCGCTCGGGCCCGCCGCGCTCCTGCTGGGCTTCGGCGGTCTCCACGTCGTGTTCGGCGCGCTCATCGCGTGGGGGCATGGTGGCTGAGCCCGCGGCGCGCCGGCGACGGACGGAGCGGCCGGCGCCCGCGGCGCCCGCGCTGCGCGGGGTGAAGGGCGAGCCCGGCCCGGACGTCGCGCGCGGCCTCGACGCGCTCCTGCATCACCGCCTGCGGCTGGGAATGGTCAGCGCGCTGGCCGCCGTCGAGTCGCTGGCGTTCAACGATCTCAAGAGACTGTTGCAGACGTCCGACGGCAACCTCAGCGTGCACGCGCGCAAGCTCGAGGACGCCGGCTACGTGACCTGCACCAAGACGTTCGAGAACCGGCGGCCCCGCACCGACTACCGGTTGACCGCGCGCGGTCGCCAGGCGGTGGGCCGCTACCTCGGCCACATGGAGGCCATCATCCGCGCCGCCCGCGACACCCTGGGACGCTGAGCCGGGGCGGGCCCTTTTTTTGCGAGGTAACTTTATGACTCAAAGCGCTTTGACATCTCAGGCCGGACTGCACGTGGCGGTGATCATGGACGGCAACGGGCGCTGGGCGACGGCGCGTGGGCTGCCGCGCACGGCCGGCCACGTGCGGGGTGCCGAGGCCGTGCGCCGCACCGTGGAGGCGGCGCCGGACCTCGGCATCCGGACGCTCTCGCTCTACGCGTTCTCCTCCGACAACTGGCGACGGCCGACGGGCGAGGTGCGCGTCCTGCTGCGGCTCTTCGCGCGTCACCTGCGCTCGGAGACGCCGACGCTGGCCGCGCGCGGCGTCCGTCTGCGCGTGATCGGGCGCCGCGACCGCCTGCCCGGGCCGCTGGTGGCGGCGATCGAGCGCGCCGAGCGGCGGACGGCCGGCGGCCGCGCGCTCGAGCTTCGCATCGCTATCGACTACTCCGCGCGCGACGCCATCATCCGCGCCGCGTCGCGTCTGGCGCCCGGTGAGACGGAGCGGACGGCCTTCGCGCGCCGTCTGGGCGAGGCGTGCGGCGCCGACGGCGCGCCGGACGTCGACCTCGTCGTGCGCACGGGCGGCGAGCAGCGGCTGAGCGACTTCCTGCTGTGGGAGTGCGCGTATGCCGAGCTCTACTTCACGCCGCGCGCGTGGCCCGACTTCGACCGCGAGGACCTGGCGGCCGCCGTGGCCGACTTCCGCGGCCGTACGCGGCGCTTCGGCGACATCGCCGCGGCGACCGACGCGTACTCCGCGGGGAGGGCATGAAATGAGCCGCGCCTGGATCCCGCGCGCGATGCGGCAGGCGCCGCCGCTGGATCCCTCGCTGCCGGCGCCGCCCATGGAACGCGGCCGGGCGCTGCTGATCAATCCCTTCTATGCCAAGGACCCGCACGCGAGCTTCGGCAAGCACGTGCTCACGCCGACGCTTGCGCTCACCAGCGTGGCCGGGGCGACGCCGGCGCCGTGGCGGGTCACCTACTGGGACGAAAATCTCCTCGCGGGCCGGCCACCGTTCGACCCGATGCCGGAGGTCGTCGGCATCACCGTGCACCTCACCTTCGCGCGGCGGGCCTACGCGCTGGCGGCCTGGTACCGCGCGCGCGGCGCGCGCGTGATCCTCGGCGGCCTGCACGTGCTCTCGTGCCCCGACGAGGCGGCGCCGCACGCCGACGCGCTGGCCATCGGCGACGGCGTGCAGCTCTGGCCGCGCATCCTCGCCGACGTCGAGCGCGGCGCCCTCGCCCCGCGCTACGAGGCGACGTGGGAGACGGCGTATCGCGACGACCCGCCGCCGCGCCGCGATCTGCTTCCGCGGCGGAGCTTTCTCACGACCACCAGCCTCATCGCGACACGCGGCTGCCACAACCGCTGCGGCTTCTGCTATCTCGCCACCGACGGGCTGCGCATGCCGTATCGCGTGCGCGACCCCGAGCAGGTCGTCGCCGAGTTCCTGGCCGACGGCCAGCCCTACGCGGTGTTCGTCGACAACAACCTCGGCTCGCGCCCGGACTACCTGCGCGCCCTCTGCCGCGCGCTGGCGCCGCTCGAGCGGATCTGGAGCGCGGCGGTGACGCTCGACGTGACCGACGACCCGAGCCTCGTGCGCGAGATGGCGCTGGCCGGGTGCACGGGCGTGTTCATCGGGTTCGAGTCGCTCAGCGACGAGAACCTGGCCGCCTCACGCAAGCGCACGCCGCGGGCCGCCGACTACGCGCGCCGCGTCCGCCTGCTGCACGATCACGGGATCCAGGTGAACGGCAGCTTCGTGCTCGGCTTCGACGCCGACGGTCCCGAGGTGTTCGCGCGGACGGCGGACTGGATCGAGGCCGTGCGGCTGGAGTGCGCGACGTTCCACATCCTCACGCCCTATCCGGGCACGCCCCTGTTCCGCCGGCTCGAGGCCGAGGACCGGCTGCTGCACCGCGAGTGGGAGCTCTATGACACCGCACGTCGTGTTCCGCCCGCGGCGCATGACCGAGGCGCAGCTGGCCGACGGCTACGCGTGGCTCTACCGGCGCCTGTTCTCGCACGCCTCGATCTGGCGCCGGCGGCCCGCAGACTGGCGAGCCGTCGCGCCGTACCTGGCGATGTCGTACCTCTACAAGCGCTCCAACCGCGTCTGGCACCTGCTCATCCGCGCGAACCTCACGCACGCGGCGTGGCGCCCGCTCGTGGAGCTGACGCGGCGGCGGCACGTGCGCTTCCGGCGACGGCTGGCGGCGCGGACGGCGCCGGCGGGATCCGGGACGGTGGTCACGGCGGGCGTGTGAGCAAGTATGACTCGAGTTATACTTCAGGCATACCGAAGCCTGGAGGAGCGCTCATGGCAAAGGCGGCGACGAAGATCGCCATCAGCGTACCGGCTGAACTCTATCGCGCCGTCGAAAAAGCCCGGCGCACCACGGGACTCAGCCGCAGCGCCGTCGTTCAACGGGCACTCCGCCTTTGGCTGGAGCGTAGCGTGCACGAGGCGGCCGTGCGGGAATACGTGGCCGGCTATCGGGCTCGCCCCGAAGGCCCTCGCGACGTGAAGGCGGCCGAGGCGGCGGCCGTCCGGCTGCTTGCCGGCGACGCCTGGTAGATGCGGCGTGGTGAGGTCTGGTGGGCGGAGCTCCCGGCACCGGCTGGGCGCCGCCCCGTCCTCCTGTTGTCGCGCGACGAGGCCTATCTCGTCAGGGAGCTCGTGACGGTCGCGCCGCTGACGACGCGGGTCCGAAAAATCCCGAGCGAGGTGCCGCTGAGTCGCGACGACGGCGTGCCGAAGACGTGCGTGGTGAGCCTCGACACCATCACCACGATTCCACGCCGGGCGTTGACGGTTCGTCTGACGGCGCTCTCGCCGATCAAGCTCGCCGCGGTCGATCGCGCCGTTCGCTTCGCCCTCGGTCTGGGCGAGCCCGCCGCGCGCTGAGCGCGTGCCCACTCGCGCGTAATATGGGTAATAGAGGAGCGCCACGGCTTCGCCGGGGCGCTCCGAACGTCTGGGGTTTGGGGGCCATTTCGGGGCCCCCATATTCAGAAGGGGGCGGCGTCCTCGAGACGGCGGAGGAGCTCGCGGGCGTGGCCGGTGAAGGCCCCGCGCTCGGCGGCGGCGATCGGCTCGCCCGGGATGAACTTCTCGCCGAGCGGATTGACGAAGCGCCCGTTCTTCGCGACGCGATAGTCGAGGTGGGGGCCCGTCGCGAGCCCGGTGGCGCCCACGTAGCCGATCACCTGGCGCTGCATGACGCGCCCGCCGGGGCGGATGCCGGGGCCCAGGCGTGAGAGGTGGTTGTACATCGTCTCGTAGCCCGAGCGGTGCCGGAGCGTCACCGAGATGCCGTTGCCGCCGGCCCAGCCCGCGGCGCCGATGCGGCCGTCCGCGACCGCGCGCACCGGCGTGCCCGTCGGCGCGCCGTAGTCGATGGCGAGGTGCGGGCGCACGCCGCCGAGGATCGGATGCGGGCGCGCCCAGGTGAAGCGGGAGGTGATGCGGGTGAACTCGAGCGGCGATTTCAGGAAGCTCTTGCGGAGCGAGCGGCCGTCGGGATCGTAGAACGCCCGGCGGCCGTCGGCGGCGCGCTCGAAGCGGACGCCGGTCAGCACGCGGCCGTCGCTCACGTACTGGGCGACGAGGATGCGTCCGTAGTCGACGAACGTGTCGTTGGCGAAGCGCGTCTCGACGAGCAGGCGGAAGCGGTCGCCCGCGCGGGTGTCGGCGGTGAAATCGAAGTCGGACTCGAAGATCTCCGCGAGGTCCACCGCGAGCTGCGCGGCGCCGCCCGCCTGCTCCACGGCCTCGAAGAGCGAGCGCGTCACCTCCCCGGCCACGACGTCCACGCGCACGTCGGGCCGCGTCTCGGCGCGGCGCACCTCCCAGCCGCCGTCGGTCGGGATCACCGCGTAGCCGAGCCACGGGCTCGGCTCGTAGCGCAGCGCGACCGGACGGCCGTCGAGGGTCCACGTGACTTCCAGCGTGTGACGCGGCGAGAGCTTCCTGAGATTGGCGCCGCTCGCGGCCAGCGCGGCCGCGATGCCGGCGCTGGTGTCGCGCTGCATCCCCCCACGCTCGAGCGCGCGCACCAGCGTGTCGCCCCTCCGCACGTCCACCGCTTTCACGCGCGTGCCGGGCGTCGGCATGGGCGGCTCGGCGACGATGGTCGCCGGCGGTGCGACGGCGGGAACGACCGGGAAGCGCGAGAGCCAGCCGCCGCGATAGAGGACAGCACCGGCGCCCAGCTCGATGGCCAGCAACGTGAGCAGCACGATGCGACGTCGCATCCCATCCACTATAACCGGCGGGCCACCTCGGCAAACTCTTGAATGTTCAAGGTTTCCGCCCGGCGCCCGGGGTCGACCCCAGCACTGGTGGCGGCCTCCCGGGTGGCCCCCACGGACAGACCCAGGCCGGCCGCCAGGGCGTTGGCGAGGGTCTTCCGGCGCTGGGCGAAGGCGGCCCGCACGACGGCCTCGAAGCGCTGCTCGTCCTCGAGGTCGACCCGCGGGGCCGGAAGGGGGCGCAGGCGCAGGACGGCGGACTCGACCTTCGGCGGCGGACGGAACGCGCCGGGCGGCACGCGCAGCGCGAGCTCCACGCGCCAGTGCAGCTGCACGTGGACCGAGAGGCTGCCGTAGGTCTTGCTGCCGGGCGCCGCCGCCACGCGCTCGGCGACCTCGCGCTGGAGCATGAGCGCCATCGCGTCGATCGCGCGCGGCGCGCGCACGAGGGCGCCGAGGATCGTGGTGCCGACGCTGTACGGCAGATTGCCGACCACGAGCGCGCGGCCCCCGGCGGGGCGCGCGAGCGAGGTCCAGTCCCACGCGCGCGCGTCGGCGGCGAGCACCTCGATGGCGGGGAATGCGACGCGGAGCCGCTCGATCAGCACGCGGTCGACCTCCAGCGCCAGCACGCGGCCGGCGCGGCGCGCCAGCTCGCCGGTCAGCGCCCCCTGCCCGGGCCCGATCTCGACCGCGAGGTCGGCGGGGGTCGGCGCGACGAGGTCCACGATCGCGCGCGCCATGCCCGCATCGCGCAGGAAGTGCTGGCCGAGCGCGTGACGCTTACCGCCCGGCACGCGCGGACCGATGGCGGTTCCACCGACGGCCGGTGACGGCGCCCGCCAGCCCGAACACCCCGTAGATCGCCACGACAGCAACGATGGTCAGCATTATCTGGATGACGGCCGATGATCCGTCACCGAGATCTCTACGGCCCGGGCCGATCCACCGCGAGATCGCCCATCCGAGGGTGCTGTCGACGGCTCCGACCCCTGCCGTGAGCACTGACGCGCGTCCCGGAGCTTCCGATCGACCGAGGACGACTCCAATGACGAACGGAATCACGAAGGCTGCGATCGTCAGAACGACGTCCAAGATCGGGCGTAACCCGGGCACTCCTCGATAGACGAGCGGCCACATCACGTCGTAGACGAGGATGCCCGCTGCCGCCGTGCCCGCAACGGCGGCCGTTCTCACGCCGAATGTGCAGACCGACGCGCCGCCAGATCCGCCACCAGCGCCGCGTACACCTCGCGCGTGCGCGCCTCGGTGGCCGCGCGGTCGCCGGTGTTGTCGATGACGTGGTCGGCGAGCTTGGCCTTCTCGGCGAGCGGCATCTGGCTGGCGATGCGACGCTCACCGTCGGCGGCGTCGGCGTCGCGCGCCACGAGGCGGGCGCGCTGGGTGGCCTCGTCCGTCACCACGACGATCAACCGGTCCATGTGTGTGTAGCCGCCGGACTCGATCATCACGGGGGCGTCGAAGACGACGATCCCCTCGAAGCCCTCGCGCGCGAGCGCGTCGAGCCGCGCGTTGAACCGTTCGCGGATCGCGGGGTGCAGGATCGCCTCCAGCCGCTTGCGGCGGGCGGGGTCGGCGAAGACGATCGCGGCGAGCTTCTTTCGGTCCAGGGCGCCGTCGGGCTGGAGCACGTCGCCGAACTCCCGCACCACCTCGGCCAGCGCGGGCTCGCCCGGCGCCACGACCTCGCGCGCCAGCTGGTCGGCGTCGATGAGGACGCAGCCCAGGCGCGTCAGGATCTCGGAGACCGTGCTCTTGCCGGTGGCGATGCCGCCGGTGAGGCCGACGAGCAGGAAGCGCCGCGGGGGCGCCGTCACACCTGCGACCAGTCGTCGCCGGACTTGACGTCCACCACGATGGGCACGTCGAGCGGCAGCGCCGCCTCCATGATCTCGCGCGCGAGCGCCTCGACCGCCGGCACCTCCGCGCGCGGCGCCTCGAAGAGCAGCTCGTCGTGCACCTGGAGCAGCATCCGCGCCTTCAGCCCGCGCTCGACGAGGGCGGCGCGGATGCGCACCATCGCGGTCTTGATCATGTCGCTCGCCGTCCCCTGCACCGGCGCGTTCATGGCCATGCGCTCGGCGGCGTTGCGCGCCACGGGGTTGCCGGAGCGCAGATCGGGCAGGTAGCGGCGGCGGCCGAGGAGCGTCGACACGTAGCCGCGATCGCGCCCCTCGACCAGCGTCCGGTCGATGAAGGCGCGCACGCGCGGGTGCATCGCGAAATAATCGCTGATGTACTTCTGCGCTTCCTTCTGGTCGATCTTGGTCGCCTGCGACAGGCCGAAGGCCGACACGCCGTACAGGATCGCGAAGTTCGCGCTCTTGGCGATCGTGCGCTGCAGCGACGTGACCTCGCCCGGGGCCACCTTGAAGACCTCCGAGGCCGTGCGCCGGTGGATGTCCTCGCCGCGCCGGAACGACTCGATGATCGCCGGCTCGGCCGACATGTGGGCGAGGATGCGCAGCTCGATCTGCGAGTAGTCGGCGGCGACGAACGTCCAGCCCTGGGCCGGGATGAAGGCGGCGCGGATCCGCCGGCCCAGCTCCGTGCGGATCGGGATGTTCATGAGGTTCGGATCCTGCGACGACAGCCGCCCCGTCGAGGCCACGAGCTGGTTGAACGTCGTGTGGATGCGCCCGGTCGCGGGATTGACGAGCCCGGGCAGCGTGTCCGCGTAGGTGCCCTTGAGCTTGGCGAGGCTGCGATGCTCGAGGATCTTGCCGGGCAGCGCGTGGCCGAGCGCCAGCTCGCTCAGCACGTCGGCGTCCGTCGAGGGCCCGGTCTTCGTGCGTCTCAAGATCGGCAGCTTGAGCTTCTCGAAGAGGATCTGCGCGAGCTGCTTGGGCGAGGCGATCGTGAACTCCTCGCCGGCCAGCGCGTAGATCTCGCGCGTGAGGTTGTCGAGGTCGCGCTCGAGCTCTTTGGCAAAGGCCTCGAGCCGGGCCGGATCCACGCGGATGCCCGTCCGCTCCATCTCGGCGAGCACCGGCACCAGCGGCCGCTCGATCTCCTCGTAGATGTGCATGAGCCCGCGCTCCTGCAGATCGTTGCGCGCATGCTCCCAGAAGCGCGCGAGCCAGCGCGCGCGGTCGCCGAGCACGCGCGGCAGGTCGTTCGGCGCCACATTGAGCAGCGCCGGCGGACACTCGCCGAACGCCTCCATGCAGACCTCGTCGAGCTTGTACGTCGCGCGCGCCGGGTTGAGCAGGTACGCGGCCACGGCGCTGTCGTCCACGACGGGCAGCGGCGTGCGCGCGTCGAGCCACGCCGCGAGCAGCGGCTTGGCGTCGTGGGCCACCAGAGGGTGGCCGCCGAAGACGGGCGCGCCAGCCGCGAACAGGTCGCCCCATGCCTCGCCGCCCAGCGCCACGCCGGCCGCGCCCGCGTCAGGCTGGAACACGCCGAGCCCGTCGATGCGCGGCGTCGGCGGGCGCGGATCGCCCGCCCAGTCGAGGAGCACCGGCGCGCCGGCCGGCACGTGCGCGACCCAGTCGGCGAGCGCACGGGGCGCGGGCAGCACCGTCACGGGGCCGGCATCGGCGGCCGGCGCGGCCGCCGGCAGCTCCTTCACGAGCCGCGTGAACTCGAGCTCCAGCCACAGTCCGCGCAGCTGCGGCCAGTCGGGCTCTCCACGCCGGTACGCGTCGAGGTCGAAGACGATCGGCACCTCGCGGTTGAGCACGACCAGCTCGCGCGAGAGCAGGGCGTGCTTGCGCCCGACGGCGAGCGTCTCGCGGAGCTTGCCGGGAATGAGCGTGAGGTTGTCGTACAGGCGCGCGACGGAGCCGTATTGGCCGATGAGCTTCACGGCCGTCTTCTCGCCTACGCCTTTCACGCCGGGCACGTTGTCGATCGAGTCGCCCATGAGCGCCATCACGTCCGGGATCTGGTCCGGACCCACGCCCCAGCGCTCGCGCACCTTCGCCTCGTCGTAGACGATCTTCTCGCCCGTGCGTCCGACCACCGAGAGCACGCGCACGCGCGGACCGACGAGCTGGAGGAGGTCCTTGTCGCCCGTCACCAGCACAACGTCGAGGTCGGTCAGCTTCAGCGCGTGCTCGACGAGCGTGGCCAGAACGTCGTCGGCCTCGTAACCCGGCACCTCGAGCACCGGCGTGCGCAGGGCGTCGAAGAGGCGGCGGATGTACGGGAGCTGGCGCGCGAGGTCGCTGGGCATCGACGTCCGCGTCGCCTTGTACTCCGCGAACAGCTTGTCGCGAAACGTCGGCCCGGGCGGATCGAGCGCGATGGCCAGGTACTCGGGCTGCTCCTCTCGGATCAGCTTCCAGAGCATGGTCGACAGGATCAGGATGGCGTGGGTCGGCTGGCCACGCGACGTCGAGAGGTACTCCATCGCATGGTAGGCGCGGAAGATGTTCGAGTGCCCGTCGACGACGTACAGCGCCGGGCGCCGGCTCACGCGAAGACCTCGGTGTACGCCGCCCGCACCGCCTCGGTGTGCTCGCGGTAGGCGGCGAGGAAGGCCTCGCGCGACGAAAAGCCGAGGGCGGCGGCCACCCGCGCGGGCATCGGCCCCGCCAGCTCGAGGGTGTCGGTGGGGCGCGCGCCGAGCAGCCGCAGCGCCGTCGAGGCGCGGCGCAGGAAGCGATAGCGCGCTGCCAGCGCGTCGGCCGCCGGCAGGGCCCCGAGGCGGCCGAGCGCCGCCAGCGCCGCCGTCGTCGACGGGGTGCGGACCTCGGGGTGCGCGGCGCCGTGAACGAGCTGCAGGGCCTGCGCGAGGAACTCGACGTCCCCGAGCCCGCCGCGGCCCAGCTTCACGTGCCACCGCCCCCGCGTCTCCTTGCCCAGCTCGACCTCCATGCGCCGGCGCACGTCGCGGATCTCCTTGAGCGCCCCCGCCGGCAGCGGCGCGCCGTAGACGAGCCGACGGAGCGTGGCGCGCACCCGCCGCGCCAGGGCCCGATCGCCCAGGAGCAGCCGCGCGCGCGTCAGGCTCTGCCGCTCCCAGAGGTCCCCGTGCTCCTCATAGTACCGTTCGAGCGCGTCGACGCCCGCGGCGAAGCCGCTGCCCTTGCTGCCGGGGCGCAGACGCAGGTCCACCGCGAAGGCGATGCCGGCCGGCGTGATGTCGCCGAGGGCGCTCGCCAGCCGCTCGACGGCGCCGCTGTAGAACGTGTGCGCGTCCACGCGCTCCCCGCCGTCGGTCTCGCCGTCCGTCGTGTCGGCATCGGCGCGGCCGAACGTCACGAAGATGTCGAGGTCGGAGCCGGTCGTCAGCTCGCGTCCGCCGAGCTTGCCGAGGCCGACGACGACGGCGGGGATGAACCGGCCGCGCGCGTCGCGCGGCACGCCGTAGCGCTCGACCTGCGCGCCCAGCGCCATCAGCCAGCCGGCGGCCAGGCTGGCCTCGGCCAGCGCGGTCATCTCACGCGAGTAGCGATCGACGTCCGTGACGCCGAACAGGTAGCGCCACACCACGGTCAATTCCTGCGCCTGCTTGATCCGTCGCAGCCGGTCGCGCCGCTCCGCCGCGCCGAGCCCCGGCGCGAACACCGGCGCGAGCGCCGCACGAAAGTCGGCGCGCGTGCGCCGGCCCTCGAGCACGCTCCGGTCGGCGAGCGACGAGAGCAGCTCGGGCTGAGCGACCAGCAGCTGCGCCAGGAGGTCGCCGCCGGCGCAGAGCCTCACGAGCCCGGCGAGCAGCTCGGGCCGGGCGGCGAGCAGCTCGACGTAGCCCGCGCGCGGCCCGGCGGCGGCGAGGAACCGCTCGAACTGGTTGAGCGCCTCGTCGGGATCGGGGCTCTTCCAGCACGCGTCGAGCAGCACCGGCTGCAGGCGCGTCAGGGCCGCCCGGAGCGCGCCGGGGTACGGCACCAGCGGCCGGCCCTCGACGATCATCCGGAGGTTCTGGAGCGCGCGCTCGGGATCGGAAAACCCGGTGGCGGCCAGCGCGATGCGGCTCGGCAGTCGTGGGCGCGCGGCAACGGCCGCCGGGCGCTCGCCGAAGAACTCGCGGAACGCGCGGTGGACGTCGCGGGTGACGGCGCGATGCTCGGCCGTGAAGCGGCGCGCGGCGACGCGCGGCGGGGCGTCGATGCCGACGCGGCGCGCGAGCCGGCCGAGCTCGAGCGGATCGTCCGGCAGGGTGTGAGTCTGGAACTCGTGCAGGATCTGCAGCCGGTGCTCGACCGTGCGCAGATGCACGAGCGCGTGCGAGAGCCGGCGCCCGAGGTCCGGGGCGAGGTACCCCCGCTCGGTGAGCCGGAAGAGCGCCTTGAGCGAGTTGCGCTCGCGCAGCCAGGGATCGTCGCCGCCGTAGAGGAGCTGGAGCGCCTGCGCGAGGAACTCGATCTCCCGGATGCCGCCGCGCCCGAGCTTGACGTTGCGCGCGAACGCCTCGGCGTGACGACCGCGCAGCGCGCGGTCGATCTCCCGCTTCATGCCGCGGATCGCGGGCAGCACGCGCTCGTCGAGGCCGGGCCGATAGACGATCTCGCGCACGAAGTCCATGAAGCGCGCCCCGACCCCGGGATCGCCCGCGCCGACGCGCGCCTTGAGCAGCGCCTGCCGCTCCCACAGCTCGGCGCGCTCGCGGTGGTAGGCGCGGTAGGCGTCGAGCGACATCGCGACCGGCCCCATCCGGCCCTCGGGGCGCAGCCGCAGATCGACGCGGAAGGCGTAGCCTTCCTCGGTGACCTCCTCGATCATCGCCACGAGGTCGCGGCACACGCGCGCGAAGAACGTGCCGTTCTCGAGCCGGCCCTCCGGCCCGCCCGCGGTCTCGCCCTCGGCGCCGTAGACGAACATGAGGTCGATGTCCGACGAGTAGTTCAGCTCCTCGCCGCCGAGCTTGCCCATGCCGACCACGGCGAGCCCCGTCTCGCGGCCGCCGGCGTCGAGCGGCGCGCCGAACCGCGCGCGCGCGTCGGCCAGCGCGTCGGCGTGCGCTTGCCCCAGGCACGCGTCGGCCAGCCGCGAGAGCTCCTCGGTCGTCACGGCCAGGTCCGCGTCGCCGAGCAGGTCGCGGGCGCCGATACGGAGGAGCTGGCGGTACTTGAAGCGGCGCAGCGCGTTCAGGCGCGCCTCGCGCGTGGAGAACGGCCGCACCGCCTGCGCGACGTCCTCGGCGAACTCCTCGGCCAGCCACGGGCGCATGGTGCGCGGCTCGAGCAGCCAGGCCAGCGTGCTCGGGCGCCGGCGCAGGACGTCGGCGAGGAACTGGCTCGCGCCGCCGACGCGCGCCAGCAGCGGGGCGGCGCCCGGATGCTCGGCGAGCGTGCCGAAGAGGACGGCGCGGTCGACGGCGGCGGCGTAGCGCTCCAGGTTGTTGAGCGCCATGTCGGGATCGGGCGCGGCGGCAAGCTCCGACAACAGTCGCGGGAGGGCGGGACCGAGCAGCTCGGCGTCGCGGGGCGTCGGCGTCAGGGCTTCGAGATTCGCGACGGCCGCCGCGGGGTCGGCGAAGCCGGCCCCGCGCAGCATCCGCGCGAGGTCACCGGGACCACCGAAGAGACCGTGCGCGATGACTAGACGGCCTGCTCGCCCGTCTCGCCCGTGCGGATGCGGATGGACTGGCCGATCGGCAGCACGAACACCTTGCCGTCGCCGATGGAGCCGGTCTTGGCGGCGCCGACGATGGTGGCCGTGACCTTCTCCACGAGGTGGTCGGGGACGACGACCTCGATCTTGACCTTGGGCAGGAAGTCCACGGTGTACTCCGAGCCGCGGTACAGCTCGGTGTGGCCCTTCTGACGCCCGAAGCCCCGCACCTCGGTGACGGTCATGCCGATCACGCCGATCTCCGTGAGCGCCTCCTTCACGTCGTCGAGCTTGAAGGGCTTGATGATCGCCTCGATCTTCTTCATGGCGTCACACCTCGTCGAGGATGGGCAGCATCAGGGCCGAGACGTGGCTGCTGATGCGCTTGAGGTTCGTGAGAACGTCGAGGTGGATCTCGGACGTCTCGATCGACTCCGCGAGGCCGGCGCGCAGGCGGCCGATGTGGGACTCGCGCAGCTCGCGCTCGCGCATGCGCATGAAGGGCCGCTGGTCGAGCACCTCCTGCGCGAGGGTCTTGTCGTTGGCCGCGAAGGCGGCGATCGCGCGCTCGAGGTTCTTGGACACGAGACCGTGGAACTCGAGGATCTCGGTCCAGCCGGACTCCGAGAAGCGGCGCGCCTGGTAGAGCTTCTTGCGCGCCAGCTCCATGAGGTTCTTGTCGACGATGTCGCCGATGTTCTCGAGGTTGCCGATGAAGGAGATGAGGCCGATCTCCTTGCGCGAGAGCTCGGGGCCCATCGCCTCGCGCCCGAGGCGGGCCAGGAAGAGCTTGATCTCGCGCTCGAGGAAGTCGACCTGATCGTCGCGCTGCTCGACCTCCTCGAGCAGCGCCTGGTTATCGGTGCGAAAGACGGCCACGGTGTCGCGCAGCATGATCTGCACCACGTCGGCCATGCGCAGCGCCTCGCGCGTGGCCTGGCCGAGCGCGAGCGAGGGCTGGTCCAGCGCGCGCTCGTCGAGGTAGCGCGTGCGGAACGGCGTGTCGCCCGTCTGATCGTCGGGCACGATCGCCTCGATCGCGCGCGCGGCCAGCGGCGTGAACGGCAGGAAGAGCAGGCTGATGCCGAGGTTGAAGAACGTGTGGGCGTTGGCGATCTGCCGCGCGGGATCGGCGGCGCTGGCCGCGACCATCGCCGTGAAGGGGCCGATGAACGGCAGCATGAGGGCAGCCCCCAGCAGCTTGAAGGCGATGTGCGCGACCGCCACGCGCTTGGCCTCCGCCGTCGCGCCCATGGACGCGGTGAGGGCCGTCGCGCAGGTGCCGATGTTCGCGCCGAGCACGATGGCCACCGCGCCGTTGAGGCCGATCAGCCCCTGGCTGGCCAGCGCGAGCGCCACGCCGAGGGTGGCCGCCGAGGACGCCACGAGCGCGCTGAACACGGCCGCCACGAGGATCGCCATCGTCGTGTTGCCGGCCACCGCCTCGATCAGCTCCATGGCCAGCCGGTTGTCCCGCAGCGGCGCCACCCCCTCGAGGATCACCTTGAGGCCGAGGAACACGAGCCCGAGCCCGAGGATGGCCTGACCCACGTCCTTGAGCGCGCGTCGCCCGGCCAGGAAGGTGATCGTGAAGCCGAGACCGACGAGCAGCAGCGCGTAGTCCGTCACCTTGAACGCGATCAGCTGGACGGTGAACGTGGTGCCGATGTCGGCGCCGAGGATGATGCCGAGCGTCTGGCGGAAGGTCATCAGCCCGGCCGAGACGAAGCCGATGAGCATCAGCGTCGTGGCCGCCGAGGACTGGATGATCGCGGTCACGGCCGCGCCGGAGGCGACGGCGATCGGCCGGTGGCGCGCCATGCCCGTGAGCAGCGAGCGCAGGCGGCCGCCCGCCGCGCGCTGCAGGCTGTCGCCGCTCAGGCGGATGCCGTAGAGCAGCAGCGCGAGGCCGCCGAAGAGCGCGACGACGACGGCGGTCACGGCGCGAGCTCGTCGGACGGCGCCGGTGCGGGTCCCGCCGCGGCGGGCGCCCCGGCGGCGAGGGAGGCGCGGACGTGGGGGGCGGGGGCGAGCGCCCCCGGCAGGTGCGCGGTGTCGTTCAGCGACACGAGCCGCGGCGGCCGCACGACGGTCAGCGAGGCGTTGTCGACGCGCAGCCGCCAGAGCGAGTTGAACGAGCAGCCGAGGAGCGCGCAGGCATACACGCTGATGACGCCGCCGTGCGCCACCACCAGCACGTCCTCGCCGTTCGGGTGCAAGGCGCCGATGTGATCCATGGCGGCGCGTACGCGCGAGCTGACGGCGTCGAGCGGCTCGCCGCCGGGGGGCGGGCAGTCGTGCGGCGCGAGCAGCCACGCCCGGTAGGGATCGCCCTCGCGGCCGCGCACCTCGTCCACGGTGCAGCCTTCCCACTCCCCCAGCGACAGCTCGCGCAGCTCGTCGAGGGCGACGAGCGGAAGGCCGGTGCCGGCCAGCGCCACTTCCGCCGTCTCGCGCGCGCGGCGGAACGGGCTCACGTACGCCGCGGCCACGCGATAGCCGCGCAGCGCGCGCCCCAGGGCCGCGGCCTGCGCGCGCCCGCGCTCCGAGAGCGCGACGTCCGTCCGGCCCTGGAAGCGGCGCTCCGCGTTCCACACCGACTCGCCGTGGCGCGCCAGCAGGAGCCTCACCGGGCCGCCTTCGCCGCCGCGTCGCGGGCGGCGCGCAGTCGCGCCAGCGTCTCCTCGCGTCCGAGCAGCCCGAGCACGTCGAACAGGGGCGGCGACGCCGTGCGTCCGGTCACGGCCAGTCGCGTGAGCTGCGCGAGGTCGACGAGCTTCAGCCCCATCGCCTCCGCGAGCTCGCGGTACAGCGCCTCGAGCGACGCCGGCGTGAACGGCTCCACCGCCGCCAGCCGCTCGATCAGCGCGCCGAGCCGCTCCACGCCCGCCGGCGTGAAGAGCTTGCTCGCCGACCTGGCGTCGTACTCGGACGGGCGCTCGAAGTAGAAGCGGCCGACCTCCACGAGCTCGCGCAGCGTCTTGCCGCGCTCGCGCAGCGTGTCGAGCATGCCGACGAAGCGCGTGGCCTCGGCCGGCGGCGTCAGCCCGGCCGGGGTCAGAAACGGCGTGACCAGCGTCGCCAGCCGCCTGCCGTCGACCGTCTTGATGTACTCGTGGTTCAGCCACTCCAGCTTCGTCTGGTCGAAGATCGCGCCCGACGACGAGACGTCCTTGATGTCGAACCGCTCGACCAGCTCCGCGCGCGAGAAGATCTCCTGATCGCCGCTCGACCAGCCGAGCCGCGCCAGGTAGTTCACCATCGCCTCGGGCAGGATCCCCTGCTCCCGGTACGCCTGCACGGAGGTGGCCCCGTGGCGCTTGGAGAGGCGCGCGCGATCGGGGCCCAGGATCATCGAGACGTGGGCGAAGGCGGGCACCGGGTAGCCGAGCGCCTCGTAGCAGAGGACCTGCTTGGGCGTGTTCGACAGGTGATCGTTGCCACGGATGACGTGGCTGATGCGCATCGTGACGTCGTCCACCACCACGCAGAAGTTGTAGGTCGGCGTTCCGTCGCTGCGCAGCAGGATCCAGTCGTCGAGCTGCCGGTGGTCGAAGGTCACCGGGCCGTGGATGAGGTCGTCCACGACCGTCGTGCCCTCTTCCGGGATCCGCAGGCGCAGCGCCCCCGCCGTGAGGCCGAGGGCGCGGCAGCGGCCGGAATAGCGGAACGTCTCGTTCTTCGCCTGCGCCTCCGCGCGCTCGGCCTCGAGCTGCTCCGGCGTGCACGCGCAGTAGTAGGCGCGGCCGGCGGCTACGAGGCGTCGCGCGTGCTCGCGATACAGGTCGAAGCGCTCGGTCTGGCGGTAGCCCGGCGACGGCGGGCCCTCGTCCCAGTCGAGCCCGAGCCAGCGCAGGGCCGCCACGATGTCGCCGATGTTCTCGTCGGTGGACCGCGAGCGGTCGGTGTCCTCGATGCGCAGGATGAACATCCCCCCGTGGTGACGCGCGTACAGCCAGTTGAAGAGCGCGGTGCGCGCGCCGCCGACGTGGAGGTGACCGGTAGGGCTGGGCGCGAAGCGCACGCGAACCGATTGGCTCATGAACACCTATTCTACGTCGCCGAGCGAGACCGAGGCGCGCCACGGGTTCCCCGGGGCGCGACGAACGTTTGGGGGTATGGGGGCCATGTCGGGGCCCCCATGTTCAATAGGTATCGAAGAGCCGGCCCCACCCCGTCCCCGCGAACGCGCGGATGCGCGCGCGGCCCACGGTCGGGTACCAGAGCAGGTCGTGGTAGACGTTCGACGCGAACGGCGCCCACACCATCAAGGGCGAGTGCAGCAGCAGGCGCTTCAGCGGCTTGAGCGGTCCGCGGCGGATCAGCTGGTCGCCCCAGATCACGAGCGAGCGCGACGTCGTGAAGCCCATGTTCGTGGCGGCCGCGTCGACATCGCCGACGATCTCGATGTCGCGCGGGTCGGCCACGCCGAGGCCCCGCTCGTGGCACATCGCGAGGTAGCGGATCGAGAGCGGGTCGAAGCCCATGATTTTCGCGGCCATGGCGTCGATGGCCACCTGGTCGGACGAGGCGAGGATCAGGTTGCCCTCGCGCGGGATCATCGTGCGCGGCCCGGCGCCGTCGCCCATGACGGTGGCGTCCATCACGGCCAACATCCCCGGGTGCAGTTCACGCTGCATGTACATGAGGTCGACCATGACCTCGTGGATGAACTCGTGCGCGTAGTGCCGGACCTCCTTCAAGAGGCCGCCGAACGAGTTTTTGATCGCGCCGGTGGTCTGGGAATGGCCGTGCGTGTTGTGCAGAATAATCCCGTTGCCGATGAACGAATGAGTGTTCTCGACCGATAGGTCGTACAGGAAGGGCACGTCGGCGGGGTCTACGCGTACCTCTTCGACCCGGTCCCACGCCAGATCTTCGCTGGCCAGAAATCGTAGATATTCGAGTTCCTCGGCGTATCGGCCGTTGCGGTCGAGAGACGCGAAACGCTCGATGAAATAGCGCACGATCGGCCGAGTCGGCTCCCTATAACCGTTCTCGATGGTATTCACGGAACTAGCGCGACCAGCACTCTCGTGCGTGAGGCCCAGCCCCTCTCGTATCATACGGAACAGCGCCGGAGCGACTGGAACCGTGTCCCAGTTGCTCGGACGCTTGCCTACCCGCCGCCGGGCAACCAATCGCTCGAGGTTCCGCTGCTTGTGCGCGCACCGGAAACGGATGTGTCCGGCGAGCGCGATGACGTCGTCCGCATAGATGCCGATCTGCTCGTACGGCAGCTTCTGGGTCATGCGGCCATTCGTCGCCCGCGAATAGGTCGTGCGACGAAATGCGACGATACCCAGGCGTGAGAGGAGCATTTGGACTTGTGAAGCGAGCCGAGGACTCTTCGAAACGGCGTACGCGCCTGTTCGAGCATCGACCGTTCCATCCCCGTCGAAATAGGCCTGAAGGAATGCAGCGATCTCCTCGTCAGGGCACTTGAACAGAACGTCGGGTACGGTCTTCGTGGCCGAGTTCGTCGGGACCGTGAAGCCTAGGCTCTCGAAGAAGGGACGCAGATTACGGGCGTCGAAATAGATCTCGTTGCCGCGGGTTCGCGGCTCGACACCGAAGAGCCGCCGGGAAAGGTCGATATAATCGAGGCGGACCTCTGGGTCAGTGTTTGCGACCGACACCCGATACGAACCGTTCGCCTCGTAGGCGTAACCCTCGGCCGTGAAATAGCCAATCCAGCGCCAGAACTCGATCGAGGTTCGCTCGGGGGCGGTTGCCCAAATGCGACGCCAGCGAGACTGGATACCGTATCGGTGGACGACCGAGCGAATGCCCTCCCAGTGGGCGCCGCGCTCGGCCGCGATGGCGGTAATGGTCTTCCCGGCTAGGTACTCGCGGATGATCGAGCGCTGCGCCTCACACGAGTAGCGACGTCCGGGCCGAATAGGCAAGCGTTCGACGTCGATCGCCTCGTGTCCCAGCAACGGCACGCGCGGCAGCGGCTGGCTCGTGCCCCTGACCCTGATGCGCCGCGCGATGGCGATCCGATCCCCGCTCTTCAGCTCGACGGCCTTCTTCCATCCTTCGGGTGTCAGGAACGGGTGGCGACTCGATGTGATCACCTTACGACCGGTGCGGCTGCGTACGGTCCACATCACGCCATCGGGTATCGGCGTCCTCCAGAAATGGGTCGCATGTCCGGGTGTGAGCGATGCACCGTCGAGGGCGACGACCCGCACCTCACCCTCGCTGACGATGTCACCGTCGGGCAGCACGCGCGATGGTTCACGCAGCTGCCACTCTTTGACGAGCGCCTCCGCCCGCACCACGCTGCCGTCGGCCAGGACGATCTCGGTGTCGGGATGGACGCACTTGACCGTCGGCGCGTGGAGCACGTTCTTGCCGAGGTACATCTTCGGGATCTCGATCCCCTCGGGAAAGATCTGGTTCAGCTTGAGCAGCGGACTCTTGAACGGGTAGACCGTCCACTCCACGTCCGGCAGCGGGATGAACGGCAGGCCGTGACGCTGGAGCACCGGCGACCACTTGTTGTTCCGACAGCCCTCCACCGGATCGGTGACCACGGTCTTGTTCTCGACGGGGAAGATCCGACGGCGCTCGTAGCCGTCCTCGAGCAGCGCCGTGAGCACACCGTCCACCTGCCACGGCTGGCTCGAGCAGGCCGGAAAGTACTTCGTCCACGAGAGGTTCAGCTTGACGATCAGATCCTGGTCGCGCGGCAGCACCCGGTCGTACTTCACCAGGCGCATCAGACGGCCGTAGTCGGCGACGACGGTCTCGGGGCGGGTGCGGAGAACGGCGACCTGACTCTTCACGACCGAATCATTCTACTACTGCGCGCGCGTGCCGTAGACGATCAGCAGAACGGCGGCGACCCAGCACGCGGTGTTGATCAGGAGCGCGCGGTCGTTGAGGAACAGCTCCGAGGGGCTGCCGCCGAGCTGCCGGCGGTAGAGGAGATAGAGGTACCGGAAGATCCCGTACAGCACGAAGGGCAGGGTGGCCGGCAGCAGCTGCGTGTGGAACTTCGCCACCGTCTCCGGCGACATCGTGTAGAGCGCGTAGGCAGTCACCGTGGAGGCGGTCACCACCGCGATCATCTGGTCCAGCAGACCCGCGTTGTACTCGGCGAGGATCGGGCGGTGCCGCGCGGCCTCGGCCCCCAGGGCCAGGTACTCGTGGCGCCGCTTGCCGAGGGCCAGGAACAGCGCGAGGAGGATCGTGCAGATGAGCAGCCAGCCCGAGATGGCCACGTCGATGGCGAGCGTCCCCGCCAGCGCGCGCAGCACGAAGCCGACGGCGACCGTGAGCACGTCGACGATGACGATGTGCTTGAGCCACGTGGAGTACGCGGTGAGCAGCACGACGTAGGCGACGGCCACCAGCAGGACGCTCGTCGAGATCCGGGCTGCCGCCACCAGCCCGGCGGCGACGAGGGCGATGGCCACCCCGAGCGCGACGCGGATGGGCAGCCGCCCGGCGGCGACGGGCCGCTCGCGCTTCTTGGGATGCAGACGGTCCTGGTCCCGGTCGGCGACGTCGTTGACGAGGTACACCGCACCCGACAGCCCGCAGAAGATCGCGAAGGCACCGAGGGCCGGCCACACGGCGGGCGTGAACAGCCGCTGGCCGAACACGAGGCCGGCGAAGACGAACAGGTTCTTGACCCACTGCCGCGGCCGCAGCGAGACGAGGACGGCGCCCAGCATCGGCGCCTAGAGGCGGATCACGCGGCCCGCGTCGGGGACGCCGGCGGTGGCGTTGCGCGTGTCGATGACCACCGAGGCCTCGCTCACGATGGCGCGCCAGTCGTACGCCGCGTGGGCCGTCAGCACGAGGACGAGGTCGTACTCCGCGGCGCGCACCGCGGGGCGCGACTCCAGCGTGGCGCCGCTCACGGTGATGGCCGGCACGTGCGGATCGTGGTACGCCACGCGCGCTCCCTTGACGCGCAGCGTGTCGATGATCTCGAGCGCCGGCGAGTCGCGCGTGTCGGCGACGTTCGGCTTGTAGGCGACGCCGAGCACGAGCACGCGCGCGCCGCGCACGGCGCGCCCGCGATCGTTGAGCGCGTCGGTCACCATCTGCACGACGTACGCGGGCATCTGCCGGTTGATCTCGTCGGCGAACGTGATGAAGCGCGGCTCATAGCCCGCGAGCCGCACCTTCCACGAGAGGTAATACGGATCGGACGGCAGGCAGTGGCCCCCCAGGCCCGGCCCCGGCCAGAAGGGCATGAAGCCGAAGGGCTTGGTGGCGGCGGCCGTGACGACCTCCCACACCGAGATGCCGAGCTTGCGGCACATGATCGCGAACTCGTTGACGAGCGCGATGTTGACCGAGCGGAAGGTGTTCTCGAACAGCTTGACCATCTCCGCCGTCTCCGGGCCCGACACGGGGACGACGCGCGGCGTGATCCGCGCGTAGAGCGCGGCGACGAGCTCACGGCAGGCCGGCGTGAGACCGCCCACGACCTTGGGGATGTCGCGCAGCGTCCACTCCCGGTTGCCGGGGTCGATGCGCTCCGGCGAGAACGCCAGGAAGAAGTCCTCGCCGACGGTCAGCCCGCGCGCCGCGAAGCGCGGCAGCAGGATCTCCTGCGTGGTGCCGGGATAGGTCGTCGACTCCAGGACGACGAGCTGGCCGGCGCGGATGATCGTCGCCACGGCGTCGGCGGCGGCCACGATGAAGGAGATGTCCGGCTCCTTCGACTTGCCGAGCGGCGTCGGCACGCAGATGACGATGGCGTCGGCGTCCTTGAGCGCGCCCACCTCGCCCGTGGCGGCCAGCCGTCCCGCCTTCACCAGCGTCTGCAGCGTCGCGCCGGAAACGTCCTCGATGAAGGAGGCGCCCGCGTTGACGCCGGCCACGCGCCGCGCGTCGGAGTCGACGCCGATCACCGTGGCGCCCGACTCCGCGAACGCCACCGCCAGCGGCAGGCCGACGTAGCCGAGGCCGACGACGCCCAGGGTGGGCTGTCCGGCCAGCCGCTCGCGCAGCCGCGCCGCCGGCGTCATCCGAGGTCCTCGCAGGCGCGGCGCACGGCGTCGATCACGCCCTCCACCTCGGCGTCGCTCATCTCGGGATAACACGGCAGCGAGAGCACCTCGCGCGCGGCGCGGTGGGCCTCGGGCCAGCGCTTCTCGCCGTCGGCCGCGAACAGCGGCTGCCCGGGGACCGGCAGCGGATAGTGCACGGCGGTGCCGACGCCGGTGTCGGCCAGGCGCTTGGCGAGCGCGTCGCGCTGCGGGTGGCGCACGGTGAACAGGTGGTAGACGTGGCGGGCGCCGGAGCGCTCGACGGGCAGCCGCAGCGGCAGGCCGCCCAGGCCCTCGCGATAGCGCGCGGCGATCCAGCGCCGCCGTTCCTCCCACTCCGTCAGCCGCCGGAGCTTCACACGCAGCAGCGCGGCCTGCAGCTCGTCGAGCCGGCTGCAGTAGCCCAGCTCCACGTGGTGGTAGCGGCCGGTGTCGCCGTGGTGACGCAGGCGGCGCACACGCTCGGCGACGTCGTCGCGCGTGGTGACGAGCATGCCGGCGTCGCCGCACGCGCCGAGGTTCTTCGTCGGGTAGAAGGACAGGCACGCCGCGTCGCCCCAGCCGCCCAGCGGCCGGCCCTGCCACGTCGCGCCCACGGCCTGCGCGTTGTCCTCGAGCACGGCGAGCCCGCGCGCCTGCGCGAACGCCGCGATGCGGTCGATGGCCGCGGGGTGGCCGTACAGGTGCACCGGCATCACGACCTTCGTGCGCGGGGTGAGCGCGCGCGTGAGGGCGTCGGGGTCCATGGTCAGGGTGTCCGGCTCGACGTCCACGAAGACCGGCGTGGCCCCGGCCATGACGATGGTGGTGGCGGAGGCGACGAAGGAAAACGCCGGCGTGAGCACCTCGTCGCCGCGCCCGACGCCGAGCGCGGTGAGCGCCAGCCGCAGCGCGTCGGTGCCGGAGCCGACGCCGACGGCGTGCCGCGCGCCGCACACCTGCGCCAGCTCCGCCTCCAGCGCGCGGCCCTCGGCGCCGAGCACGAACTGGCTTCCGTCGAGCACGCGCTCGGCGGCGGCCATCAGCTCGGTCCTGAGCGCGGCGTGCTGCCGTCTGAGGTCGAGGAACGGGATCACCGCTGGCCCCCCGACTCGATGGCGCCCAGGCCCACGCGCGTGCTGATGGGCCCGCTGACGCCGAGGAGGTTGAGCGTGAAGCGGATCTCGTCGTCGCGCTTAGCGCGGTTGATGAGCTCGATGCTCAGCGCCCAGCACTGCCAGTGCAGGTCGAAGGCGAGGCGGTTCTCGACGAAGGTCGTCGTGTAGAGGTCCCAGTTGATGGTGCCCCGCGTGGTGAGCCACGCCCATGGGCTCACGCTGAAGCCGCCCTGCAGGAACGTGATCTTCGCCGGGTCGCTGTACCGGAAGCCGGCGTTGAGCGCGCCGCGCGGGATCTCCGTCTGGATGTCGGCGGTGACGGAGGGAACGTTGTTGGCCGAGGGATCGTAGGTGAGGTCGCTGCGAAACCGCACGCGGGGCGTCGGGGCGACGATGAGCGTCGCGAAGGCCTCCGCCCAGTCGTCCTTCCGCAGATCGTACGCGTGGCCGAGGGTGAGCCGGAACAGCTCCCAGCGCACGGGCTCGGCGTTCGCGAGCGCGATCGTGCGGCCGCGGATGCGATTGGTCAGCGAGTACTCGAGCCGGCTCGTGTCCTCGATGGAGTCGAGGGCGGGCGTCCACTGCGGCAACCGGTCCTTCCCCTTGCCCGTGATCCACGTGTAGGTCAGGCGGGGCTCGATGGTGTGCAGCATGGCGTCGATGTTCCAGACGCCACCGGTATTGAACACGCGCGACACCTTCGTCTCGAGGTCGCCGCCCGCCTCGAACAGCCGGCGCAGGCGCGTGTGGTCGTTGGTGTCCTCGATGAATCCGTTCACGCCCTGGCTCGTGTGAAGGCCCGTCACGGTGCGGTCGTAGCCGGTGAGCCGCCCGCCGACGAACGGCGTGAGGGTCAGCACGTCCATGGGAATCGGCCGCGACAGCCGCGGGTGGATGTCCACGCGGCCGCCGTCCGAGCCGACGTCGCGCACGAAGCGGATGGCGCTGCCCTCGAACTGCCACAGCACCCCGGGCACGTCGTGCAGCGGCTGCGGCGTGCCGACGAGGCGGATGTCGGGCAGGCGGTGCAGCTCGACCGGCCGCCGCGTGGTGAGGTCCTGGTAGAAGAACAGGTCGCCGACGAGGTTCCAGGCGTCCCAGCTGCGCGTCACGAACACGTTGGACTCGACGCGCTGCGAGCTGCGCTGGTAGAGGTCGTCGCCGTAGTCGCGCAACACGTTGTCGTCGGACACGCCGGTGACGTCCACCTTGGCCCAGGTCCGGGGCGCCAGCGTCCAGTCCTGGCGGGTGGTGCCGACGAAGCGCGTGGCGTCGTGCTTGGCCGACTCCTGCATCAGGAAGCCGCCGAATCGCCCGCGCTGGGTGTCGGGCAGGATGTAGCGGTACTCGAGGTTGAACCCCTCGCCCAGGCTGGTGTAGGTGAGCGGCGAGAACGTGAGGTCCTGGCTGTCGCCGATGGCCCAGAAGAACGGCAGCTCCGCGTAGAAACCCCGGCGCGAGGACTGGCCGAACTTCGGAAAGAGGAACCCCGTCTGGCGCTCGCGCCGGATGGCGGCCGCGAAGAACGGCACGAACGGGATGAGCGGGATGTTCCGCACCCAGAACGACGCGTTGGTCCCGTAGAGGAACTCGTTGAGGTCCGCGGTGGCGGAGCCGAAGCGGAAGGCCCAGTCGGGCGGGTCGCCGTCGCACGTCGTGAAGACGCCCTTCTGTACGCGGTAGACGCTTTCGCCAAGCCGTTCCATCTTCTCGCCCGAGAGGCGGTAGTAGGGGGCGCCGCGGGCCTCGCCCTGGTACACGACGCCCGCCCCCGTCTTCACGTTGTACTCGATGCGCTGGCCGGTGAGCTGGTCCTCGCCGTCGTAGAAGATGACGCGGCCCTGGGCGACGGCGTCGCCGGTGGCGCGGTTGAGCTCGACGCGATCGGCCATCAGGCGGGCGGAGCCCTTCGTCATCTCGACGTTGCCGGTGGCGATGAAGAGGTCCGGCGCCGCCTGCTCGAGCTGGTCGGCCACGATCGTGACGTCCCCCCCCGACGTCTGGACGGTGACGGGCCCCTGAGGCACCTGCGCCTCGGCGATCGACGCGGCGGTCAGGGCCAGCAGGAGTCCCATCGCGGCACGTCCGAGTCGACCGAGGAATCGCGTGCTCAAGTGTCCCAGAAGTCCTCGTCAGATAAGGGAGTCTATGCTATCAGCCGCCTTTTCGGTCGGGCAAGGTTTATCGCCCGCCGTCACGCGCAGCACGTCGCCCAGGAGCGACAGCGAACCGGCGACACAAAGGATGGGGGTCCGCGGCTCCCGCGCGGCGAGGGCTAGTGCCTCGGGCACGGAGTCCGCGAGCTCGACGGCCACACCGTGCGGCACCACGTGGCGCAGCGCCTCGGGCCGAGCGGCGCGCGGGCTCGACGAGGCGGTGAGGATGAGCCGGCGCGCGCGCGGCGCCAGAGCCGCGAGCATCCCGCGCGCGTCCTTGTCGCGGAGCGCGCCGAAGACGAGGGTGAGCGGCGTATCGCCGAACCACTCGGCGAGCGACGCCGCGAGGGCCGCAGCGCCGGCCGGATTGTGGGCGCCGTCGAGGACGACGACGCGCTCGGCGGCGCGGAGCACCTCGAAGCGCCCCGGCCAGCGAGCGCGCGCCAGCCCCTCGCGCGCGGCGCCGTCGCCCACGCCGAGCGCCCGCGCGGCGGCCAGCGCGACGAGCGCGTTCGACGGCTGGTAGACGCCGAGCAGCGGCAGCCGCAGCCCCTCGAGCCGCCAGCCCGGTCCCGCGCAGTCGATGGTCTGGGCCGCGAGGCCGCGCTCCCGGACGCGCACGCTCAGCTCGCGTCCCTCCATGAGCAGCGGCACGCCGACGGCGGCGGCGCGCGCGATCAGCACCTCCGCCGCCTCCGGCGCCTGCGCGGCGGACACGGCGACGCCGCTCCGGATGATCGCGGCCTTCTCGGCGGCGATGGCGGCGAGCGTCTCGCCGAGCACCTCCTGGTGGTCGAGGTCGATGCGCGCCAGCGCCGTCACCGCCGGCGTCCCGACGGTGGTGGCGTCGAGCCGTCCACCGAGTCCGACCTCCAGCACGGCGACGTCGACGGCCTCACGCGCGAAGTGATCGAGCGCGAGCGCCGTGCTCGCCTCGAACATGGTGGCGTCGAGACGGGCCACCAGGGCGGCGATCGCGTCGAAGCCGTCGGCGACGGCGTCCTCCGCGATGGCCTCGCCGTCGACGCGGATCCGCTCGCGGAACGACACGAGGTGCGGCGAGGTGTAGAGGCCCACGCGGCGGCCGTCCGCCTTGAGGATGGCGGCGAGCATGGCGGCCACCGAGCCCTTGCCGTTGGTGCCGGCGACCTGGACGAGCGTGTAGCGGCGCTCCGGGTTGCCGAGCGCCTCCAGCAGCGTCTCGATGCGCTCGAGGCCGGGGCGCATCCCCGCGTGCTCGCCGCCGCGCAGGGCGAGGAGCCGGGCGACCGCCTCGGCGTAGGTCATGCGCGGTCGGGCGGCGGGTCGGTCGGCTGGTCGGCGAAGAAGGCGAGGAGGCGGCGCAGCGTCTCCTTGAGGTCGCGGCGCTCCACGACGAGATCGAGCTGGCCGTGCTCGAGGAGGAACTCGGAGCGCTGGAAGCCCTCCGGCAGCGGCTGGCGGATCGTCTCCGCGATGACGCGCGGGCCGGCGAAGCCGATGAGCGCGCGCGGCTCGGCGACGATGACGTCCCCCAGCATCGCGAAGGACGCGGTGACGCCGCCCGTGGTGGGATCGGTCAGCACCGACAGGTACGGCAGCCCCGCCTCGGCCAGCCGCTCGAGCGCGGCCGAGGTCTTCGCCATCTGCATGAGCGAGAGGATGCCTTCCTGCATGCGCGCCCCGCCGGAGGCCGACAGGATGATGACCGGCAGGTGCTTGTCGATGGCCAGCTCGATCGCGCGCGTGAGCTTCTCGCCCACCACGGAGCCCATGCTGCCGCCGAGGTAGTCGAACTCGAAGACGCAGAGCACGGTGGCCAAGCCGCCGATGCGCGCGACGCCGGTGACGACCGCCTCCTCCAGCGAGGTCTTCTGGTGCGCCGACCTCACGCGGTCGCGGTAGCGCTTGGAGTCCTTGAAGTTGAGCGGATCGCCCGGCGTGAGCCCGGTCTGGCGCTCCTCGAAGGTGCCCGCATCGGCGAGCAGCCCGATGCGCTCGCGCGAGCCGATGCGGAACGGGTAGCGGCACTTCGGGCACACGCGCCCGCCGCGCTCGACCTCCGCGCGGTACACGATCTCCTTGCAGGAGTCGCACTTGATCCACAGGCCCTCGGCGATGTTGACCTTCGGGGGCTTGCCGGCCGTCTCTTCGGGCTTGCGTCTGAACCAGGCCATTAGTCTTCCTCGGAGGGGGGCTTCGCCCCCCTTCCGACCGTCGTCGCGCGCCTCGCGGCGCGCTCCTCCGTGCCTCCCCCCTCGATTGCGCGGGCAAAGCCCGCGCTCGAGCTTACGCGGAGGGGTTGCTTGA
>QHRU01000113.1 GCA_003220225.1 Candidatus Rokuibacteriota bacterium
CCTGGGCGATCGCCCGCACCGTCCCGCTGGCTCCCTGACGGGAGAACGTCCCGAGCAAAACGGAGCACACATCTTGATCACGATCTCGAGCCATCGGCGGAGCCGCGGCCCCGGTATCGGCGTACTCTTCGACGACGTTACGAGGCCACGATCCTCGCCCCTAGAGCGAAGCAGGCGCCGCGACGGACACCAGTAAGGTGGTACCCAATCCACGGATATCAGCATGATCGACCGTCGCAGTTACAGGCTCCGTCTCTTCCGGTGGCTCGAGCAACCACCGTAAACTCAGCAGTCAGCGACACGTCCGGTCGTCACGTGGTCATCGCTCTTGACAGCGGAAGCCATATCAACGTCCGCGTCCGCCAAACCGTCCCACGCTCTGACGCAGCCGCGGATCGAGCGCATCGCGAATGCCCTCGCCGAGCAGGTTGTAGGAGAGCACGGTGAAGAGGATGGCGAGGCCCGGATAGACCGACAGCCACCACGCGAGCTCGATGACTTCCTTGCCCTCGTTGAGGATGTTGCCCCACGTCGCGTACGGCGGACGCACGCCGAGGCCGAGGAACGACAGGCCCGACTCGGTGAGGATGGCGGCGGGGATGCCGAGGGTCATGGCCACCAGCACGGGCGCCATGGCGTTGGGCAGGATGTGGCGCCAGATGATGCGGAAGGCGCCGGCGCCGACCGACTGCGACCAGATCACGAACTCGCGCTCCTTGAGCGCGAGGAATTCCGCGCGCACGAGGCGCGCCACGCCCATCCAGCCCGTGAGACCGATGACGACCATGATCGTCCAGATCGAGGGCTTGAGAAACGCGAGCACCGCCAGCAACAGGAAGAAGCGCGGGAAGACGAGCACGAGATCCACCAGGCGCATCACCGCCCCGTCCACGGTCCCACCGTGGTAGCCGGCGCTGGCCCCGAGCGCGATGCCGATGGCCGTCGCGATGCCGACGGACACGAAGCCCACGGCCAGCGACACGCGCGCGCCGTAGAGCATGCGCGAGAGCACGTCGCGCCCGATCTGATCGGTGCCGAGCCAGTGGCGCGCCGACGGCGGGTCGAGGATGCGCTTGATGTCGGGCTTGTGGGGGTCGTGCGGGGACAGCAGGGGCGCCGCCGCCGCCATGATGGCGAGCACGAGGACGACGGCGCCGCCGCAGAGGGCCAGCCGGTTCTTGGAGAGCGCGCGCCAGAACGCCTTCACGCGCTCACCGTCGCCCGCGCCGGCTCACGCGGATGCGCGGGTCGATCAGGCTGTACGAGAGATCCGCGATCAGGTTGGCCACCAGCGTCACGCTCGCGACGATCACCAGATTGGCCATGATCACCGGGTAGTCGCGCTCGTAGACGGCCTGCACCATGAGCTGCCCCATGCCGGGGATCGCGAAGATCGTCTCCACGATGACGCTGCCGCCGATGAGGCCGGGCACCGAGAGCCCGAGCACGGTGACGATGGGCAGCATCGCGTTGCGCAGCGCGTGCTTGCCGATGACCACGGACTCGGGCAGGCCCTTGGCGCGCGCCGACTGCACGTAGTCCTGCCGGATGACTTCCAGCATGGACTGGCGCATGTAGCGCGAGAAGCCGGCGAGGCCCCCGAACGTCGCCACCGTGATCGGCAGCAGCAGATGGCTGGCGAAGTCCCACTGCTGCTGCCAGAACGGCAGGTACTCCCAGACGGGCAGCCGCAGTCCCGAGATGGGCAGCCAGCCCAGGTGGACGCCGAACAGGATCTGCAGCATGACGGCGAGCCAGAAGTCGGGCGTGGCGAACCCGACGAACACGAACACGGTCGTCGCCTTGTCGAAGGTCGAGTACTGGCGGGTGGCCGAGGTCACGCCGACGGGCACGGCCATGGCCACGATGATGAGCATCTCGACGACGTTGAGCGCCAGCGTGATGGGCAGCCGCTCGCGGATCATGTGGATGACCGGCCGGCCGTGCGGCGCGAACGAGCGGCCGAAGTCGAGCCAGACGATGCGCTTGAGCCAGCTCCAGTACTGCTCGTGCAGCGGCTTGTCGAGCTCATAGATCTTGCGCAGCTGCTCCACCGACGCCCAGTCCACCGGGTTGGGGTCGCCGATGATGACCTCGCCCGGCTCGCCCGGAGCCAGGTGGATGACGAGGAAGGAGATGAACGTGATGCCGATCAGGAGCGGGATCGCGAACAGCAGTCGGCGGACCGCGTAGCCGAGCAGCGCTCAGCCCGCCGTGTACCGCTGCAGTGCCTGCGGCACGAACCACCTGTTCGAGCGATAGCGGATTCCGTTCGGGCCCGCGTCGATGCCGTAGACGCGCGAGGAGACGACGGGCAGCACGTCCGCGAAGTAGAGGAACACGAGCGGCAGATCCTCGGCGAGGGTCTCCTGGAGCCGGTGGTAGTACTTCACGCGGTCCTCGCGAGCGCAGGTGGTGCGGCCCGCCTCCAGCAGCCGGTCCACCTCGGGATTCACGTAGGAAATGTGGTTGAGCTGGTCGGGACCCGTCTGCGACGAGTGCCAGATGACGTACTGGTCCGGATCGATGCCGATGCCCCAACCGAGGACGATGGCCTCGAAGTTCCGCTTCTTGATGTACTCCTTGAGGAAGGCCGCCCACTCGAGCACACGGATCTCCACGCCCACGCCGAGCTCGCGCAGCTGAGCCTGCACGATCTCGGCGATCTTCTTGCGCTCGTCGTTGCCCTGGTTCGTCAGCAGCTCGAAGGTGAATGGCTTGCCGTCCTTGATGAGCAGGCCGTCGGCGTTGCGCTCCTTCCAGCCCGCCTCCGCGAGCAATCGCCGCGCTTTCTCCATGTCGAACGGGTACGTCTTCACCTTGTCGGTGTAGACCCACGTCCCCGGCTTGTAGGGGCCGGTGGCCTCTCGCGCGAGGCCCAGCCGCACGCCCTCGATGACCTCGCGCTTGTTGATGGCGTAGGCGAAGGCCTGGCGCACGCGGCGATCGGCGAAGCGCGAGTCCTTGAGGTTGAAGCCGAGGTAGGTGTAGCCGTTGCCGGGGTGGCGGAACTTCGTGTAGGCGCGCTGGAACGCGCGGTAGTCGGTCTGGCGGCTGTACTGCAGCGCGGTCAGCGCCGTGGCGTCCACGCCCTTCGCCTTCAGCTCGAGGAAGGTCGTGGCCTGGCTCGGGATGATCCGGTAGACGATGCGCGAGATGTACGGCCGCCCCTCCCAGTAGTCGGGGTTCGAGACGAGCACGATCTTCTCGCCCGAGCGCAGCTCTTTGAAGCGGTACGGCCCGGTGCCGACGGGCGCCGTCCAGTTCTGCGGCGCCTCGCGGATCCTGCCCTCGCGCACGTACGTCTCGAGCAGGTGCCTGGGAAGCATCCACGTGCCCCAGTTCGTGAGCGCCTTCGCGAAGGGCTGGCTGTAGTGGACGCGCACGACGTCCGCGCCCTCCGCGCGCACGCTCTCCACGAGCGCGTACTCCGACTTGTACGGGCTCGGCGTCTTCGGATCCACGATGGTCTGCCACGTGAAGACGACGTCGTCGGCCGTGAACGGCCGGCCGTCGTGCCACTTCACGCCGGGCCGCAGCCGGAACGTCAGGTCGCGGCAGTCACGGCTGAACTCCCACGACTGCGCAAGCTCGCCGACGGGATTGAGGTCCTTGTCGAAGGTGACGAGCCCCGAGTAGATCTGGTCGCCGACCGTGTGGGACGGGCCGTCGCCGGTGATGGTCGGGATGAGGCTCGAGATGTTGCCGAGCAGCGAGTCGATGAACGTGTCGCCGTAGGCGGCCGTCGCGTTCACCGGCGGCGTCGCGCCGTCGACCGCGCTGTCGGCGTCGCCCGAGCAGCCCGCGGCCGCCAACGCCAGGAAGGCGACCGCCGCCACCGGCCTTCGCGGAATGCGCCAGCGCACGTCGGGTACCTCCGGCTATTTGGACGCCGGCGGCGTGGTGGGCGCGGGAGCCGACGGCGACCCTGGGGCGGGCGGCGTGGCCGGGACCGACACGGGCGGCGCTTCGCGTACGACGGACGAGGACCGGTCGCCGCCGAGGATCGCCAGCGAGAACGAGGTCAGGGTGAAGATGATCGCGATCACGCCGGTGATCTTGCCGAGCACGGTCGGGGTGCCCATCGAGCCGAACACGGCCTGGCTGCCCGCGCCGCCGAAGGCCGAGCCGATATCGGCGCCCTTGCCGGCCTGCAGCAGCACGATGGCGATGATGGCGAAGCACATCAGCACGTGGATGATTGTCAGCGCGATGACCATCTACTCTCCCCTGGTCGCGGCGCCGCGCGCCGCCTTTTTCACGATCGAGACGAACCCCTGCGCGTTCAGGCTGGCGCCGCCCACCAGGGCGCCGTCGATCTCGCTCTCGGCGAGGAGGGCGTCCGCGCTGTCGGCCTTGACGCTGCCGCCGTAGAGCACACGCAGGCCCTGCGCGACCTCCTTGGACGCCAGCTCGGAGACGAGACCGCGCACGTAGCCGTGGACCTCCGCCGCCTGCTGCGGCGTCGCGTTCACCCCGGTGCCGATCGCCCACACCGGCTCGTAGGCGACGACGAGGCGCCCGACGGCGGCGGCGTCGAGTCCGGCCAGGCCGGCCCGCAGCTGGCCCTCCACCGTCGTGAACGTCAGGCCCTGCCGCCGCTCCTCCGCCGTCTCGCCGACGCAGAGCACGGGCGTGAGGCCGTGCGCCAGCGCCCCGTGCACCTTGCGGTTGACGAGCTCGTCGGTCTCGCCCATCTCGCGCCGGCGCTCGGAATGGCCGATCAGCACGCTGCGACAGCCGAGCTCGACGAGCATCGGCGGCGCGATCTCGCCCGTGTGCGCGCCGGAGGCCTCGTAGTGGCAGTTCTGCGCGCCGAGGCCGATGGGCGTGCCCTGCAGGATCTCGCCGACGGCCATCAGCGCGGTGTACGGCGGGCAGAGGACGACGTCGACGCCCTTGAAGCGCTTGAGCCCGTCGCGCACGCCGGTGGCGAGCGGGCGCGCTTCGGCGAGGGTGCCGAACATCTTCCAGTTGGCGATCACGAGCGGCGTGCGCATCAGGCGGCCTCCGTGAGAGCGGCCACGCCCGGCAGCGTGCGCCCCTCGAGGAACTCCAGGAAGGCGCCGCCGGCCGTCGAGATGTAGCCGATCTTCTCCGTCACGCCGGCGGCGTTGACGGCGGCGATCGTGTCGCCGCCGCCGATGACCGTGAAGGCCGGCGCCGTGGCCACCGCGCGCGCGATGGCCACCGTGCCCGCGGCGAACGGCGGCTTCTCGAACACGCCCATCGGCCCGTTCCAGACGATCGTCTTCGCCGTCGCGAGCACCGCGCTGAACCGCTCGACGGTGCGCGGCCCGATGTCGAGGCCCATCTCGGTGTCGGGGATCTGGCGGATGCCGACCGCGCGGCCCGAGGCGCTGTCGAGCCCGTCGGCGACGACCGCGTCGACCGGCAGCGTGAGCGGCACGCCGCGCCGGCGCGCGGCCTCCAGGGCGGCGCGCGCGGTCTCGATGCGCTCCGGCTCCACGAGCGAGCGGCCGATCGCGTGGCCCAGCGCGCGCAGGAACGTGAAGGCCATGCCGCCGCCGATCACGAGCGCGTCGACCTTGCCGATCAGGTGCTCGACGAGGGCGACCTTGTCCGAGACCTTGGCGCCGCCCAGCACGGCCACCAGCGGCCGCTCCGGCGACTCGAGGATCCGGCCGAGCGCCGAGAGCTCCCGCTGCATGAGCAGGCCCGCCGCCGCCGGCTGCAGGTGGCGGGTGATGGCGTCGATCGACGCGTGGGCGCGATGCGCGGCCGCGAACGCGTCGTTCACGTAGCAGTCGGCCAGCTCGGCGAGCTGCCGCGCGAAGCCGTCGTCGTTCTTCTCCTCCTCGGGATGGAAGCGGAGATTCTCGAGCAGCAGCAGGTCACCGGGCTTCAGGGCCTGGGCGTGCGCGCGCGTCACCTCGCCGACGCAGTCGGGCGCGAGCGGCACCGGTCGCGCCAGCAGTGAGGCAAGCCGCTCGGCCACGGGGTTCAGCGAGTACCTCGGATCCGGGCCGCCCTTGGGCCGGCCGAGGTGGGAGGCGAGCACCACGGCCGCGCCCGCGTCCAGCGCGAACCGCAACGTGGGGAGCACCGCCCGCAGGCGGGTGTCGTCCGCCACCGCGCCGCCCTCGAGGGGGACGTTGAGGTCGGCGCGGACGAACACGCGTTTGCCCGCCAGCGGCACCTGCTCGATCGTCAGCTTCGGCAAGGTCAGAGCGTCTTGCCGATGAACTTGATGAGGTCGCGCACCCGCGACGAGTAGCCCCACTCGTTGTCGTACCAGGCGAGCACCTTGATCAGGTTGCCGTCGACGAACGCCGTGGACGGCAGGTCGACGATCGACGAGTGCGGGTTCCCGTTGAAGTCCGAGGAGACCAGCTCCTCGTCGGTGGCGTCGAGAATGCCGCGCAGCGATCCGGCGGCCGCCTCGCGGAACGCGTCGTTCACCGTCTGCGGCGTGGCCGGCTTGTCCAGCTCGGCCACGAGGTCCACCACCGAGACGTTCGCGGTCGGCACGCGGATGGCGATGCCGTCGAGCTTGCCCTTGAGCTTCGGCAGCACGAGGCCGACGGCGGTGGCGGCGCCGGTGGTCGTGGGGATCATGCTGACGGCGCCCGCGCGCGCCCGGCGCAGGTCCTTGTGCGGGAAGTCGTGGATCGGCTGGTCGTTCGTGTAGGAGTGCACCGTCGTCATGAAGCCGCGCTTGATGCCGAACTTGTCGTCGAGGACCTTGGCGGTGGTGGCCAGGCAGTTGGTCGTGCACGAAGCATTGCTGATGATGCGGTGCTTGGCCGGATCGTACTGCTTTTCGTTGACCCCGAGCACCACCGTGACGTCGGGGTCCTTGGCGGGCGCCGTGATGATGACCTTCTTGGCGCCGGCCCCGATGTGCTTGCTCGCGGTGGCGGTGTCCCGGAAGATGCCGGTGGACTCCACGACCACGTCCACGCCGAGCTCCTTCCACGGCAGCGCCGCCGGGTCCTTGATCGCGCACACCCGGATCTCGCGCCCGTTGACGAAGATGGCCTCGCCCTTGGCGGTGACGTCGGCCTTGAGGTTGCCGTGGACGGAATCGTGCTTCAGGAGGTGCGCCAGGGTCTTGGCATCGGCGAGGTCGTTGACGCCGACCACCTCGATCTCGCCGTTCGCCTCGAGCGCGGTGCGGAAGAAGACGCGCCCGATGCGGCCGAATCCGTTGACGCCGACTCGAATACTCATGAAAGGGCTCCTTGTGCGGGAGAACGTTACCGGGTGCCCGGGATCAGTCGAAATTATACGGCCACTTACAACACACGAGCAACTGTCAGCACTCCGACCGAGCGAGCCCCGACGGCGTGCAGCGCCCGCGCGCACTCGCCGGCCGTCGCGCCCGTCGTGAGCACGTCGTCCACCAGCACGACGTCGGCGCCGGCGGCGGCGGTGGAGGCGACGAACGCGCCCCTCACGTTGGCGCGCCGCGCAGCGGCATCGAGCTCGGTCTGGGGCGCCGTCGCGCGCGGGCGCGCCAGCCAGCGCGGGGACAGCGGCGCGCCGAGCCCGCGCGCCACGTGCTCGGCCACGAGCGCCGCCTGGTTGAAGCCGCGCTCGCGCTCACGCTCGCGCGCCAGCGGGATGGACACCAGCACCGCGCCCGCGGGCATCGCCGCCGCGCACTGCTCGAGCACGAGGGCGGCGAGCGGCCGCGCCAGCGCGGGCCGGCGGCCGAACTTCAGCCGCTGCACGGCATCGCGCAGCGGTCCCGCGTAGAGGCCCGCCGCGCGCGCCCAGTCGAACGCCGGCGGCGCCGCCGCGCACGGACCACACGTCTGGGCGGCCCCACTCCCCGACGCTCCGGGCGCCCCGGGAAACCCGGGGCGCTCGTCGCTGTCGCTTCTCGAGTCGGCGAACACGAAGAACGGAAGGCCACAGCGGGCGCACAACGGCGGGTCGATGCGGACGATGCCGTCCCAGCAGGCGCCGCAGAGCGGATCGCGGCGGCCGGCGCCGAGGGTGGCCGCGCACACGGGGCAGCAGGCGGGAAAGACGAGGTCGAGCGCGGCGACGGCCCATCCGCGCACGGCGGCGCTCAGCGCGCCGACGCCGGACGCAGCGTGTTCCACCGCCGGCAGGCATCGCACCGGTCCTGCCAGCGCGGCGCGGCGACGCCGCAGGCCGTGCAGCGGTGCGGCCAGTCGAAGCCGTGCGCGAGCCGCAGCGCGCGGCGGTACTCGTCGAAGGCCTCGCGCGTGTCGCCGCGGCGCTCGAAGATGGCGCCGAGGAACGCGTGTACGGTCGGCAGGTCGGGAGCGCGCACCTCGATCTTCTCGAACTGGTCGGCCGCCTCGTCGAGCATCTCGAGCTCGAAGTACACGCGACCGAGCGCCGCCGCGAGGGCGAGGTCGTCGGGCACGCGCTCGGCCGCCGCGCGGTAGAGCGCGATCATGCGGCTGGGCCGGTCCTGCTCGCGGTACGCGCGCTCGAGGCGCGCCAGCAGCGGCAGCACCGGGTGCGTCTCGGCGGCGCGCTCCCAGGTGCGCACGGCCTCGCGCGGGTCGCCCGCCGCCTCCTGCGCATCGCCGAGCGCCACCGACGCCGGCACGAAGTCCCGGTCGGCGCGCAGCGCGGCGCGGAAGTGTCCGACGGCGGCCGTCGCCTCGCCGCGCGCGAGCTCCAGACGCCCCATCTCGTAGTAGCCGACGGCGAGCCACTCCGCCTCGGCGTGACGCTCGCGCGAGGGCGCGAGCTCGAGCAGGCTCTGCTGGATGGCGATCGCCTCGTCCCAGTCGCGCGCCTCCACCGCGAGGTCGCGGAGCGCGTGCAGCCCGCCGACGTGGGCGGGCCAGCGCTGGACGACGTAGCGGAAGAGCGTGCGTGCTTCGTCGGGGCGGCCCGCCGCCCGCGCGGCCTCGGCGCGGCGCATCGCCTCGGCCGCCTGCGGATCGTTCTCTCCGCTCGCGGGCGCGCGCTCGAGGCCGAGCAGGCGCAGGGCGCGGTGGCCGACGGTGACGAGCGAGCCGAGCGAGACGCGGGCGGGTATCAGCGGCATGGGACGGGCAGCGACGGCGAGGGGATGTGCGCGGCTTACCCGGCCGCCATCCGCTCCTCCTCCTCGATCACGCGCTGGCACCCGATGCAGTGGCGCGCGAAGGGCAGCGCCTCCAGGCGCTTGTCGCCGATGGTTTCGCCGCAGCGCTCGCAGTTGCCGAACGAGCCGTCGTCGATCCTCTGCAGCGCGGAGACGACGTCGCGGAGGAGGCGATTGTTGCCGTTGCCCAGCTCGAAGAAGAACTCGCGCGTGTAGGCGGTGTTGGCCTGGTCGCCGAGGTCCTTGATGGAGTCGTCTTCCTGGTCCTTGCCGTAGAGGGCGGTGCGGCCCACCTCATCGGCGAGCTGGCGATGCTTTTCGATCAGGCGCTTCCTGAACTGCGCCAGTCGATCTTTCCTCATCGACGCCCCTCCGTTACGACGAACGCCGCGCGCGCGGCGATTTCTCGTACGCTAGCATGCACGCCGGGCGGGGCGCAAGACGCGAGGCCGATTCTTCGTCCACGGTTATCCACTCTTGTCCACCGTCGTGGATCTCAGACTATCCGCCGTCTTGCACCCAGGACTCCGTCACGCGCCGTCTTCCGCCGTCGACACCGACAGCAACGGCGCGTCGCCCCACAGACGCTCCAGCGCGTAGTACGCGCGCGTGTCCTCGAGGAACACGTGCATGAGCACGTCGCCGTAGTCGAGCAGCACCCAGCCGCTTTCCGGCTGCCCCTCCGCGTGGAGCGGCCGCACACCCTCCGTCTTCAGCTCCTCCCGAATGGCCTCGGCGATCGTCTTGACGTGCGGGGCCGAGCGCCCGCTGCAGACGAGGAAGTAGTCGGTGACGCTGGAGACGCGCTGCACATCGAGCACCGTGAGGTCGATCGCCGTCTTGTCGAGCGCGGCGCGGGCGGCGCGCCGGACCTTGCGCTCGGCGGACGAGCCCGCCATCAGGCCGGCTGCTCCCGGTAGAGCCCGCGCGCCCGGATGTACTCCGCGACCGCGGGCGGCAGCCGGAAGGCGAGCGAGCGGCCCTCCCGCACCCGGCGCCGCAGCTCCGAGGCGGAGATGGGCATGGAGGCGGCGCGCGACACGATCACGCCGCGCTCGGGCACGCGCCCGTCCTCGACGGTGGTGAAGCCCCTCTCGACGCCGATCTCGCGCAGCACCTTCTGCGCGGTCTCGCTCTCGGTGTCGAACGGGCTGCCCACGCGCGGCACGATGACCAGCCGCGCCAGCCGCGCCACGCGGCGCGGATCGCGCCACGAGAGGAGGTCGAGGAACGTCTCGGAGCCCACGACGAGAAAGAGCGTCAGGCCAGGCCGGGCGAGCGCCGCCAGCGTGTCCACGGTGAACGAGGGGCCCGCCCGCGCGAGCTCCATGTCGGAGACCTCGAAGCCGCGGTGGCCCTCCGTGGCCAGCCGCACCATGGCGAGCCGCTCTTCCGGCGCCGCGAGTCGGCTGGGATCCTTGTGCGGCGGATGCTTGGCGGGGACGAAGAGCACGCGGTCGAGCGTCAGGATCTCCAGCAGGTCGTCGGCCAGCAGCAGGTGACCGTAGTGGATGGGATTGAACGACCCGCCGAAGACCGCGGTGCGCGGCACCCGGCTATTCCCGCACCTGGCCGTCGCCCTGCACCACGAACTTCGTCGTGGTCAACTCGCGCACGCCCACCGGCCCGCGCGCGTGCACGCGCGACGTGGAGATGCCCATCTCGGCGCCCATGCCGAACTGGCTGCCGTCGAGCAGGCGCGGCGACGCGTTGACGAGCACGCCCGCCGCGTCCACCTCGCGCGTGAAGCGCCGCGCGCGCGCGAGGTCGTTGGTGACGATGGCTTCCGCGAGGCCGGTGCCGTGGGCGCGGATGTGCTCGAGGGCCGCGTCGATCCCGTCGACGACGCGGATGGCGAGCACGAGGTCGAGGTACTCCGCGTCCCAGTCCGCCTCGGTGGCGGGCCGGGCCGAGGGCACCAGCGCCCGCGTCCGCGCGCAGCCGCGCAGCTCGACGCCCGCCTCCGCGAGGCGCGCCGCCGCCGCCGGCAGGAAGCGCTCGGCGATCGCGCGATCCACGAGCAGCGTCTCGAGCGCGTTGCACACCGACGGGCGCTGGGTCTTGGCGTTGAGCACGATGGCGGTGGCCATCTCGGGATCGGCGTCCGCGTCGACGAAGACGTGGACGACGCCCTTGTCGTGCTTGAGCACGGGCACGCGCGAGCGCGCGGCGACCCAGCGGACGAACTCCTCGCCGCCGCGCGGGATGACGAGGTCGAGGTACCGGTCCTGCTCGAGCATGGCCGCCACCGCCTCGCGATCGGTGACGTCGACGAACTGGATCGCCTCGGGCGGCGCGCCGGTCTTCTCGAGCGCCTTGGCCAGCACGGCCGCGATGAGGGTGTTGGACTCGATCGCCTCGCTGCCGCCGCGGAGCAGTACCGCATTGCCCGACTTCACGCAGAGACCGGCCGCGTCGGCGGTGACGTTGGGCCGCGACTCGTAGATGAAGGCGATGACGCCGAGGGGCACGCGCACGCGGGAGATCTCGATGCCGTTGGGCCGCCGCCACGACTCCGCGACGGTGCCGACCGGATCGGGCAGCGCGGCGATCTGGCGCAGGCCGTTGGCCATCTCCTCGATGCGGGCCTCGCTGAGCGTGAGTCGGTCGAGGAAGGCGCGCGTCAGGCCCCTGGTCCGCGCGCGCTCCAGGTCGGCGCGGTTGGCCTCGAGGAGGGCCGCCGTCTTCTCCTCCAGCGCGCGCGCCATGTGCGCCAGCGCCTCGTCCTTCACGCGCGTGCCGCAGAGCGCGAGCGCGTGGGCGGCCTCGCGCGCGGCGCGCGCTTTCGATTCGACCAGCTGCCTCACGTCCATGGCGACTCCTGTTTGTATCAGGGGGGAGCGACCGCCGCTCCCCCCCGACACCCCCCCAACGGGATCCCGCTTGCCCTCATGACGCGCTCAAACCCACGCTCATAGAATCACCAGGTTGTCGCGGTGGATCACTTCGTCGAAGCTCTTGTACCCGAGGCGCGCCGCGATGTCGCGCGTCTTGGCGCCGCGGATCCGGCGCAGCTCGCCCGCGTCGAAGTTGACGAGCCCCCGCGCGAATTCCCGACCGTCTCCCACCAGCGCCACCACCTCGCCCGCCGCGAAGTCGCCCTCGACGTCCACCACACCCGAGGGCAGCAGGCTCTTTCCATGATGAGTTAAAGCCTGCCGCGCCCCCGCGTCAACCACGAGGCGGCCTTGCGGGGTCACCGCGAAGGCGATCCAGCGCTTGCGCGCGCCCAGGCGATCGGCCTTGGGCGCGAAGTAGGTGCCCACCGGCTCGCCCTTGAGAATGCGCGCCAGCACGCCCTGCTTGCGGCCGCTCGCGATCACCATGGGCACCCCGGCCGCCGCCGCCTTCTGCGCCGCCTGCAGCTTGGTGGCCATGCCGCCCACGGCGCCCGCGCCGGTGCCGTTGTAGACGAGGCGCGTGACGTCGTCGGTGACGGACTCGACGGTGTCGATCACGCGCGCGCCGGGATCGGTGGCCGGATCGCCGGTGTAGAGTCCCTCGACGTCGGTGAGCAACACGAGGAGGTCGGCGTCGATCAGCGAGGCGACGAGAGCGCTCAGATTGTCGTTGTCGCCGACCTTGATCTCCTCCACCGCCACCGTGTCGTTCTCGTTCACGATCGGCAGCACGCCGAAGCGCAGGAGTGCCAGCAGCGTGTTGCGCGCGTTGAGATAGCGCGCGCGGTCGCCGATGTCCTGCGCGGTCAACAGCACCTGGCCCACCGCCGTCCCGTGCCGCTTGAAGGCGGCCTCGTAATACCACATGAGGGCGGATTGCCCGACCGCCGCCGCCGCCTGCTTTTCGGGAATGGAGCGCGGGCGCACGGGCAGCGCCAGGCGTGCCATGCCGGTGGCGATGGCGCCGGAGGTGACGAGCACCGTCTCGCGCCCCTCGCGCGCGCCCGCGATCTCCGCGGCGAGCGCGGCGATGCGGTCGGGATCCGGCCCCGTGCCCGGCTCGGCGACCAGCGAGGTGCCGACCTTGACGACGAGCCGGCGGACGCGGCCTAGCTGGCGGCGCGCAGCCATCCGGTGTCGTCCAGGCGTGCGGCGATGGCGCTCACCAGCTCACGCAGCCCGGAGCCGGTCGCCGCGGAAATGATGAAGAACGGCTGGCCCGCCTCGGCGCAGCGCGCCCTCACGCGCTCGGTCGCCGCGCGCATCGGGGCGGCGCCGTCGCCCTCGAGCAGGTCCGCCTTGTTCACGACCACGATCTGCGGCCGCGCCCCCAGCGCGGGCGAGTACGCCGCCAGCTCGGCGTTGATCGCGTCGAGGTCCTCGACGAGATCGCGGCCCGTGTTCGGGTCCGGATCGAGCAGGTGCACGAGCAGTCGGGTGCGCTCCGTGTGACGCAGGAACTGATGGCCGAGCCCCTTGCCCTCGGCGGCGCCCGGGATCAGGCCCGGCAGGTCGGCGATGACGAAGGAGCGGTCCGCGGCGGCGCGCGCGATGCCGAGGGTCGGGACGAGCGTGGTGAAGGGATAGTCGGCGATCTTCGGCTTCGCCGCCGACAGGCGCGACACGAGCGTGGACTTGCCGGCGTTGGGGAAGCCGACGACGCCGACGTCGGCGATCAGCTTCAGCTCGAGGTGCAGCCAGCGCCCGGGCCCCGGCCGGCCGAGGTCGGCGCGGCGCGGCGCCTGGTTGGTGGACGAGGCGAAGCGCGCGTTGCCGCGCCCGCCGCGCGCGCCGCGCACCGCGAGCACGCGCTGGCCGGGCTCCGTGAGGTCGCCGAGGAATTCGCCCGACTCGCGCTCGGTCACGACGGTGCCCACGGGCACGCGCAGCACGAGGTCCTCGCCGCCCGCGCCGGTGCAGTCGCTGCCCTGCCCGTGCTGGCCGCGCTCGGCCTGGTAATGACGCTGATAGTGGTAGTCGAGGAGTGTGGTGAGCGCGGGATCGGCCTCGAGGAAGACGGAGCCGCCGGCGCCGCCGTCACCGCCGTCGGGACCGCCGCGGGGGACGAACTTCTCGCGACGGAAGGAGATGCAGCCGGCGCCCCCATCGCCGCCCTTGACGAAGATGTCGATCTCGTCGACGAACATCTCGGTGCCCGCGGGCCGGGGGCGCCCGCCAGCGAGTTCAGGCCGGGCTGGTGACGATGCTCACGTAGCGGTTGTCGCCGCGCCGCTCGAACCGCACGTAGCCGTCGATCTTTGCAAAGAGGGTGTCGTCCGAGCCGAGCCCGACGTTGAGGCCGGGCCGAAAGCGCGTGCCGCGCTGCCGGACGAGGATGCTGCCGCCCGTGACGAACTGGCCGCCGAACCGCTTGACGCCGAGCATCTGCGGATTCGAGTCGCGGCCGTTGCGAGAGCTGCCGACACCCTTCTTGTGAGCCATGACCTAGACCTCGATCTTCGTGATGCGCACGGTGGTCGCCGCCTGCCGGTGGCCGCGGTGACGCCGGTAGTTCTTGCGCCGCTTGAACTTCACGATCCGGACCTTGCGGGCGCGTCCCTGCCGCACCACCTCGCCCGCCACGCGCGCCTTCGCGAGGCGGTCGGCACCCGCGATGATCTCGCCGTCCTTGTTGACGAGCAGCACGGAGGCGAACTCCACCGTCGCGCCCTTGTCGCCCGCGAGCCGCTCGACGGCGATCACCTGCCCGGTCGTCACGCGGTATTGCTTGCCGCCCGTCGCGATCACCGCTTCCATGCACGTCCAACCTTTCCCCGGTGTTGGAGTAACAGTCGCTTATGGAACCACAGCGGCCGGGCGGGCGTCAACTCTCGGCACTCAGCGCGGATCGAGATAGTCCGCGAGCTGCTTGCGCACCCAGAGCCGAGAGCGGTGCACCCGCGACTTCACGGCGGGCAGGCTGATGCCGAGCGTTTCGGCGATGTCGGGGTTCGAGAGCCCTTCGACGTCGTGCATCACGAGCGCCGTCCGGTAGTCCGGCGGCAGCCCCTCGATGGCGCGCTCGAGCACCCCGCGCAGCTCGCCGGTGAGCGCGCGCTCGTCCACGCGCTCGGACCAGTCGGCCATCGGCTCGAAGTGGCGGCCGTCGCCGTCGAGGGCGGGCAGGACGTCGTCGAGCGCGACCTCGCGCGCCTTGCCGCGGCGCGAGCGCAGCTTCTGGTAGGCGGCGTTGGCGGCGATGCGGTACAGCCAGCTCCCGAAGGCCGACTCGCCCTTGAACGTGCCGATCTTGCGCGCGGCCGTCCAGAGGGCGTCCTGAGCGGCCTCTTCGGCGTCTTCCTTCACCCCGGTGATCCGCTGCGCGAGCCGGTACACGCGGTCGCCGAACCGCTCGACGAGCTGCTCGGCAGCCTCCGGCTCCTCGCGGCGCAGCGCCTCGACGAGGTCGGCGTCGACGTCGGTGCGGGCGCCGGGCGAGACGGTCATGCCGGCACCTCGTACGCCGCGAGATAGCGCTTCAGTTCGCCCACGCACTGTTCCATCACCCCGATGTCCTTGGTCACCTTGGTCAAGAGAATTGCGCCCTCGAGCGACGCCACCACGAAGCGCGCGGTCGCGTCCGGCTCGCACGCCGCGACCACCTCGTCGCGCCGCTTCGCCTCCGCGAGGGCCTCCGCGAAGCGCGCGTGCCACGTGGTAAACACCGATGCCAGCCGTTTGCGAAATCCCTCGTGCACGTCGGACAGCTCGGAGGCGAGATTACCCATCGCGGAGCCCCCCATGCACTTGTGATCGCGCTGCGCCTGCTCGATGCGGTCGAGGAAGCAGCGGATCTGGGCGAGCGGCGCGCCGGTCGGATCGGCGAAGCACGGCTCCAGCGTGCGCTCGACGAAGCCGGCCACGATCTGGTCGAGGATCGCGTAGCCGAGCTCTT
>QHRU01000022.1 GCA_003220225.1 Candidatus Rokuibacteriota bacterium
CAGATCGCGTGTCAAACGGTCCGTTCGCGCTCGCCGAAGAGGCCGGTGGGCCGGACGACCAGCACGAGGATCAGCAGCACGAAGCCGTAGAGGTCGCGGTACGCGGAGGAGATGAACACCGAGCCGAGCGCCTCGAGCACGCCCAGCAGGAGGCCGCCGACGATGCTCCCCGCGATGGAGCCGAGCCCGCCGATGACGATGATCTCGAAGCCCTTGAAGGTGGAGATGGCGCCGTTCTCCGGATAGACGAGGAAGTCGGGCGCCAGCAGCGCGCCGGCGGCGGCGGCGAGCGCCACGCCCACCCCGAACGCGATCATGTCGAGCCGCAGGACGTCGATGCCGGCGGTCTGGATGCCCACGCGGTTCTGGGCCGCGCCGCGGAGCGCGCGGCCGATCGCGGTGTGCTTGACGACGAGGTAGAAGAGGCCGAGCAGGACGAGGGTGGCGATCAGCGCCACGAAGCGGTTGCCCGAGATCGGCAGCGTCCCGAGCATCCGCGGCTTCGCGTAATCGCCCGGCGCGTACTGGTTGGGACCGCCGACCACGATGGCGAGGTTCCGGAAGAACACCATGAGCGCGATGGTGACGATGGTGGCGTACTCGTCGCGGCGCTCCACGACGCCGACGAACATCGGGCGCAGGAGCAGCCGCTGGAGGATGAGGCCGAGCACGAACACCGCGCCCATCGCCAGCGGCAGGGCCAGCCACCAGAGGCGCGGCCCCAGCAGGGTGGCGATGAGCGCGTACTGCACGTAGCTGCCGATCATGTAGAACTCGCCCATCCCCCAGTTGATCATCTTCATGATCCCGTAGATGAACGTGATGCCCAGCGCCATCAGGCTGTAGATCAGCCCGATCACGACGCCGGAGAGCACGTACTGGGAGACGAGGACGGCGTCCACGCGCGCCCTACTTCGGCTGGCTCACCCACTCGCCCGTCTTGAATTCCGCGGGGGCGATGATCTTCACCTCGGTGAACGGCTGCTCCACGCGCGTGTACTGCACCATCAACATCGGCGGCGACCACTGCTGCCAGTACGGGCCCTCGCCGCGGCTGAAGGTGATGGTGCCGTTCCAACCCTCGAACTTGCCGGCGAGGAGCGCCTTCACGAGGTCGTCGGCCTTGTCGCTCTTGGCGGCGTTCAGCGCGTCGGCGATGAGGAAGGTTTGCGCGTACGCGTTGAGGGCGGCGTAGACGGGGTCCTCCTTGAACTCCGCCATGTACCGCTTGCGGAAGGCCTCGCCCCGCGCCGTGAGCCTCATGGTGGGGTGGTAGTACACGAAGAACGTGACGTAGTTGCCCTTCTCGCCGACGGTCTTCCAGTACTCGGGCCGCACCGGCGCGTCGTACGTGATGAGCGTCGGCACCGCCGGGAAGAGCCCGATGTCGTACGCCTGCTTGATGATGAGGTACATGGGCGTGCCGATGCCGCCGTTGATCCACATGTCCGGCTTCCAGTTCTTGAGCTCGAGCAGCTGCGGCGTGAGGTCCACCGCCGTCCGGTCGAAGACGACCGTCTTCAGCTCGGCCCTCACGTCCATCGTCTTGAACTGTTTCTTCGTCTCCTCCACGAGGCCCACGCCGTAGTCGGTGTTCTCCGCGATCAGGGCCACCCGCTTGAAGCCCCGCTCCTTGATCCAGCGGTTCCAGATGGCGACGCGATCGGCGTCGATCACGTGGGTCCGGAACGTATAGTTGAGATGTCGCTCGGTGACCTCGCGCGCGGAGGCCTGCGTGGCGAACACCGGCACCTTGAACTGCTCGGCCACCTGCTGCACGGCGGTCATCACCGAGCTGTGGAACTGGCCGATGACGGCCACCGCCTGGTCCTGCGACGCGAGCTTGCGCAAGCCGGCCACGCCCTTCTCGGGGGTGCCGCCGTCGTCCTCGATCACCAGCTCGATCTTGCGCCCACCCAGCACGCCGCCGCGCGCGTTGAGGTCCTCCGCGGCCATCTTCGCCCCGCGCACGATGAACTGGCCGGCGATGGCGTCGCCCGGCGGCGAGAGCGGAGTCAGCACGCCGATCTTGAGCGGCTTCTGCGCCCACGCGGAGCCGGCGAGGCCGGCCGCCACGAGCACGGTGATGACGACGCACGTCCACAGCCGTCGATTCATGGTCTCCTCCCCCCCGGGCTAGTGTCTGATCCACTCTTTGAGCGCAGCCTCGTCCACGTCCACGCCGAGCCCGGGGCCGTCGAGCGCGAGGATGGCGCCGTCGGCGTACTGCGCCGGCCGGCGCACCACGTCGCCCTGGAGCAGCAGCGGGCCGAACAGCTCGCAGCCCCACGTCACCGGCGCCGCCGCCAGCGCGACGTGCAGATAGGCGGCGGTGCCGAGCGACGTCTCGATCATGCAGCCCACGTAGCAGCCCATCCCGGCCGCCTGCGCGATCCGCGCGATGGCCATCGTGCCGAGGATGCCGGCCGACTTCGTGAGCTTGAGGGCCAGGATCGACACGCCGCCGAGCCGCGCGATGGCGAACGCGTCGTGCTCGCTGCCGCAGGACTCGTCGGCCATGATCGGGATCCGCGACTGCCGCGCGATCTCCGCCATGCCGTCGAGGTCCCACTTCGGTACCGGCTGCTCGACGAAGTCGAGGCCGTACGGCTCGAGCGCGCGCACGGCGGCGAGCGCGGTCGGCCGGTCCCAGCCCTGGTTGGCGTCTACGCGCAGCGCGACGGCCGGGCCCACCGTCTCGCGGATGCGGCGCACGCGCTCCACGTCGACCGCGAGCGGATGCGCGGCGGTCTTGATCTTGAAGATGCGGTGGCCGAGCGCGACCTTCTCGCGGGCTTCCTCGAGCTCCGCCTCCGGGCTGCCGACGGCGAGCGACCACGACAGCGGCACGCGATCGCGCACGCGCCCGCCGAGCAGGCGATGGACGGGCACCCCGAGGGCCTTGCCGTTGAGGTCCCACAGCGCCATCTCGACGGCCGCCCGCGCGAACGGGTTGCCCTGCACGCGGCGGCCCATCTCGAGGCGAAGCGGCTCGATGCCGGTCGCGTCGCGGCCGACGAGCCAGGGCGCGACGTAGCGCTCGAGCACGACCTGCACGGACTCCGCGGACTCCTCGCTCCACGTCGGGCCGCCGAGGCACGCCGCCTCGCCCCAGCCGACGAGGCCGCCCCGCGTCTCGATGCGCACAAAGGCGAAGTTCATCTCGTGCAGCGTCGTGAACGACATGTGGTGCGGGCGCTTGACGGGGATGTCTGCGAGAGAGACGCGAACGTCGGCGATCGTCAGGTCACTCGGCATCGGGTCCTTTGTCGTGCGCCTGCGCGCGGCCGGTCGCGAAGCGGCCGGGGTCGAAGAGCGACAGGTCCATCGACGCCTTGCCGTCGACGATCCAGTCGGCGACGTGACGTCCGGTGGCGGGCGAGTGCTGGAAGCCGTGCCCGCCGAAGCCGACGGCGAGGAAGAACCCCTGCACGCCAGGCGCCCAGCCGATGATCGCGTGATCGTCGGGCGTCAGCGGCCGAAGCCCCGCCCAGCCGCCGGCGATCTTCGCCGATTCCAGCACGGGGACGCGGCGCACCGCCTTGTCCACCGCCTCGTCGAGACGGCGCCAGTCCATCGGCACCTCGAAGTCCGCGCCGATGTCCTCGACGTCACCCGGGCTCAGCAGCACCTGCTCCATCTCCTTGCGGAAGTAGAAGCCGCTCGCGCGGTCGGTGGTGAGCGGGATGGGGCCGGGGATCTCGGGGAAGGGCTCGGTGAAGAAGATGTGGCGACGGCGCGGCTGCACGAGGATCTCGACGCCCGCCAGGCGTCCGACCGTGGCCGCCACCGGTCCCGCCGCATTGATTACCAGCGGCGCCGATACCGCGCCGTCGGTCGTCGTGACGCCGGTGACGCGATCGTCAGCGCGCTCGATCGCGGTGACGCGCACGCCCTCGGCGAGCTTCACGCCGCGCTCGCGCGCGCGCCGCGCGAAGCCGTTGGTGACCTCCGCCGGACCGGCGAGGCCGTCGCCCGGGCCCCACACGGCGGCCACCAGGTCGTCGACGCGCAGCGCGGGCACGAGCTTCTTCGCGTCGTCGGGGGAGATCACGCGCACGTCGACGCCGAGCCTGTGCTGCAGCGCGATCCGCGGCTCGAAGCCGCGCAGGTCGGCGGGATCGCTGACGAGGAACAGGTAGCCGATCTTCTTGTAGCCGATGTCGACGCCGAACTCGTCCTCGAAGCGCTCGAAGACCTTGATGGCCTCGAGCGAGAACCGGATCTCCGTCTCGGTCGAGAACTGCGCGCGGATGCCGCCGGCGGCCTTCGAGGTGGTGCCGCTGCCGACCGTCTCGCGCTCGAGCACGACGACGTCGCGCACGCCGCGGCCCGCGAGGTGGTAGGCGATCGAGCAGCCCACCACGCCGCCGCCGACGATCACGATGCTGGCGGTGCGGGGGAGGGTCATGTGACGGCGCA
>QHRU01000023.1 GCA_003220225.1 Candidatus Rokuibacteriota bacterium
GAACTGCACGGGCAGGCTGGCGGTGGCGCGCTTGTGCCCGGCGAGAACCAGCGCCGCCAGCTCCTTGGCCAGGGCGGGCGAGTCGCCGAAGGCGAAAGCCGTCACGCGCGCCCGGTGGTGCGGGTGATCGGCCGGCAGTCGCGTCAGATACGAGCGCAAGAACGCGGCCGCCGCCTCGGTCAGCGACGCTTCCAGATCGCCTCCCATTGGGCCCACGAGCCCGTCTTCGGCGCCGCGCGGACGGTGACGTCCTCGCGGACGTCGGTCACCGGCACGAACGCCGGCGTCAGACGCTCCCGCAGCTCGACGTCCGAAAAGAAGTGAACGAGCAAGCCCGACTTCGGTCCGTCGTCGTAGCGCACCGTGAGGCCGCCCCAGGCGTTGCGGTCCACCACGGTATGCGCGTGATAGATCTGGGTGCTCACGGAGTTCACGCGCAGAAAGAGCAGCCCGCCCGGCCGAAGCAGGGCGGCCGCCCTCTCGCAATAGGCCGCGACGTCCGCGTCGGCGCCGTGCTGGAACACCTGGATCGCAACCAGGTAGTCGAAGCGTGGCAGGGGACTCTTGAACTCGCGGAAGTCGTCGCAGAGCAGGCGCTGCGCCGGCAGCGTCGGTCGTCGCTGGAGCAATTGCTTGATGGCTTCCGGGGAGACGTCCAGCCCGAACAGCTCGAGCCCGGCGTCGATGAGCGGCAGGTAGTTGCGGCCGTTGCCGCGCCCGACGTACAGACCCGTGCCCTGGCCGGCCGAGTCATCGGCGCGCAGGGTCTCGAGAATGCGGTCGACGAACGGCAACGGCGGCTCGTTCGCATAGCGCTGGTTGCGATACTCGTCGTCCCAGCGCGAGGCCGTCAGCGTGTCCATCGCCCTAGCCGAAGAGATAGCGTGACCACTTCACCAGGAGATAGACGAGCAAGACCAGCAGCGCCACCACCATCACCCCGCCGACCCCGACGAGTCGTCGGTAGAGGTGGCCGATCTGCTCCTGCCGGGCGACCGCGCGTTGCTGCAGCTCCAGCGAGCGCTCGGTCACCCGCCGATACTCGGCCAGCTGCTCACGCTGGGCGTCGCGGATCTCTCGCAACAGCTGCCGGATCTCGTCGCCACCTTCCATCCGTCGCTCCTCGTCGACCCAGGACGTGTGAGTGAGCTTCACTCGAGTCCCCAGCTGCGGACGTGCGCGGGGGCGACCCGGAACATGACCCGGTTGGGCGGCATCGTACGGCCGCCCCACAGCCGCTCGAGGCGAGGATACTTCGCGTGGAAGCGCTCGACGAGCGCGCGCCGCTCGGGGCCGTCCGCGAGGAACTCCGCCTTGCCCAGCACGGTCACGCCCCGCTCGTCGCCCCCGCCCGACCCGGCCTCGGCCACGACACACACGCGCGCGTCGCGGCGCAGGTTCCGGACTTTGTGGGTGCCCTCGACGCTGATCATGGTCAGGCTCGCCGGGTCGTGCAGGAACCACATCGGCATCGCCAGCGGCGCGCCGTCGGCCTGCACGGTGGCGAGGATGGCGACGTCCTTGGTGGCGAGAAAGCGCTGGATGGCCGAGTCGCCGAGGCTCATGTACGCCGCGCCCCCTTTGGATGTCCGGTGCTATCCTGCCATGCCGTGAGGTCGGAAAGGGAGAACATGCGATGAAATTCGGACTGCACTCCGTCAACCTGCACAATTGCGGTTACCCCGACGCCGCCGCGCGCCTGGCCCGGGCCGCCGAAGCCGCCGGCTTCGAATCGCTCTGGGTGGCCGACCACGTGGTGCTGCCCGATCCGCCGGTGGTCGGGCGTCCGATGGCGCCGGACATGCGGCTGCTCGAGCCGCTCGTCGCGCTTGCCTTCCTCGCCGCGCACACCACGCGCATCCGGCTCGCGACCGGCGTCATCATCCTTCCGCAGCGACAGGCGGTCGTGCTCGCCAAGCAGCTGGCGTCGCTGGACGTGCTCTCGAAGGGGCGGGTCATCTTCGGGCTCGGCGTCGGCTGGTGCGAGCCCGAGATGCGCGCCGCGGGCGCGCCGTTCGCCGAGCGCGGCCGCGTCGCCGACGACTACCTGGCGGCGATGCGCGCGCTGTGGACGCAGCCGAAGCCGGCGCATCACGGTCGTTACGTCTCGTTCGACGGCGTGCAGGCCATGCCGCGCCCCGTGCAGAAACCGATCCCCGTCGTCGTCGGCGGACGCACACCGCCGGCCTATCGCCGCGCGGTGACGCAGGGCCACGGCTGGTACGGGTTCGGGCTGGACCTCGCGGAGACGCAGAAGTCGGTGAGCGCGCTGCGCGATGCCGCAAAGCTGTCCTCGCGACCGGCGGAGCTGGGCCCGCTCGAGATCAGCATCACGCCGCCGGGCTTCGACGTGCCGGACAAGGCCGCGATCGACGCGTACGCCGCGGCCGGAGTCGATCGACTGATCTTGAGAGCGCGCCCCGACATGGATGCGGCGGCGCTCGAGCGCTTCGCCGCGCAGACCGGGCGCGCGCTCGGGCTGCCGGCCTGATGCGCTTCGGCTGGCTGACGCTCGGGTCTTCGCCGTCCGCCGACGCCGACTACGCCGCCATCCACGAGCAGGTGGCGCAGGCCTGCTTCGCGGAAACGGCGGGCTTCGACGGCATCTGGCTCACCGAGCACAACTTCACGGGCGAGAGCGTGTACTGCGACCCGATCCCATTCGCCAGCGTGGTGGCCTCGCGCACCTCGCGGATCCGGATCGGCTTCGCGGTGATCCAGCTGGCGCTGCGTCATCCGATCCGCCTCGCGACACAGCTCGCGCTGCTCGACAACCTCTCCGACGGCCGTCTCGACGTCGGGGTCGGGCACGGGACCAACTTCAACGAATACGAGTTCGTCGGCTACGGGCTGAGGAGCCACGACAGCCGGGAGCGGATGGACGAGACGCTCGACGTGCTGATCCGCGCGTGGACCGAGGCGCCGCTCGTCCACCACGGCAAGTTCTACGACCTCAGCCTCCCCGCGCTGCGCCCGCGGCCGCGCCAGCGTCCGCACCCGCCGATCTGGCGCGCCGTCTCGTCAGCCGGCTCCGTGCGCGAGTGCGGCCGGATCGGCGCCCCGATCCTGATCGCCCGCATTCCGATCGCGCGCGTGCCCGAGCGGCTCGCGCTGTTCGATGCCGGTCTCGCCGAAAGCGGCCTCGACGGCGCTGCGCAGCAGCAGCTTCGTGAGAAGGCCGCCGTGTGGCGCTTCGTCCACCTCGCGGAGAGCCAGAGCCGGGCGGAGGACGAGCTGGCGGCCGCGCTGCTGGAGACGCGACGGCACATGATCCACGCGCGCACGACGCACAATCCGTCCGACTTCCAGGTCGAGGCCTCGCGCGTGAATCCCTGGAACGACCCGCGCCTGTCGCATGAAGACGGCGTGCGCTATTCGCTCGAGCACTCGGCGCTCTACGGCTCCCCGGCTCGTGTCGCCGAGCAGGTGGCCGCGCTGCGCGACGCCGGCGCGCAGCACGTCCTCTGTCAAATGAGCGTGGGGTACCTGCCGCACGCCGCGATCATGGAGGCGATGCGGCGCTTCGGCGAGGACGTGATTCCGCGCTTTCGCTGACGCTGCGCTCCTGTCACGGCTCTTCGAGCACACGCTTGGCGGCCGCGAGATCCCGCATCACCCACTCGGCATCGGCGGCGAATTTCTCGTCGGTCATTCCCGGCAGGCGAAAGAGCGTGAAGACGAGCTCGCAGCCGCCTCCGTTCGCGATGACCCGCATCGGAATATAGATCTCGACTCCGGGTTGCGCAGACAACCAATGATCGAGCACCCCGAAGGCGTTGCGCTCGGAGAAGCGTACCTTCATCGGGCCGTTGGGAGTCTCGGCCACCCACTCGCCGTCGACCCGCCGCAGTGACCCGGCCAGTCCCGAGGCCCACCTGGGAAAGTTCTCCGGCACCGACAGGAAGTCGTACGCCTGCTCCGCGCTTCGAGCGATCGAGACGCTCAGAGTGCGGCATTGATTCGTCATTCGTCTCGGCGTCTTCGCAGCCTTGTGCTGTCAGCGCTTCACGGGTTCGAGGTCGCGCGCGCGGTTCTTCTGATTCTCCCAGGGGCCGCGTCGGACCTCGGGTGGGATCGGCAGCATCTGCTTGTCCCAGTCCTCGTACGTGCGCTTGAGTCG
>QHRU01000006.1 GCA_003220225.1 Candidatus Rokuibacteriota bacterium
CTGCGCGCCCGGATCGAGGCCCGGGCTCGCGGCAACCCACTCTTCGTCGAGGAGATGATTCGCTCGCTCGTCGAGCGTGGCGTGCTGCGTGGTGAACGCGGCGCCTACGGGCTGGCCGCCCCGATCGAGGAGATCACGCTGCCCGAGACCGTTCAGGCCGTCCTCGCGTCGCGCATCGATCGGCTCGCGGATCGCGACAAGGACGTGCTCCAGGCCGCGGCCGTGGTCGGGCGAGACGTGCCAATCGAGTTGCTGCGCACCGTGGTCGATCTGCCCGCGCCCGAGCTCGCCGCGTCACTCGAGCGCCTTTCGACAGCCGAGCTTCTCGGTCCCGCCGAGTCTCCGGGTGAGCACGCCTTCCGGCATCCCCTCGCGCAGGAGGTGGCCTACCGCACACAGCTTCTGGATCGCCGGCGCGGAACCCACGCCGCCATCGCGCGAGCCTTGCTCACGATCCACTCATCTGAAGTTGCGACGCACGCCGCGCTCCTCGCCCATCACTTCGATGAGGCCGGCGAGCACCTCGAGGCGGCTCGTTGGCACGAGCAGGCGGGCCGACGCGTCGCACGCAGTGACCCGGCGGATGGGGTGAGACACTGCCGTCGGGTCACCACGCTCCTCGCCGCCGTTCCGGAGTCCCGCGAGACCCTGATGCTCGAGCTCACCTCGCGCATCGCGCTACTCGAAATCGGCCGCATCGCCGGAATCGAGGAGCGTGAGGCCCGGGGCCTCTTCGACGAGGCGCGCGCGATCGCCGAGCGACTTCAAGACAAGGCAGGCCACGCGTTCCTGCTCACGTCCTACGGACGCCTGTGCGGGCTCGCGGGCGACGTGGGGCAGTACCTCGCATGCGCGGAGCGCGCTACGGAGTTCGCCGAAGGATCCGACGCAGTGTTCGAGTTCGAGATGCGCTCGGTGCTGGCCCACGCACAGCTTGCGGTCGGCCGCCTCGCTCCCGCCCGTGCGACCGCCGAGCGGGCTCTGACCGAGGTCGCGCAGGTTGCCGGACTGCGGGAGGCGGTCGGGCGTTCCACCGCCCCTGGCTTGTGCCGCGTCTGGTGGGCGCTGGCGAGCGCACACCTCGGGCGCACGGCCGAGGCTGAGGCCGCCCTGGAGGCACTCCTCGCCGAGGAGAGTGAGCGCGCACTCCAGGCCCTCTACGGAACGCACGCAATCCTGTGCGAGGTGCTGCGCCTGCGGGGTGATCTGGCCGGCGCGCTCGCCCACGGCCGCCGTGCCGTCGAGCTCGCGGAAGAGCGCGGAAGCGTGTTCTCTCGGGTGGAGGCCGCGGCGTTTCTCGGCGCTGCGGAGCTCGCGGACAGCGACCTCACCGCGGCCACGAGTGTGCTCGAGCGGGCGCTCGCGCTCGCTCGTAATCGGCGCGCCGCGCTGTGGTACGAGCCGCGCATCCTCGCGACGCTCGCGGACGCGAAGCTGGCCGCCGGTGACCGCTCGGGAGCCCGCGCGCTCCTCTCTGAGGCGCGTGAGCTCGTCGATCGGGGACGAGGCTGGCGGCTTGGTGCCTTCGACGTCGCGCTGGCGTGGGTTCGCCTCCTGGCTTCGGAGCCCGCCTCCGACCGGACCGCGATCGAGAGCGCGCTCGAGTCCCTGGACGCCCTCACGGCCGAGCTGGGCTCCGATCCTTATCGGCGCATCGCTGCGCTCGAGCGCGCACGCCTCGCCACATAACTCTGTAATCGATACTGCGTCGAGCCGCACCCAGACACGTCCCCAGCGCTATCGGCCGACTTCCGCGCGTAACCATCACGGCTTCGATTTCGGCATCTGCCTGGTGTATCTTGTCGAGAACGACGTGAACGCCATGTCCAACATTGCGGCCGATCAAGGAGCTTCGCCCGTGAGGAGAATGCGATGAAGTTCATGTTCATGATCTACCACGACGAGAACGTGCTGGACGCCATGCCCGAGAAGGAGATGCAGCCTCTTGTCGACTCCGCGATCGAGTACGCCGAGGAGATCCGACGGAGCGGCCACTACATCGCCTCGGACGCTTTGCAGCGGGTCCGGACGGCCCGGACCATCCGCGTCCGCGCCGGCAAGGTCTCCACCACCGCCGGCCCCTTTGCCGAGACAAAGGAGCAGCTGGGTGGATTCTTCGTCATCGAGGCCAAGGACATGGACGAGGCCTGCGCGGTCGCCGCGAGGTTCCCGCCCGCGCGCGTCGGGGTGATCGAGGTCCGGCCGGTCCAGGAGCTGAAGCACTCTCGTGATCGACGCGGTCTACCGAGCTGAATCTCCGCGCTGTCGACGCTCGACTTTCAGCGATTACTTTCAGCGATTAAGGAAGCCACACGTGGCGCGCGGTTCTACAACGGCGGCGCGCCAGCTGATCGGGTTCTGCAGGTCCAGTCATCTCCCCGACGTCAGCGCGCCGCCGTAAGACTATTTCGTGGCGAAGCAGTAGAAGAAGCCGTTGCCGCCGGTGCTCTTGAGATCGTTCTGGCTGCAGCCGCCGTCGGGCCCGCGCGTGGGGTGCGACGAGTTCCAGGACTTCGACGCGTCGTCGTCGCGCAAGCCCTGCCGATCGTGATGGCCGACCATCGCCGCCCCCTGGCCGCTCTTCGTCCAGTTGCCGCAGGTGCGGTCATCGCCGGCCGCGAACGCGGTGCCGTCGGGCTGCGAGCCGGTCAGGATGTCGTGCATGTTGGGTGTGTCGCCACGGCCGTTGACGAGTTCCCCCTTCTCGGTCAGCGCCGTTTGTTTGGTGATGTTGTTGCTCGCGCTGTTTAGCTCAGTGAGATTCTTGGCGATGACGGTGCCCTTGGCGTTCTGCCAAGGGCCCGAGCCGACGCGGTCGCGCGCGTTGACGGCACCGGCGCCTTGCGTGCTGAGATACGCGTGCCAGGTCTTGCCGCCCGCTCCTGCTGCCTGCGCGAGCATCTGACAGTGCTTGTCCGCACCCGCGAGGCCGCCAAGGTCCCCACCCTTTCCGGGGCCCGCGCTGGTAACGAAGAACGTCATCTCACTCTGCTGGGCGTACGTGATGGTCGCTCCGCCGAGCCCCAGCAGCATCAGCGATCCCAGGATCGACCGACTCACTCCGTTCATGTCCATCCTCCCGTGGCGTTTGGCGTTGATGAGGAACATTGGCTAACTCGCGGCGAGGCCGGCGTCCCACGCCCAGTCAAGAGCCATTCGCCACGCGCCGCAAGCGGACCAATCTAGACGGCACACCCACTGCTCTGATTTCCGTAACGATTTTGCGCCTCCGCTCAGACAGCGGCCAGCCGCCGGGGTGCATGCAGGCTTGGCCGGGCGGTAAGAGGGCCGGCAAATCATGGCCGCGATCTTACCTCCGAAACGGTCGGACGCGCCGATGAGCACTTCGACGATGATCGAAACGTCTCCCGGGAGGCCCCGCCGTACTCGGTGCTACATTGGAAGCAGACGCTGGTGAACCTCTGCCGCATCCCCAGCATATCGGCCGCCAGCTTTCCCCCGGAGGAGGTGCGCCGCTCCGCGCAGGCGGTGGCGCAGGCGCTCCGCGACGCGGGCGTGGAGTATGTCGAGGCGCTGGAGATCCCCGGCGTGCATCCCTACGTGTACGGGGACTGGCTGCACCGGCCGGGCGCGCCCACCGTGCTCCTCTACGGGCATCACGACGTGATGCCCCCCGGCCGCGCGGAGAGGTGGCTCTCGCCCGCCTTCGAGCCCACCGAGCGCGGCGGCCGTCTCTACGGCCGGGGCACCGCCGACGACAAGGGCGGGGTCATGGCCCACGTGGCCGCCGTCGGCTCGTACCTGAGGGCGGCCAAGACGCTCCCGCTCAACGTGAAGTTCATCATCGAGGGCGAGGAGGAGATCGGCTCGAGGAACCTGGGCCGCTTCCTCGAGCAGGCGGCGGCTCGCGTGGCGGGCAACTTCTGGGTCATTCCTGGGTGAAGCCGGGCCGCAAGAGTCTGCGCGCGAACGGTACGAAGTCGAGATCCCGCCCTAACTCTCTATCGCACCGCCGACGCGTCGCGGTTCGTCTGCTCGGCATTGGAGGCACGGAAGCGTGCGACCGCGTCGGCGTGGACGGTCCGCTCGGCCGCGCCGACATCAACGCGTGGCCGCGGCTCGTCGTCGAAATGCCCGTAGCGGTCGGTGCCCCGCACCAGCATAGCGGTCAGTCGTGTGCGGCTGGTGCACCGCACGTTGGTCGGGATGTAGCTGAGGCCGAGACCGATGCGCCGGTCGGCGGAGAGGTTCGGGCGCGAGTTGTGCACCAGATGGGTGTGATGCAGCGAGAACTGGCCGGCGCGCACCGGCATGAATTCCGTGCGGCTCGTGTCGAGCTCGGCCGTGATGGTTTGGCCGCGCGACAGTAGATTGT
>QHRU01000007.1 GCA_003220225.1 Candidatus Rokuibacteriota bacterium
CCTACCTCGACACGGTCTTCGATCCCACGTGGGCGACCAGGCTCGAGTAGCGGAGCGGGAAGCCATGCACTTCGAGCTATCGATCATCAACGGCAAGACCGTGTTCGACATCGTCCGCGCCCATCGGAGTGAATGCATCCAGATCGTTCGGGAGGCGTATCTCGCGCACGCGGACGGACAGAGCGTCAACCCCGATAGCTACTTTTTGCAGTTCCCCGAGAAGCCCGATTGCCGGATCATCGCGCTCCCGGCCTACCTCGGAAAGAACTTCGACGTGGCCGGGCTGAAGTGGATCGCCAGTTATCCTGCCAACACCCAGCGAGGCTTTCCGCGTGCTTCGGCTGTACTCGTGCTCAATAGCTACGAAACCGGGTATCCCTTTGCGATACTCGAGAGCTCGATCATCTCGGCAGCGCGAACAGCCGCCTCAGCCGCTCTTGCCGCGCACTGGTTGAGCGGGCAATCGCGCCGGGCGCATTCGCTGGGAATCGTGGGCACCGGGTTCATCGCCCGGTACGTCTACGAGTTCCTGGTCGACACGGGATGGACGATCGAGGAAGTACGGTTACACGACCGGTCGCCTCTCGAGAGTGAGAAATTCAGAAACACAGCGTGCCGCCTCGAGCAGCACCGCACAGTCACGGTTGTTCCCGACGTCGCCCAACTTGTGAGGACCTGTGATCTGATCCTTTTCACGACCGTTGCTTCGACGCCCCACATCGCCGATGCCACGCTCTTCGAGCACAACCCGCTGGTGCTGCATCTTTCCCTTCGCGATCTCGCACCCGAGATACTCCTGAGATCGCAGAACGTGGTTGACGACGTCGAGCACGTCATGAAGGCCAACACCTCCCCCCATCTCGCGGAGCAGAAGACGGGAAGTCGAAGCTTTGTGACGGGCACTCTTGCCGACATCATGATCGGACGACGATCAGTGAATCGTCGCCGTCCGATCATTTTCTCGCCTTTCGGCCTTGGGATACTCGACCTCGCGGTCGGCAAGTGGGTGTACGACCAGGCGGTCGCCAGCGGCCAGGAGCTGCGCTTGTCCGACTTCTTCTACGAGACCGTGCGATGAGCACTTGGCGCAGGTCATCGTGCTCGGGCATTGGCTGAATCTATGTTGATTGCAGATCGGGGCAGCGCCGCGACGACCGGCGCCGAAGGCATCTTCGCCGAGATGCTCGCTGACGTGCTGCGCGTCGACCGCGTGTCCGTCGATAGCCATTTCTTTGATGAGCTCGGCGCTGACTCGTTGGTGATGGCCCATTTCTGCGCGCGAGTGAGGAAGCGAGGGGACCTGCCGTCGGTCTCGATGAAGGACATCTACCGGTATCCGACGATCAGAAGCCTGGCCGCGGCGCTCGCGGACGTCGCGCCCAGCTCTCCCAGGCCGGCGGTTCCAGCGGCGATCGAGCCGCCGACACCGACCAGCACGCGGGAGTACATCCTCTGTGGGGTGCTGCAGGGCCTGTTCTTCCTGGCGTACTCCTACCTAGCCGTGCTCGCCATCGACACGGGCTACGCGTGGGTCTCGGCGGGCTCGAGTGCCGTCGAGATGTACCTGCGATTGGTCCTGGCCGGCAGCGGGGCGTTCCTCGTCGTCTGCGCCGTTCCGATCGCCGCAAAATGGGTGCTCATCGGCCGTTGGAAGGCCCAGCAGATCCGCCTGTGGAGCCTCGCGTACGTCCGTTTCTGGATCGTCAAAACGCTCGTCCGGTCGAGCCCGGCCGCCCGTTTGTTCATCGGTACGCCCCTGTACCTACTCTATCTGAGGGCACTGGGCGCGAAAATCGGACCCGGCGTCGTGATCTTCTCCCGGCGCGTGCCGGTCTGTACCGATCTCCTGACGATCGGTGCAGGGGCGGTGATCCGCAGAGAGGCGATCTTCAACTGCTACCGGGCACAGGGCGGGCGGATCGAGATCGGCGCCGTGACCCTCGGCCGGGACGTGTTCGTCGGCGAGCGGAGTGTGCTCGACATCAACACGTGCATGGGCGATGGGGCGCAGCTCGGTCACGCCTCCGCGCTGCACAGCGGCCAGGCGGTGCCGGCCGGCGAGTGGTGGCACGGCTGTCCCGCGCAGCGCACGGACGTCAACTACGTGAAAGTCCCGCCGGCTCGGTGCGGCACGCTCCGTCGGGCCGCCTATTCCGCTGCCGCCTTGCTCGCTGTCCTCCTCCTGTACCTGCCGCTGGTACAGGCGGGCTTTAGCCTGGCAATCGTCGCGGCGTCGTCGCTGGCTGAGGTGCTAGTTCCGAGCGCGCGTGCGGGCACGTTGTGGGGGCTCGTCATCGAAGCGCTGATCTTCTCACTCGTGCTCTTCTTCGGCCTCGCGCTCGTCGGCCTCCTGCTTACGGGCGCTGTTTCTCGCGTGTTGAACGCGTTTATCAAGCCGGACACCGTCTATCCGCTCTACGGCTTCCACGACGCGGCCCACCGGGCGATTGCGCGGATTGGCAGGATGAGGTTCTTCACGTATCTGTTCGGTGACAGCTCTTACATCGTCCACTTCTTGCAGTGGCTTGGATATCGCCTTTCGCCAGTCATGCAGACCGGGGTGAATTTCGGCACCGAGGTGATGCACGCGAACCCATCGCTGAGCGCTGTCGGCACCGGAACGATGGTCGCGGACGGGCTGCATCTGGTGAATGACGAGGTTTCGAGCACCTCGTTCCGCGTGTCGCGGGTAGCGATCGGGCCTCAGAACTTCCTGGGGAACGACGTCACTTATCCTGCGGGTGGCAGGACCGGCGACAACGTCCTCCTCGGGACGAAGGTATTGGTTCCGCTCGACGGCAAGATTCGCGAAGGGGTCGGTCTGCTGGGCGCTCCTTGTTTCGAGATTCCGCGATCCGTTGAGCGCGACATGCGATTCGACCATCTCCGGACGGGGGAGGCGCTGCGCCGCGGCCTCGCGGCAAAGAATCGATGCGATCTTCAGACCATCGGTGTTTTCCTCTTCACACGATGGGTAGGCGTCTTCCTGTTCGCCTTACTCTACCTGGCGGCTCTCGAGCTTTACGATGTGCTTCCACACGGGGTGAACGCTGGGTTCTTCGGGTTCAGCGTCGTGGTCACCGCTGTCTACCTCACCGGGGTGCAGCGTTGCATCATAGCGTTGCGCCCAGTGCGGCCGACCATTTGCTCCATCTACCATCCCGATTTCTGGTGTGCTGAGCGCATTTGGAAGGTGCATCCGATTCACTACCTGCACACCTTCGATGGCACGCCCTTCAAGAACCTGCTCTGGCGGCTGATGGGTGTTCGGGTCGGCAGGAGGGTCTTCGACGATGGCGCGCACATCTCCGAGCCGACGCTCACCGCCATCGGGGATGAGTCTGTCCTCAATTACAGGAGCAAGATCCAGTGCCACTCGCAGGAGGACGGCACCTTCAAATGCGACCGAACGACGGTTGGCGCCGGCTGCACGATCGGGGTTGGCGCATTTATCCTTTACGGCGTGACGATGGGTGACGGCTCAGTGCTCGCCGCCGACTCCTTTCTGATGAAGGGAGAGTATGTTCCGGCACGCGCGCGTTGGGGAGGAAACCCGGCGAGGGAGATGTGAGATGGGCAATATCAGCCTGCGTGACCCGGACACCGTGACCGCTGCGGACCGCGGCCGGGAGTTCTGGCGCGGGGTCCTTCTCGCCGGTGGATTCACCGCGGTCCCGCGGTGGACCCTTGACCCAGTGCCCGGGATCGCCGAACACGAGGCGAAGATCTGCAATGAAGTTGTGACGGCGTTGCGTCGGCTGGCGGATGAGCTGGCGGTGCCGCTCAGCTCGGTGCTGCTGACCGCTCACGCCAAGGTGCTTGGCGCGCTCTCGGGCGAGCGCGAGGTCTCGACCGGCTACTCTTTCGAGGGCCGTTCCCCGTTGCTCTGCCGTTTCACGACCGAACCGCACTCCTGGCGGGCGATGCTGTTGAAAGC
>QHRU01000114.1 GCA_003220225.1 Candidatus Rokuibacteriota bacterium
TGCCCCCGCGGTTGCTTCCCGAGGCGACCCACGCGAGCACCATGCTCGGCGCCACGCCTCCCGCCGGTGATGTTGCCGCCTGGTTTGGCATAGCTGGCAATGAATCCTTGTTCGACCGGGTCGCCGACGTTCGTGAAGACGACGGGGATCGTCCTTGTGGCGTTCTTCACGGCCTGCACGTACTCCGACCCCCAACAACGAAGACATCGACGGGGAGGTTTACTAGCGAGTCGACGGCGGCGGGGATGAGCTCGAAGTGGCCTTCAACGTCCCGCTGCTCGATAACAAAGCTCTGCCCCTCCCGATGCCCAAGGACTGCCAAGCCTTCCTTGAGGTTATCGACGGCCTGGCGACTGGAAGCGAGCAGTCCGATCCTATGCACCTTTTCCGTCAACTGCGCTCGGGCGGAGAGCGGCCCGGCGAGCAACGCGATGGAGCCAGCCACGAACGCGCGTCGCGAGATCATGTGGTGTCCCCTCGCGGCGCGCCAGCCCTTGCGCGCCGCGGTACTGCCAGCCTCGCCGCGCCCCAGCCGGCGGACTGACGATCACAATAGATCGTGGGCAATTCTTGCCTGATCTTGCCCCGCCATTCTACGGTCTCAAATTCCCCGTTTCAGGGGTAGGCGCGCGTTCGCCCGCGTGGTTCTGTAGGTCGTGCGGGCCCTCCGTGGGGGCCGCGGAAGTTGATCGCGCGCGGGGAATACGCGCGTTGACTCAGTATCAACGGGAGGGCCGGCCTTACCCGCTGTGCAGGAGTGCTTCAATGCTGAATGGCCGTCAGCGCGCCGACCAACGCCGAGAGCGGGTAGCGGAGGAGACATATGAGCTTCGAGGATCCAGTCGTCGAGACGGAGACCGACACCGCGATGTGCCCAGCCTGTCTCGTGCCGCATCCGATTCTTAGCGAGGATGAATTCTGGATCGTCGTGGACTGTCCTAGCAAACCGCGAAAGGTGACCAGCCGCGGGTGACGGTTCGCCATCACTCGATCACCTGATCGACCCGCAGCAGCAGCGAGGGCGGAATGGTGAGGCCGAGGGCCTTCGCCGTCTTGAGGTTGATGGCGAGCTCGAACTTCGTGGGCTGTTCGCCGAGACGGATGAGCCACCGGCGAGAAAGCCGATGCGGGGAGCCTTCCCCGCCTGCTGCGCCTCGGCGACGAGCGGCGCGGCGAGCAACCCGGCGAAGCCGGTGACGAAGACGCGGCGCTTCATCTGTTCGGCTCTTACTTCAACACGGGGTCTTCATCGGGTCATCTCAGCGTGGGAGACGCGCGCCGGGTGCCTCCGAAGACGGAAGGCCAACCCCAGCAGCAGGAGACCGAAGACCAGCGCATAGGCCCCGACCAGCCACACGAGCGTGAGCAACCCGATGACTGGAATGGTCACAAGCAGGATACCGAAGAGGACCGAGAACGCGCCGTTGAGCCCAAGCAGCCACTCGCCCTGGATCGTCCGACGTAGGCGCACAGCCGCAGCGATTTCAAGAGCCCCGGTTATGATTGACCAGCCCGCGATCAGGTAGAGCAGCACGACGGCGGTGAGAGCGGGCCATACAAAGGCCAGTACCCCGGCCGCGATCCCTGCGATGCCTTCGAGCAGGAGAGCCCGCCAGCGCTCATGGTGCTCGGCGGCCCTGATCGCGGCGACGATCGCGAACATGCCGTCAAGCACGGCGTAGATCGCGAACAGCAGAATCAGGGCGCCAAGCGTGATCCCTGGGAACAGAAAGGCCGCGAGCCCGAACAGGATACCGAAGACTCCGCGCAGAGCGAGCGCCCACCAGTTCCGAATCAGCACTTGTGCCATCGGTCCTCCTCTCAGCCGAACCTGATCATCCAGTCGGCTTGTGTCATTCGATCACCAGATCCGCCCGCAGCAGCAGCGACGGCGGGATGGTGAGGCCGAGGGCCTTGGCTCAACGCCGGGCGTATGACATTCTCTCGCCCGGCGTCGGCATCGACGCACCTACCTTCCAAGCCCTTTGATCCCCTTGAACCTTCCGGTCCCGCAGGTCGTCACATAGGTCCCCATGAAACTCGTCTTTCTGCTCCGTTCAGGATTCATCACTGTCTGTATCGCGTGTTGCCCTCCCCTTATGAGGTCCGCGACGGTTGAGCATGCTCGTTGCGACGGTGAGAAAGACGAATCGGTGGCGGTCGGCTATACGCTTGCATCGACATCGCTCTCCCGCGCCTTGATTTCGTTAAGGGACGGGCAGTCTATCGTGACGGTTAAGCGAGCACAATAGCGGAGCGGATGATGGCGATAGGGGCGCGATGATAGCGTGACCGCCAGTGGTCCGTCTGGACAATCACTCTGACACGGGGAATGGAGCGAGTGGCTTCCGCCCGCGAACCCCCGTTAATCCGTCTTGACGGGACGGAGTCCCAATCCGCAATCTCGTTCTGTACCTGGTATCGAATGCTGGCTGTACAGCGGAACATTGAACGGCCAGTACGTGACGCTGACAACCTTGTTGCAGGCAGGGCAAACGGCGTTGCGGATCTTCGTCATCCCGTGATCTTGCTCGATCTAAGAGCGACGCCCCGCGCCGACACTGACTCTCGGTGCCTCGTATTTCCCTCCCGTTTCAAGTGCCGTGCAGCCCACGCTGGCCCATGAGGCCTTCCACCGTCCCGGCTGGATCCCAAGGCGCGGTGCGACGGCGCTCACACCACGCCCCCGGGTTGCAGGCGCCGGACGGCTACTTCACATCCCCCGCCGAGGTAATCGTGTCCCGCTTGATGTCGCAGCCCTGGCCCACGGCGACGATCTGCTTCTCTTCCCTGGTCTGGTCGTAGACGACCAGGCAGTTCCCCACGCGCCACCACTGGGTCGACGGCTTCGTGGCACATCCGGCGAACACGAACGCGATGAGCAGCGTGAAGAACAACAGCAGCCGACGAGGCTTCATACGACCTCCAAATCTCAACGCCAGGCCCCTGTGGCCTCAATGTGAAGTCTCACGAGACTACCCGCGCGTAGACGAGTGACGCGCGGGTCACCGTAGAAATTGGAATGGCGGCGATGCCAGTGTCAGGGCTGAGGCGCTTCAACGTTGGCAGTGCCCCCAGGGCTCGACGCGGGGAGCGCGCGGCATCGAGCAGCAGCACACGCGGTCGATAGGGGCGAAGCACCCGACGGGCTCCCGCGAGCGAGGCGCCCCGGCTGGCGATGCGCTGCCTGGCGAGGACGGTCTGGCATCGCAGACGCTTCGCTGCGTCCGCAACGACGACGATTGACAGGTTGGCTTCGCTGGTCTTCGGGGCGTCGGATCGTGTCACGGCATAGCTTCATGCCACGACACGACGGTCGCCGACAATCGGACCTAGGTCTATCCGACCTTTGTCTGAGTCGAGGCGGCGCGGCCGACGGCGACGGCCAGCTCGAGCCTCGTGCAGAGTCCGAGCTTCCTGAAGATGCTGGTCAGGTGAACACACTCGGTTGGCTCGTATAGCCCGACGCCGGATTTCACAGGAGCGCGTGGAGGCGATCCGTCAAGTGTTTGGTCCTGCCCACTCCGGCTTTGGTGCCCGTTCGCGCTGACTCGCGGACAGAACGCGGGACAGCGCCCTTTTAGGACGCCACTCCCGCGACGGCGAACCGCTTGACGATGAAGTGTTCCAGTGAACATCCTCTATGGACCCAACGAGGGGCCACATGGTCAGCCGCCGAAGCTGACGGCCGTCGAGCGTCAGGCGTCGGCCCGCCGTGACGCCGCGGACATGGAGCGTGCGCTCGACATTATTTGCGAGGCGCTGACCGACTGGCAGGGCATGCTGCGGCAAGAGACGGGACCGGCCCGGCGCGCAATGCAGGCGCTGCTCAAGGGTCGTCTCGCGTTCGTCGAAGGCGCGCGACTCCCTGCGCGCGCGGAGACCCCGCCGGCCCTCGTTTGAAGGTGATCCGGACCTACTTGCCCTTGACGAAGCCGTGCTTGACCAGTCGCAAGTCCTGGTCCCCCACGAGACCGATCCCCGGCGCGTGATACTTGTATTCGGTTCCAGAGCTGATCGCCGAGCTTTCCTTCACTTTCAGGCATCTGGCGAACGTTCCCGCCGGTGTCTTGCACGTCTCGTTCAGGCCGACGATCTCCGCCCGGTCCATGGCCACGCCGGGCGCGACCTCCTGGTAGTACTTCATCTTCAGTTTCGGAGCTCCCGGCATCATCAGGCCCGCCTTGGCGCCGTTCTGGCCGGCGAGCCACGAGCCGTCGTGCTTGACGACCTTCCCTTTCTCGTAGAAGTCGACGTCCTCGCCGAAATAGAAGACGTCCTTCGTTTGCTCACAGATCGCGAAGTAGTTCCGCGCCACCTCAAACAATTCTCCCTTCTTCCACTCTCTCTCCTCGACCACGCGCGTGACCACGCCATCGATCGTCCTGGTCTCGTCGAGGACGGTGATCTCGACCTTCGTACCGCCTCCTTCCAGCACCAGCTGGAAGCCTGGCTCCAGCACGAAGTAGTCGTTGCGGCCCGTCGTCTGCAATTTGCAGCTCGAGATCGCGAACTCCTGTTGCCACGAGGAGTTCGTGGCCCAGCCCACCCCACATGCCGAGGACAGTGCGAAAATCACGGCAGCGAGAACGACACTTCGCGGAATTCGCTTGGTCATGGCTTGCCTCCGCTCGCGCGTCACCTGATGTTCACCACCAGAACTTGGCAATGACGGACATCGCTTGGTCAGCGCGACGAATGACGGGGGCTTCCTCGTCGCCCTGGTTCCTCAAGAAGGCTTGGCCGGGGTAGAACCAGCCCATCCTCACGTCCAGTCCGAGCCGCCGCAGACCGAAGAGCCGGCGGAATCCGATCACGAGGTCCAAGCCGCTCCCGACGTCCTTGCTGCGCGGCCTCAGGGGGTCGACCTGGTTCATCTCGGCCGTGAGGGCGGAATTGGAAAGGCTCTGGGCGAACTCGTCCAGCCGGTAACGGTGCCAGACCACGTCGACGAAGACGTTGGAGAACGGCCGAAAGCCCACCCCGGCCGTGAAGATCTCGATATTGCTCAGCTCCGGGTCCAGGGCCTCGCCATAGATCTTGAACTTGGACAACCCGCCGAACCGCGTTTCGTTCGTATGCAGGCCGGATTGACGGAACTGGTTGTTGTGCCGGTCGTTCGGGCTCTCGTCGCCGCTCCCGAACGCATAGCTGACAGTGATGCTCGGCGAGAACGGGATCCAGGGGAACCGATACGTGGCGCCCACATCGTATCCGTGAGCCGCGAACCTTTTGGTCGGCGTTCCGCCCCTGACGGGCCCCCCGACCGAAGGCCCATCCTTGCCGATCAGCTGCGCGATCTCGATCCAATAATTGAAGCTGTCGGACGGCCTGCCCAGGGCGCGCACGCCGATGAGCTGAGCTCGCGTTTTCCGTTCGAGGAGCCTGCGCTGCTTCTCGGTGAGCAGATCGTCACGGACGATCGTGTAAGCAGCGAATCTGTGGTCCTCGATTCCGCGGTAGTCCGCGTACAGGATGTAGGTGTCGATTCGGTCCCTCGGCTGACGCTGATTGGGCGCCAGATCCAGGTCCAGGTAGACCTCGCGTCCGGCGGTCGCCTCGATGCGAAATGGGCCGGCCTTGACGGCGACACTGGCGATGTCGAGCGAGGTGTCATACAGCCAGTGCCGCTCGTCCTCGTAGTTCTTTCGGCCCACCGAGATCTCGAAGGGGGAAATGATCTGATGGACCTTCACGAATGCCTGGTCGACGAGGAGCGACAGGCGCCGTTTCGGCGCGCGCTCTAATTCTCCGTTCGGCAGGATGACCTTGCTCTCCTCCTGGACGGGGATCTCCCACTCGAGTATCCCTTCGAGCACTGTCTCGAGCCAGTCGTAGGGGCGATACACGATGATGCCGTTCAGCTGAGGCTTCAGGAGGAGGGAGTTGTCGCGAACGAGGTCGTGAAGATCCCGGTTGCGTCGGTACACGATGTCCGACTCGCTGCCGTAGGCATATTGATACGTCAACCGTGTCGTGGCGGGTGGTGGTGGAGCTCCCGCCTCAGGCTGCTTCGGCGGCAACTGAAATTGCACCTGGAGAGGGGTGCTCTCGTCGTCCAGGTCGCTCCAGCGCCCGTCGTCCGTCGTGCTCGGTAGCAGCGCGAAACGAAGCGCATCATCGCCGTGGTCACTGCCACGTCGAGGCAGGAGTCGCCACTGGATCGACGGACTGCCGCCGGCCGGTGCCGCCGCCTCGGACTCGGTTGGACGAGTCGTGGCCAACGTCTCGGTAGGCGGTGGTGACTGTTCCGCCCCGGCCGCCTGAAGCCCGACCGTCAAGGCGACGGCCAGCACGGTCGATGGAAACGCGCGGTTCACGCGTCGGCTAAGCTGCCTCGAGCTGGCGTTCGGCCCGCCCCGAAGGCCACATAGAGGGCCGGCAGGACGAACAACGTGACCAGGGTGGAGGCGATCAGGCCGCCGATGATCACGATGGCCGTGGGCTGCAGGATCTCGAGCCCCGGAATCTGCCCGAAGACGACGATCGGCAGAAGGGCAGCGAGGATGGCCACCGAGCTCGCAAGGATGGGCGACAGCCGTTCGCCGGTTCCGCGAAGGACGACGTCGCGAGGAGACGGCATCCTTTCGTCTCCCTCGAGATGGCGGTAGTGATGGATCAGCGAGAGGCCGTTCCGCGCGGCGATGCCCAGCACCGCCAGGAACCCGACGATCGAGCCCAGGGAGATCACGCCGCCGCTGACGAACGCCGCGAGCAGCCCGCCGACGACGGACGCCGGAAGAGCCAGGAACGCGAGCACCGCCAGACGCCAGCTCCGGAATGACGCCTGCAGCAACAGGAAGATTCCGATGACGGAGGCGACGGCGATGCCGAGCATGCGGCGCTCGACGCCCTGGCGCTCGCGGTACTCTCCGAGGATCTTCGGGCTGTGCTCGAGCGGGAACTGGATCCGATCGAGGCTGTCGTCGATCGCCTCGACCACCGAGCCGAGATCACGGCCCGACACGTTCGCGACGACATCGACGTACGGCGCGAGGGCCTCGTGCTTGATGACCGTCGGCGTCGACACGATGCTCACGTCCGCGACGTCGGCCAGACGCACCTGGTTGTAATCGAACTTCCCGACCCACAGCTCCCGCAGATTGGTCAGACTCTGGCGTGTCTCGGGGGCTCCCCACACGACCACGTCGAGGATCTTCTGCTCGGCGGAGAGCAAGCCGACGGTCAATCCGGAGAACACCGTCGCGGAGACGCGCCGGACGTCGCCCGGCTTCACGCTCGCCTTGCCCGCGCGCTCGAGATTGACCGTGACCGAGACCTGTGGCTCCTCCACCTGGCCTTCGGCGCGCAGGTCGACGATGCCGCGGATGCCGGACAGCGCCGCCCTGACTTCCTCCGCCTTCGTCCGTAGGATGTCGGGCTTGGGACCGTAGATGCGCACGACGAGCGGCGTGGTCGCGCCGGTCAGCGCCTCCCCGACGGTGTCGCGCAGGTAGGCCTGCACGTTGCTATCGAGACCGGGGTAGCCGTCGATCGTCTCGCGAATGGCGGCGACGGTCTTGTGGTAGGGGGCGTTGGGATCGATGCTGATCCAGATCTGGCTCGAATTGATCCCCACGACCTGGTCGCCGGTCACTGCGCGCCCGACATGAGCGCCGACGCTCCGCACCCCCGGGAGCGTCTGCAGTTCGCGGCTGACTCGAGACGTGATCCGGTACGTCTCCGCGTAGGACGTACCGGGGGCGGTGCTCACGTTCACGAGCAGGTCCCTCTCCTTGAAGGCGGGGAGCAGCGACTGCCCGAGAAAGGGTGCGACCGCAACGCCGACCACGAGCACGACGCCCGCGACAGCATAGATCACGCGAGGCGCCCGAATGACAACTCCCAGAGCCGTCTCGTATCGGTCGCGAAGCCACGCGGCAACGGGCGGCTCGCCGACGCGGCGGGACCGTGCGCCGAGGAGGATCAGGCTCAGGGCAGGCGTGACGCTCAGTGCCACGGCCATCGAGGCGACAACCGCCAGCACGTAGGACCGGGCCAGGGGTGTGAAGAACGCTCCGGAGATCCCCCCCATGAAGAAGATGGGCATGACGGCGAGGACGACGATCAGCGTGGCGTAGATCGCGATGCTTCGCGTCTCCAGCGTCGTGTCGTGGATGAGCGTCAGGAGCGAGGCGCGGTCGCCTTCCTTGCGCTCGCGCAGCCGCCGCGCGAGCTTCTCCACGTCGACAACGGCGTCGTCGACGACGACGCCGAGGGCGACGAGAAGGCCGGCGAGCATCATGGTATTGAGCGTCGCCCCCGTCAGGTCGAGCACGATCACCGCCGTCAGGAGCGAGAGCGGGATGGACACGACACTGATGAGCGCGCTGCGCCAGTCGAACAGGAATGCGCCGATGACGAGAACGACGAGGACCGCCCCGAACAGGATCGCCCGGGCGAGATTGGCGAACGAGTCTTCGATGTACGACGCCAGCCGGAAGACGCCGGGGTCGATGTCCACGCCGGGAAGACCCCGACGCAGCTCCGCGAGTGCGGCCTCCACTCCGCGCGTGACCTCAAGTGTGTTCGCGGACGGAAACTTGTCGACGACGAGCAGGAGGCCGTTGCCGTTGTTGACGAACGCGTCGCCGATCAGGGGCGGGTGGGCGAACGTCACCTCGGCGATCTCACCCAGCGACATCGTCTTGCCCGTCATCAGCAGGTGCTGCGCGCCAACGGCGACCTTGGCCATGTCCTCCGGCGTCGTGATCGGCATGCCGTGATAGACGCCGAGCCGCTGATTGCGATTGTCGATCCACCCTCCGGTGACGGGCGCCGATCCCTTCAGGAAGGTCAGCGGCGTCACCCAGAAGGCGTCTCCGGCGGCGGAGATGATGTCGTCCTGCATCAAGCGGGAGTCGCGCAGCCGGTCGGGATCGATGTGGACGTGCAGCTGCCGCAGTCGCTGGCCCCAGATCGCCACGTTGGCCACACCGGGCACGCCCAGCAGCTTGGGCTTGATGGTCCAGCGAGCGAGCAGAGAGAGCTCCGTGGGCTCGACCTTCTTGGCCGCGATCGCGATCATCATGAAGCGGCTGGTCGTCGACCGGGGCTGGAGCATCGTCGGCGGCGTCGAAACGTTCGGCAGGGTGTACGCGAGCGTGAGGCGCTCCTGGATCATCTGCCTCGCCCGCATGACGTCGGTGCCCCCCTGGAACGTGAGGGTGATCGACGAGAGACCGGTCACCGACTTCGACCGGATCGACTGCAGCCAGGGGATGCCACTCAACAGCTCCTCGAGGTTGAGCGTGATCAGGCTTTCCACCTCCTTGGCGGACAGCCCGATCGCTTCGGTCTGGACCTCCACGACCGGCGCCGCGAACTCGGGGAACACGTCGACGGGCATGTTCCGAAGTCCGACGGCTCCGAACGCGACCAGTGCAGCCGCGACACCCACGACCAGGAAGCGGAACTGCAGGCTCGAGCCAATGATCCAGCGGAACATGGCTAGATCCTCCACATACCTTTATTTACCAAAGACTTCTGCTATTTACCAAAGACTTCTGCGCCGTACAGCAGGGCCGCGCCGACAGTGACCACCGCGGTCTTGACCGGCGGGCCCTCGGACAGCACCGCCAGATCACCGATCACCCGCTCGATGCCGATCTTTTGCCGTTCGAACGTCCGCGGGGCCGTGTTCACGTAGACCCAGGTGGCGCCCTGAGCGTCGTAGTAGACGGCGCCGTAGGGCACGACCGTCCGCACCTCCTCGTCCCCGGCCAGCTGCAACTCGACACGCATGCGCGTGTTCGGCGTCAGGCCGTGGTCCTTGCCGGGCACCGTGTAATACACCTTCAGCATGGAGCGCTTCGTGTCCTCGACCGGCGGCAGGCCGGATGGTCGTGCCAACAGCTCAGAGCCGGACGCCTCGCGCGTGGCCAGCGGTAGCAGGCGCGCGGGCCTGTCCTTTGCCACCCGGTCCCATTCGACCTGGGTCAGCGTCACGAGCATCCAGGCATCGCCGGCGGGAGGCGCTGTCGTCACTGCCGCAACCCGGTGGATCGTCGGTGACGCTGCGGGCGAGGCGAAGCCTCCAACCTTTGCGCTTCCAAAGATGCTGCCTCCAGATCCGGGGCTGGCCGTCGCCGGCTGCTTCTCCGGTTGAGCGACGACCAGGCCACCGACCATCTGCCTGCGGACGATCGGCTGCTTGCTCACCGTGCCCGTCTCGATGCCCAGCCGTTTCGCCGCAGTCTCGCTCAGAGTGATGCGCTTGACCGGGCTCCCGGGGATGCTCTCCAGCTTCACCGCATCGCTCTTGGCGCCGGCCGCTGCCGCGGGCGCCGTCGCGGCCGGGACGGACAGGACCGCAATCACTGCCAGGGAAATGAGCCCGCCGATCACGCATTCGGCTTTCATCGAGCGCTCCTCCTCGCTGACCTGCTTGCTTTCTCAGAACCGCGGCACGACGCCATCCTTGCCGACGAAGATGAACACCGCCATATACCGGCCGTCTGGGCCCTCCTGCGCGCCGGCCACCACGTGGGCGCCGGGCTTGAGCAGGCTGAAGTCTCCGCGCGACATCGCGAGCACCGGCACGTCGCGCGGGACTTCGACGTCGGTTTCCTCTTCTTCCGTCGGGCCGTACTTGATCGAGATGACACGGTCCTCCATGTCATCCACCCAGCCGTGCGTCATCACGCTGGTCGGCGTGAGGTCCCACTTTCGATGCCCCACCGCGATGCCACGAAGCTGCTCGTCGATGATCCGCAGCTCGTACCCCCGGTGCAGCCAGCTCAGCGAATCGCGGACGATGGGGCTGTAAATATCGTCGCCGAGCTTCTCGGAAACCGCCCCGACGTACTTCCCGAAGGTCACGTCCGCGAAGCTGGCCTTCGACAGCCCGAAGATGGTGACGGACTCCGAAAGGTGGAGGCGCACGGTCTTGTTGTCGCTGCCGCGCACGACGATGAGCGACTTCTCGACCGAGGCGAGGACACCCCGGATACGCTCGGGCTCCGCGTTTTGCGCCCAGGCCGGCATGCCGGCGAGCGGCGCCACGGTCACGGCAACGATCACCCCGCAACGACCGAGCTGGCGGAGATTCATGGGCGCGTCCCTTCGGGTGCTACCGCGCGAGGGAACGAGTCGTCGATCGTTTGGCGCGATTGGCGTCCGAATCGGAGATACAGGAGCGGCACGACGAAGAGGCTCAGCAGGGTCGACGTGACGATGCCTCCCAGGATGACGACGGCCATCGGATGCTCGATCTCGTTCCCGGGAACGCTGCCGGCCCACACCAGCGGCACCAGCCCCAGACTGGCGCAGAGGCTCGTCATCAGGATCGGCGACAGCCGTTCGTTCGCGCCACGCAAGACGAGACCGATGCCGAACGGCTCACCCTCGACGTGCTCGAGATGCCGGTAGTGCTCGAGGAGCATGATGCTGTTCCGCGCCGCGATGCCCAGGACCGTGATGATCCCGACCAGGGAGCCGAGCGAGACGACACGGTCGCTCATGAAATTCGCGAGCAGGGCGCCGACCAGCGCGGCGGGAAGGGCGAGGAAGATGAGGGCCGCGAGCCGCCAGTTGCGGAAGGTCGTCTGCAGCAGGAGGAAGATCACGATCGCCACGACGCCGCCGGCGATGAGCAGATTCGTCTGCGCCGCCCGGCGCTCCTTGTACTCTCCGAGCAGGTGCGGGTGGTAGCCGATCGGGAACTGGACCTTCGCGAGGCGGGCCTCGACCTCGCTGACCACCGAGCCGAGATCGCGGCCCCGCACGTTCGCGTGCACGTCGAGGCGTCGGGAGCTGTTCTCGCGCCGGATCTTGTTCGGCGTCGGCGCCACGGCCACCTCCGCCACTTCTCCCAGCCGGACCCGGCCGCCGTAGGCCGTGTCGATGGGGAACTCGCGGATGGCGTCCACGCTGCCACGGACCTCTGGCGGCGACCACACGAACACGTCGTAGACCTTCGCGTCCCTGTGGATGTCGGTGACCTCGACGCCCGTCATCAACACGGCCGCCGCCCGGCGCACGTCGCCCGGCTTGAGGCCATGGCGCGCGGCGGTCTCGAGGTTCGTCGTGATCTGTATCTGCGGCACGTTGACCTGCTGCTCGACGTGCAGATCGACGAGACCCGGGATGTCCTTGATCGCCGCCTCCACCTCGCGCGCCTTCGCCCTCATGACCGAGAGCTCGGGTCCGAAGATGCGGATCACGATGGACTCGCCCGCACCCGTCAGGACCTCCTTGATCCGCTCCTGGAGGTAGGTCTGCACGTCGCGGTACAGCCCGGGATAGCTGGCCACGGCCGCCTCGATGGTCGCCCGCGTCTTGTCGTAGTCGACCGCGCGATCGACGCTGATCCAGTTCTCGGTGAAGTTGACGCCGTACGGCTCGTCGCCGGCGACGGCTCGCCCGATGTGGGCGCCGAAGTTGCGCACCCCCGGAATCGCCCGGAACTCGCGGCTGGCCTGCTGGGTGATGCGCACCGTCTCGGGGTGTGAGGTTCCCTCGGGGGGCACCCAGTGCATCAGGAAGTCGCGCTCCTTGAACGTCGGAAGCAGCGTGTGTCCGAGGAAGGGGAAGACGCCGAGGCCGGCGATGACGACGACGAGAGCCCCGGCGTACACCGTGCGCGGCGTCCGGACGGCTCGTGACAGCAGCGCCTGGTACGCCCGCTTGAGCGGCGGCAGCAGCGGGGACTCGCGCTGCTGGATGCTCCGGCGGCCCACCAGCATGAAGCAGAGGGCCGGCGTGACCGTCAACGCCACCACCATCGACGAGAACATCGCGATGAAGTAGGCGAGGGCGAGCGGCGCGAAGAACGAGCCCCCGAGCCCGCCCATGAAGAACACCGGGGTCACCGTCAGCACGATGATCAGCGTCGCGTGCACGATGGCCGTGCGCACCTCGAGGGAGGCGTCGATGATGACGCGAGCGATCGAGCGGCCGTCGCCCGTCAGACGGTGCTCTCGGAGGCGCCGGACGATGTTCTCGACGTCGATGATCGCGTCGTCCACGACGTCGCCGAGCGCGACAATGAACCCGGCCAGGACCATCGTGTTGAGCGTGGCGCCCAGGTGATAGAGGACCAGCGCCGCCGTCGTGAGCGACAGCGGGATCGCGATGGCGCTGATGAGGGCCACGCGCCACTCGTAGAGGAAGGCTCCCAGGACAACGATGACCAGGACGAGGCCGCTGATCAGCGCGAACGTCAGGTTGCCCATCGCCTGCTCGATGAAGGTCGCCGGCCTGAAGATCGTCGAGTCGATCTCGATGCCCGGAAGGCCCGGCTTCAACTCCGCGAGCACCTTCTCGACCCCCCGCGTCACCTCGAGCGTGTTGGCCCACGGCAGCTTCTCGACGATCATCATCAGGCCCACGCCGTCGTTGATGACGGCGTCACCGATGAGCGGCCAGGTGTCCCACTTCACGACGGCGACCTCGTTCAGTCGCGGCGGGCTTTTGCGCCGGTTCTTCGACGCGACGGAGACCTCGGCGAGATGCTCCGGCGAGAAGACCGGTGAGTCGAAGTGGATGACGAGCCGCTGGTTGGGCGTGTCGAGCATGCCGTCGATGCGGGTCTTTGCCCCCTGCGTGTACCTCAGGAGGCCGAAGTCGAGGGCGTCCGAGGTGGTCTCCATGACCTCCTCGAGCGTGACGTCGTGGGCACGCATGCGCCCGGGGTCGACCTGCACCTGCAGCGACTTGATCTTATCGCCCCAGATCGGAATGTTCGCGACACCCGGGACGGACATGAGACGGAACTTGATCGTCCAGTACGCGATCATCGAGAGGTCCATCGGGTCGTGGGTCTTCGACGACAGCCCGATCTTCATGACGCGGCTTGTCGATGACAGCGGCTGCAGGATGATCGGCATGCCGGCGGACTGCGGCAGACTCGAGATCCCCAGCTTCACGCGCTCCTGCACGCGCTGTCGCGCGTCCATGAGATCGGTGCCCATCTTGAACAGGACCGTGACCTGCGAGAGGGCGAGGACCGACGAGGAACGGATCACGTCGACGTTCGGGATGCCCCTCAGCGCCTCCTCCATGGGAATCGTGATCATCTCTTCCACTTCGGCGGCCGTCATTCCGGGTCCCTCGGTCTGGATCTCCACCTTTGGCGGGGCGAACTCGGGGAAGACGTCGACCGGCATCTTGCGAAGTTCCTGGCTTCCGAAGACGAGCAAGGCGGCGGCGAGCGCCAACAGGAGGAACCGAAATCTCAGACTCGAGCCGACGACCCAGCGGAACATAAATCTCCCCCCCGACCCGGGGCGCGCGGGAAGGGATCGAACTAATTACAACAGAGTGGCGCGGAGCGTACGCTCCCCGTTGCCGCTCCGCAAGTTTTTTTTCAACCATGAGAATTGTTTCGCAACCGTGAGAGAGGAGGGGAGTTCGGCCATCGTCGACGCAAAACGCATCTGAACACGCCCGCTGCGCGCCTGATCGCGAATGGCGGGGAGCGACTCCTCCTGCTCGAGGAGGTCGAAGCGTTGCTGGCGTCGAACGGATTCGTCGTGGACGCGTGCCGTCATGTCGTGCGCCGTGCAAGCACGGTGGTGTCGCTCGCCAAGCGTCCGGTGTTGTGCGCGCTCGCACGCGCGCTGAGCGAAGCGTGGCCGGGAGACGTACCGAGGGACGCGCTCGTGGCGCGGGCCTTCGGAGCGAAGCTCGCCGATGAATCGCATCGCGCGCGGTTGCGCGTCGAAGTCGGGCGCCTTCGCACGGTGCTTCGGACGCTGGCCGACGTGAGCGCGACGCAGCGAGGGTTCGCGCTGGCGCCGCGCACGCGAGGTGGTCGTGCTGGCCCCGCCAGTGCCGGGATTCACGACCACCTTGTTACTCCCCTCGCCTGCGGGAGACCGGCCGAGTGCTCGCCACGATCCCGGCGCCCGGCGGCGGCGGTGACTCGGGGCTGACGTGGGCCGAAGGGACGCTCTGGGTGGGCGATTCTTCGCACGATCGAGTCCAACCGCTTCGTCACCGGGGTCACCTGGACCGACGGAGAGCTGTGGCACGCCACCTGGGAAGGTGACGAGAGCGATTTGCGGCGAGTCGATCCTCGAACGGGCGAGGTTCTGGAGAGGCTCGAGATGCCGCCCGGAGTGGCCGTGTCGGGGCTCGAGTCCGATGGCGGCGATCTGTTCTTCTGCGGAGGAGGAAGGAGCGGCAAGCGGGCGGCACAGTCGCCGCCGCCACGCGCGTTCACATTTTACGGACTTACGGAGCCTCGTCTCTCATACGCTGCTGTTGCTCGAGTCGGCCTGGGCGGGAGTCGTTCAGAGCGCGGTCGCCGTAGTCAGCGCCGTGACGCCGGTCGAGTCGCAGCTCGCGTTGTGCTTCCAAACGCCGATACTCCGAGTATTCTTTCGGTCCACCCACGTATAAGCACTTGCAGTTCGTGGGGTCGGCGTACACGTACTTGACCGCCCCGCTGCTCTCGCGGCTCACCAGCCGGTACGGCGGCGTGGCGTCGAGTTGCTGGGTGTCGGCGGGCTGCGTCCTGAACCCGGCCGCCGCCAGCCATTGCTCGGTTTCGCGCGTCTGCCAGCTTCGCGTCGTCGCGCAGCCCGTGAGCACCACGGTCGCCGCGACGGCGAATAACGTGAGTGTTGTCCACCGTGTTTTCATGCGCTCGTCCTTTCGCGCACGCGTTTGCGTACATCTTCTCATTCCTTGAGACGAGCACCAAGCGACGGACGTTGCGCTTCGCGGTCTTGCTCGGGGTTTAGGCAGACTCCCTTGGCAAACCCTTGAAAAGCAGGCTCTTGCCGCCGCCCGTCCCGTGCCAGATCCCGATCGCGTTCATGCGCCGGGGCTTGACCTCTTGAGTGAACGCCTCGAGGCCGAGCCGCTGCATCCGCTCGACGACGAACCGGGCGAGCTCGCCTTCCGCCGGCGTGCCCGAGTAGCTCTTGAAGCGGATCATGTCAGCGAGGAAGTCGAGCGCGCGCTTCGCGTAGTCCCGGTTCATAGCGTCACATGGCTACCGACGGGAGCTGGGACGATAGAACGGATCGCGCGCCGCCTCGTCCAGCCAGCCGTCGTAGAACAGCTTGACGTGCGGGAACACGTCGCGCGCCAGGCGACGACGGCGCTCTTCCTCGGGCGAGAGCGGCACCTTGAACGAGTCTGACAGCGCCTTCAGGACGTCCGCCTTGTTCACCCGGGTGATCCGGCCGTCGCGTAGCACCGGTTCTCCGGCGACCAGCACGGTGTCGACGGCGAACGACTTCGCACGGTGCACCACCGCGTCGATCACGGAGACGTCATGCTCCAGATACGGATATCCGATGTCCTGCCAGCGCATGAGCACGACGTCCGCCGCCTTTCCCGGTTCGAGAACGCCGATCGAGTCCGCGAATCCGGTCGTCCGGGCGCCGTTCTCGGTCGCCATGCGGAAGACCTGGGCCGAGGTCGGCACCACGTCGTCCATGCCAGGCACGCGATGCAGACGCAGGACGAGACGCATCTCCTGCAGCATGTCGCGATCGTCGTTGATGCCAGCCTCGTCGAGCCCGAGCGCCACGATGACGCCCGCCGCCATCCAGTGATTGAGCGGCGCGACGCCGCTGCGCAGGCGAAGGTTCGAGCTCGCGTTGTGACAGATCATCGTGCCCGTGTCGAGGACGCGCTGGATGTCGTCTTCGTTGAGCCATACGCCGTGGCCGAGCGTCATGTGCGGGCCCAGCATGCCCATGTTCTGTATGTGCCGGACGGCGGTGGTGCCCGAGCGGCGGTCCGCGTACTCCTTCTGGTACGCGGTCTCCAGCAGGTGCATGTGCATGCCGACGCCGTACTTCGCCGCGTGGTCCTGCAGCCCTCTGAGCGCTTCGTCCGAGCACCAGTGGAGGTTCGCCGGCGCGAGCTGGATGCGAACGCGGTCGCGCGTGTTCCAGCGCTGCCACAGGTCGACGAAAAGTCCCAGGTTGTCCGCGATCGGAATCGTCTGGGTCTTGAGCCACTCTCCGAGCTCGGAGGCGAGTGCGGGCGGCAGGCGCTTCAGGAACGCTTCGTCGGGCTCGTAGACGAGCCGGCTCTGGTCCCGGAGCGCATACGAGTACGAGACGCGCATGCCGATGTCCTCGTAGGCCTTGAGGACCTGCTCGGCGACCGCCTGGACGCGCGCGATCGGCGCGATCCGCAAGCCATGCAGATGCTGCACCGTGGTGATGCCGCACTCGAGCATCTCGAACGCGGAGTAGAGCGTGTCGAGGTACGGATCGACGTTCCGTGTCGCCATGCGACTGGCGAACCACAGCTCGAGCGGATAGTCCGGCGAGCCGAGCTGGAACGGCGTCACGCCGACGTGGTGATGGCTGTTCACGAAGCCGGGCATGACGACGTGCCCGGCGGAACCCACGATCGTGTCCGGCGCATATTTCGGCGCGAGATCCTGGTGCCGGCCGATCTCGACGATCGTCCCGTCGCGCTGGAAGACCGCACCGTCCTCGATCACGCTGACGTCGGTGCGACTGGTGGCTCTGGCGATGACGTACTTGCCGCGAATCAGTGACGAGGCCATGACCGCTCTCCCCGGCGCGACGGCGCCGCCTTACTTGATGCGCGTGTCCAGCATCTCGGCGAGCTCCTGCTCCTGGAAGGCTCGAGTCACCTCCGAGCGGAGTCGTTCGACGAACAGCGCGCGATAGCGTTCGAAGTCGGGACTGATGACGTTGCGCGGCCGCGGCATGTCGATGTCGACACTGTCGAGCAGCCGGCCCGGCCGCGCCGTGAAGATGACGACGCGATCCGCCAGGTACGCGGCTTCGTCGATGTGATGGGTCACGAACACGACCGTCTTGCCCGAGCCCAGCCAGATGTCGAGCAGGAAGCTCTGCATGTGGAACCGCGTCTGCACGTCGAGCGCGGCGAACGGTTCGTCCATCAGCAGCACGTCGGCACCGAGGCACAGCGCGCGAGCGATCGCCGCGCGCTGCTGCATGCCGCCGGACAGCTCGTGCGGATGCTTGTTCGCGAACTCCCGCAGGCCGACCTGGCGGAGGAACTTTTCCGCCTGTTGCCGTCGCTCCTTGCGGGGGACGCCGCGGAGCTGGAGCCCGAACGCGACGTTATCGATCGTCGAGCGCCACGGGAACAGCGACGGCTGCTGGAAGATCAGTGACCGATCGGCGTCGGGGCCGGTGATCGGCTCGCCGTTGTAGGTGATCGTCCCGCCCGTCGGCATCTCCAGGCCGGAGAGGAGCATGAGCAGGGTGCTCTTGCCGCAGCCGCTCGGACCGATGACGACAACGAACTCTCCGTGCCGCACGGAGAAGCTTACGTTCTCCAGGGCGGCGACTTCCCGCGTAGTGCCGACGCCCCAGACCTTCGTCACGTTCGTGCAGACGATCTCACCCATCCCGATGTCCTCGACCCATCAGACGCGAGCCGCACTTCTCCACCAGAGCACCCGTTTCTGGAGTACCCCCAGTCCCACGTCGAGAAGGTAGCCGACGAGCCCGATGATCGCCATGCCGAGGAACGTGAGGTTCATGTTCATCATCTGGCGTCCCATCACGACCACGGCACCGAGGCCGGTCCGCACGCCGACCATCTCCGCCGCCAGCACACCCATCCACGCCGCGAAGAAGTTCATCCGGAGCACGACGAAGAGGTTGGGCAGGATCGCCGGGAAGATCACGTGCCACATGATCTGCCGGCGACTCGCGCCGAGGACGCGGGCCGTGTTCACGTACACCTGATCGACATTGTTCATGCTGTTCAGCGTCGCCAGCGTGAGGGTGAAGTAGATCCCGACGAAGACGACGAAGATCGCCGCGCCGTCGCCCATGCCGAAGGCGAGGATCGCCAGCGGGATCCACGCCGCCGGCGCGATCGGCGCGAGCATCGTGATGGTCGGGAACGTCAGGTTCCGGAAAAGCCGGAGATAGAACGCGAGGCTGCCGGTGAGCACGGCGGCGAGCGAGCCGAGCAGCAACCCGATCAGCACGCGGCGGAGACTCGCGCCGATGGCGGTGAACACCGCGAAGTGGAGCGGTATCGCCGTCACCCCGGGCTGCGGCATCAGGAATTGGGACTGATCACGGATCTCCGCCACGAACTTGTGCGGTGGCGGCAGGATGATCGTGTTGATCAGCCCGAGGGCGGCGGTGATCTCCCAGATCCCGATGACGATGCCGACCGAGAGGACCCACCACCCGGCCTCGACGACGAACCACCGGAACCGCAGCGAGCTCGCTCGCGACGGAACGCGCAGCGCGGCCGCCATCCCCGCTCGCACGCTCATACGTGAGCCACGCTCTTCCACCAGAGCACGCGCCGCTGCAGCAGCCCGAGTCCGGCATCGAGCAGATAGCCGACAATTCCGATCATCGCCATCCCGAGGAACGTCAGGTTCATGTTCATCATCTGCCGGCCGACCAGCACGATCGTGCCTAGCCCCGTGTTCACTCCGACCATCTCCGCGGTCAGCACACCCATCCACGCCCCGAACAAGTTCACCCGCATGATGACGAAGAGGTTCGGCAGGATCGCCGGGAAGATGACGTGCCACATCACCTGCCGCCGGCTCGCGCCGAGGACGCGCGCCGTGTCGATGTAGTGCTGATCGACGTTCTTCATGCTGTTGACGGCGGCGAGCTCGAGCACGAAGAAGATGCCGACGAAGACAACGAAAATCGCGGCGCCGTCGCCGATGCCGAACGCGACGAGCGCGAACGGGATCCAGGCCACGGGGGCGATCGGCGCCAGCAGCGTGATCACCGGGTACGTGAGCTTGTGGAACACGCGCAGCGAGAACGCGAGGCTGCCGAGGAGCACGGCGGCGATGAACGCCAGCGCCAGCCCGCTCACGATGCGCAGGAAGCTGGCCCAGATCGCCGTGAGCGCGACGAAGTTCCCGCCGATCCGCTGGACGCCGATCTGCGGCAGGAGGAACTGCGCCTGGTTCTCGATCTCGCGGATGAAGACCCGCGGCGGCGGAAGGATCACGGTGTTGATGAGATCGAGCGCCGCCGCGAGCTCCCAGAGGCCGACCATGGTGCCGACCGACAGCACCCACCATCCGGCGCGGACGGCCAGCGATCGCATCAGACCTACGTCCTCGAGTGGACCCTCACCCGTCTCCAGAGCTCGGGGCTCTCCTTGATGACGGCGTCGAGGTACTTGAAGTTCACGAAGTCCTGGTCGGGATCCTTGCTGATGTAGTTGAGCTCGCGCATGCTCTTCGCGCGGCCGAACATGAACTCCCGCTTGTCGCGGATGTCGACGCCCGGCGGCTGGGCCTTCGCCGCGGACAGCAGGCTCGCCATGTCCGTCTTGTAGTACTTGCCGACCATCAGCTTCGCGGCCTCGTCGATGTTGCTCTCGATCTCGTACTCCGCGTCGAAGAACGCGCGGATTACGTTCTTGACAACTTCGGGCTCCTTGTCGACGACCTTCTTCTGCGCGAGGAGCACGCAGTCCGGATAGCCCTGGCCGTATATGTCGATGCCATCGCCGAGGAAGCTGCCGCCCGTGGCCGTCTTGCACTTGGTCGCGTAGGGCTCGATGATCGCGATCGCGTCGAGCTGCCCGGCGATGAAGGCGTTCGACAGCTCGAACGTGTCCGCGATGTACTGCATCTGGAGGTCCTTGTACGTCATGCCGTGCTTCTTCATGTAGTCGTACAGCATGATGTCGAGCGTGTCGGCCTGCTGCGCGCCGACTTTCTTGCCCTTGAGATCCGCGAAGCCCTTGATGCCCGGCTTCGCGACGACCTGCAGGCCCTGGATCCCGCTTCCCGAGATCACGGAGAAGCCCGGCGAGCGCGTGTACGCGGCGATCGCGCTGGTGTACGGCAGCACCGCCATCTCGACCTGGTTGCTCGCGAGCTGGATGGTGGCGGTCCCGGGAACGGTGAGCACGACCTCCGCATTCGCGCCGTACTTGGCGAAGAGCTTCTTCTCGCCTGCATAGAACAGAGGCATGTTGCAGAGCCCGGTGCCGTGAGAGAACTTCACGAGCGGCCCGGAGCCTTCTGCGGGCTGCACGCCGGAGAGGCAGGCGGGCGTGATCCCCACCGCGATGGTGAAGCGGACGCTGCGGCCGAGAAACTCACGCCGGGTGGACGCTCTGTCCTGGGAAGACATCGCTGGACCTCCTCGCTGCGTCAGGGCCATGAGACGCGTCGGCCGGGAGCCGCGGAACTCCCTGCGAAGGGACAATCAGGCGCCGGACAGACTAACCTATTGCCACGCACATTGCCACGCGAGGGGTCGAAAGTGAGATTTTGTGGCGTGTTGCCGGCTATCGCGCGCCGACCCGCTCCGTTCGTCCCGCGCCGAAGGCCTCGAGGAACGTCGTCATCACCTCGCAGACGCGCTCCGGCTGCTCGTAGCTGTAGAAGTGGCCGCAGTTCGGCACGATTTTCAGGAACGAGGTCGTGATCGCCTTGTTCAGGTCCTCGGACATCGCGACCGGCGTGCGCGCATCGTGCTCGCCGACGACGATCAGCGTCGGGCACCGGATCTCGCCGAGTCGGTCTCCGATGGCGGGGCGGTGCTCGTTGGCTTCCAGCATCTCGAGGTAGTTGCGCGGGTTGTTGCGCAGGTGTTCCTGGCGGAGCGCTTCGATCGCCGCGGGATTGTGCTCGAGGCTGAACGGGCTGAAGGCCCGCTTCGTGAACCCGAACGTCTCGGCGACGATCTGCTCGGGCGTCGCGCCCTTCAATCAGCGAAATTGATGGGCGCCGCATTGCGGCGCTTGACGATCTACGCTTGGTTGTGGATTCGAAGACTCCTGGCGACCGCATTAACGTCGTGATCGTTCGCGATGGTGCCGAGCAGAGGATCACAATCGTGATTGGAAGCCGTCCGTAGATGGCTGAGCGCTGGACCGCCGAGGGGGCCGGATGAGAAGACTGCTTGCGGGCGCGGCGATCGCGGCGGCGCTGTCCGGCTGCGCGGTGATGAACAAGTGGCAGGTGCATCCGGGGTCGCAAGTGATCTCGCGGTGCCACCACTGGGGCTGGGGCTGGCTGGGGACGCCGATCGCGCTGTACCAACACCAGCAGTGCTTGGCCGAGCACGAGCGGATGGGCTTCGTGACCGTCTCAGACGGCGCAGTAAAGGCAGCGGTGCAGACGCGCTGTGGGGAATACTGGCCGGGTGACATCGCCCGACAGGCGATCTGCCAAGACGAGTACATGACGGCCTTGAAGAAGGGAAAGATCCCGCCGGGGAGGCCTGGCGAGACGGCCAGCGACCGCGCTCCTACGCGACAGTGACTTCCGCGGCCCTCGAGGCTCTGCTCCGCATCGCCCCCCGCTGAAGCTGGCGCTGCGCGAGCGTTACCTTCAGGTCCGCCGTGGAGATCCCGCCGCCGCGGTCGTCGCGGCCGAGGAGCTCTCCACCGCCGCGCGGATCCGCGCGCGCCTAGCGCGGCAGGGATGGTGGAACTAGGCGCTGCCCCCCCTGACCGGATCACGCGACCTGCGCGGTGGATTGACACGCATCATAGGTGGCGGTAGAGTCGGCCGCCGACCCACCCATCGCGCCGGGTTCCAGTTCGGCTTCCTGGAGGCCCGCCCATGAAGCGCGCCTTTGTCCGCGCCTTGGCTCTTTTGTTCGTCGCGACGCCCGCCCTCGGTGGATGCGCTACTGGAAACTACTGGACGAAATCGGGTGCTACAGAACAAGATTTCAAGCGTGACTATTACCAATGTATGAAGGACTTTCGCGCTGGAGCAGGTTCAAAATACCCACGTAATTTAACTTACGAAGAGAAGTGTCTGGAGGCGCAGGGATACAAAATGGGTGCTGATACAAACTCGAATCACCATGAATTCGCGAAGTCTTTGCCATGATTGAGTGAGTTAGAATCAACCGTGCCCGATGACACGATCCGTGTTCTGATCGTTGACGACGAGCCGGGGGTCGCGGACGTCCTCGACGAAAGGGTGACGAGGTTCGGTCATCAGATGGCGGTTGCTCACAACGGCATCCAGGCCATCCGGGCGGTCCGCGAATTTGCGCCGCACGTCGTGCTGCTCGACATTCGGATGCCAGGCCTCGACGGTCATACCGTGCTCGACCACTTACGGGGAAGCTCGCAACCGCCGACAATCATCATCGTCAGCGGCAACCACGAAGAAGACGAGGCGCGGGAACTCCTGCAACGCGGCGCCTTCGACTATGTGACGAAGCCCGTCGATTTCGGTTATCTGAAGCAGGCGATCACTGCTGCTGCGGGTGTGGCACCTCCCGAGACATAGAAGCAGGTCGAGAGAGTGAGAGGCGGACCCCTCACCGCCCTTTCCGGATGTCCTCCTCGTAGCACCGTCGGTGCATCATCAGGCCGTGAAGGCGGACGACTTCGTCGTTGCGCTTGACCATGGCATCGCAGAGGTAGCAGCGCTCTTCGGGCATCGGCTGGGCGGTTGGCGTTGACGATTGTTGCGATCGCGCGCTCGACATGATCCTTTATCTCACGGCCTGCAATTAGGGCCTAAGCCCAGGGTTTACGAGCCGGTACCGCAAGGCCGAGGCGCTCACCCCAGACCACCACATGCTTCCACAGATCGTAAAGCTGCGATCCCGCATCGTTGCGGTCGATTGCTTCGAACTGACGAATCAACTCGTCGAACTGGGCCTGCGACACTTTCTCGGTGGAGCAGAGCATCGCCCACCTGTGAATGATTGGAATGCCTTTAGAGAATTGTGGATCGGACGTTTGCCCGGCGTGGTACTCAAATCGATCGAGCAACTGCGCTGGAGTCATCCAGAACATGCCGCTCGTCATTTCGCTCCCCTTCCTCTGACATCCAGAGGGATGCCAAACCCGACGAGATTGCCAACGCCTACCGGCACAGCGCGCCGCGATGCAACGCCCGACATCATCGAAACGGTATCGCGTCATGTCGAGAACTCCGCCCCGGCCTAGGCAGCATCTAGTGGACCCGCTGATGCTCGCTCGCCCATTCGATCACCAGCATCAGAAAGAACACGATGCCGAGGATAAATAAGATGCGCCGAAGCGGGTTCCACCGCCAAAAACGTTTTGGGAATCGAGGCACCGGGAGCCAGTACATCAAAACGCCCACCAACATCAACGCAACGAGAATGATGCGCACTCCGCACACAACTTGTCTCGCTCACGCTCGGGCTCCTCGGGCGGCATGACGATGGCGAAGGCGCGTCCACAAAGCCCTCAGATGCGGCGGTGGGCGAGTGTCATCAATACTCGCAGTAGTTCAGCTGGGGCCGCCATACCCCGGCGGCACCGGGGGTGCGACCGCACTCAGTCTGTGCACTCGTCGGAGACACCGCTGGCACGGCGCCTGAGGAACATCCCACAGCCGCGACCGCCGCGGCGAGAGCAAGGACACCAGAAAGGACGCCGCGCCGCCGCATCACTCGTAGGGTCGAGGACTGGCGCGGTACTCGCCTGAGCCCGTTTCCAGCCCCCGCCTCATCGAACGGCGCAGACGGATTTCCCGTACGCCGCTCTCCTGTCTGCTTCGCGTCATGGGTTATGTGACCTATGGACTGGGAGCGCTTTCGGGCGCGACCCAATAGCGAACTCGATAGTCTCCGAAGAGACCGAGCCGTTCATGGAGCCACGCCGTACTCCACCTCTTCCAGCCAAAACCGTTACGGCCCCTCGCCCTCATCAAATGTCGCCGCACTCTCTGCTCCACCCACTGCCTCACAAAGGCAAAGCACCGACGCGCGTTCCCGATCCGGAAGTAATTCGCCCACCCCCGAAGGATCGGGTTGATCTCGGCGATCATCCGATCGACCGGTTGTGATTGATACCGTCGGAACACTTCCCTGAGCTTGCCCAGCAACGCTGTCCGCTGGGTAAGCTTCGGCGTCACTTGCGCCCTCCAGACGCCTCGCAATGAGCGAACGCGTCGGAAGTCGAAGCCCAGGAATCCAAACGTCTCCCCTTGTCGCAGGTCTGCGAGCCGGCTCTTCTCCTCATTGAGCCGCAGATCGAGCTTCGCGAGCTCCTCGCGGAGTCGCCGGTGCACGGCCCTCAGCAGCCAGTCATGCCGACGGTGCCAATCCACGAGAATCACCAGGTCATCGGCGTAACGCGCGTACTCCACCCGCGTGTACGCTCCTTCCCGGGTCACCCTGATGGCCCGCTCCAGCATCGCATCTACCTCGGTGAGATAGATGTTCGCCAACAGCGGCGAGAGCACCCCGCCTTGGGGCACGCCCCGTTTCCCGGAGGCTTTGAGCATCAGCTTGAGTAGGTGCAGGATCTCGCTATCCTGAACCCGACGGGCTACTTTCCCGAGCAGCAGATCGTGCCGCACGGTATCAAAGTAGGCCGCCAGATCCACGTCGATCACCCGCGTCTTACCCTCGACAATGTCCTTGTCCACCCGAGCCACCGCCTCATGGGCCGTCCGCCGCGGTCGATACCCGTACGACCCGTTGCAGAAGTCAGCTTCGAAAATGGGCTCCAAGATAAGTTTGAGCGCCCCTTGAACCACCCGGTCTCGTAGCGCCGGAATTCCTAACACGCGGACTTTGCCTCCGCGCTTCGGGATCTCGACGCGCCGATTCCGCAGCGGCCGATAGGTGCGGGCGACCAGTTCGTCCTGTAGCTGCGCGAGAAACACTTCGACGCCGGCCGCCTCGATCGCCGCGAACGTGACCCCGTCAATGCCCGGTGCCCCGTTGTTGCGCTTTACGAGCGCGTACGCCGTCTTCAACGTCTCTCGTTTCACCACATGAACGTACAGGCCCCAGAACCGCTTCGTCTTGTCAGCCTTCGCCGTGACGTAGATCCTCCGCCTCAGGTCCTGCAGACTGACCGGCGTCGTTGTCATGCCGCCCCTGCCTCCCGTGTCGTCGCAGGAAGTGCAGAACAGCAGGGTCCCTTCGCTCCACGGGCATTACCCCGTTTCATCGCTACTCCGGACCCGTCCGCCACCCGCTCGCCGTCGGCCGATTTCCCGGGACCACCGGTTATACGACTGACCTGACTCCGCTGATTTCGCAGCGGGACGAGGAGGGCTTCTCCAGTTGCTCGATGCGTCTTGGTCACCGTGCTGTCGCTCCAAGCCCCGCCGGAGCGCACCGCCGCGTCAGCCAGACTGCGACGGCCCGTGTTGCCTTCGCGGGGTAATCGACCGCTCGGCCTCCGGGGTTTGGATCTTTCGGAGCCAACTCACGTTCACTTGCGTTACGGCCCGGTGACTCGCTCACCATCCGTCCGATGGCTTTGTCGATAGGCTTCAGAGTCTTGGTCTCCCTCCACCCTGCTATCCAAGCTACGGGGCGTCTGGCTCTTGCCCCGACGGGACTAGCACCCGCTAGACGCACCTGCCTTCTCTGGACACGCGATCACCTGATCCGCCCGCAGCAGCAGCGCCGGCGGAATCGTCAGGCCGAGGGCTTTGGCGGTCTTCAGGTTGATGACGAGCTCGCACTTGGTGGGCTCCTCGACGGGCAGGTCGGAGGGCTTCGCGCCCTTGAGGATCTTGTCGACGAAGACCGCGGTGCGCCGCCAGATCTCGACGATGTCCGCGCCATACGAGATGAGCCCGCCGGCCTCCACCTGCGGCCGGAAGGAATACATGGCGGGAAGCCGATGGCTGGCAGCTAGTTCCGCGACTGTCCTGCCAATTGCCGGACATTCCTTCCAGGAGTACCGAAGGAGGTAACCATGCCTAGGACGGACATCGTTCCGAAACGTTCCCGGTCTGAGCGGCTCGAGGCGCGGGTCAGCAGAGCACAGAAGGAGCTCTATCTGACGTTCAGTCCCGTCGGCGCCGCCGGAGGAGTG
>QHRU01000008.1 GCA_003220225.1 Candidatus Rokuibacteriota bacterium
GGTCGAGCACTGGGATGTGATTCAAGACGAGGCGACCCGAGAAGAGTCCAAGAGCAAAGCTCCGATGTTCGGCACGAGTTTTCCGAGATATCCCGACCGCACCAGCCCAGCATGACCTTGAGGATCGAGAGGTATGCGGACCGGGGCGGCACGACGATTCGACTGATCGGTCGAATGCAAGCCGAGCACGTGAGCGAAGTCGAGAGGGAGATCGAGGAGAGTGGAACGAAGGTGACGCTGGATCTGGAAGAAGTGACTCTCGTCGACGTGCAGGTTGTTCGCTTCCTCGGGACCTGTGAGATCAGAGACATCAGTATCCTCAACTGCTCGCCGTACATAACCGACTGGATCGCCAAGGAGCGACGTTGAGCCCGATGTCCATGCGTACAGCCGTTGCTTAGGAGACGCGATGAAAAAGCTCGCTGAACTGGTCATTGCCATCGCCGTCCTGACGATCCCGGTCACTGGTTCGACTCAGACGTTGACAGAAGCGCAAGCCCGCGCCGTCATCGGGCCGTGGTACGTGCTGTTTAACCAACCGGTCCAGGGCGATATGAAGACGCTGCAGGAACAGATCCTTACGCCGGACTACGAGTCTTGCTGGGGGTATCTTCCGGGCGAGTGCTGGGGCCGTGACAACTCCATCAGAGTCGTCGGCGGCTTCGCCAAGTCGATCCCAGATATGAAGTTCGACATCAAGGAAGTCCTTGTCGCCGGCGATCGTGTCGTCGTCCGCGGCGAGGTCACGGGAACACCGGCCGGCGATCTCTTCGGTGTGCCGCATTCTGGCAAGAGCTTTCGGATCATGGCGATAGATATCCAGACGATCAAGGACGGCAAGATCGCCCGGACCTACCACCTCGAAAACTGGCTCAGTGCTCTGGGACAGCTTCGCGCAAAGTAGGGGGACCGGCTCCCACGGAGACCGTCAATGACTGCGGAAGATGTCATTCGGACCCATACGCGCGGCCCGTGGGTACCTGCAACTCGCTCATTTGCAGAGCGTCGCCCTGGCTCAGGAGGACGGGATGAACGCCGATGTTCTGACGACAAGAGTAGCCGATGGAATTGCGGTCATTACACTGGGCAGCGCAAGGCGCATCTATTTCGACGAGGAGATGGGCGACGCGCTCACCGAGGCGCTAATGAATCTCGCAGAATAAACTAAAGGATTTCACGGGTACGATCGCATGCTGAAGCATGGCCACTCCTGCTCGCCGGGATTTTGCCGCGTTGGAAGCGCGTCGGTTCCAGGCCGCACGACTGTTCGCGAGGGGCACGTCGCAGGGAGCGGTGGCGCGGGCCTTGGGGGTCACGCCGGTGACCGCGCATCACTGGTATCACGCCTGGCACGCCCATGGGCGCGCCACTCTCAAGTCGGCGGGCCGCGCCGGGCGCAAGCCCAGGCTCGAGCCGAAGCAGTTGGCGACGATCGAGCAGGCGCTGCGCGCGGGACCGCGCGTGTACGGCTTCCGCACGGATCTCTGGACCTTGCCCCGCGTGGCGGCAGTCATCGAGCGGCTGACGCGAGTGCGCCATCACCCCGGGCATGTGTGGCGAATCCTCCGTGGATTGAACTGGTCGCTCCAGCGGCCGGCCCGCCGCGCGCGGGAACGCGACGAGGCGGCGATCGAGCCGTGGAAGACGCGGCGCTGGGCGCGGCTAAAAAAAACGCCCGGCGCCAGCACGCCTGGCTCATCTTCGAAGACGAAAGCGGCGTCTCGCAGCAGCCGGTCGTCCGCCGTACGTGGGCCCCGCGCGGCGAAACGCCGATCCTGATCCACACCGGTGGGAATTGGAAGCGGCTGTCGATCGCCGGGGCCCTGGCGTTTCGCTGGGACGGCCGTCGGACCCGCTTCTTCTTCCAAACGCGCGCGGGCAGCGACACGGACGCTGCCCTCATTCCGTTTCTGCGCGACCTCAAGCGCCACTTCCCCCAGCAGCGCGTGCTGCTCATTTGGGACGGCTTGAGCGGCCATACGAGCCGTGTGATGACCGCCTACTTGGCCCGGCAACGCGCGTGGCTCACGGTGGAGCGGCTGCCCGGCTATGCGCCTGACTTGAATCCAGTCGAGCAGCTCTGGGGCAACGTCAAGACTCGCGAGCTGGCCAATGTCTGTGCGCCGAGCCTCGCCGCGCTGCGGCCACCGCTCCACGCGGGCTTTGCGCGCGTGCGACGACAGCCCCACTTGGCCTTCGCCTTTCTCCGTCACGCGGGATTGGAGTTCTGACGTGAACATTGGTCTATTCAGCGAGACTCATTAGATGCCGAGCGCATCGCATTGCCAGACGTCCACGGCGGCCTTTGAGATCGGCGCGCACGACGCGCAGCCCCCGAGGCGGACGGCAAGAAGATCGAGATGAAGGCTGCGACGTCGTCAATATTCAAGAACGGGAAGGTCGCCGTGCCGTGCCAAGGTTGCGCGTTATATATGTAGCAGCATGAACCTCCGCGACGGTTCCCCCCGTCTCAACGGGCAGGAGGCGTCGCCCCAGCGGCGGCGGCAGTCACATGCAGACGGTGGAGATGCACATTGACGACGGACGAACGTGGCTCGGCCAGCTCCACCATTTCGTTACTCGAGCGGCATGTACGCTGTGGGGGCCCGCATGCCGTGGTGCGGGTCGAAGCGGCCAATGGACGGCGCTCGCGGTCGGAATGGCTGTCGCGCTGGCCGCGAGTCCGGGGCAGGCCGTGCCCGCGGTGCCGGCTGGCGGCTTCGGTATGCCGACGCCAATGTCCCCCGTGAATGAGGCGATCGTCGCCGGCGACCTCGACGCGGCCGAGCGCCTGACCGATCTCGGCGACCGCTACGTCGGCCAGCACGCGCTCGCCGACGCAGAGGCCGCGTTTCGGGGCGCGCTGGCGATTTTCGAGGCCGCGCTCGGCCCCGCGGATCCCCGGGTCGCCGACAGCATGACCGCGCTCGCCGACGTCCGCGCCGAACGGCGCGACTTCACGGGAGCTGAGAGCCTCTATCAGCGTGCACTCGCCGTGAACGAGATGGCATATGGGCCGGACGATGCCCGACTCGCCAATCCGCTCGCGAACCTGGCCGGGCTGTATCTGACGTGGGAACGCTGGGATCAGGCCATCCCTCTGTATCTGCGCCTCGCGAATCTGTTCGAGCGATTGCTCGGCGCCGACGACTTTCACGTGGCGATGACCCTCGATCACGTCGCCGAAGCCTACGCCGGCCAGACACACTACGCCGAGGCCGAGGAGTTCTATGGAAGAGTCCTGGCCATCCTGACGCCGCGGCTTGGATCGGATAACCCGGTCGTCCAACGGGTGCTGGCGGAACAGGCCCGTGCCCGACGCCAGCTCGAGCTGAGCGGTGCGAAGAAGAGTTGAATAAGGAGGATCCGCGACGATGACCACGCGTGAACGTGTGATGGCCGCACTCGCCGGCTGCGAGGTCAACCGGGTCCCACTCGCCGTCTGGATGCACAACTTCGCGAGCGAGAACTCGACCCGCGGGCTCGCGGCTGAAACGCCAACCAACAATGGACCAGGATCCGAAAGTGGGATCTCTTTGCACGCGAGGATATGACCTGCGACTTCAAGCGCTTGCGCGTAAGGTCGCCTGATTGCGGCTCGGTTTGGCAAGACGCGGGCAGGCGCAGTTCTTTCTTCGAGAAGATGCTCGGCTACGCCAATCACCTGGGGCTGTACGGCGAGGAGCTCGGCCCCCAGGCGCAGCATCTCGGCAACTTCCCGCAGGCGTTTACCCACCTGGCGCTCATCAGCGCCGCCTTCGATCTAGACCGTCATGTCGGCCGCCGGCCACGCCGGGTGAGCGATAGCCCCGTACAATGAGGGCCATGGCGCCGGATGGCCTTTCGGACCTCCTGGCATGTGTCGCGGCCTTCGGGAGCTCGCTCGGGCAGAGCTTCGACCCGACGGGAGTTCTGGCGGAGTTCTCGGCCCGGACCCGGCCGGTGGTCCCCCACGACTACATGCTGATTGCGGTTCGGGAGGACGATGGGCACACGTACTCAGTCTTCGCCGAGTACGCCGTGCGTGGCAGCGTCGGCTGCGACAACAAACGCTACACCACGGCCTTCGAGCGCGGTGGCCGAGCGGCAATGGACAGCTTCGCGCTGGCGCCGGTCTTCGGTGGAGAAGCGGAGCGAGTGGCCGACAT
>QHRU01000009.1 GCA_003220225.1 Candidatus Rokuibacteriota bacterium
TAGATCAGCACCATGTCCTCGCGTCCCGGCTTGCGGTAGAGGAACTCGCCGAGGGCGCGGCGGATGTTCTGCAGCGTCGGCTTCTGCCCGGCGCCGTCCGTCAGGAGCAGCACGTTGTCCTTGGGGTAGCCGCCCTTCGTCGTGAGGAAGCGGTACATCGCCTCCGCGTCGCGCGTGGCGTAGCGCAGGCGGGGGATCGTCGGGTTCGCGTAGGTGCCGACGCCGATGATGACGGCCCAGCGGTTGGCGGTCTTCACGACCGGCGCGGGCGACGGCGGCGCGACGGCCACGACCCGCGTGATGGTGCGCACGACCTGGGCGACGTTGCCGGCCTTGTCGGTGGCCGTGATCTCGATCACGTTGTCGCCGGGCCGGAGCGTCGCGGGGACGCGGATCGCGCGGCCCCGAGCCTCCATCCCGCGCTCCTGCGGGACCTCCACGCCGTTGACGGTCACCTGCACCCGATCCACGCCGACGTTGTCGCTCACCACGCCCAGCACGACGATCCGCTCGCTCTCGAGCTTGATGTCCGCCGGCGGGTAGTTGATGACGATCCTGGGCGCCTCGGTGTCGCCGGACGGCGTCGGGGGGGCGACGCGTGCCGGCGGCGCGGGCGTGGCGACCGGCGGTGTCGTGGCGGGCGGCGGCGGCGGCGTGGGGCCGGTGGCCATCGCGGGCGGCGTGGCCTCGATCGAGGCGACTTCGAACGACAGCCACCCGGTGCCATCGTCGTCGGCCTTGACGAGCTGCCGGACGGCCGGCGCGTACCAGGTCGAGAATTGCCAGACGGGCGTTTGCCGCCCGCCGGCGCCGGTCTGGAACACCTCGTAGTCGATGCGCCACGCCGTGAAACGGCCGGCCGGCACGGTGACGTCCTCGGGCGCGCGGACCTGCCACGTGACGCGCAGCCCGCCCGCGGTGGAAAGGCCCGCGACGTTCTTCGGCAGGCGGCTCACCCGCCAGTTCGTCTCGCCCGAGCCCCACAGTCCCGCGCGCAGCGGCCACTTCAGGCGCGGCGGAGGACGAAAGTCCACGTAGTCGGCTCCGCGGCGGACGCCGGCGACCGCGAGCTCGGGAGTCAGTCGGAGCTCGCGGCCGGGCCCGACGAAGACGTAGTCGCGGCCATCGAGCCGCTTCAGCTCGTACGTGCCGTCGGTGAGGAACCACTTGTGACCGATCGCGTACGCCGGCCGCTCCGCCGCCTCGACCGGCGCCGCGGGCCGTGGCCCCGGGCGTCCGCCGGGCCCCGGCGGCGGCACGCGCTCGTCGCTCGCCGCCGCGGGAGCCGCTACCACGGCCAGCAGCGACAGGCCGACGAGCGTCCGCCAGGGCATGAGCGCAGGATAGCCGACTCGAGGTGCGGGGCGCCGCGGCGTCAGCGCGCGATGGCGTGCGAGCCGCGGCGCGGATCGGCGCCCGTCCAGCGCGCGCCGTCCTCCGCGATGCGCACGCCGCAGACCGCGCCGGCGCGCCACTCCCACTCGGGCCACTCGCTGACCTCGTGGCCGCGCGCGGCGAGCGCGTCGCGCGTCTCCTTCGGGATGCGGCGCTCGACCTCCAGCTTGCCGGGGGCGAACGCGTGCGGCCAGAACGAGTCGGGGAACGAGCGCGAGGCCGCGCGCGGCGCCTCGATCGCCTGCTGCAGCGGCATGTCGAAGACGACGTGGTTCAGCAGCACCTGGAGCATCGCCTGCTGCTGCACGTCGCCGCCCGGCGTGCCGAACGGCATCACCAGCCGGCCCTCGCGCAGCAGCATCGCCGGCGCCGGCGTCAGGCGCGGCCGCTTGCCCGGCGCCACGACGCTCGCGTGCGCGGGATCGAGCCAGCCCTGCGAGCCGCGCGGCGACACCACACAGCCCACGCCCGCCACCGCCGGCGAGTCCACGTTGGGATCGCTCGGCGTGGCCGAGAAGCCGTTGCCCTCCGCGTCGACGACGGCGACGTAGGAGGTGTCGAGCGACTCGCCGGAGCCGCCCGCGATGGCGGCAGCGCCGCGGCGCTCGCCCACCGGCGGCATCTCGCGCCACGCACGGTCGCGGATCAGCGCGCGCCGCTCGGCCGCGTGGGCCCTGGAGAGCAGGCGCTCGGCGGGCACGTCGACGAAGCGCGGGTCGCCGTAGCAGGCGTCGCGGTCCGCGAACGCGACCTTCGCCGTCTCCGCGAGCAGGTGCAGGTACGCGGGCGAGTTGTGACCGAGGGCGGCGACATCGGTCCCCTCGATCAGGTTCAGCATCTGCAGCAGCACCGGGCCCTGGCACCAGAACCCGCACACGCCGACCTGCCAGGGACCGTAGGTGCCGACGATCGCGCGCTCGACCTCGACCTCGAAGCTCGCGAGATCCTCGGCCGTCAGCGGGCCCTTCTCCGCGCGGTGGAACTCCGCGATGCGCGCGGCGGTCTCGCCCCGGTAGAACTCGTCGCGGGCGGCGCGCACGCCGGCGGCGCGGCTGCCGCCCTCCCTCGCCTCCGCGCGCGCCATGCGCGACAGCGTCTCGGCCAGCTCGGCCTGCACGAGCCGCTCGCCCATGCGGAACGGCCGTCCGTTGTTCAGGTAGAGCGCCGTCGAGGTAGGCCAGCGGCGGTACTTGTCGGCGTTGGCCGTCATCTGGAACGCGGAGAAGCTCGACACCGGGAAGCCGCGGCCGGCGTGCTCGGTCGCCGCCCTCGCGACGTCGGCGAACGACATCGTCCCCCAGCGCTCGAGCGCCGCGCACCACGCCGCCGGCGCCGCGGGAACCACGGTGCGGGGCAGGCCGGGCGGGATCTGGTTGCCGAGGCCGCGGAAGTACTCCAGCGTCGAGGCGCCCGGGTAGGGCCCCACGCCCGACACCTGGAACGTCTCGCCCGTGCGCGCGAGGTGCACGAGGATCGGCGCCACGCCGGCGACGCTGACCATGTCGCAGTGAACGACGCCCAGGCAGATACCCGCGGCGACGCCCGCGTCGATCGCGTTGCCGCCGGCGCCGAGCACGTGCGCGGCCGCCTCGGCGGCGAGCGCGTGGCCGGCGGCCACGCCCCACCGGGAGCCGATGGCCTGGACGGTGGCGGTCGGGCGGTACGCGGGCGTGCTCTGCTGCGACGAGACGGAGTCGAGGCTCATGGCCGCGATGATACCGCGCGCAGGCATGCTACGCTCGCGCCGTAATCAGAGAACGTCCGCGACCTCCGGCTCGTCGTCAACGATCAGGACGAGGATGTGTCATCATGCGCGGCTGATTCTAACTCACTCAATCATGGCAAAGGCTTCGCAAATTCATGGTGATTCGAGTTTGTATCAGCACCCAGTTTGTATCCCTGCGCCTCCAGACACTTCTCTTCGTAAGCTAAATTGCGTGGATATTTTGAACCTGCTCCAGCGCGAAAGTCCTTCATACATTGGTAGTAGTCACGCTTGAAATCTTGTTCTGTAACACCCGGTTTCGTCCAGTAGTTTCCAGTAGCGCATCCACCGAGGGCCAGCACCGTGACCAAGGCTAAAGCCTTCATATTTCCCCTTTCTCCCCAACGCCGCCGGCAGGCGGCCGAGAGCCTCTTCCGTCACCGAACGCGGAAAGATCATTCCGCGCCTCGCGGGGTTCAGCGGTTTTCATGCGGGGACTACTGAACGCGATCAGGGAACATACGCATTCCAATGAGTTCACGTTCGCGCCAGCCGTAAGAGAACCGGGTGCGCTCCCGAATCATCTGCTTGACCGCTGCGGAATACCAAATCTCGTAATCCGTCTCCCCGGTTCGGGCATTCACGCACGTCGTCTTCATTGCCTCGAACGTCCCGGCCGGGACGGTGACCGTTTCCGGTCCGCTCGTCTCACACGTTCGCACGATGTTCTGAGTCGACTGTTGCTGCGGCGTTTCACGAACGTATCGAAGTTCCCACTTATCGCCCGCCGTTCCAGATGCCAAACGTATCGGAGGAGTGTTCCTGACTTCGACCGCTCCATTCACTTTGTCCATGTAGTGGGCGAAGTCCGACTTCCGGAAGTAGATTTCGCGGGTCCCTGACGCGACGACGTAGAACCGGATACCGTCCAGTACTTCTTCTCGATTCACGACCCATGCAAAGGTTCCGCTATCACGTGGGCTCTCGTACCGGTACGTCCACTGGTAGCCGGGTTGCCACACCGTCTCTGCTACGACCGCCGCAGAAGACCCTGACGCCGGCGGCGGAGGTCCTGCAACCTCTGGCCGCGGCGGCTGGGAAGAA
>QHRU01000115.1 GCA_003220225.1 Candidatus Rokuibacteriota bacterium
GCGGCAATGCTTCCAACCTCGGCTTCCATGAATCGCGCTTTTCCTTCCAGGCGAGTCCCTACTGCGCCATGATTCCGCCGTCGACCGTGAGGATCGTCCCGGTCGTCCACGTGGCGTCATCCGACGCGAGATAGAGGGCGGCCTGGGCGACGTCGTCCGGCCTGCCGAGCCGACCGAGGGGGTACTGAGCCTCCATTGCCGTTCGCGTCGCGGCATCCCTCAGCCGTGATTCCGTCAGAGGCGTCTCAGTCACTGCGGGCGCGACGCAGTTGCAGCGGATGCCGTCCTTCGCGTAATGCACCGCGATCGTCTTCGTGAGCATGGCCACGCCGGCCTTCGCCACGGCGTACGGGTGGACCGGAAACGCCAGGGAGGCCTTCAGGCCGAGGACCGAACCGATGTTGACGATCGAGCCGCCGCCCTGGCGCTGCATGTGAGGGATCACCGCCCGGGAGAAGCGGAACACGCCCTTGAGGAACACGTCCATCACGCCGTCCCAGATCTCATCGGCCGTTTCGTGCAGCGGGCCGGCGTGCAACACGCTTCCGGCGTTGTTGACGAGCACGTCGACGCGGCCGAATCTCGCGAGCGTTGCCTGCACGGCGTGCTGAACGTCGGCTTCATCGGTGACACTGCCCGGCACGGCGAGCGCGTGGCCGCCGGCCGCGGCGATCGCGCCGGCGATCTCGCCGAGGATTTCTTTGCGGCGGCCAGTGATCGTCACCTTCGCTCCTTCACGCGCGAACGTCGTGGCAATGGCGGCGCCGATGCCGGTTCCGCCACCGGTTACGATGGCTACTTTGTCTGCGAGTCGCATGGAAGTCTCCCGCTTAGGCCTGAATGGCCGAGTGCGCGTGTGTGTGACGTCGTCGGTACTGACGGCTGATGAACCGACAGGCACGCGGCGATCGTCCGATGGATCGGTGTCGGGACGCCGAGCTTCAGACCTCGCCGAACGACCGCTCCGCTCAGTGCCTCGACCTCGAGCCGACGGCCGTCGGCGAGGTCTCGGGCCATCGACGATCGCCATTGCGGGGGCAACGCCGCGGCCTGCTGGATGACGCGATCCACGGCGTCCGCCGGAAGCGGGACCCCTTCCCCCAGCGCAATGGCCGCGATCTCCGCGCATGCGGTGGTGAGGAGCAGGCGGCTCTCGGGGCTCGCGAAAAGCGGACCAATGCCCGAGCGCGCGAGCGCCGTCACACCTCCGACGCCGGCGATGAACAGGAACTTCTCCCACAGCACGCGATTGATATCGGTCGAGACCTCGTGAGGAATGCGGCTCTGCTCGAATGCGCTGGCGATCTGCTGAACGCGTTCGGTCATGGCCCCGCTGAGCTCGCCGAAGACGATCCTGCCTTGGCCGCCGGTGCGAAGGACGACACCGGGGCCGGCGAGCTGGACCGCGATGTAGACCGCGCCGACGAGCACGGCCCCGGAACCAACGACGGAGGCGATCGCTTCGACGTTGTCGAGACCGTTCTGAAAGGTGGCCACCGCCGTGTCCCCGGACATCAGTGGCGCCAGCGCCTGAGCTGCGGGCTCCGTATCGTACGACTTCACGCAGAAGAGGACGAGATCGACGGGAGCGAGGCTCTTGGTGTCGGCGACCGCCGTGACGGGGATCGTGGATTCTCCCTCCGGGGTGCGGACCGTAAGGCCGCGTTGCTGCAACGCCTCCAGATGTGCCCCGCGCGCGATGAACGCGACATCGTGTCCCCCTTTCGCGAGGAGCGCCCCGTAATATCCGCCGATCCCACCCGATCCGAGCACCGCGAGTCGCATGCTAGGAGCCTCCGTCTCTCGTGGCCTCGAAGACAGAGTCCGCGCGGCGACGGAACACGACGCTGGTGACGCCGCTGGCCACCGTCCGCCGCGTGATCGCCGTGTGCCGGGAGAGCAAGCGGAGCGCGCGGCGATTTTCCGTGAGCACGTCGGCGCTGAACTCATAAATGCCGCGCTGCTCTCCCGCACGAAGGATCTCCTCGAGGAGGAGCGAGCCGAGGCCGAGTCCTTGCCAGCCGTCCGCCACAACGAGACCGATGTCGGCTGTCCCTACGTCGGAAGGGCCGTACCGCGCCGCGCCGATCAGCTCGGGCTCCTGCGCGTCGTCGACTTCGGCGACGAGCGCCATTCGCCGGCGATCGTCGATGTTGGCGAGGGCGTGCGCTTCCTCCGGAAGGAGCCGCCGGAAGGAGAAGAATCGCTCGTAGACCGTGCGCGGGCTCAGCCGACGGCACAGCGCAATCAGGCGAGGCTCGTCGTCGGGACGGATCGTGCGGACGCGCACGGAGGCTCCGTTGCGCAGTGTCACGCCTTGTTCAGGGTCGGTCAGGACTCGTGGGATCTCGACGGCCATGCCGACGACGTCTCAGGCTCGCGCGTTCACGATGCCCTGCAGCACGGCCTTGGGCGCCGCACCGAGGACGCGGTCGACGATTCCGCCTTCCTTGAAGAACAGGATCGTCGGGATCGACCGGATCCCATACCGAGCCGCCAACCCCGGATTCTCGTCGACATTGACCTTCATCAGCGTCACCCGACCTTCCGAGGCCGCGGCCAGCTCTTCGAGGACCGGCGCGATCGCCCGACATGGACCGCACCACTCGGCCCAGAAGTCGACCATCACGAGACCCTCGTTCGCGATCAGCGCCTCGTCGAAGTTCTGCTCGGTCAGGTGGACAGTCTCGGGTACTCCGTGCTCAAAGGTCCGAGGCATCATGGACTCCTCCTGCCCTTAGGACGCTGGACCGGTGCGCTGACCTAGCGCCCCGCTCCACGGCCAACGCCATATTCGGCGCCGTACTGCCACGCGCTGCCGCTACCGGTAATAGCCCTTGTAGTAGCCGTGCCTAGCCAGACACGCCGCAAAAGTCTGCCGCGACGCCGCGCTTGGCGCGCCCGCTGGCGCTCCGCTCATCGCCGGCCGCTCGGCGGATGTCCTTCCGTTGATCATCGGGGTGGTCGTTCCGTCACCTGACGGCGCACCCGTGCTCGGCGTGGCGGCCGCCGCCTCCTTGTTGCAGGCCTCGATGTCGCTCTGTCTCGGCGCATCAGCGCTTCCCCGCGAGCTGAGCAGGAACGCTCCCGCAAATACGAGGGCCAGCAGAACGTTTCCACGAGTCATAAGGACCTCCCTCAACCCTTCTTCGGGCCGTTGAGCTCGAGGTTGAGTCGGGCACGTGCCTGCTTGGCCAGCACCTCTTGGACGAGCGAATGATCCGAGCCAAGCCGCGGTGCCAGGATCGCCACGACCCTTCCGTAGAAGTGCTCGGCCTCGGCGTACCGCCCCTGAGCGGCGTAGGCCTCGGCCACGTGATCGAGGGTCATTGCCACGTGGAAGTCGTCGGCGCCGAGCACCCGCTCGAACACACCCGCGACGCGCAGATAGAGTGTGGCGGCGTCATCCCACCGTTCCCACGTCCGGTAGAGCCTGGCCAAGTTGGCTAGCGGAACGGATATTCGGGGGTCCTCAGACCCGTACGCCGTCTCGAGGACGGCGAGCGCACGCCGGTAGAGGGTCTCGGCACTCGCGAAGTCCCGCCGCTCGGTGCGCAGGTCGGCGAGCGCCGTCATGCTGTCGGCCAGCCGGGGATCCGTGGGGCTGAGCGCCGCCTCGACAAGCACGAGCGCGCCGCGAAACGCGGCGTCCGCGTCGGCAAGCGCGTGCTGGTCGATGTAGTGCTCGCCGAGTCCGGTCAGGCGCTCGGCCACGGCGAGGTCGTCAGGGAAGATCGCTTGATTCGCCGGGGACACTCCCGACGACCCGCCGAAAGGCGGTGGTGAGGGCAGGGCCGCGACCGGACTCGCGCCGAGGCCGAGCACCATCGCGAGCGCGAGCGCCCCGAGCGCGGCCCATGCGCTGCGCCCGTGCGGGCCACGGCGCTCACGCCTATCGAACGTAGTTGCCGATCGAACCATGGACTCTCTCCTGGGCGTTGGATGCCTTCGAATCATTGTGTGGGCTCCTTCCTGTCCCTTACGACGTCGATCGGAGCATTGGGGATTCTCTGGTCTAATGTGGATGCTCATGTATCTACATACAGTCTCTTAGTGCTGACGTGGAAGACGCCAATGTATATACATGTAAATGTTTGCCTCGCGCGAAGATCTCTGATAGCATGATGGCCATGAGTCGACAAATCACCAAGGTGACGACCGGACCGAAGCGGGGACGCCTGTCGCCCTGTGTCTGCAACACGCTCCGCATGGTCAGCCGCGTGGTGACGCAACTCTACGACGATTGCCTGCGGTCGAGCGGCCTGCGGGTGACGCAGTTCAGTATTCTCGCCGCGGTCGCACGCCTAGGTGAGGCAAGTCTGAAGCAGCTCGAGGACGAGCTCGCCATTGACCAGACGACCCTGACGCGGAGCCTGACCCTCTTGGAGCGCGTCGGCGTGCTCGAGCGTGCTTCGCACCTCGACGGGCGCATCAAGGCGATGCGGCTCACATCGAAAGGGCGACGCGCTTTAGAGGTGGCGCGGCCCCTCTGGGCCCAAGCGCAAGGCAAAGTCCTGGGCGAGTTGGGAACAAAGGCGTGGGCTGACGCGCAACGGCGGCTGACCCGGCTGCATCATGTCGCCGTCAGGAAGCGACAGCTGGGACGGGAAGGGAGGCGCGTGCAGTCGAAGGGTCGCCGCGTTGTAGACTAGACGACCGCGTGTCCTTGGTCGAGGTCTTGGAGTATCCTCGAATCGAGGAGGCAACCATGGCTGCTGATGTCGAACGCATCGACGTGTCGACCGCACGGACCGACACCGCCCAAGGGCGTGCCTTATTGGTGTGCGGCTACGAGGACGACGCAAAGTGCCGCAAGGGCCGTCTGGACGGATCGATCCCATATGCGCGATTCGCATCGATGGCGCCGACCCTGCCGAAGAACAAGGAGATCATCTTTTATTGTGCCTGACCCGCCGAAGCGACTGCTGCCGGGCAGGCGGCGCGATATATTGCTCAAGGGTTCACTAATGTGAAGGCGCTTCGCGGTGGCGTACAGGCTTGGGCGCAGGCCGGTTTGCCGACCAAAGACACCTGATCGTCAATCCAAGGCGAGGCCAGTAGGAGATACGACAGCTACGGCGAATCACGACGGGCGCCCGCATCGTCGGCGCTTCCCACCGCATTTGTTTTCTCGCCGGCGATGGGAAGCCGCCAACCGCGCCATAAGGCCACAACTCTGATTCCGAAGCACACAGCGGCTCCGGCCAGCGCCGACACCGCAGGCGGAGCATTCAGCACGTGGCCAGCGACGACGACGAGGGCGCCGGCAAGGGCGGCGACCGCATAAAGATCGGAGTGGAGCACGGCGGGAATGTCTGAAACGAGTACATCACGCAGCATGCCGCCACCGATGCCGGTCAGCATGCCGAGGAGTGCAGCCATGACAGGGTTAAGGCCGTAGCCGAGCGCCGTTTGTGTGCCGGATACGGCAAAGAGCGCCAGACCCGCCGCATCGAAGGTCAGGATGAGATTACGCAGCCTCTGCTGGCGCTCCGGACGGGGCGACGACAGAAATACCACCAACCCGGCGACGACCGAGATTCCGAGGTAGCGCCAGTCCCTGAGTGCCGCCGGAGGGACCGCGCCGATGAGAACGTCGCGCGTGATGCCGCCCGCGGTGGCTGTCGCGCACGATACGACCAAGACGCCGAACAGATCGAGCCGGTGCTTGACCCCGGCCGCCGCTCCGCTGAGGGCGAAAACGAACGTGCCGGCGAGTTCGAGCACCAGTAGCGTGCCCGCCGCGTACGCCTTGAATCCGGCCAGCGTCTGCAGGACTTGTTCAGCGCCCGACGTCGGGACCATCTCTCGGTACGGTGCGAGCGATTGCGACCATCGCCACGGCCACCATCAGCACGTTGAACAGGAGGGCGACCGCGCCGGCGAGCCGGATGTCGATGTTGTCGCTCCTTCCGAGGAACACATCGGACAGGGGGACGAGTTCTCCCTCGAGACCACTCAGGGCGGTGAAGATCGCTGCCGAGATGGCCACGCCGAGCGCCGCGCCCAGGGAGGAAGCCATCTTGTAAATGCCGGACGCCGCGCCGGCCTTGTCGGCGGGCACGTTCGAGAGCGCCGCGTCTGAGCGAAGCTGGCTTATGCAGCACCGGCTCGGCATGTCGTACTTCTCGGTCAGCACGGGTGTTGTGGCCATCGCACTGTCCGGCATCCTTGCGAAGTGGGCAGCAATTCCCGGTGAAGCATCCGCCTTCTGGCGGATGCTCATCGCGACGGGGCCGTCGATGATGCCTCGCGCTTGGCCTACACCGAGCTCCTCCCCGACGAGCGGGGCAGCACGGTGAGCGCGTTTCTCTGGCGGGCGCTGGCCTGGTATCGCCGCCAGGGCATCCGGGTCCGCCGGGTCATGACCGACAACGCCTTCGCGTATCTCGGTCACTCGTTCACCGCGCTGTGCGCGGTGCGCGGCCTGCGGCACCTGCGAACTCGGCCCTACACGCCGCGGACGAATGGCAAGGCGGAGCGTTTCATCCAAACGTTGCTGCGCGAGTGGGCCTACGTGCGCCCGTATGGATCCTCCCGCGCACGCCACGCCGTGATGCCGCGCTGGCTGCACTACTATAATTGGCATCGTCATCATGCCAGTCTCCACGGTCGTCCGCCCATCAGCCGCGTGCTGGCCGGGGACAACCGCGTGAGACTTCACAATTAGACCACGTCGATGCGGTCGGGGAAGCATCCCGAATGCCCTCAGGTTGTTCGCTTTGAGTTCCAGACAGCTCAGGCGCCCACGGCCGAAATGGCCGTGACCCCGCCGTCGATCAGGAAGTCTGCCCCGACGACGTACGCAGAATCGTCCGACGCGAGGTAAACTGCCAGCTTCGCGATTTCCAACGGATCGGCCATCCGCTTGCTTGGATTGTTGGTTCGGAGGACGTCCTTAACCGCCTCGCCCTGCTCTTCGCCTGGGAAACGACCGAACATCGCCGTGTCCGTCGGGCCTGGGCTTAGGGTATTTACGCGAATCCCGCGGTCCACGAGCTCGGCGCTGAGGATTCGAGCGAGATGGACGACCGCGGCCTTGCAGGTCGAGACGGTCGAGGTTGTCGGCCACCCCTTGCGCGCGCCAACGGACGCATTGATGATTACAGACGAGCCTTGCCTGAGTAGCGGCAAGGCTTTTTGAATCGTGAAGTAGGCCCCTTTGAAATTGACGGCTATGACCTTATCGAAACTTTGCTCTGTCACCTCTTCGAACAACAGGAACTCGCTGTAACCCGCATTGACGAAGACGCCGTCCAGGTGCCCGAACTCCCGCCTGATCGTGGCGAACATCGTGTCGAGGTCGGTGAGATTGCTGACGTCCGCGCGAACGGCGAGACTTCCGGCTCCAAGCGTCTTCTTCGCCGCCTGCAGCGACCCCTCATTCAAGCCGCAGATGGCGACGCGCGCTCCCTCTCTGTCGAATTCCTGCGCCGCGGCCAGCCCGATCCCGCTGTTGCCGCCGGTGATAAGGATATTCTTGTTCGCTAGTCTACCCATTGTCGTCACTCCTGTAGATCACACATGTCCGTGTCGGTGACATTTTGGGGAAATTTAGCCGACGCCGCGTAGCAGCTCCGCGAGACTCGTTTTGCTGAGAGCCTGCTCCACGGCGCTGTTACATTCGAGCGTCGATCCGTCGAATCGGTCACAGCACGATCCTTTAGTGCGCAGCCCAGCTGCTGAGATCGAGCAATGGCTTGCCTTCGCGCGGTGCCCCATCCGCGTCGCGCAGGGCATCCGCAATGTTCTGTGGCCGATGACGTTTCGCCGGCGGGAGGCGCAGCGCGCCGGACGCCAGACGGTCGAGGACCTTGGCAAAGATGGCGCCACATTCAGCGAGCGGTGTCACTTCGAGCCAATGGAGGAGATACCAGCCTTGCACAGCCGCCGCACTGTAAATCAGCCTCGGTGCGAAGACTGGCATCTCAAATGCCGAAGGATCGGTTTGCCTGTGGGACGACAATGCCCCATAGACCAGCATACGGCCACCAGGCGCGAGATGCCGCGCAACCGTCGCTCCGATCCTGCCGGCCACGCAATCGATCGCCCGAGATAACGCCTTTCCCGTGCTTGCTGTGGCGAGTTGCGTGCCCCAATCATTGTCCTCGCTGGAGATCACTACTTCACCACCAAGTGCCTTGATGTCTGGAGCTTGCGCGCGACGGCGCACGATATTGACCGTGCGGAAGCGTTCCGAACGAGCGAGTTGCAGCACAAGCTGGCCCACCGTCGAGCCGGCGGCGGTCTGGACCAACCAGTCGCCCGGTTTAAGATCGTGCTCGACCATGGTCATCACCCAGGCTGTAACCGGATTCGCCAAAGCCTGCGCGGCGTCCTCGTCCGAGAGATCGGCAGGTACGGGTATGACCCGTTCCGCTGGACTCACGATGAGTTCGCGCCACGAACCCCAAACGTTCAGAAGAACGACGCGCGTGCCAGGTGCGGGACCGGCAACGCCCGACCCAAGCGCCTCGACGACACCGACGCACTCGATGCCGGGACTGGCTGGTAGCGTCGGCTGCCGACCGAAGCGGCCGCGCATGATGTGCATGTCGCTAGGATGAACCGGCGAAAGTCGCACGCGGACGAGAGTTTCACCTGGACCGGGCTTCGGTTTCGGCAATTCTCGTACGGCGAGGACGTCGTTGGGGTCGCCGGTGCGTTCCAAAACAAATGCTTTCATAAACGTCAGCTCAGCTGACGTCGGAACCGCCAGGCGCTGATGCCTACGAAGAGGCTGGCCAGGGCGATGAGCGCGAGCAGGTTCGGGTAGACGACGTCAAGGCCGGCGCCCTTCACGAGCACGCTGCGCGCGATCGTGGCGAAGTGCGCGATCGGGTTGAACAGTGTCAGGGGCTGGACCCACTTCGGCATCGCCTCGATCGGCGTCAGCCCTCCGGACAGCATCGCGAGCGGCGGGTTGACGAAGAAGCTGATGAGTTGGCTCTGGTTGTCCGAGCGGGCGAGGGTCGAGATGAAGGTGCCCAGCCCGATTCCCGTGAGGACGCAGCACGCGCAGGCGGCGAGCACAAGGGCGGGGTTGCCCCGAAACGGGACGTGGAACACCAGCCGGGCCACCATCAGCACGAAGGCGACCATCGTCATGAGCAGGACGAAGAGCGGCACGATCTTGGCCGTCACCACCTCGAGCGTGCTGGCCGGCGTCATCAAGAGCTGCTCGACCGTGCCGCGCTCCTTCTCGCGGATCATCGTGGCCGCGGCCACGAGCTCGCCATTCAGGATGATGAGCACGCCGAACACCCCGGTGACGATGAACCACGCGTTCACCAGGCCCGGGTTGTAGAGGAACGCCGGCCGCAGCTCGAGGGGCGCCGCCCGCGTCCCCGGACCATCTCGGTTGAGAAAGGCGACGGCGCCCTCCACGTAACCCTGGGCGATCTGCGCGGTGTTCGCGTTTGCGGCGTTGAGGAGCACCTGGACGGTGGCGGGCCGTCCGCGCGCACGCCGCCGGGTGAAGTCGTAGGGCACCACCACCCCGACGTCCAGCCGGCCCTTGGCGAGGTCCTGCCCGAGCAAATCCGAGGTCGCATAGGAGCCGGCCAGGCGAAACGTGGGATTCTGCGTGAGCACCGAGATCAGCTCGCGGCTCTCGTACGTGCGGCTCTCGTCGACGACGCCGAGCTTCAGGTTCCTGACGTCGGAGTCCAGGGCGAAGCCGAACAGTAGAATCTGCAGCATCGGCGGTACGATGAGCGAGATCGTGAGCCGCCGGTCCCGCCGGATCTGCCGGAGCTCCTTCAGCGCCAGCGCCCAGAAGCGCCCGGCGAAGAGCCGGCTCCAGGCCCGCCTCATGCCTTCACCTGCATGGCACGCATCGCGCGCCAGGCCAGCCCATAAAAGACGAGGCCGATGGCGCCGATTGCCAGTACCGCCCACCACACCGCCGGCCAGCCGCCGCCCTGCAGGAAGGCATCGCGCACGACGAGCACGTAGTAGCGCGCCTGAACGAGATTCGAGATCCATCGCAGCGAGTCGGGAATGTTCTCGAGCGGGAAGATGAGTCCCGAGAGGAGGAACGCGAGCAGGAATCCACCGAGCGCGACGGCCTGCACGGCGGCGGCCTGGTTCGGAATGGCGGCGCCCACGAGCGAGCCGAAGGCCGCCATGCAGAAGACGAACAGCACGCTGCCGGCGACGAGCGGCGTGGGATCGCCGGCAAACCGCAGGCCGAAGAGCGTGAACATGAGCCCGACGGCCAGCAGGCACTGCGTGAGCCCGATGGCCATGCCGGCCAGGATCTTGCCGAGCAGGAACTCGTGCGCCGAGATGCTCGAGACGTAAACTTGCAGGATGGTCTTCTGCTCGCCCTCGCGCGACATCGCCAGCGCCGCGAGCACCGTCGGGAAGATGGACAGGCCCAGCACGAGAAATCCGGGACCGTAGAACTTCCGTGGCTCGCGGCCGGGATTGAACCAGAGCCGGGTGGCTGTTTGGATCGCCGGGGTGCTCTGAGCTTGGCCGAGCTGAAGCGCAAAGGCGCGCGTGATCTGAGCGGCGCTGCCCCGAATGAGCTTCGCGGTGTTGCTATCGGTGGCATCCACGAGCACCTGCGCCTCGGCCGGTCGGCCGCGGCGGAGCTCGCGCGTAAAATGCTCCGGGATGATGACGGCCGCGCGCACCCGGGCCAGGCCCAGCATCGTCTCCGGCGACGTCGCGGGCGGCAGGGACACGACGCGGAACGTGAGCGAGGCGCGGAACGCGTCCGCGTACCGTCGCGACAGCGGCGTCTGATCGAGATCCTGGATGACGATCGGGATGTCGGTCACCGTCAGCGAGATCGAGGTGCCGAGCAGCGCGGTGAGGCCGACCGGCAGCACGAGGGCCAGCCCCAGCGCGAGCCGGTCGCGGAAGAGCTGCGTCAGCTCCTTGCGGGCCTGGGCGATGATGCGTCGCATGGTGCCAACACCGTCAGGCGGCGAGCGCGCCCTTCTCGGCAATGGCGAGAAAGACGTCCTCGAGCGAGTAGTCCTGCTCGATTGCCTCGAGGACGCGGATGCCGTCGCGGGCGAGCCGTTCCTCGAGCCGGCGCATGGCGGCCTGCGCGTCGCCGTCGACGATGACGTGGAAGCGGTCGCCGAACAGCGACACGCGCCACGGCTCCATCTCCTGCTTGAGCACGGCGACGGCGCGCAACGGGTTGTCGGCGCGAATTTCGAGCACGCGGCCGCCCTGGGCCGCCTTCACGCCGCTCGGCGTGCCCTCGGCCACGAGCTCGCCGGCCACCATGAAGCCCAGCCGGTTGCACTGCTCGGCCTCTTCCAGGTAGTGCGTGGTGACCAGGATCGCGGTGCCCTGATCGGCGAGCTGGTTGATCATGGCCCAGAACGCACGGCGGGCGATCGGGTCCACTCCCGACGTCGGCTCGTCGAGGAACAGCACGCGTGGCTCGTGCATGATCGCCGCGCCGAACGCCACGCGCTGCTTCCACCCGCCCGGGAGGCTGCCCGTGATCTGACCGCCCCGGTCCCCGAGGCCGGCGAACTCGAGCACCCAGCGCTTGCGGGCCGCGCGCCGCTCGGGGGGCACTCGATAGACGCCGGCAAAGAAGTCGAGGTTCTCGTTGATGGTAAGGTCATCGTAGAGAGAGAACTTCTGCGACATGTAGCCGACCTGTTGCCGCACGTTCTCGGAGCGTAGCGCGCCGACCTCGCCGGCGAGCTGCACTTCGCCCGCGCTCGGCTCCAGCAGGCCGCAGAGCATCTTGATCGTCGTCGTCTTCCCCGCCCCGTTCGCGCCGAGCAGGCCATACACCTCGCCGTAGCGCACCTCGAGATGGATTCCCCTGACGGCCTCGAACCCGCCGAACACTTTTCGCAGGCCGCGGGCGCCAATGGCCACCGCGTCCTCGGATGTCCCGTTGTCGCGGCGGCCCGGGAATGGAGGAACGCGCGCCTCGCCCTGCAGCCGGCGCAGCAGCGCGACGAAGGTGTTCTCAAGGGTGGGCGTCGCCCCGCGCACACCCCCCACGGCGAGCCCCGCGCCTGCCAGCGCTTCGCGCACCGCGCGCTCGCCGGCCGGGACGTCACGTACCAGCACGTCGAGACGGTCGCCGAAGCGCTGGACGTCGACGATCCCGTTGCGCTCCGCCAGCGTCGTCTCCGCCCGGCGCAAGTCGGCCGCGTGCACCTCGAGGCGCTGCAGCCCGAGGCTCTGACGCAGCTCGGCCGGCGTGCCGACCTGATGCAGCCGTCCTTCGTGCATAAGGGCGACGCGATGACAGCGCTCCGCCTCGTCGAGGTACGGGGTCGCCAGCAAGATCGTGATGCCCTGGCTTGAGAGCTGAGCAAGGGCGTCCCAGAACTCGCGACGCGAGACCGGGTCGACACCCGTCGTCGGCTCGTCGAGAAGAAGGATGCGGGGCTCGGCCACCAGCGCGCAGGCCAGCGCGAGCTTCTGCTTCATACCGCCGCTGAGCCGGCCGGCGAGCCGGTCCGTGAAGCGCTCCATGCCGAACATCGTGAGATAATGCTGCCCGCGCTGCTCGATCTCCCGCACGGGCACGCCGCGCAGCTCGCCGACGTAGCGGAGGTTTTCCGCCACGCTCAGGTCCTGGTACAGGCTGAACGCCTGCGTGAGGTAGCCGACGTACGCGCGCGCCTGTCGCGCCGGCTGGCCGAGCAGCTCGGCGGCGCCCGACGTCGCTTCCATCACGCCACCGAGGATCTGGAACGTCGAGGTCTTCCCCGCGCCGTCCGGCCCGATGAGCCCGAAGATTTCGCTCGCCCACACGTCGAGCTCGATGCCGCGAATCGCCTCGACGTCGCCGTACCGCTTGGTCAGCGACCGGATCCGGATGGCGGCGTCCGGCTCGCTCATCGGTGCGCCTGACGCGTGGGCCAGTCGTTGCCGTCGACGAGGATCTCGCCGTCAGCCGGCATGCCCGGCTTGGCAAAGCCGAGGGCGCCCTTGAGCCGGAGCTTCACGCCGACGACCTGCTTCACGCGATCCTCACGGAAGTAGGTGTTCTCTGGCGTGAACGACGCCTGCGGATCGACGCGCAACACATAGGCGTCGATGGGCTTCGCCGGCGCCGAGTCGAGGTAGACGCGTGCCGGCTGGCCCACGCTGACGCGCCCGATCTGCCCCTCGGGAACGAACGCTCGCAGATAGACCTCGGCCAGGTTCACGAGCGTGATGACGGCCGTGCCCGCCATCACGACCTCGCCGGGCTCCGCCGTTCGCGTGGCGACCGTGCCGTTGAATGGCGCGACGACACGGAGGTCCCTTCGGTTGGCGCGCGCCTCTTCGAGCTGCGCGCGGGCGCGCTCGGCCTCCGCCTGCGCGGCGGCGATGTCGGCCTGCGCCTGGAGAATCTGCCCCTGCACTGCCACGACCTGGGAGGAGCGAATGGCCGGGTTCACGAGATTCGCCTTCGCCGCCGTGAGCGCGCCGCGCGCGGCGTCGACTTGACGCCGCTGCGCGGCGACGATCGCCGCTTGGGCCTCCTCGTTGTTCCGGGCTCGCAGCGCCTCTTGCTCAGCGACCAGCCCTTTCTGAAACAGACGCGCCATGGCCTCCCGGTCCCACTTCGCCTGCGCGTGCGCGGCCTGGGCCTGGGCCAGCTGCGCCTCGGCGGCGGCCAGCCGTCCCTCGGCCTCGTTGACGCGGCCCTCGGCATCGCCGCGCGCCTGATCCACACCGAGCCGGCTCTGCCGCAGCTGCTCGTCGAGCACGGCGATCTGATGCTGGGCCAAACGCGCGCGCGCCTCGGCCTGCCGGACAGCGGCGGTCGCCTGGTCCTCACGCGCGCGCACCTGCTCGTCATCGAGCACGGCGATCACCTGACCCGCCTCGACGCGATCGCCTTCCCGCACGGTGATCTCGCGGATCCGCCCGGAGGTCTTGGTGGCGACGGCGGAGTCATCGCCCTCGATCCGTCCGCTCACCGCGATCACGTCTGGCGGAACTGCGGACGGAGCAAGGAAGAGACGCCAAACGGCAAACACGACGAGGCTCATGACGACCGCCACCGCGACGACCACGAGCGGCCGCCGGGGCCCGATCCTGTGCGGCGACTCGCGCGCTGGCTCTGAGCCGCCAGCCCGTGCGTGAGCAGGTCCTGGATGTGCTTCACGTAACTGGACGAAGGCTGGCCCGTTGCGGCTCTGGTTTAAAGTGGACATGAGTATTTCTTTCTGTGGTTCAAAGGCTCCTCAACGAGCGCACGAACGCCGCTAAGGCTTTACCGATCTCTTCGGGGCTATCCTCTTGAACGAAATGGATTCCCTCAACAGTCACTTCGGTCTGATTGCGCCATGTCCGGCAAAACTCACGTCGTCGGCCTGTTAATACCGCACCGGGTTCTGCATTAATGAAAAGCTTCGGGAGACGACTGTCGGCTAGCCACCGACCGCAATCAGTGGCCACTCGGACTACTTCGGGCGTCTCGCCCTCGATGGGAATTTGACGTAGCCACGCCAGCGTTGGACGACGATCTTCCCCTGCGTTGGCAAATGGAGCGCGATATGCAGCCATCTCATCCTCGCTCAACCTGCGCAATATCGCTCCCGGCAAGACGTTTTCAACGATCAGATTCTTCTCCAGCACCAATGTCTCGCCGTCCTTACTGCGACATCCCTGGACGAGGGATCGCACATCTTCAGGAAAATCCGCCCAGGTAATGGGCTGAACAAGCGCCTCCATGTAAGCGATACCTTGGACGCGCTCGGGTTGCTGGCGCGTCCAATCGAAGCCTAAGAGGGAACCCGCATCGTGCAGCACAAACACAATATCCTTATCGACCCCCAGCTTTTTCCAGAGCGCGAACAGAAAACTGCGCTGCTCCGCGTAGGTGTAGCGGTCGGGGCCAGAGTCGGGAAGTTTCTCGGAATCGCCCATCCCGATCATGTCGCAGGCAATCAGCCGGCCCAGGCCACGACAGGCCGGCATGACGTTGCGCCACAGATAGGATGAGGTCGGGTTTCCATGCGCGAAAACGATGGGAGCGCCTTCGCCCTCGTCGATAT
>QHRU01000116.1 GCA_003220225.1 Candidatus Rokuibacteriota bacterium
TAGCCCTAAAGCTATTTCGGGGAGAACCAGCTATCTCCAAGTTTGATTAGCCTTTCACTCCGACCCCCAGCTCATCCCATCCGTTTTCAACCGAAATGAGTTCGAGCCTCCACCGGTGTTTAGACCGGCTTCACTCTGGCCAGGGGTAGATCACTTGGCTTCGGGTCTACTCCGCGCGACTGGGCGCCCTGTTCGGACTCGCTTTCGCTACGGCTCCGCCCCTTTGAGGCTTAACCTTGCCACGCAGAAGTAACTCGCCGGCTCATTATGCAAAAGGCACGCGGTCAGGCCTTCCGTCTTGCGACGGCATAGCCCTCCCACCGCTTGTAGGCAAACGGTTTCAGGTTCTCTTTCACTCCCCTCACCGGGGTTCTTTTCGCCTTTCCCTCACGGTACTGGTTCACTATCGGTCGCCAGGGAATATTTAGCCTTGGAGGGTGGTCCCTCCGGATTCCCACGGGGTTTCACGTGTCCCGTGGTACTCGGGTACGCTGGCCAGAGAGATCAGCGCGATTTCGTCTACAGGGCTTTCACCTTCTGTGGCGGCTCTTTCCAGAGCCTTCAACTATCGCCTGATTTGGTAACTCTCCGGGGTTCCCCTACCAGCGCCCCACAACCCCGGACGGGCTTTCGCCAATCCGGTTTGGGCTGTTCCCCTTTCGCTCGCCGCTACTCAGGGAATCGAGTTTTCTTTCTCTTCCTCGAGGTACTGAGATGTTTCAGTTCCCTCGGTTCGCGTCACGCCACCTATGGATTCAGTGGCGGACGACTGGGCATTACCCCAGCCGGGTTTCCCCATTCGGGCATCCTCGGATCGAAGCCTGCTTGCGGCTCCCCGAGGCTTATCGCAGCTAGCCACGCCCTTCGTCGCTTCCTGGCGCCAAGGCATCCACCGTTCGCCCTTAGTAGCTTGACCACGAACAATTACGGAGAACATCGCTTGGCTACACTCGAGAATCAACGTATTCGATTGTCAAAGAGCGCGCGGCCGAAGCCGCAATACGCTCGTCATCGCTGTCCGGCGTCTGGTGGAGATGACCGGAGTCGAACCGGCGACCCCCTGCTTGCAAAGCAGGTGCTCTCCCAACTGAGCTACATCCCCAACACCGCCATTCTGGTGGGCCTTCCTGGGGTCGAACCAGGGACCTCGCGCTTATCAAGCGCGCGCTCTAGCCAGCTGAGCTAAAGGCCCAGAAGAAATAATGCTACTGGCTCACGCGAGGAAGCGAAGCGGCACTGCGGAACGTTGAAGCTTTGGAGGGCCCGGAGATCCGGAGACCCCCGGACCCTCGAAGCTCCTTAGAAAGGAGGTGATCCAGCCGCAGGTTCCCCTACGGCTACCTTGTTACGACTTCACCCCAATCACCGACCATACCTTCGGCGCCTGCGTCCTTGCGGTTGGCTCAGCGACTTCTGGTACAACCAGCTTTCGTGGTGTGACGGGCGGTGTGTACAAGGCCCGGGAACGTATTCAGCGCAGCCTGCTGATCTGCGCTTACTAGCGATTCCGACTTCATGCAGGCGAGTTGCAGCCTGCAATCCGAACTGAGACCGGCTTTGTGGGATTGCCTCCCCCTCGCGGGTTGGGAACCCTCTGTACCGGCCATTGTAGCATGTGTGTAGCCCTGGACATAAGGGGCATACGGACTTGACGTCATCCCCCCCTTCCTCCAGCTCTTCGCCGGCAGTTCCCCAAGAGTGCCCGGCATTACCCGATGGCAACATAGGGTGAGGGTTGCGCTCGTTGCGGGACTTAACCCAACACCTCACGGCACGAGCTGACGACAGCCATGCACCACCTGTGCAGGTTCCTGACTTAACAGGTCGTCCCCGTTTCCGGTTTCTACTTCCTGCATGTCAAGCCCAGGTAAGGTTCTTCGCTCTGCATCGAATTGAACCACATGCTCCACCGCTTGTGCGGGCCCCCGTCAATTCCTTTGAGTTTCAACCTTGCGGCCGTACTCCCCAGGCGGACGACTTAATGCGTTAGCTGCGGCACGGAGGGGACTGAACCCCCCCACACCTAGTCGTCATCGTTTACAGCGTGGACTACCGGGGTATCTAATCCCGTTTGCTCCCCACGCTTTCGCGCCTCAGCGTCAGGAATTGCCCAGAGACCCGCCTTCGCCACCGGTGTTCCTCCCGATCTCTACACATTTCACCGCTACACCGGGAATTCCAGTCTCCTCTGCAATCCTCAAGAATGGCAGTATCGGCCGACGTTCTTCGGTTGGGCCGAAGGATTTCACGACCGACTTGCCATCCCGCCTACGCGCCCTTTACGCCCAGTGATTCCGAGCAACGCTTGCCCCCTCTGTCTTACCGCGGCTGCTGGCACAGAGTTGGCCGGGGCTTCCTCTGAAGGTACCGTCAGATCACCGACGTATTAGGTCGGCGACCCTTCTTTCCCTCTGACAGGGGTTTACAACCCGAAGGCCTTCGTCCCCCACGCGGCGTCACTCCGTCAGGCTTTCGCCCATTGCGGAAAATTCCCCACTGCTGCCTCCCGTAGGAGTCGGGACCGTGTCTCAGTTCCCGTGTGGCTGGTCGTCCTCTCAGACCAGCTACCCGTCATAGCCTTGGTGAGCCGTTACCTCACCAACTAGCTGATAGGCCGCGAGCCCCTCCAAGAGCGGCAGCTTTCGCCGCCTTTCCTCCCCAGATTTCGCAATCCGAGGAACGTATCCGGTATTAGCCTCCCTTTCGAGAGGGTATCCCGGACTCAAGGGCAGGTTGCCCACGTGTTACTCACCCGTGCGCCACTAGAAGCACCTATGTATTGCTACACAGATGCTCCTCGTTCGACTTGCATGTGTTAAGTACGCCGCCAGCGTTCGCTCTGAGCCAGGATCAAACTCGCCAAGTAAAAGCGATGAACCTGGTCCTCTAGCTCGAACGTGTTACTGCATCGAAACTGCAGTCACTCGGCCGAGCGCAAGGCACTCGTTAGAACGGATGGTGCTCACACCTTTTCGGTGAGCCAGTAGCATATTTGACTGTCAAAGAGCACTGCGGTCAGCTTGGAAGGTGACCGGATCTACTGCTACGTCTAAACCGTTGCCTGCGGGTCGCGCAGACAAAGACTGACTATACTCACCGGCCCCAGGACTGTCAAGCATTTGGGCGGCACTCGCCCGCCGCCGGGGCTAGACGCGCGGGGTCTCGATTATGAGTCGATAAATCCGCCGCTTGCCGAGCTTGAAGGTATGCGCCCCGGCCGGGGTGAATTGCTCGAGCGTCGCGGCGCGCACGCCATCGACCTCCACTCCGCCCTGCTGGATGAGACGGCGCGCCTCGGCGGTGGAGGTGACGAGGCCGGCTTCCTTGATGACTCTCCACAGGGGCCACCGAGCAGCCTCGGCCGGCAGCACGGCACCCGGAACGGCCCCGTCGGGCAGATCCTGAGCTTTCGTGGAGTCGCCGCTGAACAGCGCGGCGGCGATCGCCTCCGCCTCCCGCATGGCCGGCTCGCCGTGCACGAGCGCGGTCACCTCGCGCGCGAGCACGCGCTGCGCCTCGCGCTTCTCCGGCGCGGCGCGCGTCGTCGCCTCGAGCTCCGCGATCCGCTCGGGCGGCAGGAACGTGAAGTAACGGAGGAAGCGCACGACGTCGGCGTCGGGCGTGTTGAGCCAGAACTGGTACATCTCGTAGGCGGACGTCTTCGCGGGATCCAGCCACACCGTTCCCGATTCCGTCTTGCCGAACTTCGAGCCGTCGGTCTTGGTCACCAGCGGCAGCGTGAGCCCGAAGGCGGGCCGGCCGTGCATCCGTCGAATCAGCTCGACGCCGGCCGTGATGTTGCCCCACTGGTCGGTGCCGCCCAGCTGGATCGAGCAGTCGTGCAGCAGCATCAGGGACATGAAGTCGTAGGCCTGGAGCACCTGGTAGCTGAACTCGGTGTACGAGATCCCGGCGCCCATCCGAGCCTTCACGGACTCCCGGGCGAGCATGGCGCCCAGCGGGAAGTGCTTGCCGACGTCGCGCAGGAAGCCGATCACGTCGAGCTCCGAGAGCCATGCGTAGTTGTCGGCGAGGATCGCGGCGTTCGCCCCGCGGTCGAAATCGAGGAACGGGCGCACCTGGCGCTTGAGCCGCTCCGCCCACTCGGCGACCTGCTCTTTCGGATTCAGCGCGCGCTCACCGGCCTTGCCGCTCGGGTCGCCGATGAGGCCGGTGCCCCCGCCGACGAGCACGATCGGCCGGTGTCCGGCCAGCTGCAGGCGGCGCAGCGCCAGCAGCGGCAGGAGGCTGCCGACGTGGAGGCTGTCGGCGGTCGGATCGAAGCCGACGTACGCCGTGCGGCGCCCCGAGAGGAGGTACGCGTCGAGCTCGTCGGGCGTGGTGACGTCGGCGATGAGCTCGCGGCCCTGGAGATCGCACAGCAGATTCGAGCGCATGGCCGGGATGATTATCGCACCGGTATAATGATGGCGCATGACCTCTGAGGACAAAGCGGCCGGGGGGCGGCGGTTCGCTCCGCCCAGCGGCCGCCGGCGCTGGCTCCGCATCATTCTCATGCTCGTCGGCATCGGGTCGCTGATCCTGGCGTCCGCCGCCGGCGTGGCCGCGCTGTGGGCGTTCACGATCCTGCCGCGCAGCCTGCCCTCCGTGAAGACGCTCGAGACGTTCCAGCCGATTCAGGGCACCAAGGTCTACGACGACAACGACGAGCTGCTGACCGAGCTGCACGTCGAGCGCCGCATCTTCGTGCCGCTCGCGCACATCCCGCAGACGCTGCGCGACGCCGTCATCGCCACCGAGGACCGCCGGTTCTACTCGCATTTCGGGATAGATCCGATCGGCGTCGCGCGCGCGGTGTGGCAGAACTACCGGCGCGGCCGGATCGTGGAGGGCGGCAGCACCATCACCCAGCAGCTCACCAAGGTGCTGTTCCTCACGCCCGACAAGAGCCTCGAGCGCAAGATGAAGGAGGCCGCGCTGGCGCTGGAGCTGGAGCGCCGCTACTCGAAGGACCGCATCCTCGAGATGTACATGAACCAGATCTACTTCGGGAACGGCGCCTACGGGGTGGAGGCGGCGGCGCGCACCTACTTCGGCAAGTCGGTGACCGAGCTCAGCCTCAAGGACGCCGCGCTCCTCGCCGGCCTGCCGCGCGCGCCGTCCACCTACTCGCCGTTCGAGCACCCGGAGGCCGCCAAGCGCCGCCGCGAGGTGGTGCTGCGGCGCCTGGTCGAGTACGGCGCGATCAAGGACCCCGACGCCAAGAAGCTGGCGCGCGCGGACCTCGGCCTCATCCCGCCCGAGCGGCGGCGCACGACCGGCCAGTACTTCCTCGAGTTCGTGCAGCAGACGCTCGAGGCCAAGTACGGCGCCGACATGGTCTTCAAGGGCGGGCTCAACGTCTACACCACGCTGAACCCGACGATGCAGCTGGTGGCCGAGCAGTCGCTGCGCGACGGCCTCAAGGCCCTCGAGGGGCGGTCGAAGACCGCGCGTCCCGGCGAGCATCCCGAGGGCGCCATCGTCACCATCGAGCCGCAGACCGGGTACGTGCGGGCGATGGTCGGCGGCTACGACTTCTTCCGCAGCGAGTTCAACCGCGCCGTGCAGGCGCGGCGACAGCCGGGCTCCGCCTTCAAGCCGTTCGTCTACGTCGCCGCGCTCGAGTCCGGCTTCACGCCCGCCAGCCGCGTCGACGACGCGCCGGTGTCGTACGCGGTCGGCGGCGGCCAGACGTGGAAGCCGGAAAACTACGACCGGAAGTTCCGCGGCCCGACGACGCTGCAGCAGGCCGTCGAGGAGTCGATCAACGTGGTCACGGTCAAGCTGCAGGAGCAGATCGGGCTCAGCCGCACCGTACGCGTCGCGCGCCGCTTCGGGATCACCAGTCCCCTCGACGTGAACCTGAGCCTGGCGCTGGGCACCTCCGACCTCACGCTGCTCGAGCTCACCTCGGCGTACGCCACGCTCGCCAACCAGGGCGCGTGGCTGGCGCCGACGACGGTCCGCTACGTGACCGACGCGCAGGGCAAGCTGCTGGAGGAGCACATCGCGGAGCCGAAGGAAGCGGTGCCGCCGGAAACCGCGTACGTGATCACCCACATGCTGCGCGGCGTGGTCGAGCGCGGAACCGGGCAGGCCGCGAAGGTGCTCGGCCGGCCGATCGCGGCCAAGACGGGCACGACCAATGACTACTCGAACGCGTGGTTCGTGGGCTACACGCCGCGCGTCGCGACGGGCGTGTGGGTCGGCTACGACCTGCCGCGCAGCCTCGGCAAGGACGAGACGGGCTCGCGGGTCGCCGTGCCCATCTGGATCGCGTACATGAGCAAGGTCCTCGGCGAGAGTCCGCGCGAGGATTTCCCGGTCCCGGACAAGGTCGTGCTCGTCCCCGTGGATCTGGATCCGTCGAACGAGTGCGTGCGGGTGGTGACGATGGCGTTCGTGAAGGGCACCGAGCCGCCGGCCTGCGGGCGCCGTCCGTCGATTCCGCCCGCGCCGCCGGCTGCGCCCGGCGCGCCACAGGCGGAGCTGCCGACGACCAGCGCCGCGCCGCCGGCCACACCCGCGCCGCCGGCCACACCCGCGCCGCCAGTGCTCCCGCGCGAGGCGGTCCCCCTGCCCGGCTCCGCGGCGTCGGCCAGGTCCCCGGGTATCCAGGGCCAGTAGTGACGCGCGCTCAGCCCTCGGCGCGCGGGTAGCCCGCCGCGACCTCGCTCCACGGCGTGCCCGCGTCGAGCAGGCGCCCGAACACGTGCTCGAGCTCCGCGATCGGCACGCGGATCTGTTGCATCGTGTCGCGCTCGCGGATGGTCACCTTGCCGTCGCCCGCCTCGCCCTTCTCGGGATCGCCCACGGTCTTGACGTCCACCGTCACGCAGTACGGCGTGCCGACCTCGTCCTGGCGGCGGTAGAGCCGCCCGATGGCGGCGGTGTCGTCGTAGAGCGTCAGCCAGCGACGCGTCAGCCGGTGGCGCAGGTCGTGGCCGGCGGCGACGATCTCGGGGCGCTTCTTGAGCAGCGGCAGCACCGCGATCTTGATCGGCGCCAGCTCGGAATGGAACCGCAGCACCACGCGCTTGTCGCCGCGCACCTCCTCCTCCCGGTAGGCGTCGAGCAGGAAGGCCAGCAGCGCGCGGTCCACGCCCGCGGAGGGCTCGATCACGAACGGCACCACGTGCTCCTTGCGCTCCTCGTCGAACCACGTGAGCGACTTGCCGCTGAACTTCGCGTGCTGCTTGAGGTCGAAGTCCGTGCGGTTCGCGATTCCCATCAGCTCGTTCCAACCCATCGGGAACCGGTAGAGGAGATCCACCGTCCGCTTGGAATAGTGGGCCAGCTCGTCGCCGAGGTGCTCGTGCAGCTTTACGTTGGCGGGATCGAGGCCGTAGCGCGTGAACCACGACTGGCAGTCGGCGATCCAGCGGTCGTGCCAGGCCTCGTCGGCCGGCCGGCCCTCGAGCCGGTCGTGCGGGTTGACGAAGAACTCGATCTCCATCTGCTCGAATTCGCGCGAGCGGAAGATGAAGTTGCCGGGCGTGATCTCGTTGCGAAAGGCCTTGCCGATCTGCGCGATGCCGAACGGCAGCTTGCGCCGCGTGGCCTGCAGCACGTTGTCGAAGTTGACGAAGATGCCCTGCGCCGTCTCGGGCCGGAGGTACGTAAGGGCGGCGTCCTCCTCCACCGGTCCCATGAACGTCTTGAACATCAGGTTGAACTGGCGCGGCGCCGTGAGCTCGCCCTTGCCGCACTCGGGACAGAGGGTGCGGCGGGCGCCGCAGTGCTTGCACGGCTCCCCACCCTTGATCGTGAACTTGTTGCCCTTGGTCGCCGGGCAGTAGTGCGTCCAGTCCATCGTGCCCGCCTGGTCGGCGCGGAAGCGGCGCTTGCACTCGCGGCAGTCCACCATCGGGTCCGTGAAGTTGTCGACGTGACCGCTGGCCTTCCACACGGTCGGGTGCATGAGGATCGAGGCGTCCAGCCCCACCATATCGTCGCGCTGGTGAACGAAGTCGCGCCACCAAATGCGCTTGATGTTGTTCCGCAGCTCGACGCCGAGGGGCCCGTAGTCCCAGCACGACCCCGTGCCGCCGTAGATCTCGCTCGATTGGAAGACGAAGCCGCGCCGCTTGCACAGCGAAACGATCACGTCCATGCTCACCGCACTCATTACCGCTCTCCGGTCACCTCGGACAGCCGCCGCACCTCCCGCAGGAACTTCGCGGTGCGCGTCGGCTGGCCGATCAGTCGTGTCATGTGCGCTTCCAGCGCCGCCCGCAGCTCCGTCTCGACGCGGCCGAGCGGCTGGGCCAGCGCCTCCTCCCAGCGCGCCGCGCGGAGGCGTCCCAGCGCGGCCACCGCGGCCGGACTGATGGGGGTGGCACCCGGCGCCTGGGCGGCGCACGGCTCGCACACCACGCCGCCCTCGTCCAGCGACGGCCGCGCGAACGGATAGGCGCGCGCGCACTCCACGCAGCGGTCCAGGCGCGGCCGGTGGCCGAGCACGTCCAGCGCGCGCGCGCCGAAGCAGACGGTCACGCGCGGCGGCGTGGCCGCGCCCGTCAGCGCCCGCAGCGAGCGCGTCAGGAGCCCGTAGAGCTGCGCGTGCGGATCGCGCTCGGCGGTGAGGCGGTTCACGCACTCCACGACCCACGCCGCCTGCCCGAGGCGCTCGAGGTCGGTGCGCAGCGCGGCGAACGGCTCCAGCACGTCGAAGTGGTCGACGCGCACGAGCTCGCTGCGGCCGGTGTCGAAGAACACCAGCTGGCCCAGCGTGAAGAGCTCCAGGGCGCCGCCGAAGCGCGAGCGCATCCGCCGCGAGGCCTTGGCGACGCCCCGCACCTTGCCGTATTCGCGCGAGTAGAAGGTGATGACCCGGTCGCTCTCGCCGAGGTCGAAGGAGCCGATCACCACCGCCGCCGACTTGCCGAGGGCCATGTCAGGAGGTCAGCAGGAACCCGAACTCGCGCAGCGCGCGCGGGTCGCGCCGCCAGTTCCGGCGCACGCTCACGGTGAGCCCCAGGAACACCGGGATGCCGAAGAAGGCCTCCAGCTCGCGCCGCGCCTCGGTGCCGATGCGCTTGAGCATGGCGCCGCCCTTGCCGATCAGAATCCCCTTCTGCGACTCCTGCTCGACGAAGACGGTGGCGTGGATGTCCAGCCGCTCGGGCCGCTCGTGCTCGACGAGGTCCTCGACGCGCACGGCCACCGCGTACGGCACCTCCTGGTGCGTGAAGTGGAAGACCTTCTCGCGCACGACCTCCGCGACGTAGAACGTCTCGGGCTGGTCGCTCGTCGCGTCGGCCGGGAAGAGCAGGGGGTGCTCCGGCAGCGCGCGCACGAGGAGGTCGAACAGGCGGTCGCAGTTGGTGCCGTCGGCGGCGGAGATGGGCAGCAGCTCCTGGAACGCGTGGGCGCCGCGCCAGCGCTCGAGGAGCGGCAGGAGCCGGCTCTTCGGCTTCACGCGGTCCACCTTGTTGAGCGCGCAGAAGACGGGCCCGGCGAAGGCGCGCAGCGGCGCCAGCACGAGGTCGTCCGGCCCTTCCGGCGCGGCGGCGTCGACGACCAGGCAGACGACGTCGACCTCCTCGGCGGCGCGCTCGGCCGTCTTCTGCATGAACTCGCCGAGCCGGCCGCGGCCGGCGTGCAGGCCCGGCGTGTCGACGAAGATCACCTGCGCGTCGGGGCGGTTGCGGATGCCGGTGATGCGGTTGCGCGTGGTCTGCGGCCGCGACGAGACGATCGAGAGCTTCTCGCCCACCAGCCGGTTCAGCAGGGTGGACTTGCCGGCGTTGGGCCGGCCGATGAGGGCCACGAAGCCCGCGCGCATCGCCAGGAGGGGGGCTTCGCCCGAACGCGTGTCGTCAGTCACGCAGTAGACCTTTCCACAAGCGGGCAGGGGCAGCGTGCAGAATCTCGCGCTCGCGGCGATGCATGAGGTCGGCCTCCACGGGATCGCGATCGTCCCAGCCCACGAGGTGCAGCGTGCCGTGGGTCGCGAGCAGCTCGAGCTCGACGGCCAGCGGCACCCCGAGCCGGCGCGCCTGCCGCGCGGCGGCGTCGGCGGAGATCACGATCTGGCCGACGAGCGGGCTCGCCTCCCCCGGCGTCTCGAGCGGGAAGGCGAGCACGTCGGTCCGCCGGTGGACGCCGCGCCAGCCCGCGTTCAGCCCGCGCATCTCCGCGTCGTCCACCACCGTCACCTCGACCGTCCCCGCGGGCCGCCCCACCGCCGCCAGCGCGCGGTCCACCGCGCGGGCGAGTCGCGCGCGGGAGACGGGAACGCGGCGCTGACGTTGCTCGATCGCCGCGGGCATCAGGACGGCTCGGAGCGCGCTCCGTCCTCGCGGTCCGCCGCCGCACGCGTCTCGTGGACGCCGTACGCGCGGATGATCGCCGACACGAGCCGGTGGCGGACGACGTCGCCCTCGTCGAAGTACACGAAGTCGATGCCGGGCACGCCGCGGAGGATCCGCTGCACCTCGATCAGCCCGGAGTGGCGTGAGGCGGGCAGGTCCACCTGCGTGATGTCACCGGTGACCACCATCTTGGAGTTGAAGCCCAGCCGGGTGAGGAACATCTTCATCTGCTCGGTGGTGCTGTTCTGCGCCTCGTCGAGGATGATGAAGGCGTCGTTGAGCGTGCGGCCGCGCATGTAGGCGAGCGGCGCGATCTCGATGGCGCCCTTCTCCATCAGCGCGGCCACTTTCTCGGCCTCGAGCATGTCGTAGAGCGCATCGTAGAGCGGGCGCAGGTAGGGATGCACCTTCTCGTAGAGGTCGCCCGGCAGGAAGCCGAGACGCTCGCCCGCCTCCACCGCGGGGCGCGTCAGCACGATGCGCGCGACCTCGCGCTTCATGAGCGTGTTGACGGCCATGGCGACGGCCAGGAACGACTTGCCGGTGCCGGCGGGGCCGATGCCGAACACCATGTCGTGCGTACGGATGGCGTCGACGTAGCGCTTCTGGCCGACGCCCTTGGGCGTGATCCATTTCTTGCGGGCCGGGACCGAGATCGCGTCCGCGAACACCGACTTCACGTCGACGGCCTCGTCGTCCGAGACCATCCGCGCCGCCGCCCGGACCTCCATCGCCCGCACCGGCGCGCCGGCGCGCACCAGCTCGGCCAGCTGCGTGAGCGCGCGCTCGGCTTTGACCACCTGGCGCTCGTCGCCCTTGAGCATCACGTCGTGGCCGCGGGCGACGATGCGCACCTCGAACTGGGATTCGAGGGTGCGGAGGTGGTCGTCGTTGCGCCCGAGGAGCTGGGCCAGGTCGACGTCGGGCGCCAGCGAGAGGCGGCGCGTGATGACGGTGGCGTCGCTCAAATTTTTGGGGTTCCCGGGTCCAAGTTTACCACGCGCCCGCGTCAGCCCTGTCGCTCCGGCGGCCGCTCCGGAGGGAGATCGAGCTTGATGTGCAGCTCCTTCAACCGCTCGGGCGGCACCGGCGCCGGCGCCTGCATGAGGAGGTCCTGCGCCTGCTGGTTCATCGGGAAGGCGATGACCTCGCGGATGTTGCTCTCGCCCGCGATCAGCATCACGATCCGGTCGATGCCCGGCGCAGAGCCGCCGTGCGGCGGCGCGCCGTAGCGGAAGGCGTTCAGCATCCCGCCGAAGCGCGCCTCGACGTCCTGCTTGCTGTAGCCGGCGATGGCGAACGCCTTGTACATGATGTCCGGCCGGTGGTTGCGGATGGCCCCGCTCGAGAGCTCCACGCCGTTGCAGACGATGTCGTACTGGTAGGCCTTGATGGTCAGCGGGTCCTTCGTCTCCAGCGCCTCGAGCCCGCCCTGGGGCATCGAGAACGGGTTGTGGCTGAACTCGATCCTGCCCGTCTCCTCGTCGCGCTCGTACATCGGAAAGTCCGTCACCCAGCAGAAGCGGAAGGCGTCCTTCTCGATCAGATCCAGCTCCTCGCCCAGGCGCGTGCGCGCCTTGCCGGCCAGCCGGTCCGCCGGCGCGCGCTTGTCGCACACGAAGAAGACGGCGTCGGCGTCGACGGCGCCCGTCGCGCGCCGGAGCGCGGCCAGACGCCCCTCGTCGAGGAACTTCGCGATGGGGCCGCGGGCGGCGCCCTCGGCCAGCACGACGTAGCCGAGGCCGGGCGCGCCCTCGTCGCGCGCCCACTGGTTCAGCTTGTCGAAGAAGCTGCGCGGCTGCGCTGCCGCGCCGGGGGCTCTGAGCCCGCGGACGATCGCGCCCTTCTCGATGGCGCCCGCGAAGACGGCGAAGCCGCCGCCGCGGAACACGTCGGTGACGTCCTCGATGACGAGCGGGTTGCGCAGGTCGGGCTTGTCGCTGCCGTAGCGCGCCAGCGCCTCGTCGTACGGGATGCGCGGGAACGGCGGCGGCGTCACCTTCGAGTCCGGCCGGAACTCGGCGAACACGCCGTGCATGACGGGCTCGATGGCCGCCCAGACGTCCTCCTGGGTCACGAACGACATCTCGAGGTCGAGCTGGTAGAACTCGCCGGGTGAGCGGTCGGCGCGGCTGTCCTCGTCGCGGAAGCACGGCGCGATCTGGAAGTAGCGGTCGAAGCCCGCGACCATCAGCAGCTGCTTGAACTGCTGCGGCGCCTGCGGCAGCGCGTAGAACTGGCCGGGGTGCAGGCGGCTCGGCACGAGGTAGTCGCGCGCGCCCTCGGGCGAGCTGGCGGTGAGGATCGGGGTGGAGAACTCGGTGAAGCCCGCGGCGATCATGCGCCGCCGGATGCTCGCGATCACCCGGCTGCGCAGCAGCACGTTGCGGTGCAGCTTCTCGCGGCGCAGGTCGAGGAAGCGGTGGCGCAGCCGCGTCTCCTCCGGGAACTCCGCGTCGCTGTTGACCTGGAGGGGCAGCGTGTCGGCCGCCGACTGCACGACGAGGTCCTGCACGGCGACCTCGACCTCGCCCGTCGGGAGCTTCGGGTTGATCGCGGAGGCCTCGCGCGCGACGACGGCGCCCGTCACCGTGATCACGCTCTCGAGCCTCACCGTCTCCGCCGCGGCGAGGTGCGGGCTGCCGGCGTGGAACACGCACTGGGTCAGGCCGTAGTGGTCGCGCAGGTCGATGAAGAGCAGCCCGCCGTGGTCGCGCCTGCGGTGCACCCAGCCGGACAGCCGGACGGTGCGGCCGACATCGCCGGCGCGCAGCGCGCCGCACGTGTGGGTGCGGTACGCCGGCAGCGCGTCGCTCACTTGGCCTCCGCCCGGCGGACGAGCGGCTTCACCTGCGGGGCGCGCGCCGGATCGTCCAGCGCCGCGTACCCCCAGAAGCCGTGGGTCAGAAGGTCGTCGAGCTGCTTCTTCACGTTCTTTCGCCTGACCTCCAAGGATACGAGATACCCCTCGGCTCTCAAGGCCTTGGCGGCACGGACCGCCGCGGCGACGTCACCGCTGTCGTCGACCAGCAGCGCCACCCGCCGCTGGGGCGCGGCGGCGCCCTCGCGCGCGGGCACGCCTCCGCGCTCGCCGAGGATCGAGATCAGCCGCTCGAACCCGATCGAGAAGCCGGATGCGGGCACCTCGCGGCCCAGCAGCCGGCCGATCATCCGGTCGTAGCGCCCGCCGCCGGCGATGGACGACGGGTAACCGGCGGCGGCGATCTCGAAGATCGGGCCCGTGTAGTAGCCCATGCCGCGCACGAGGGTCGGATCGAAGCGGACCCGACAGCCCGCGGCGATCTCGGCGTTCGCGGTGGCGATGATCGTGGCGAGCGACTGCCACGCGTCGGTCGCCCCCGCCCCCGGCAGCGCCGCGCGCAGCCCCTCGAGCGAGACCTCCGCCTTCTGCAGCACGGGCAGCAGCGCCTCGAAGCTGCGGACGGCTTTCGTCTCCTGGCCGCCCTCACGCAGCTCGCCGAGCACGCCCTCCGCGCCGAGCCGGTCGAGCTTGTCGAACGCGATGAAGAAGGCGGCGTGCGCCGCCTCCGCGAAGCCGCAGTGGCGGGCGACGACCTCGAGCAGGCGGCGATGGTTGATCCGTACCGTGAGACCGGAGAGTCCCAGCCGTGCCAGCGCGTCGGTGGTGGCGAGGATCAGCTCGATCTCGACGAGCGGCGAGGCCAGGCCGAGCACGTCGATGTCGCACTGGGTGAACTGGCGGAAGCGGCCCTTCTGCGGCCGCTCCGCGCGCCACACCGGCCCGATCTGGATGGCCTTCAGCGGATCGGGCAGCCGCGCGTGATTCTCCGCGTAGTAGCGCGCGAGCGGCACCGTGAGGTCGAAGCGCAGGCCGAGGTCCGCCAGCTCCTCCCCCGCGCGCCGCGCCGACTCCAGCTCCTCGCCGCGCTTCATGACCTTGAAGATGAGCTTCTCGTTCTCGCCGCCCTCGCTGCCGGCGAGCAACGTCAGATGCTCGAGCGCCGGCGTCTCGATGCGCCGGAAGCCATACGCCCGGTAGACGGCGACGATCTCGTGCACGGCCGCGGCGCGCAGCTCGACCTCGTCGGGGAGGATGTCGCGCATGCCGCGCGGCGGAGCGGTGGGAAGACGGCTGATCTTCAGCGAAGGTCTCGCGTCGGAACGGGCACGGGAGGGCGCGCCGGCTAGTCTCCGGTGGTCATGATGATCTGCGTCTCGCCCGAGCTCTTCAGGAAGGTGTTGAAGCGGACGACGGCCGCGATGATCGACGGCGGATTCTCGCCGGGGATGGCGCCGAGCGCGGTGATGATCCCCTCGAAGCCCGAGTTCACCGACTGGAACCGGTAGCCGGCGGGGCCACGGAAGACGATGCCCATGTGACCCTCGAGCTGGTTCTGCGGCACGATGATCTCGTCGACGCCGTCGCCGTCCAGGTCCACCGCCACCGGCACCGGCTCGAAGTTGAAGAACTCGCTGCGCGCCGAACGGTTCGACGTGCTCGTCTTGAGCAGCTCGAGCTTGAGGAAGCTCCCACCCCCGACCGGACTCGACGATCGCCACGTCTCCTCGGTGCCGATGGTGATCCGCAGGCGCTGGAATTCGTCCACGTAGGCGAGCGCGCGGATCTCCTTGCCCGCGATGTTCGCCATCGCCGCCCCCGTCGCGCGGAACGTGCTCGGCACCCGCACCGGCGCCTCGCTCACGAGGCGGTCGCCCTTCAGCACCACGCGCGAGGCCTGCCCTTTCCTGAAGAACGTCTCGCTGCTGAACCCCTGCGCCCAGAGCACCTTCTTCACGCCCTCGCCGGCGGCGTCCACCGCCCACAGGATCTGGCCGCTCTCCTTGGCCACCGTCACCGGCTTGCCGTCCTTCGTGCGCAGGATGAAGGACGTCTGGAGGATCTGGGGATCGGGGTGGTAGCGGTTCGCGACCACCTCGAAGACGCCGTCGCCGTCGAGGTCGGCGAGCTGGACCGAGACGATCTTGCCGGGCGTCGCGAAGCGCTCGTCGTAGGTCCATTCGGGCTCGAGGGCCCGCTCGACGACGCGGTAGAGCCAGATCTTCTCGCCGTCGGTGAAGACGACGCGCGGGATCTGGTCCTTCGGCGCCACGGACACGTCCATGGCCAGGATGGGGAAGGCGAAGCGGCCGACCTCCTTCAGCGGGATCGAGTTTTCGCCGCTGGAGTAGCTGCCCGCCTCCAGCTCGCCGCCGAGGATGCGCGCCAGCAGCGAGCGCTGCTTGGGCTGCGGGGGCTGACGGTCGCCGCCGGACGAGAACCGCTCGCGCGGCGACGCAGCCGCCCGCACCGAGGACGGCACGAACGTCGCCGACGAGACCGCCGCGGCCGTGGACGGGGGCGTGAAGAATCGAGCCTCCACGAACGGCTTGCGCTCCACCGTCTTGAAGTGCAGCGCCAGCAGGTGGTCTACCTTGAAGCGGGCGGCGGCCTCGACCAGCCCCTTGCCCTCGAGGAATTGCTCGGGCTTGATCCCCTGCTGCGCCGCCCACACCCCGAGCTGATCGCCCATCGCGACCTGGAAGCGGCCGCTCCGGTTCAGACCCTCGACGATCTCGGTGAGGGCGGCCTCCACGACGTTGTCACGGACGCCGGCCACGAGCGCGGTCACGGTGATCCGCTGCTTGCCGGCGGAGATGCGCGCGACGTCGCCGGCCGCGACCTCGCTGCCCGGCGCGACGCTACCGGTGGAATACGCCTCCTGGACCTGCTCGATGCGCAGGCGGCCGAGCTCTTTTTCCGTCTTGCCGAGGATCTCGCCGGTCTTGGGATGGCGCAGCTCGCGCCCCTCGCGGAAGAGGGTCATCTCGGCGCCGGGCACGAGGCCCTCGCGCTTGCCGATGGAGAGCGTGACCGTCGTCCCCTGGACTTCGATCACCTCGCCCGCCACGCGCGGAAAGAGCGCGACGATCTGGCCGACGATCGCCTGCAGGGGCGCCGAGGACGCAGACGGCGCCTGGCGCGACGGACTCTGGGCCCACGGAAGACCGGCGCCGGCGACGAAGACGACGAGGAGGACGGCCGGTACCACGAGGGACAGCCGCTTCATTCCCGCCACTATATCAGAGCCTCCACGCTGAAAAACAAGCGGGCCCGGGGTCGCCCCCGGGCCCGCCTTGCTGCGTGACGACTCGCTTAGAACTGGTACCGCACGCGAGCCGTTCCGATGAGGACGTCCTTGATCCCCTGGTCCATCTGCTGCGGGCCAGTCGTAGCGTACGTTGTGCCGGCATACCGGTGCCCGAATGCGGGCCCCGCGAACAGCCAGCCGCCGGCGACGTCCAACGCGAGCCCTGGCGCGAACCGGTACGTCAGAGCCACGTTCGCTTCGGTGCCGAGGAACCTACTGTCACCCTCGGGCCGGCAATTCTGCGTCGGGTTGTTCCGGCAGAAGAATTGAGGCTGGATACCACCGTTCGTGACGAGGAAGCCGTCCGTGTCGACCGACTTGTCCGTCCAGGTGAGGGTCAGGCCGGCGCCGGCGGTGAGGGCCGGAGTCAGCGCATAGGAGGCCTTCGCGCCGGTCACGATGCGGCCGTACTTGTCGTAACCGATGGCGACGCCCTCGCTCAGGCCGTTCTGGCCCAGGCTGAGGGAGCCCTGGTAGTAGTCGATGCCGAGGGACATGATCTGCGTGCCCCAGTCCGCGAGATAGCCGGTGTCGGTATCGAGCGGAGTGAAGTAGCCGATGTGCCTGTAGGGGTTGCTCTTCGCCGGGTCGCCCGACGTCCACGCCACGAGACCGCCGAGCGACAGCGGCCCGACGTTGAAGCCCGCCCGTACGTCGACGAGCCAGGCGCTGATGTCGGCCCGTGCCTTGGTGCCGACGGCGCCATACGGAGCGCTCTGGCCACCGAGCAGCCACTTCTCCGGGTGTCCGAACTGATACAGAACTGTCGGCTGGAGCGAGAACGGCCCCGCCGTGAACCGAGCGTCCACGCCGATCGTGTGGCGAGTCTCGAG
>QHRU01000117.1 GCA_003220225.1 Candidatus Rokuibacteriota bacterium
CGCACGTTCGGCACGCTCGATCACATCATCCCGACGGCCGACCAGACCCGTCCCTACGCCGACCCCGAGGCGGAGGAGATGGCCGCGCACATGTACCGCAACATGAAGGACTTCAATCTGCAGCTCTTCGACATGTCGACGGGCAAGCAGGGCATCGTCCACGTCATCGGCCCGGAGCTGGGCCTCACGCAGCCCGGCATGACCATCGCGTGCGGCGACAGCCATACGTCGACGCACGGCGCCGTCGGCGCCATCGCGTTCGGCATCGGGACGACCCAGGTGCGCGACGTGCTCGCCACGCAGTGCCTCGCCATGGCCAAGCCGAAGCTGCGCCAGGTGCGCGTCGAGAGCGCGCTGGCCAGGGGCGTCTACGCCAAGGACGTGATCCTCACGATCATCAATCGCCTCGGCGTCAAGGGCGGCGTCGGCTACGCGTACGAGTACGCGGGGCCCGTGATCGAGCGCATGACGATGGAGGAGCGGCTCACCGTCTGCAACATGTCCATCGAGGGCGGCGCGCGGTGCGGCTACGTCAATCCCGATCAGACGACGATCGACTACCTGCGCGGCAAGCCGTACGCGCCCGCCCGTGAGGCCTTCGACCGGGCGACGACGTGGTGGAAGTCGATCGCGACCGAGCCCGGCGCCTCGTTCGACGACGTCAAGAAGATCGACGGCGTGTCCATCGAGCCCGTCGTCACGTGGGGCATCAACCCCGAGATGTCCGTGGGCGTCAGCCAGCGCATCCCTTCCCCCGATGCGCAGCCCGAGCCCGAGCGCCCGACCTTCCGCGAGGCCCTCGCCCACATGGGCTTCGCAGCCGGCCAGCCGATCAAGGGCGCACGGATCGACGTCGCCTTCGTCGGCTCGTGTACCAACGGCCGGCTGTCCGATTTGAGGGTGGCCGCCGAGGTCGCCAAGAAGGGCAAGGTCGCCAAGCACGTCCGCGCGCTCATCGTCCCCGGCTCCCAGCAGGTCGCCAAGGCCGCCGAGGCCGAGGGCCTGCACGAGATCTTCCAGGCCGCCGGCTTCCAGTGGCGCAAGGCCGGCTGCTCCATGTGCCTCGGAATGAACGACGACAAGCTCCAGGGCCGCGAGATGAGCGCGTCCTCCAGCAATAGAAATTTCATCGGCCGCCAGGGCAGCCCCACCGGCCGGACTCTCTTGATGAGCCCCGCCATGGTCGCCGCCGCCGCGATCGCCGGCGAGGTCGCCGACGTCAGGGAGATCCTTCGATGAGCACCGACTTCAAGCGCCGCCAGATCACGGGTCGCGGCATCCCGGTCCCCGGCAACGACATCGACACCGACCGCATCATCCCCGCGCGCTTTCTGAAGGCCGTGACCTTCGAGACCATGGGCGAGCACGCCTTCGAGGACGCCCGCAAGCAGAACCCCGAGCACCCGTTCAACTCGAAGGTCTTCCAGGGGGCATCGGTTCTCGTCGTCGGCCAGAACTTCGGCTGCGGCTCCTCACGCGAGCACGCGCCCCAGGCGCTGATGCGCTGGGGCATCCGCGCCATCGTCGGCGGCTCCTTCGGCGAAATCTTCGCCGGCAACTGCGTGATCCTCGGCATCCCCTGCCTGCGCGCCTCGCAGGAGGACATCGAGTGGCTTCAGAAGGCGGTCGCGCGGTCACCTCAGCAGGCGGTGAGCGTAGACGTCGAGAAGCAGGAGGTTCGGTTCGGGGATCGCGTGATCAAGGCGAGCGTGCCGGACGGGCCGCGCAATCAGCTCGTCAACGGGACGTGGGATTCGACGGCGGTGCTCCTGGAAGCTGGCGCGGCGATCGAGGCCACGGCGGGGAGGTTGCCGTATGTGAAAGGGTTCTGATCCAGCGATCTCCAAATGAACGATCCCCTCTCACAGTTCCGGCTGGACGGCGACGTCGCTGTGGTCACGGGCGGCGCCTCCGGCATCGGCCGCACGATCGCCGAGGCGTTCGCCGGCGTCGGCGCGCGCGTGGCGCGCTTCGATCTCAAGGCCGAAGGGCCCGACGACTACGAGGTGGACGTCACCGACGAACAACAGGTGACGGCGGCGTTCGCCGACGTGATGAAGCGGCACGGGCGCGTGGACGTGCTCTTCAACAATGCGGGCATCGCGCTGCGGCGGCCGACCATCGAGCTGTCGTTCGAGGACTGGAACAAGGTCGTCGCGGTCAACATGACGGGCGTGTTCCTGTGCGCGCGGGAGGCGGCCCGCCACATGCTGGCGGGCGGGCGCGGCGGGCGCATCGTCAACACCGCCTCGATCATGGGCATCTCGGGCGGTGGGCTCTACCCGAACATTTCGTACCAGGCGACGAAGGGCGCGGTCGTGAACATGACGCGCGCGCTGGCCGTCGAGTGGGCACGCCAGGGCATCCGCGTCAACGCGATCGCGCCGACGTGGGTGCGCACGCCGCTGATCCGCGCGATTACCGAGAACTCCGAGGTCATGAAGCGCATCGAGGAGATCACGCCGATGGGCCGTATCGCTGAGCCGGAGGAGTTGGTTGGCGCGGTCCTATTCCTGGCGTCGCGCGCCTCGGCCATGGTGACCGGCCACGTGCTCGCCGTGGACGGCGGGTTCCTGGCGCAGTAGAGGTTCACCCGGCGGCGAGCGGGTGCAGGACGTCGATCGCGTACCCGACGTTCAGGCGCTCTCCCAACCAGTTCGGCATCGCCGTCCGCGCGTGAATGTGCAGTTCCTGGGCGTCATGCTGCATCCGGAGCGCGTGGATCGGATCGGCAGGCACCGTGGCGGGCGACGGCGCGTCGGGTAAGAGCTTGCCGTCGGGGCGCCGAAATCGCAGCTCTCCGTCGGGAAGTCGCTCTACTTGATAGCCCTCCTCGTGAACCGCACGGTGGTGGCGGCGACACAGGAGGGCCAGGTTCGACAGCGTGGTGGGGCCGCCATTGGCCCAGTGCTGGATGTGATGCCCCTGTCCGAACGGCAGCCCGCACCCGGGGAAGCGGCAGCCGCGGTCTCGATAGTGGAGCACCCGCCGCAGAGCCGCCGGAATGGTCCGTGTCAGTGCGCCGACCTCCACCACCCGGCCGTCCGGGTCGTGGCGCATCACCACACGGCTCGCGTCGCACCCCAGGCGCCGGGACGTCTCCGCCGAAACGTGCGCGCCGGGCTCGAGCGCCGACTGGCCGGACGCGTCGGGGTCCTCCAGCACGGCCGCATCGACGTGGACCACAACCTGGTAGCGCTCGCCCGGAGAGCCTGGATCCATCCCGTGATGAAGCGCCGTCTCGGCGATCAGGCCCAGCGCGTCCGCCTGCTGCTGGGCCATGGTCGGAGGCTCCATGGACACGTCGGCCGGAAACGTTTCCGCGGAAACGTTTCCCGTTTGTCGATACAGCCTCTCGCGCGCCGCGGCCAGCGCCTGAATCAGCACGGCACCGGCCTCGCGATCCAGTCGCCCGCGGACGACCATCATGCCGTCTTCATCCTGATACACATGCAGGGCCCGGCTCTTGTGGAGCATGGCGGCCTCGGCAGCTTCGGCGTTGCGGTCCACCCGGCGCCAAGCGCGGACGATGCGCTCGACGTGCTCGGCGGTGCCGGCGCGACCGACACCGAGCAGCCGCTCTTCGGTCTCCGGTGTCGCCACGCGGCTCAGCGCCCGCACCTTGGCGTACGACAGCTCCCCGCGCGCGAGCGCCTGCGCTAGCCGCGGCAGCGTGCCGAGCGCGCGGGCCACGCGGACACGCTCGCGCGCCGCGCCCGGGTCGAGCCCAATGCGCCAGGTCAGCCACGCGGCGCACGAGCGGAACCCGTTGCCCCAGCCGCCGCGCGCATCGAAGTCGCGGATGAGGTCGAGGAGGTGAGCGGTGGCGGCATCGAGATGGGCGGAGAGCTCGGCGATCTCGTCGCCGAGGCGATCCAACTCCGCGATAGACGCGACGGGCAAGCTGGCGACACGAAAGTCGGTGTTCATCGGCGAGTCTCCTTCTTCCTGCGCCGACTCTACACCCCGACTTTCGGGCCTCCGTGACGCCCCGACAGCGCGTGATCGTCCGGCGATCCCCGAATTTTCGGACGCCGACCTCTCTCAGGCATCTCGGCGCCGCTGCGGCGCGTTGGGCCCGGGCTCCACGCGCGACTGAGCGCGCGCAATGGCTCGCGATCAGCGACGCTGTCAAGCGGAATCTTGCGTCAGCTCTGCTAATCTTCAACCGCTCAGCGTTCTGTATCCGCTCGGCGAAATCCGGCCACCACTGTCGACAAACGGATACCCCGACCCCGCTACGCCCTCACTCCCTTCCAATCCCCCGCCTTCTCGAACGCGGACGCCGCGCGGTAGATCGACACCTCGTCGAAGTGCTTGGCCGTCAGCATCATCCCGGCGGGCAGGCCGTCGCTGAGGCCGCACGGCACGCTCATGGACGGATGGCCGGTGACGTCGAACGGGCAGGTGTTCGCGATCATCTCGAACCCGCGCTGGATGATCTCCATGCGCGGCGCCCCCGGCGCGGGGATCCGCGTCGCCTTCAACGGAAGTGTCGGCATGAGCAGCAGGTCGTAGTCCTTCAGCACGGTGTCGTAGGCCGCGCGCAGCGTGCGGGCGAGGTTCTGGGACTTCGCATAGTAGTGGCCGCGGTATTTGTTCAGCGCGTACTGGCCGAAGAGGATCGTGGTCTTGAGCGTGTCGGAGAACTCGTCGGCGCGCTGGCGCCAGGCGGAGTGGGCGTCGATGAGGCTGGTGACGTAGAGGCCCTTCCAGTTGAAGCCGAAGCCGTTGCCGTTCAGCATCTGCCACGTCGCGCCCTCGACGGCGATCGGCGTCCAGATGACGGGGCCGGCCAGGTGCAGCGGGATCGAGACCTCGTCCACCTGAGCGCCGAGCTGCCTGAAGGTCGCGGCGCCCTTGCGGACCAGCGCGTCGACGTCCGTCTCCGAGTTCGCGTGGCCGAAGCCTTCCTTCACGACCGCGATCTTCAGACCCCGCGCGTCAGCGGTCAGCGCGTTCGTGTATGCGGCGGTCTTGACATTCACCTGGCGCGGATCGAGCCCGTCGGGCCCGGCGAGCACCTCGAGCAGCAGCGCGTTGTCGGCCACCGTGGCCGTCATGGGACCCGTGTGGTCGAGCGTGAGCTCGATGGGGAAGATGCCGGTGTACGGCACGAGGCCGTGCGTCGGCTTGAGACCGTACACGCCGCAGTAGGCGGCCGGGATGCGGATCGAGCCGCCCTGGTCGCCGCCGATGGCCATCTCGACCTCGCCCGCCGCGACGACGGCGGCGCTGCCCGAGGACGAGCCGCCGGCGGAGTAGCCCGGCTTGCGCGGATTCTGCACGGGGCCGGCGGCGCTCGTGTGGCTGCCGCCGGAGAAGCAGAAGTACTCGCAGTGCACCTTACCCATGATCGTTCCGCCGGCGTCGAGGATGCGCGTGACGATCGTCGCGTCGACGTCGGGGACGTAGCCCTCGAGCGTGGAGGCGCCGTTCATCATCGGCACGCCGGCCAGGCAGACGTTGTCCTTGAGCGCGACGCGCTTGCCCCGCAGCTTCCCTGAGGGCGCGCCCTGCACCTCGCTCTTGTAGTACCAGGCGTTGAACTTGTTCTCCGCGCCCTCGGGGCGATAGCCCGGCGTGCGCGGATACTTCACAGGCGGCATCGGGTCAGCCATGGCCTCGATGGCGTGATAGGCCGCCACGCTGCCGCCCATGGTCTCGAGGAAGAACCCGACGTCGCCGTCGGACAGGTTCATCCCCAGTTGCCGGCCGACCGCCTTGAGCTCGTCGGGAGTCGGAAGCTTTGCGCTGGCCATGGGAGACCTCCTTCGTGCGCTGATCCCGGAAAGGTACCACTCCGGCGAGGAGCCGGCCCGGCGCTCTCACGTTACGATGGTGCCCGGCGATGAAGCGCGACCCGGTGGCGGAAGCCCTGCAAGCGCTGAGCGAGGCCGCAGGCCGGCCCCACGACGCGGCCACGCTGGCGCTCGTCCGTGACTCGCTGGCCCACCGCAGCAACCACGTCGTCGCGCGCGCGGCGCGCGCCGCGCGCGAGGCGGATCTGTCGGCGCTCGCGCCCGACCTGATCACGGCGTTTCCGCGCTTCCTCGAGGACCCGGTTCGGCGCGATCCGGGATGCGTCGCCAAGACGGGGATCGTTCACGCGCTGCTCTCGTTCGGTGACGCCGCCGCCTCCGACGTGTTCCTACGGGGCGTCGTCCATGTCCAGCGGGAACCGGCGTTCGGCCCGCCGATCGACACGGCACCGGAGCTGCGGGCGACCAGCGCCATGGGGCTCGTCGTCACGGGGCATCCCGCGGCGCTCACCATCTGCGTCGGGTTGCTGGTCGATCCCGAGCCCACCGCCCGAGCGGGAGGCATCCGCGGACTCGTGGCCAGCGGCCGTCCCGACGTCGCTCTCCTCCTGCGCTTCCTCGCGCTGCGGGGTGACGACGAGCCCGGCGTCCTGGCGGAGGCGTTCTCTGGCCTCCTCGGCTTCAGCGCCGACGACCCCGTGCCCTTCGTCGCGCAGCGGCTGGGGTCGGATAACCGCGACATCGCGCGGGCGGCCGCCATGGCCCTTGGGGATTGCCGCCGACCCGAGGCGGTCGTCGCCCTCCGTGAGCGGTTGCCAGGCGAGGACCGGCCCGATGTTCGGCACGCGATCATCCTGGGCCTCGTCGCGTCGCGCGACGACAGGGGCTTCGACGTCCTCCTGGAGCTGGTCGCTCGCGGCTCGGCGCCGGATTCGAAGGCGGCCGTCGAGGCGCTTCGCCTCTACGCCCACGACGACGCCTTGCAGCGCCGCGTGAACGCCGCGCTCGACGCACGGCGTCCTGCCCCGCTTACTCGGCGATCGCCTGGTAGACGAGCTGGCGGAACAGCTCCTTGAACTCGCGCTGCCACGGGCCGGGCTGCGCTTGAGTCATCAGGACGGCGACGAGCTGCTCCTTGGGATCGATCCAGAACGCGGTGCCGCCGGCGCCGCCCCACGTGAACTCGCCGGCCGAGCCCGGCGCGCCGTTCAGACCATCGGCGCGCCGGACGGCAAAGCCAAGACCGAAGCCGTATCCGGGCGCCAGGATCTGATGAGCCGGCTTGATGTCGCCGAGGTGGTCCGACGTCATGTGACGCACGATCGTACGCGCGAGCAGTCGCTGGCCGTCCAGCTTTCCACCGTTCGCGAGCATCTGCGAAAATCGCGCGTAGTCCAGCGCCGTGCCGGCGGCGCCGGCGCCACCGGCGTCGTTCTTCTGCGCCGCGGTGACGTCGAGAAGCGTGATGGGCTTGCCGGTCGCCCGATCGGTCTCGAGCGGCTGGGCGAGGCGCTTCACCTGCCCGCCCTGGACGTGGAACGTCGTGTCCTTCATCCGCAGCGGCCGGAACAGGCGCTCGTCGAGGAACCGGCTGAGCGTCGAGCCGGTCACCGCCTCGATGACGCGACCGACGACGTCCGTGGAGAGGCCGTACTCCCACATCGTTCCGGGCTGGTGAGCCAGCGGCACCTTGGCGAGGCTCTCGAGCTGCTCCGCCGGGGTGACGCCCGACCACGTCACGTTCGCCTTCGCGTAGAGCTCCTTGAGCTCGGCGTTGGGCGTGAACCCGCCGTAGACCATTCCCGACGTGTGTCGGAGCAGGTCGTACACCGTGACCGGACGCTGCGCCGCGACCGTCGTGTACGTCGTCTTCCCGCTCGCGTCGGTGCTCGGCGTCAGGACCTCGAGCTTTCCGAGCTGCGGCAGGTACATCCCGACCGGATCCGTCAAGCGCAGGCGGCCTTCTTCGACCAGCATCATCGCCGCCACCGACGTGAACGGCTTCGTCATCGAGTAGAGGCGAAAGATCGCGTCCTTCGACATCGGCGTCGCACTCTTGGGATCGAGCTGGCCGATCGCCTCGAAATAGGCGATCCGCCCTTTGCGGGCGACGATGGCCACCGCGCCGGGGAAGCTCCTGGCCTCGATCTGCCGCGACAGGGCCGGCGCGATGCGGGCCAGGCGCTCCCTCGAGAGTCCGACCTCCTCCGGAGTCGCTGTCGGAAGCGCTTGCGCGACGATGGGGAGCAGGAGGAGGAGAACGCCGGTCAGATGTGCGATGAGTCTGCGCATGGACGACCTCCGTGGCGAGCGTGGGACGGCGCCTGGCCTCGGGCCGGGCGCTTGGCCTCGGGCTCCGCGCCGGGCGTCGGGCTTGGCGGCGCAATTCTACGACAGGCGTCCGGGCTTGGCACGCCCACGGGGCCCGAGCCGTGGCCTTCCCATGAAGGCTGCGGCGGCGCGGGGCGCCGCAGCCCGTCTCAGGTACCGGGCGGGGCTACGCCCGGGGCGGCGTCATGAAGCCGGCACCGGCACCCACGCCTCCGGGCAGCTCTGCACGCTCGGGTAGTACGCCCCGTAGCTCGGGCAGTACCAGTAGTAGCTGGGAGCGTCGTACCCATACGCTGGCGGATAGTAGTACGGGTCATAGCCGTAGTACGGGAAGACCGGAGCAAACCCGAACCCGAAGCGGCGATGAAAGCCTCGGTCGAAGTGGTGTCCTTCGAAGCCGTGGTGCCCGCCGAAGCCGTGACCGCCCCCGGCTCGCGCCTCGCTGGGCACGTTGATCGTAAGCACGATCGCGAGTGCGGCAAGCGCGACGAATGCCAATTTTTTCGAATGCGTAATCCTTCCCACGGTATCTTCACTTTCTCCTTCCATCTATGGGACGCGACCGCGTTGCCAAAGATTCACCCACCGACCGTCCTCATAGCGTGCATCGAGGAGCTCTGCGGTTCCGCGAGCAAGAATCCGCAAGGAACCTCGTGCTGAAACGATCCTGCGCTCTGCGCCCTCTGAAGGGTGTGGGTAGGAGCGTTTCGGCTACGTCGGCTCCTCGTCGAGAAACTCGCGCACCCGGCGCATGACGTCTTCTTTTTGATACAGCGCGTTCAACGCGCGCGCCCGGGTCAACGGGTCGCTGGCGAAGAATCGCTCGTAGAGAACCTGGCGGCTCCCGAACGAGCTGCCGACGATGTCCCACGCCAGACGGAAGAGCTTGACGCGGTCTCGAGCGGTCGCGGTATCGGTCGCGAGGTATTGCGCGATGTCCGGCGCGACGGGACTCTGGAAGTCCGCCTCGCTCGGCACGATCATGAAGCTGCTGGAGCCGAGCAGCTCCAGGATCTCCGCCATGCGCGGGTAGGCCGTCATGAAGAGATTGCGGGTCAGCTCGATCTGCAGGGGGACCGGACACATGACGCCCCATTCGTCGAGCGTCGCGTCGGCCTCGGCCGATCGGATGCACGCGCGCATCAGCTCCGTGTACATCGTCAGCTCGGCGAGCCGCTCCTCCGAATGCGGCAAGTGCGCGTTGCCCAGCGTCTGCGTCATGTGCAGGGCGACCCCGAGAACGAACTCGCACTTGGCCAGGTTCTTCGCCGCCCCCTGGTGGGCGGTATGCGCCGCCGAGTGAGTCGTCATGGCGGTGTTGTTGATCAGGTCGACGTCGCCCAGGACGAAGACTCGCTCCCAGGGGACCAGCACATCGTCGAAGAACACGACGCAATCCATCTCCTCGAAGCGCGACGCCAGCGGATGGTCGAAGCGCGAGCGGCCGAGGTCGAAGCTCTCCCGGCAGAGGAACTTCAGTCCCGGCGTCCCGCAGGGGATGGCGAAGTTGATGGCGAAGGGGCTGTGCTTCTCCGTGTGCCTCGCGACCCGCGGCGAGTACACGGCGATCTCGTCCGACATCGGTCCGAGCGTCGCGAGGATCCGCGCGCCGCGCACCACGACGCCGGCGTCGGTTTCGCGCACCACGCTCAGCGCCGTCCCCTGCTCCAGGTTGAACACCCCCGACACCGTCCGGCTCCGCTGCAGGTTGATGAGCGCGTGGGTGAGGGTCAGATCGTGCTCGCGGAGGTATTCGTAGTAGCGTCGGATGTTCTCACCGAACTCCGGACGGCCCTGCGCGAAGTACCCGGCGGCGGCCGCCCAGGCGGCGAAGGTGACGTTCATGAAGTCGGGCGAGCGCCCCATCATCCCGCACGTCGCGCGCGCCCAGTGCGACATCATGACGCGCCGCCGCTCGAGCTCCTCGCGCGTGCGGGGGACGATGAAGGACAGGCCCACGCGCTCACCGCTCGTCGGCGACACGTACGTCATGTCGTCACGGAGGCCCGGATCGTGCTGCATGTCGTACAGCGAGGCGATGGCGCGCACGCCGTTGGCCAGCCCCGGGTGCGTGGTCACGTCCTTGACGCGCTCGCCGCCCAGCCAGACCTCGCGCTGCTGGTCCTGGAGCCCCTTGATGTATTGCCGTCCGGTCCGCGCGCCCATGGCCGCCATCTCGGAACCTCCGGCGTCGATCAGGGAAGGAGCAGCAAGACGGAGACGCTCGAGCCCGGCGCCGCCAGAGGCGTGACCCGAGCGGCGGCATCGAACACCTCGCTGCGCGTGTAACGCCAGCCGAACGGCGCGGCGGAATCGGCAGCGGGCTCCCGGTACACCTCGAGGACGCGGTCGACCAGATTGAGCACCCAGTAGTCCGCCAAGCCGGCGCGTGCGTAGAGGCTGCCCTTACGATGCCGATCGGCGGCGAGGCTCGACTCGGATACCTCGACGGTGAGAACCGGCCGCGAAGGATGAGCGCGGCTGTAGTCGTCTGGGCTTCCCGGAACGACGGCGACGTCGGGCTCGGGCTCGGAATCGTCGTCGAGTCCGACGGGCCCTTCCCTGCGCACGTACCATCCCGGCCCGAACGCTGCCTCCAGGGCCCCGGCGGTCTTCACGACCGCGGTGTAGTGCGGCGCTCCTTTAGGCTCGGCGACCATGAGCTCGCCGCCGATCAGCTCGATGTGTTCGTCGGACTGGAAGACGCCCAGCTCGATCAGCCGATCGTACTCGGCGCGGCTGAAGCGGCGCGTTCTCGTCTCGTAACTCGCCATCGCGGGCATCGTATCGGCGGCCCGGGCGCGGGTCAACGTCTTCGGATGGACGCGGCGCTTCCCGTCGGCGCCGATCTCGGCTAAGCTGCGCCGGACCGACACCGATACGACAGGAGACCACATGCGCGTCACCGCCGCCGTGCTCTACGACGTCAACAAGCCGTACTCGGTCGAGACCGTCGAGCTGGACCCGCCCAAGCGCGGCGAGGTGCTCATCAGGGTCGGCGCCGCCGGCGTGTGCCGGAGCGACCTGCACTTCCAGAAGGGCGAGGCCACCATCGCCCTGCCCGCCGTGCTGGGCCACGAGGGCGCCGGCACCGTGCAGGCCGTGGGCGAGGGCGTGAGCATGGTCAAGCCCGGCGACCGCGTGATCCTGAGCTTCGTGCCCAACTGTGGGCACTGCCATTCCTGCGAGAGCGGCCGGCCCCACCTGTGCGACGAGCACGCGCGCACGACCGGCAAGCTCTTCGACAACACCTCGCGCCTGCACACGCAGGCCGGGCAGGACTGCGCCCACATGGGCAAGGTCGCCTGCTTCGCGGAGTACGCCGTCGTCCCGGAGATGGGCTGCGTGCCCGCGCCGGCCTCGCTCGACTTTCCGGCACTCGCGCTGATCGGCTGCAGCGTGACCACCGGCGTGGGCGCCGCGCTGTTCAACGCGCGCGTGCAGCCGGGCGACAGCGTGGCGGTGATCGGCTGCGGCGGCGTCGGCCTCAACGTCCTGCAGGGCGCGCGGCTGGCCGGCGCCACCACCATCGTGGCGGTGGACGTCAAGGACACCGCCCTGGCCTTCGCGAAGAAGTTCGGCGCCACCCACACGGTGAACGCGCGCGCGGAGAACGCGGTGGCGCGCGTGCAGGCCCTCACCGGCGGCGGCGCCCACTTCGCGTTCGAGGCCTACGGCAGCGGCGCCACCACGAAGATGGCCGTCGACATGCTGCGCAAGCGCGGCACCGCCGTCATCGTCGGCATCGCGCCCGTCGGCGACACGGCGGCCATCGAGCCGGTCGTGCTGACGCGCGGAGAGAAGACCATCACGGGCACGTACTATGGCTCGGCCCACCCGCGCCAGGACATGCCGCGCATCGCCGACTGGGTCGAGCGCGGCCGGCTCGACGTCGCCGGCCTCGTCACGCGGCGCTATGCCCTGGCCGAGATCAATCGCGCGTACGCGGACATCGAGACCGACGGGGTCGGCCGCGGCGTGATCGTGTTCGCCTGATCTTCACCCGGAGGACATCGCATGCGCCCTGATCTCGTCGTCGGCAGTCGGCTTCCCGATCTCGACCTGCCGGACCATCGCCGTCGTCCGGTGCGACTCTCGGCGCTGGCCAACGGCTATCCGCTCATCCTGAGCTTCTATCGCGGCTACTGGTGACCGAAGTGCTCGGTGCAGGTCAGGCACCTCGCGACGATGCAGGACGAGCTCGCGGTGAACTATTGCCAGCTGGCGGTCGTGAGCACCGATCCGCCGGAGGTCACGGCGGCGTTCCGCGCCGGGCTCGGCGCCACGTTCACGTTCCTCAGCGATCACGAGCGGCGGGCGATCAACGAGCTCGAGATCGTCGAGCAGACGAAGCCCGGCTTCGAGCACGGCCTCGTGGCGTTGCCGTACACGTTCTCGCTGTATCCCGACCTGACGATCCACCGGATCTATACCGGCTGGTGGTTCGTCGGCCGACCGACACTCGAGGAGCTGCGTCAGGACCTGCGCGCGATCATGCAGAAAAGCCGCGCCGATTACGAATACGTGCCGCCGTCGACCAGGGCGCCATGACGTGAGCCCATCCTCCGCGCTTCGTCATCTGGCCTGCATCGTCGCCGTGGTTGCCGGCGCATCGCCCGCATCGTGCACCTGCAATGAGGGCGCGATTCAGACGAGCCGCGGACGGTCACCTTCGACGATGATCCGCCACAGGACCCGGCGCTGCCTGCGATCGTAGTCGCCATGCGCCCGGTGCATGGTCGCGCGGTCGTCGATGATCAGCACGTCCCCTTTGCGCCAGACGTGGTGATAGACGATCTCGGGCCGAATCATCCGCTCGAGGAGATCGGTCATGTAGGCCCGACTGGCCACCGGTGTCATGCCGGAGATGTGCGTGGCCTTCGTGATGTGGAAGTACACCGCCCTCGACCCGTGCACGGGATGCGTGCGTACCATCGGATGCTCGATGGGCGTGCCGTACTTGTCTCGATCTTCCTGGCGAGTGTCGGTGTGACCGCTGTCCAGGCTGTTGAACGTCGTCAGCCCTTCGAGGCGCCGGCGTTCGGCGTCGGCAAGCGCGACGTAGGCCGCGCGCATGTTCGCCACGCTGGTTCCGCCCCCGGCCGATGGAATCTCCACGCCATACAGGATGGTCGCGGCCGGCGGGCGCTCGCGGTTGGTGTGGTCGGTGTGCCACTGTTCGGCGGGGCGCTGGCCGTTCTGGTGCCAGATCAGCCCGATCAAGGGAAAGTCCGGCATGTTGTGCTGTGAGTAGTGCTGCTCCATCGGCGGGCCGAACACCGACGCGGCGGCGAGATACTGGGCCGGCGTCAGCGCCTGATCGCGAACCACCAGCGCCAGATGGTCGGCCAGCGCGCGTGACAGCGCCTGCCGGGTCGGCGCGTCGACCGGCTTGCTGAGGTCGACGCCGGCGACCTCGGCGCCGAGCGAGGGATGGAGCGGTGTGATCTGGAGTGGAGCCATGGGCCGGTTCCTCCTGTGTCGTGAGCCAGGATGATATCGCCGATGGCTGACCTGATGCGCGCGGTGCTGGGACACGTCGATCGGCAAGAGCTGATCGACCTCGCCGGCGCGCTCATCCGTATTCCGAGCTTCAAGACGGAGGAGACACCGGTCGCGCTCTTCCTCGAGGCGTTCTTTCGCCGGCGCGGGTACGACGTCGACCTTCAAGAGATCGAGCCCGGACGGTTCCAGACGATCGCCACCCTGCGCGGCACGGGCGGTGGCGCCAGCCTCATGCTGAACGGCCACACCGACATCAACGCGCTCACGAGGCGATGGAGGCGCGATCCGTGGACGCCCACGCTCGAGGGCGATCGGCTCTACGGCCACGGCGTACAGAACATGAAGGGCGGCCTGGCCAGCATCATCATGACCGCCGAGGCTGTTCGCCGCTCCGGCGTGCGACTCGCGGGTGATCTCGTCGTCGCCTGCGTGGCCGGCGAGACGCAGGGCGGCGAGGGCACGCATCATCTGATGGAGCGCGGGCTCCGCACCGATGCCGCGGTGGTCGCGGAGCCGTTCGGCGCCGACAACCTCGTCACGGTGCACTCCGGCATCGTGCACATGGCCATCCACACGTACGGCGTGACGGGGCACGTCGGACGTCTCGAGGGCACGGTGAACGCGGTCCATACGATGACGGCGCTGATCGGCGCCCTGCAGCGCGTGGAGTTCCGTCACACGCCACGGCCCGACCTGCCCGCGTTCCCGCGGCTCAACATCGGCAGCATCCTCGGCGGTCGGGGCCGGGACTACGTGCTCGTGGAGCCGCCGTACGTCCCCGACCTCTGCACGATCATCGTCGACGTCCACTTCGTGCCGGGCATGACGGCCGACGGCATCGTCGCCGACATCCGTCGCGCGCTGGACCCGGTCGCGGCGCGCGATCCGGAGCTGCGTTACGAGATCGAGATCCCGCCGCCCGCCCACTTCAAGGGGCGGCGACGTCTCGTGATGGAGCCGTTCGACATCCCCATCGACGCGCCGATCGTGCAGGCGGTCGCCAGGAGCTACCGCGCCGTGACCGGAAACGAGCCGCAGAAGATCGGCACCGTGCTGCCGCACTCGTACAGCGCTGACGACACGTGCCATCTCTGGAAGGCCGGCATCCCGTGTCTGCTCTACGGTCCCGCCACCATCCGCGGCAACGCGGACGAGGACGACGCCTGCGTCCTCGTGAGCGAGATGGAGAAGGTCACGCGCGTGCTGGCCGTGACCGCGCTCGACGTCTGCCAGCGCAAGCCGGCAGAGCTCGCCATTCGTTAGTCACCTGTCGGATTATCGAGGCGCGCCCCGGCTTTGCCGGGGCGCGCCGAACGCTGGCCCCACGTGTCAACGGGACTTAGAGGAGCGTCACGGCTCCGCCGGGGCGCTCCGAACGCTGGCCCCACGTGTTAACGGGACTTAGAGGAGCGTCACGGCTCCGCCGGGGCGCTCCGAACGCTGGGGGGGTATGGGGGGCCATCTCGTGGCCCCCCATGTTTATAGACCAGATCGATGAGGTGGCGGACGTGCTTGTGCTGCCAGCCGGCGCGCCCCTGGTTCATGGCATAGCCGAAGGCGAGCCGCGCGTCGGGATCGGCAAACCCCAGCGAGCCGCCGGCACCGAAGTGCCCGAACGCACGCGGGCTCGGGCCCAGGCGTCGCTCGGCCATGGTGAGCTGGAATCCGAGCCCGAAGCGCGTGGGGCGCTGCAGGACCATATCCTCGGCGTACACCTGCTCCGCGATCGCCATCGCGATGATCTCGCGGGAGAGGATGTGCACGCCGTCGAGCTCGCCGTCGCCGGCGAGCGCCGAGTAGAGCCGCGCCACCCCGCGCGCATTCCCGTGGCCGTTCGTCGACGGCACTTCCGCCGCGCGCCATCGCCGTGTGTTGATGATCCCCGTCCCTGAAATCTCCGGCGGGTTGCGGTACGCATGCACGCGCATGAGCGCCAGGCCGCTGAGACTCGCCGGATCGACGGAGAGCTGCCGCCGCAGCTCGTCGCCCTCGGGGCTCGGCGGCGGCGGCACCATGTCGGCGCAGCGCCCGTCGAGCTCGGGAGGCAAGCCGACGAAGAACTCGATGCCCGCGGGACCGGCGATCTCGTCCCGCAGATAGGACCCGAGCGTCTTGCCGGTGATGCGCCGAACCACTTCGCCGAGCAGGAATCCCTGCGTGTTCACGTGGTAGCCGTGACCCGCGCCGGGCGGCCACCACGGCGCCTGGGCGGCGAGCGCGTCCGTCATGATCTCCCAGCGCAGCACGGCGCCCGGCGGCAGCGGGCGCGCGACGGCCGGAAGCCCGGCCTGATGCGTCAACAAGAAGCGGACCGGCATCTGTGCCTTGCCGGCCTGCGAGAATTCGGGCCAGTAGCGGGAGATCGGAGCGTCGAGATCGAGCGCGCCGGAGTCGACGAGGCGGAGCGCGCAGATGGCGGTGACGGCTTTCCCGACGGAGTAGAGGTTGACGATCGTGTCGCGCTCCCACGGTCGCGTCCGCGCGGCGTCGGTGTGGCCGGCCCACACGTCGACCACCGCGTGCGTGTCCACGTAGACGGCCAGCGCGGCGCCGATCTCGGAGCCCGCTGCGAGGATGTCCGAGAGGGCGCCGCGCAGCGGCTCGAACGCGGGCTCGCAGTGTCCGTGAACGACCGGCGGCGCGGCGGGCATCAGACTGGAGTATGATCCGCGTGCGCAACATCGGCCATGAGCACGAGCGCCCCGCCCGACCGCATCGACGCCTCGCGCGCTGCCCTGATCGTCTACGACGCCTGCCGGCGCGCCCTCGCTCCCGCCGATCCCGCGCGGCGCGCGGCGATGAGGCCCGTGCTCGACGCGTGGGTGACGCTGATCGGCGGGTGCCGCGCCCACGGCCTGCCCATCATCTATACGACCCCGGTCAGCCGGGCGGACGGCGCCGACGTCGTGCTGCTGCCCACCGACCTCAGCGTCCAGACGGGCGTGCCGTCACTCACCAACTGCATCGAGGGCACGCCGGAGGCCGGCTTCCCGGAGGCGATCGCGCCTCGGCCCCAGGACTACGTGTTCCTCAAGCGCCGCCCCAGCGCGTTCTACGGCACCGGGGTGGCCGAGCTGCTGCGATTGCTCCGCCGCACCGCGCTGGTGATCGGCGGCGGTGCGACCAATCGCGGCGTCGAGACCAGCGTCCGCGAGGCCTTCAGCATGGACCTCGACACCGTGGTCGTGCGCGAGTGCTGCTGGGGCGGCGACGCCGCCGCCCACGCCTACAGCCTCGACACGTCGATGAAGATGTACGCGCGCGTTCGCACGCTGCAGCAGGCCCTGGCCATGCTCGCGTAGTTCAGCGCGCCCGTTGCCGCTGCGCGGCGAGCCACTCCGCGGCCGACGGCACGCTCGGGTCGCGCGGGCGCAGGTTGTAGTACGGCACCAGCGGGAAGTACGCGTCGGCCAACCGCCGCAGCTCGGCGACGGGCGCCGGATGCAGATCGGCCCGCAGATCCACCGTCGCGTACGGCTCACGGTCGACGACGAAGAGCCCGCTGGAGGTCTCGCCGTCCGGTTGGCCTCCGGCCGCCTTCCCCGCCTCGAGCGATCGCAGGAGTCGCTCCCACAGCGCGAGGCCGGCGCCCTTCTGGAACGTTTCGAACATCGCGTCGGCGACCTGTGCGCTCACGACGGCATTGGTCGTGACGACCACGTTGCGATCGACGCGGTGGCCCGCCCACGGCCGGTTGCCCGAGCCCGTCCGGGCGGCGGCGAGACCGGTCACGTCCAGGCACCCGAGCTGCCGGCGCTCGACGAACTGGTCACTCGCCGCGATCTCCTCCAGCACGCGCGGCGCCGAGTACCCGGCGCGCAGGAGGTTCAGTCCGAGGTGACCGAGGCGCGGATTGGTGCTGGCCTGGGTGACGACGGCGCCCACCCCCGGCGCGACGTGGATGCACCGCGAGCCGACGGCCATTTCGTTGGTCGCGATGGCGATGCCGAACATGCCGGTGCGCTCGCACCGGCCGATGAGCGAGAACGTCGTGAACTCGATGCCGATCACGGCCCCACGCTCGCGTTCCCGCCTCATGCCGGCTGTTCTCCCTTCGTGGCCAGCGTCAACCGGAGGACCGCGTCCACGGAGGCGGACGCGTCGAGCCCGGCGATGGCCGCCACCAGCTCGTCGTAGCGCGCCGGCAAGATCGGCAGGCCCGGCAGGAAGCGTCGTAGCTCGCGGGCGTCCCGCGCGAAGTCCCACATCAGCTCGCGGCCCTCGTACTCGCCCGTGACGCCAGGGCCGTCGCGCAAGACGAAGGTCATGCGCGGGGCGAAGCATTCCCGGCCCACCACGCCGAGGATCTCGACGCGGCGCTGGAGCGCGCTCACCCGAGCGGCCACATCGGCGTCAGCCGAGGCTCCCGCGTCACGCGGGTCTTCGACGTTGCGCTCCAACACGGGATAGTCGCCCGTCACCACCGTGTACGCGAGCATGTAGGCGGTGCGCCCGAACCCGCTGCCGTCCGGGGCCGGCGGGCGCGGAAAGCGCGGAGAGGGATAGAGCGTCTCGAGATGGTTCATCTCGAGGATGACGCGCTCGATCTGCTCGGCCTTCAGGTGATGCCGGGCGGTCATCTCGCGGGCCAGCCAGATGACCGGCTGGTTGAAGCCGGGCGTGGGATAGATCTTGAACTTGACGTCGAGGACCTCCCAGCGCCGGCCGAGATCGGCAACGATCTCGTCGAGGTCGGCCCTGAGCGGCCCGGTGAAGCTGTACGTCAGGTCGCCGCGGTGGCTTCCGGTGAACGCGTTGTAGAAGCCGCCCTCGCCTTCGAGCGCCGTCGGCGCGCCCTCGAAGCCCTCGGCGGCGAGGGTGGCCGCCCACATTCCGCTGCGCGCCGCCTGGGCCTCGGCGAAGTCGGCATCGCGCGCGCCGGTGCGCTGGCCCTCGATGAGGCTGCCGGCGAAGCTCGCAGCGAGCGCGATGGCGCTGGCGGTCCGCGCGGCGTCGAGTCCCAGCAGCTTCGCCGTGGTGGCCGCGCAACCGAGAATGCCGTAGACGGGACTCGCCCGAAAGCCGCGGGCCGGCGTGGACGGGATGAAATCGCGCGCGCAGCGGCATTGCACCTCGTAGCCCGCCGCCAGCGCGGTCAGCAGCTCGCGGCCCGTCCGCCCTTCACCCTCGGCGGTGCCGACCCCGGCGGGAACGATGAGAACGCCGGGATGGGTGAGCATGTGGTACGAGTCGCACTGGTTGTTGACCGCGATGGCGACGCCGTTGGCAAACGCCGCGCCGGCGCGGGTCACGCGCGCGCCATCCACCCACAACGTCGCGCCCTGTCCGGCGCCGACCCGCCCCGGGCCGAGACGTTCGTGCGCGAGCACGGCACGGCGCGCCGCCTCGGTACGCGCGGCGCCGAAGCCGGCCATGGCGACGGTGACGGCATGATTCACGACCGCCTTGGCCTTGTCGACGACCGCCGGCGGCAAGTCCTCGAAGCGGAGCCGGGCGACGAACTCACCGAGCTCGACCGCCAGCGCTTTCTTGCCCATCACAGCGGACGCCAGTCCTCGCGGCCCGCGCGCGCGTCCGGGCGCACGCCCGGCCCGAAGCTGAGGAGGTTCACCGAGATCCGCATCCGCGTCCGCAAGATACTACGCCAGACGGCTCACGGTTGCGCCGGACGCCTCCGCCGCTTAGATTGCGGGCGATGCGCGTGGCCATCCTGCCGTCGGGCGCGCTGCTCGCGGACACGGCGCCCGGCGACGACGAAGCGAGCGACGGCCTGTCCGTCGCCGCTCGCGCGCGCGTCGCCCGCGCCTTCCGGCGTGGGCCCGGACACGCCCTGCTCGACCTGGGCGCGACCGAGCTCGACGCGGCGCTCGCCCCTGCCCTCGCGTTCCTGCGTGATCTCGGCCGCGCGTTCGTGACCCGGCTGTGCGCCGTGCCCGACCTCGAGGAGCGGCGCGAGCGCGTCGAGGTCGACTGCCCTGCGGACGAGCGCACGCGCCTCGCCGGCGCCGTCCCGCCCATGCCCGGCGGCGAGTACGTCAACGCCGACTGGGTCGCCGCGCGCTGGGCCGATCTCAACCGCGCGTTCGCCGCGGAGATCCGCGCGCACCGCGGTCCCGTCGTGGAGTGGCTGAGCGCGCGCCATCACTCGTGGCACACGGTCGGCAAGGTGTGCGTACACCTGGCCGAGAACCGCGGAGACGAGGAGCACCCGTTCGCATTCCTCGCCACCTACGCCGTGCGCGCGGGCGCCGGCGGCAAGGTGCAGCATCGCCCCCTGGCGCGCGCGCTCGAGGAGTCCTCCGTGCGCGGCGATCGGCAGGCGCTGCTCCACCTGCTGGTGCCGCTGCAGCGCGCTGCCGAGCAGACCCCGTGGCTGGCCGAGCTGATCGACTCGGGCGCGATCTACGAGGCGATGGCCTGGACGCCCGCCGAGGCGCACCGTTTCCTGCACGCCATCCCGGCCTTCGAGGCGGCCGGGCTGATCGTGCGCGTTCCTGACTGGTGGCGCCCGCGGCGCCCGCCGCGGCCGGAGGTCGCCGTGCGCGTGGGCGAGAAGAAGCCGAGCGCGGTCGGCATGGACGCACTGCTCGACTTCTCGGTCGCCGTCGCGCTTGGTGACGAGAAGCTCACGGCCGCAGAGGTGCGGCAGCTCCTGGCGTCGTCGGGCGGGCTGGTGCGGCTGCGCGGGCAATGGGTCGAACTGGACCGCGAGCGGCTGCGCGAGGTGCTTGCCCACTGGGAGCGCGTGCGGCGCGAGGCCAAGGAGGGCGGGCTCTCGTTCCTCGAGGGCATGCGGCTGCTCGCCGGCGCCGCCCGGACGGAGGACGATGCCGCTGCGCTGGCGGCGGGAGAGGGCTGGTCGCGCGTCGAGGCCGGCGTCTGGCTCGCGCGCACGCTCGAGGGGCTGCGCGGGCCGGCGGGGCTCGCGGCGACCGACCCGGGCGCCGACTTTCGCGGCACGCTGCGGCCCTATCAGAAGGTCGGCGTGTCGTGGCTCGCCTTCGCCTCGTCGCTCCGGCTCGGCGTCTGCCTGGCCGACGACATGGGGCTCGGCAAGACCATCCAGGTGCTCGGACTGCTCTTAGTGACGCGGCGCGCGCGCGCCGGCGACCCGCCGCATCTGCTCGTGGCACCGGCGTCGCTCCTCGCGAACTGGCAGGCCGAGATCGAGCGCTTCGCGCCGTCGCTGGCGACGCTGGTGGCCCATCCATCTACCATGCCAGCGCGCGAGCTGACCGAGCTGGGTGGCGCCGATCTCGGCTCCACCGATCTCGTCATGACCACCTACGGGACGCTGGCCCGCGTCGAGGCGCTCCGGAGCAGGGAGTGGTCGCTCGCGATCCTCGACGAGGCGCAAGCGATCAAGAACCCCGGGGCGCGGCAGACGCAGGCGGTCAAGGCGCTGAAGGCGCGCGCCCGCATCGCGCTCACGGGCACGCCCGTCGAGAACCGCCTCGGCGATCTGTGGTCGATCTACGACTTCCTCGACCCGGGCTTGCTGGGCTCAGCGCGTGAGTTCTCCGCGTTCGCCAAGCGGCTGGCCGACCGCCCGGACGAGAGCTACGCGCCCCTGCGCCGCCTGATCCAGCCCTATCTCCTGCGCCGGCTCAAGACCGACCGCTCGATCGTGGCCGACCTGCCCGACAAGACCGAGGTGAAGGCGTTCTGCCTCCTCTCCGGCCCGCAGGCCGCGCTCTATCAGAAGACCGTCGACGAGCTGGAGCGCGCCATCGCAGGGCTCACGCAGGGTATAGAGCGGCGCGGCCTGGTGCTCGCCTATCTGATGCGCTTCAAGCAGATCTGCAATCACCCCGCGCACTGGCTGGGCGAGGGTGCGTGGGACGAGGCGGGCAGCGGCAAGCTCGCGCGGTTGCGCGAGATCGTCGAGGCGGTGGCGGCGAAGCAGGAGAAGGTGCTCGTGTTCACGCAGTTCCGGGAGGCCACCGAGCCGCTGGCCGCGTTCCTGGCGGGCCTGTTCGGCCGTTCCGGGCTCGTGCTCCACGGCAGCACGCCGGTGCGGGCGCGCGGGGGCTTGGTGCGGCGCTTCCAGGAGGACGCCACCGTGCCGTTCTTCGTGCTTTCGCTGAAGGCAGGCGGCTCCGGCCTCAACCTGACCGCGGCCTCGCACGTGGTGCACTTCGACCGCTGGTGGAACCCCGCGGTCGAGGACCAGGCGACGGACCGCGCTTACCGCATCGGCCAGCACAAGAACGTGCTCGTGCACAAGCTCGTGTGCCGCGGCACCGTCGAGGAGCGCATCGACCGGCTCATCGAGGACAAGCAGGCGATGGTGCGGGGCGTGCTCCAGGGCGGGGGCGAGACGCTGCTGACCGAGATGAGCGACGACGAGCTGATGGCCATGGTCGCGCTCGATCTCCGTCGGGCCGCGGCCGGGACATGAGACACGGGACGCGCGACGGCGGTAGCGCCAATGCCATCTTAGTGGCATTGTGTGTGCCATGAAGGCTGTCATCGATCGTGCCGGAAGAATCGTCGTACCCAAGCCGCTGCGGCAGGCTCTGGGACTGCGGCCCGGCCAGCCGCTCGAGATCCGCGCTGGCGACGGCCGGCTGGAGATCGAGATCGCTTCCACTCCCATGCAGCTGAGGAAGCGGGGCAAGGGGCTGGTGGCGGTACCGGACGCGAAGCTCCCTCCGCTCACCGCCGAGCAGGTGCGCGACACACTGGAGCGCGTACGGCGGTAAGAGCCGCCGACTCGAGTCTGGCCGTCGCTGCATTCGCGTCCTGGCACGAGAAACACGATGCCGCGCGCCGAGCGCTGAACGGCGCTCTGCGCCTGGTCGAGGATTGCGCCCTGGAGACGTACTCGGTGCTCACCCGGCTGCCCGCTCCTCACAGGGCGCCGGGAGACGTGGTGCGCGACTTCCTGGCGGCACGATTTCGCCGGCCATTCCTCCGACTGAGCGCTCCGGCCTACCGGGCCTTCTTGCTGCGCTTGCCCGACCACGGGATCTCCGGGGGAGCCTCGTACGACGCGCTGGTGGCGGCCACTGCGGCGAGCCATGGCGCCGAACTCGTAACGTGCGATCGGCGCGCCGCGCCTGTCTACGAACGGTACGGTGTGCGAGTTCACCTGGTGTAGGGTCGCCGCGATGGCCTGGTACGGCAACGGCGGCTGGGACTACTACCCGCCCTACATGTCAGTGGCGGACAAGAAGGCGCACGGCGCCCGGGCGCTGGCGAAGCTGCTGCGGAAGAGCAAGCGGACGGCCGAGCCGGTCGTGATCGCGCACCGCAAGCGGCAGCTCACGATCACGTTCTGGGGCAAGGCCTGGTCCGACAACCTCGAGCGGTACGCCGACCTCGCCAACCGCCTGCCGCGCGGGCGCGCCTATCTGCGCAACGGCTCCGTGCTGGACCTGGCGATTGCCGGGGGCCGGGTCGAGGCACACGTGGCGGGCAGCGAGCTGTACCGCGTGACGATCGGCATCGCCCCGATGGCGAAGGCGCGCTGGCGCCGCGTCGTCGCTCGCTGCACCGGCCGGATCGGCTCGCTCGTGGGCCTGCTGCGCGGTGAGCTGTCCGACGACGTTCTGGCGGCGCTGACTCACGCGAAGGACGGGCTGTTCCCGGAGCCGGGTGAGCTTGAGCTCGACTGCTCGTGCCCGGACTCGGCCGAGGTGTGCAAGCACGTTGCCGCGGTCCTGTATGGCGTGGGCATCCGTCTCGACGCCAAACCAGAGCTGTTCTTCGTGCTGCGCCAGGTGGACCAGGCCGAGCTGCTCAGGTCGGCCACCACCGGCGCCGTCTCGCGCGCGCGCCCGGCCGCGGGCAAGCGCATCGCCGACGATCGGCTGTCCGCGGTGTTCGGGATCGAGCTGGAGGAGGCGCCGGTGCGCGCGCGTCGCCCGGCGCGCGCAAACAAGAGCCGACGCTCCCGGGTCTCCCAAGGGAGGCGTTGAGCGCCACGCGGTCTCGTGGTGGCGCGTGGCTCCGCGTCATCCGTGACCCCCGAGCCGCGTCAGGGCCGGACGGCCGGCGCGTCCATCGTCATGCCCCGCGCGCGCCACAGAAGGTAGAGCTCGAGATCGACGAGCTCGTTGGCGCCGTAGTCGTACGGCTCGGCGCGGATGCCGACGAGACAGTTGCGCAGCCGGCGCTGCAGCGAGCCGAGGCTCTGCCACTCGAGCCGGTAGAGCGGGTAGCCGGTCGGGTGCGCCTGCGGGATGACGTTGCCCGCGAGCTGCCGCCCCCAGTTGTCGTCGTGGCATTGAGCGCACGCGAGGTTGAGCTGGCCCTGGCGCCGATGGAACGTCGCGCGGCCGGCGTCGAGGAAGGGGTGCGTGCGCGCGTCGATGGTGACGTCGATCGGCAGGCCGCGTGATTGACGCGCGACGAACGCCGTCAGCGCGAGGAGCTCGCGGCTCTCGTAGGCGAGCGCCGGCGCCTGCTGGCGGTCGATGCGGCACCGGTTGATCCGCTGCTCGAGACTGATCGGCCGCCCGATGGCCGCGTCGAACGCCGGATAGCGCGCGGCCACCCCCTTCATACTCGCGCGGGGATCGCCGTGGCAGTCGGCGCAGGCGCGGCCGGCGGCGCCGGTCTTCTTCTCCCAGAGCGTGCCGCCCTCGAGCACCCAGAGCATGCCCGGGTTGGCGGTGTCGTCGTCCTGCATCGCGCGCGTCTCGCGGCTCATGAACTCGTAACCCGAGCGGCGGTCGGCGCGCGGGATCTCTCCCGCGACGGCTGAGGCCGCGATTGCCAGCGCCGCGACCGCGCCGACGAATCGCATCTAATCCACGCTTATCGCGGCCGTTTCCGTCGCCGAGAAGCCGTGGTCACCGGTCCAGGAGAACACGAGGGTGCCGCTCTCGACGGCGACGGTCGAGAACACGATGAACGGATTCGCCGCGATCGCCGGATGGAGCTCGGCGCGGAAGACTTCCGTGCCGTTGTAGGTGCAGACGAACCGTCTGATGATGTCGCGCGGGATCACCGCGCCCAGCTGCGTGCGGCGAAACCCCGTCTCCATCACGTGCGAGATCAGCGTCTTGATCTCGATGATCTCGCCGCGCTTGGCCCGCGCCGGCACGTTGATCAGCGCGCTCGCCACGGCTAGATCCCGTCCTCCAGACACGCGGCCAGGGTGACGACGATGCCGGCGCTGTCGGACCAGAACGAGCCGTCGCTCAGCTCGCAGATCGCCGTCACGTTCTGGGAGTCGGCGAGCCGCATGCGCGTCGCCACCCTCGCCCGCCCGGCGCGCGGGCCGAGGTGGAAGCTCACGACGTTGGGCTGGGGGTTCTTCTCCGTGAAGACGTGCACGGCCCTCACGTGCTGGGCCTCGGTCATCGGGCTCTCGACGGTGACCGTGAGCGGCACGGCATTGCCGTTCTCGATGAGCGGCGGCAGGTCGAGCTTCACCCTGCCCGGGGTGACGCGCGCGGATCCCACCACCTTGCGGATGGCCTCCTGCATCTCGGCCGGAGTCGCACGGGCGGGCGCGACCGCGATGACCGACCCGAGCCCCAGGCCGGCCGCGACGCCGCCGGCCGTCTTCAAGAAGTCGCGGCGCGACGTGGGTCGCTCCATTCAGTCCCTCAACGTCATCAAGAAGGCCACCACGTCCTCGATCTGCTCCGCGCTGAGGACCGGCTTGCCACGCCACGCCGGCGCCACTCGCACGAGCCCCTCGGATCGATGATACGCCGGCATGATCGTGGCGGGATTGATCCGGCCGGAATCGATGATCCTGAGCCGCAGCTGGCCCTCGGACCACCGCGCGCCGGCTCCCTGGAGATCGGGCGCGAGGTTGCCCTGGAACCGCTCCTCCGGGAACGGCCCGCGGTGGCAGA
>QHRU01000118.1 GCA_003220225.1 Candidatus Rokuibacteriota bacterium
AGGGGATTCGAACCCCTGACCCCAAGACTGCCAGCCTTGTGCTCTCCCAACTGAGCTACAGCCCCACGCGAGGCATCACGGTACAGGGCGGGCGACGATCCTGTCAAGGAAGTGAATGGTGGGGGCGAGGGGATTCGAACCCCTAAGCCCTTGCGGGCAGCGGCTTTTGAGGCCGCCGTGTATCGCCAGCTCCACCACGCCCCCAACTAAGGATACGTGCGTCGGGAGCAGAAAGAAACCATGCTGCGTTACTCTCTTTCACGCGAGGCGCGTCGTAAATCCAGCCGACCCTGGGTCGTCCGGCTGGCGCGTGCGCAAATCCGAGAGGCGACAGGAATCGTGCGGCCGTTGCACGCTTGCGATCGAGACAGGGAACAATCGGCGCGTAGTACATCCAACGGATCAGTCGAATTGAATCCGCTTTTGCATAGCTGAGTTTCCAGAGTGGGTGACAACCTCGTTTGCGACGCACGGTGAGTGACGCGGTCACACGCGCGAGTCGTGACACCGTTGCCTGGAGCCAGTCGATGAATGTTCCACTCGCCGACACGATCGATACATACAGGCGTTCGTAGACGTAGCGTTCGCATTTCGAGGCATGGTACCGATCCGTGTACACGCGAATGGAGCCATCACCGTCGATGCATCCTCGGAAGAAGTCCGGGAAATACTCGTCGGGAATCGACAGCGCGGCGAGGGTGAGACTCTTTGCAGGCGTGAGCCCGACGTCCATCAACCAAAGGTAAAATGCGCGATCGCTCCATTGAAGCGTGTGATAGTGCCCGCCGCGGCCATTCGACGTCGCCGTGATCCTGTTGGTCAAGCCGAGGCATCCCCGAAGTGTCTCGAGCATGTCGCGGTCTTTGGATCGAACCATGAGATGCCGACCGTCGGGAGAAAGATTCCCGTCCGTCGCGATGAGCCCGATCGCCCACGCGAGATCCGCCGACCAGCCGCTCTGCGGTGCCGATATCGTTCGATGCAGAGGAATCGTGCCCCTGGGTCGTGACGCGATGTCGTGCAGTCTCAGGCGACGGGCGACGGTGACCGACGAGCATCCGAGGCGTTTGGCGACCTCCGTCATCGGGAGGCGGTCTTCGAGATACAACCGTCTGAGCGTTTCCGCGTCAATGTCAAAGTAGGGCTGCATTCCCTAACGTCTGACTTCGCTGAACGCCCGTCAATGTCCAATCTTTCAGACAGCTCCCTGTCTGTCTCAACAAGTACCAATCCATCGGTAGGACTACGCAGGCGACGGAGACCGCCCAGGCCCCCCCTCGCCCCGCATAAATCCCCACGATTTCGGGCCGCATCCGATCGGAGACCTCCTTGACGACCCCCCGGGCGTCACCTACACTTGGGCTCCCGATCCGGTGCCCGCTTCGGGCGGCGTCGATCGCAGGCTCTAAGGGAAAGGTGTTGGACGACGCACAAGTCCGTGAACGGGTGCGTGGGTTGCTCACGTCTGGCCGGCTCCCCGGTGAAGATCCCGTCAAGCTGTGGGCGGGGCCCAGCATGGCCAAGCCCTGCTCCTGCTGTGGCGAGATCATCAGCACGGCGACCGAGTACGAGCTGGACTTCAGCGGGACCCTCACGATCCTCTTCCATCCGCGGTGCTACGCGATCTGGAACGAGGAGCGCAAGCGCGTGACCGGCGAGCGCCGCCGCGACCGACCGTCCCAGGCGTCAGGCACCTAACCCATGGGTGAGCGGTCGTTCGCGGAGGACGTCAAGCAGCTGGGCTACGGGCGCGGGCAGACGCTGAGAGGCGAGGGCATCCTCGCCATCACCAAGGCCCTGCTGCAGTCAGGCGTCAGCTACGTGGGCGGCTATCCGGGCGCCCCGATCTCGCACCTGCTCGACGTGCTCGCGGATGCCAACGAGTCCCTGCTCAAGCCGCTCGGCATCTACTACGAGCTGTCGGGCAGCGAGGCGGCGGCGGCGGCGCTGCTCGGCGCCTCGATCAACTACCCGGTGCGCGGGGCCGTGACGTGGAAGTCGGTCGTGGGCACCAACGTGGCGTCGGACGCGCTCTCCCACGTCGCCTCCGCCGGCGTGCTCGGGGGCGCCCTGGTCGTGATCGGCGAAGATTATGGTGAGGGCGCCTCGATCCTCCAGGAGCGGACTCATTCCTCGGCCCTGAAGTCATCGATCCCGCTGCTCGATCCTCGCAACACTCTTCAATCCTTCGCGCGCTTCGTGGAGGAGGGCTTCGGCCTCTCCGAGGCCTGCAACGAGCCGGTGTTCTTCTCGATCCGCATCCGCGCCTGCCACATGCGCGGCACGCTGGCGTGCCGGGACAACGTGCGGCCGGCGATCAGCATGCGGTCGCCGCTCCAGGCGCCGTCGTTCAGCCTCGAGCGGATCAACCTGCCGCCCTTCACCTACGCGATGGAGGCCAAGAAGTTCGAGCAGCGGCTGCCGGCCGCGCGCCGCTACATCCTCGAGCGCGGGCTCAACGAGCACCGGCCCGGCACCGAGGCGCACCTCGGCATCGTCATGCAGGGCGGTCTCTGGAACACGACCGTGCGCGGGCTGCACCTGCTCGGGCTGGCCGATCTCCAGGGCCGCACGCCGGTGCCGTTGATGATCCTCAACGCGATCCACCCGCTGGTGCCCGAGGAGCTGCTGGGCTTCCTGCGCGGCAAGAAGCGCGTGCTCGTCGTCGAGGAGGGCATGCCGAACCACCTCGAGCGGGAGCTGAAGGCCCTCGCTCACGAGGCGAAGCTCGACGTGGAAATCGGCGGCAAGGAATTCTTCTCGCCGCACGGCGAGTACGTGCCGGCCCTGGTCGTGGGCGGCCTGCGGAAGTTCCTCGTCTCCGCCAACCCGACGGCGCAGTCGGTCACCGCCATCGAGGACCGCTACGCGGCGCTCACCGCGCACCGCGAGGTCGTGCGCGCGGCGCTGCCCGAGCCCGTCTCCAAGCGGCCCCCGTCCTTCTGCACAGGGTGCCCCGAGCGGCCGGTGTTCAGCGCGATGAAGATCTTGAGGACGCAGGACCCGTCGGTCGGCGACACGCACGTGGCCGCCGACATCGGCTGCCACACGTTCTCGACGCAGGCGCCCTTCAACGTCGGCAACTCCGTGCTGGGCTACGGGATGGGGCTCGCGTCGTCGAGCGCCGTGGCGCCGCTCTTCAACAAGCGGGTGATCTCGGTGATGGGCGACGGCGGCTTCTGGCACAACGGCCTCACCAACGGCGTGGCCAACGCGATGTACAACCGCCAGGACTCCGTGCTGGTGATCCTCGACAACTTCTACACGTCGGCCACGGGCCAGCATCACAACCCGTCCACGGGCACCAACGCGCGCAAGGAGCCGACGGGGATGACGATCCCCCAGGCGCTGCGCGGGGTGGGCGTGTCGTGGATCCGCACGGTGGACTCCTACGACATTCCGAAGATGATCGGCACGCTGCGCGACGCGCTGACGACGCGCGCCAAGGGCCTCAAGGTGGTGATCGCGCGCGGGGAGTGCCAGCTGGAACGCCAGCGGCGGCTCCGGCCGCTCCAGCGTACGCGCGTGGCGGCGGGCGAGACGGTAGTGCAGCCGCGCTTCGGTGTGGACCCGGACGTCTGCACCGGTGACCACTCGTGCATGCGCCTCAACGGGTGTCCGTCGCTGACGCTGCGCGAGAGCCCCGATCCGCTCCGCGAGGATCCGATCGCGCACGTGGACGACACGTGCGTCGGCTGCGGCGTGTGCGGCGAGGTCGCGCACGCGGCGGTGCTGTGCCCGTCCTTCTACCAGGTGCGGGTGATCGCGAACCCCGGCCGGTGGACGCGGCTGGTCGACAGGCTGCGCCGCGCCGTCATCGGCGCCCTCGCGCCGGCGTGACCGACTCCGGCCTCGTTTCCCTCCTGATCCCCGCCGTCGGCGGGCAGGGCGGCGGCGTCCTCTCTGAGTGGATCGTGGAGGCGGCCGCGCTCGACGGCTACCGCGCGCACGGCACCTCGATCCCCGGCGTCGCGCAGCGGACCGGGTCCACCACCTACTACGTCGAGCTGGTCACCGACCGCGACGCCACCGAGGACCCGGCGTTCTCGCTCTATCCGGTGCCGGGCGCGCTCGACGTGCTGCTGGCGCCGGAGTTCCTCGAGGTCGGCCGCATGATCGAGGCCGGCTTCGTGTCGCCCGCGCGCACCACCGTCGTCTGCAGCACGCACCGGCTCTACACGATCCACGAGAAGACGGCCACCGGCGGCGCGATCTATCCGCGCGAGCGCCTCGACGCGCTGGCGCGCGCGACGGCGCGGCGCCTCGTCGCCTTCGACGCGCTCAGCGTGGCGCGCGAGCGCGGCACCGAGGTGAACGCGGTGCTGCTGGGCGCGCTCGCCGGCAGCGGGGCGCTGCCGGTGGGCGTGGCGGCGTTCCGCAACGCCATCGAGTCGCGCGGCGTGCAGGTCGCGTCCAACCTGAAGGGCTTCGAGATCGGCCTCGAGATGGCCCGCGCCGCGGCGGCCAGCAGCGGAACGATGAGTGGCCCCGGCGCGAACGGAGGAGTTTCGGGGACGCCACCGGGGTCCCCCGACTCAACGGAGAGCTTGCGACAGCGTAGGGTCAGGCGTGACTTCGCCGCCGACCTGGGGGCATTACCCGATGCGGTCAGGGGAGTCGTCGAGCACGCCCTCCCCAGGCTCGTCGACTATCAGGACGCGCCCTACGCGCGCCGGTATCTCACGCGCCTCCGGCCGTTCGCCGCGCGCGAGGCCGTCGGCGCCATCGTCGCGCGCCATCTGGCGACGTGGATGACCTACGAGGACGCGATCCGCGTGGCGCAGGCCAAGACGCGCGCCTCGCGTTTCGCGCGCATCCGCGGCGAGATGCGGGCGGGCGACGCCGTGATCGAGGTCACCGACTATCTCAAGCCCGACCTCGACGAGATCTGGGGCATCCTGCCGCATCGCCTGGTGGCGCCGTTCGCGCGCTGGGCGGAGCGCCGCTGGCCTCACGGCCGGCCGACGCTTGGCCAGCACGTGCGCACGACGACGGTGAGCGGCTACCTGCGCGTCTGGCTCCTCGCCCGACTGCGCGCGCTGCGCCCGGTCTCGTGGCGTGCGCACGCCGAGCACGGGCGCATCGACCGCTGGCTGGAGGCCGTCGAGCGGGCGCTCGCGTGGGACGAGGCGCTGGCGTGCGAGGTCGCGCAGCTCGCGCGGCTCGTGAAGGGCTACGGCGACGTGCGCCGGCGGCTCGCGGCGCTGTTCGACACCGGGCTGGCGCTGGCGCTGAGCGCGGGGGAGATCGAGGCGCGGCGCCGCGCGGGCTTCGCCGTCTCGACGGCGCTCACCGAGCGGTTCCGGACGCTCGTCCTCGAGGGGCCGGACGGCGAGACGCGCGCGGCGGCGCTGGCGGCGGCCGCCAACGCGCACGTGGCCGCCGGAGACCTGGACGGCCTCCACACGCTCGTGACACGGTCAGCTGCCGGCATCGGGTAACCCCCGTTCGAGCGCCGGCTCCGCCGGCGCACTCGAGTTCTGGGGGGCGGCTCGGAGGGGGCCGTCGAGGCCCCCTTCGATGCTCGAGCGCGGGCTTTGCCCGCGCAATCCTGGGGGCGGCTCGGAGGGGGGCGAAGCCCCCTTCGATGCTCTAGCGCGGCAGGTCGAGGTCGAGGCCCAGCCGCGCCAGCGTGACACACGCGTCGCGCCGGTGCTCCACGGTGGCGATCATCGGGGTCTTCCGGGCGACTTCCTTGATCCGATACGCGCACGCGATGTTTTGCCAGTTGCGTGCCTGCTGGCGCTGCTCGTACCCCCACGTGACGGGCAGCAGGATGAGGCTGATCAGCGCCGCGATCCCCATGATCTTCAGCGCTGTCTCGATTTCTGGCCTGAAGATTCGCATACGATGCCTCCAGGCACCGAGGAACTAGCATTTCCGTTGCCAGACCCGGTCGGCGCAGGTCGCAATGAACTCGCGCGCTCCGCCGAGACGAGGACTGTCGGCGGATGGACAGGCTGGGAACACAGGGCAAGGGGATCGCGAGATTGTCCAAGCGCTTACCGAGCGGGGTGAACGGTCAGCGGCTCAGGCGGCGGACGATCTCTCCGAGCCGGCGGGCCTCGTGCCCGGGGAGATTGACGAACGAGAGCGCGGCGCCGTCGGCGCCGACCCGCAGGACGAGCGAGATGATGTCGAGCGGCGCGCCGTCGTCGGGCGGCGTGAAGAGGCACTTGATGGCCACGCCCGTCGAGAGCGTCGCGTCCGTCTTCACCTTCATGCCGGTCATCGACAGCTCCACGCACGTGCCGCTCCACGAGGCCCCGCGGTACTCGCGCAGCGTGACCGGCATCTCGAGGCGCGCGCGCGGCGACTGCCGGCGATCGGCGCGCCGCGCCGACTCCTCGCGGGTGCGGCTGATCGCGTGCGGCTCGAGGAAGATCAGCACGTCGTGCAGCCGCTCGAGCGGCACCGGCTTGCCGACGAAGTCGAGCGCGCCGAGGCGCAGGCACTCGCGGGCCTGACTCTCGGTGGCCACGCCGGACACGGCGACGATCGGCAGGCCCGACTCGCGCACGGGACGCAGCTGCAGGAAGTCGAGGCCGCTCATGCCGGGCAGGTGGATGTCGAGGATGATCGCGTCCGGTCGATCGGTCTGCAGCTTGCCGAGCGCCGCCTCCGCGCTTCGCACGAGCACGGGTTGGTGACCGAGCTCGCTCAGGAAGTCGCGAAAAACCTCGCCCAGGTCGGTCTCGTCTTCGACGACCAGGACGCGCATGGCCGGGGGAAAGTCTAGCACGAAGGCTTCGAGGGCGGCCACGTCCGGGCCAGCGACGGCAAGGCCGGCGCGTCGGCGAGGCGACCGCCGGAGAAGAAGGCCGCCCAGAACCCGGCCGGTGCCGGCTCGAAGTCGACGGCGCCGAGCAGTCGTCGGGCGTCGAAGCCGTGGGCGAGCCGGTAGGCGAAGCTGTAGAAGGCGACGATCGAGCGCGGCGTGATCTCCCCGTTGAAGGTGAGGTCCAGCGCCAGGTGCAGCGTCGCCCCCAACAGGTACGCCCAGAGCCAGAGGGATCCGGTCCACCACGCGGCGAGGCCGAGCAGCGCGAAGAGCTCGTACGAGTGCAGCAGGAGCACGGCGTACCGCGTGCGGCCTTCGATGTAGTGGCGCAGGAACGCGTCGGGCGTCAGCGGGCGATCGCGCTCGAGGAGGACGTAGTCGGCGACGTGGTCCAGGTCGATGAAGAATCCGCCGGCCGCGACGGCAGCGGTGGCCGCCCACGACCCGGTGAGGGCCGTGGTGCCGGCACAGGCGATGGCGGTGGTGACGAGGTGGCCTCCCGGGCTCATGCTCCCATTCTCACGCAACGCGCGTGCCGTCACGCGAAATCCCTTTTCGGGGGTCGGCGGCGCGCCCCGGATGCGCAGCGGCGTGCCCGGAATGGGACGGCGACTTCCGGTCCGACCACGCGTGCTATATACTCGCCTTCCGGAGCGATTTCCCAGAGGAGGAGACGGGTGTCGGGGTATGTCCCGGTGGCGATCTTTGCGGCGCTCATCGTCGGGTTCGGCGTGGTCTCCCTCGCGATCGCGTGGCTGCTCCGGCCGAGCCGGCCTGACATCGTGAAGCTGATGAACTACGAGTGCGGCGCCGAGCCTATCGGCCCCGCCTGGGTCCGCTTCCCGGTCGGGTTCTACCTGGTCGCCCTCGTCTTCATCGTCTTCGACGCGCTCGCCGTCTTCCTCGTGCCCTGGCTGCTCGTGCTCAAGCCCCTGGGTCTGCCCGCCTTCTGGGGGATGGCCGGCTTCGTCGGGATCATCGCGCTGGGCTGGCTGTACGCCTACCGCGAGGGGGTGCTGGAGTGGAAGTAAAGCCGCCCCTTCCGCAGATTCCCGCGCCGGTGTGGACGGAGTTCAAGGATCTCCAGGAATTCGAGAAGTACCGGCAGCACCGCGCCGACGACGACAAGGTGTCCAACGCGCTGACCTCGATCGCCGACGCCATCCACCACATGCCCGGCGGCTGGATCGTCACCACGGGCACCGACAAGGTCTTCAACTGGGCGCGCAAGTCGTCGATCTGGCCGGTCACCTTCGGGCTCGCGTGCTGCGCCATCGAGATGATGGCGACGTTCGCGTCGCGCTTCGACGTCGAGCGCTTCGGCATGGTGCCGTGGGCGTCGCCGCGTCACTCGGACCTCATGATCGTGTCCGGCACCGTGACCATCAAGATGGCGCCGATGCTCAAGCGCATCTACGGCCAGATGCCCGATCCGAAGTGGGTCGTCTCGATGGGCTCGTGCGCGAATTCCGGCGGGCCGTTTCGCCACGGCTACCACGTGGTGAAGGGCGTGGACCGCGTGGTGCCGGTGGACATCTACGTGCCCGGCTGCCCGCCGACGCCGGACTCGCTGATGTACGGGCTGCTCAAGCTGCAGGAGCAGGTGGCGCACTTCCAGAAGACGGGCGAGCGCCTTCCCGCGGCCGCCGAGACGAAGTGACGCCGCTGACCGCCGCCGACGCGGCCGCGCGTCTCCGCGAGCAGTTCGCCGTCGAGCCGACCGTGGACGGCGCCCTCGTCACCGTGCCCCTCGCCCTCGAGCAGTGGCAGGCGGCCGCGCGCTTCGCCCGCGCCACCCTGGGCTGCGCCTACTTCAGCTTCCTCACCGCCGTCGACTGGAAGGAGCAGGGGTTCGAGGTGCTCTGCCGCGTCGAGAACCTCGACGCGCGCGTCGCCGTCTTCATGCGCACGCGCCTCGCCCCCGGCGCCGACCGCTGCCCGACGCTCACCGGCGTCTGGCGGGGCGCCGACTGGATGGAGCGCGAGTGCTGGGACATGTTCGGCGTGCGGTTCGAGGGACATCCCGACCACCGCCGCATCCTCCTGGGCGAGGACTGGGAGGGCCATCCCCTGCGCAAGGACTACGCCGTCGACACGCCGCACGCACCGTACCGCTGAACCGAGAGGAGCCGCACCATGATCTACGAGCTGCGCACCTACACCCTCCAGCCCGGCAAGCAGCCCGAATACCTGAAGCTCAACGCCGAGGTGGGCCGCAAGATCCGCGGGGACAAGTACGGGAAGTTCGAGGGCGGCTGGACGACGGAGTTCGGGACGCTGAACCAGTACGTCCACCTCTGGAGCTATCCCGACCTGAACGAGCGCGAGCGGCTGCGCGGTGAGCTCGCCAAGAACGAGGAGTGGACGAGGGGCTACGTGCCGCAGATCCGCCCGCTGCTGCTCGCGCAGGAGAACAAGATCCTCTCGGCGGTGACCCCGTTCAAGCCGCCGGCGGATAGCGGCAACATCTACGAGCTGCGCTGGTACCGCGCGCAGGTCGGCCGGCTCGGCGAGTGGCTGGGTCTCGCCAAGGGCGTGCTGCCGAGCCGCGAGAAGTACTCGCGCAACGTGTGCTACTGGCAGACCGAGGCCGGCCAGCTCAACGAGGCCGTGCACCTCTGGGTCTACAAGGATCTGAACGAGCGGGCCGCCGCGCGCGCGAAGGCGCTCGGCGACCCCGACTGGCAGGCGTTCCTCGGGAAGGCGCTCCCGCTGCTGATGACCATGCAGGCGGTGGTGCTCGTCCCGACGTCCGTATCGCCGATGAAATGAGCAGAGGGAATTTTCTCGCCCGACCGTCGAGCGCCGGAGGCCTCCGAAGGCGCTCCGACGGCAAATAAGAGACCCGTGCCCCAGACTCTCGAAATCGGCTACGGGGGCAGCGAGCGCCTCACGATGAACATGGGGCCGCAGCACCCGTCCGCCCACGGCGTGTTCCGCGCCATTCTCACCCTCGAGGGGGAGACGGTCGTCGGCGTGGACGCGGTGATCGGCTATCTCCACCGCTGCCACGAGAAGCTCGGCGAGACGCTGACGTACGTGCAGTACCCGTCCATCGCCTCCAAGACCGACTACGTGGCGGCGATGACGGCGGAGCTCGCGTACGTCTCCGCGGTCGAGCTGGTCGGCAAGATCGAGGTGCCGAAGCGCGCGCAGTGGCTGCGCGTGCTCGCCGCCGAGCTGCAGCGCGTGGCGTCGCACTGTCTCTGGCTCGGCACCTGGTGCATGGACATGGGCGGCGCGCTCGGCGGCGGCGCCACCGTCTTCCTCTACGCGATCCGCGAGCGCGAGGACATCCTCGACCTCTTCGAGGCGCTCACGGGCGCGCGGCTGCTCTACGGCTTCCACCAGCCCGGCGGCACGCGCTACGACCTGCCGGCGGGCTGGGCGGAGCAGTGCCGTAAGACGCTCGATCGGGTGGAGCGCCGTCTCGACGAGTACGAGGCGATGCTCGACGACAACGCCTTCTTCCTCGTCCGCACGCAGGGCGTCGGCATCATCTCGCGCGAGCTGGCGCAGGAGATCGGCGTCTCCGGCCCGCTGCTGCGCGGCTCCGGCGTGAACCACGACTTGCGGAAGGCGGCGCCGTACTCCTCGTACGAGGACTTCCAGTTCCGCGTGCCCGTCGAGACGGCCGGCGACTGCTTCGCGCGTTACCGCGTGCGGATGGTGGAGTTTCGCGAGTCGATCACGATCGCGCGGCAGGTGCTCGACGGGCTGCCCGAGGGGCCGATCTCCTCGCGGCCGGGCGTGAAGTCGGTCGGGCAGGTGCGCGTGCCCAAGGGCGAGGGCTACGCGCGCGTCGAGGGCGCGCGCGGCGAGGTCGGCTGCTACCTCGTCGCCGACGGCGGGCCCAAGCCCTACCGTCTCAAGTGGCGCGGCGCGTCCTTCTCGAATCTCTCCGTGCTGCCGCACATCCTGCCCGGCGTCAAGGTGGCCGACGTCGTCGCCATCATGGGCTCGGTCGACCCCGTGTTCGGCGAGGTCGACCGGTGACCCTGCCGCCGCTGGCCTACCACGCGCTCGTCGGGTTCGTGGTGCTCAACGTCGTGATCGGCATGGTGACGTACGTCACGCTGCTCGAGCGAAAGTTCGCGGCGCGCATGCAGTCGCGGATCGGCCCCTACTACGTGGGGCCGCACGGCCTGCTCCAGCCCATCGCCGACGCCATCAAGCTGATGCTGAAGGAGGACGTGGTGCCGACGACGGCCGACCGCTGGGTCTACAACCTGGCGCCGATCGTCTTCCTGGTTCCGTGCGTCCTGATCTTCGCCACGCTGCCGTTCGCGCCGGGGCTCGGCGTGGCCGACCTCAACATCGGCGTGCTGTTCTTCCTGGCCGTCTCCTCGCTCGAGATCGTCGGCCTCTTCATGGGCGGCTGGGGAAGCAACAACAAGTACGCGCTGCTCTCCGCGATGCGCGCGGTGAACCAGATCATCTCCTACGACCTGCCGTTCGTCTTCGCGGCCTTCGTGCCGGTCGTGCTGGCGGGGTCGCTCCAGATGTCGGCGATCGTGGCCGCGCAGCAAGGGGTGTGGCTCGGCTTCGTCCCGAAGTGGTTCGTCGTGTACCCGGTGATCGGACAATTGGCGTTCGTGGCCTTCCTCGTGGCCACGCTGGCCGCCGAGAACCGCGTGCCCTTCGACATCCTGGAGGCCGAGTCGGAGCTGGTGGCGGGCTTCCGCGTCGAGTACAGCGGCATGAAGTTTGCGCTCATCCAGCTCGGCGAGTACGCGCACATGATCGGGACGTCGTTCCTCGCCGCCCTGCTCTTCCTCGGCGGCTGGCTCGGGCCCGGCTCCGAGCACGCGCTCGTCGGCGCGCTGTGGTTCCTGCTCAAGGCGATGCTCGTGTTCCTGGTCGTCACGTGGGTGCGCTGGAGCTTCGTGCGGATCCGTGTCGATCAGATCCTCGCCATCTCGTGGAAGCTGCTGCTGCCCGCGTCCATCGTCCTGCTGCTGGCGACCGCGTTCTGGGTCGCCGCGCGAGGCGGCGATGGTGTCTGACGGCTTCTGGAGCGAGACCGGCCAGCTGGTCCGCGCGGTGGGCCGCGCCATGGGCGTGACCTTCAAGAATCTGCTGCGGCGGCCGATCACCGTGCGCTATCCGACGGTGAAGCGCGTCTATCCCGACCGCTTCCGCGGCCTCCTCGCGCTGACCTACGATCCCCAGACGGGCGAGGAGAACTGCATCGGGTGCCGGCTCTGCGAGTACATCTGTCCGCCCACTGTCATCAAGGTCGAGATGCTCAAGGCCGAGAAGCGCAACTTCGCCAAGAGCTTCACGCTCGAGCTCTATGCCTGCGAGTTCTGCGAGCTCTGCGTGCAGGTGTGTCCCACCGACGCCATCATCATGATGAAGTCGTTCGACCTCGCGACGGCCGACCGGCGTGAGCTGCTGCTCGACAAGGACCGGCTGCACGCGCTGGGCCTGCAGTTCGATCCGTCGTGGGCGACCGGCAACCGGCTCCGCGACATGCAGGCCCCGCCCAAGCCCGCCAAAGCTCCCGCGCACGCGCCGGAGCCCGCGTCCGCCGCGCAGACTTCGCCCGACCGTCGGGCGCCGGAGGCCGCGTCCGCCGCGCAGACTTCGCCCGACCGTCGGGCGCCGGAGCCCACGTCCGCCGAGCAGAGTTCGCCCGACCGTCGAGCGCCGGAGGCCGCGTCCGCTGCGCAGACTTCGCCCGACCGTCGGGCGCCGGAGCCCGGCGAAGGCGCCCCGACGGCAAAATCCGAATGACCGAGACGCTGGGGTTCTGGGTGGCGGCCGTGGTGCTGGTCGCCGCGAGCCTCGCGGTCGTGCTCACGCCGAACCTGTTCCACGCGGTGCTCTGGCTGGCCGCGGCGCTCGTGGCCACCGGCGGCGTGTTCCTGCTCCTCGACTCGCCGTTCCTCTTCGGTGTCCAGCTGCTGCTCTACGCGGGCGGCGTCGTCACCATCGTCGTCTTCGCGATCATGCTGACCGAGCGGCTGGTGGGCGAGTCCATCCGACAGACGAGCCGCTTCGTCTTCAACGGCGCCGTGCTGGCGGCCGCCGTCTTCGTCGGCATCCTCGGCTTCCTCCTGCAGGCGGGCGCCGTCACGCGCCCGGCCGCCGTCGGCGACCAGCTCGGCGACCTCGGTCGCGCGCTCGTCGGGCCCTTCGCGGCGCCGCTCCAGCTCCTCGGCGTGCTGCTCGTGATCGCGCTGCTCGGCGCCCTCTACTTCGCGCGGGCGGAGGACTGAGGGTGCCGCTCCACGCCTACCTCGTGCTCGCCGCGCTCGTCTTCGTCATCGGCCTCTTCGGCGTGCTGACGCGCAGGAACGCCGTCGGCATCCTGCTCGGCATCGAGCTGATGCTCAACGCGGTGAACATCAACCTCGTCGCCTTCTCGCGCTTCCGCGCCGACCTGGCCGGGCTCATCTTCACGCTGTTCACCATCGCGATCACCGTGGCCGAAGTCGCGGTCGGCCTCGCCATCGTCATCGTGATCTTCCGCGTGCGGCGGACGATCGAGGCCGACCACCTCGATCTGCTGCGGGGCTGAGCGTGCGCATCGGCTCGCCCGAGCTGGCGCTGCTGGTGCTGGCGCTGCCCTTCGCGAGCTTCCTGGCCATCGGGCTGATCCGGCCGCTGCGCCGCCGCGGGCGCCCCGCGGCCGCCGTCTCGATCCTGGCCATGGCCGGCGCGTTCCTCACCGCCGGCGCCATGTCGTGGCAGGGGATCCCGGTGGCGCGCGGGCTGAATCCCGCCGTGCTCTGGTCGTGGCTCCCCGCCGACGGCGGACCCATGGCCTCGGTCGGCGTCTGGGTCGATGGCATGGCGATGCAGATGTGCGTGCTCGTCACCCTCGTCTCGCTCCTCGTGCAGGTCTACTCGTGGTCGTATCTCGCCGACGAGCCGCCGCCGTCGCTCGGCCGCTACTACGCGTACCAGTCGCTCTTCGCATTCTCGATGCTCGGCCTCGTGCTCTCGCCGGGATTTTTACAGATGTTCGTCTTCTGGGAGCTGGTGGGCCTCTGCTCGTATCTCCTGATCGGCTACTGGTACGACCGGCCGTCGGCGGCGCAGGCGGCGGTGAAGGCGTTCTGGATCACCAAGCTCGGCGACCTCGGCTTCGTGGCCGGCATCGTGATGCTCTGGTCGGGGACCGGCACCTTCGACTTCTGGCCGCTGTTCCAGGCGGCCGAGGGCGGCGCGCTGCACGTGGACGGGCTCACCACGATCATGTTCCTGATCTATCTCGGCGCGGTCGGCAAGTCGGCGCAGTTCCCCCTGCACGTCTGGCTGCCCGACGCCATGGAAGGCCCCACGCCGGTGTCGGCGCTGATCCACGCCGCCACCATGGTGACGGCGGGCGTCTACATGGTCGCGCGCGCGTATCCGCTGTTCGCGCTGGTGCCCTCGGTGCTCACGCTGATCGCGTGGGTGGGCGCCTTCACCGCGCTGCTGGCGGCGACCATGGCCTGCGTCGAGCGTGACATCAAGCGCGTGCTCGCGTACTCGACGGTCTCGCAGCTCGGCTACATGATGGCCGCCAACGGCGCCGGCGCGCCCGAGGCCGCCTTCCAGCACCTCACCACGCACGGCGTGTTCAAGGCGCTGCTGTTTCTCGGCGCGGGCATCGTGATCCACCACTTCCACACCAACGACGTGTTCCGGATGGGCGGGCTCTTTGGGCAGCGGCCGTGGGTGGGCGGATCGTTCCTCGTGGCCACGCTCGCGCTGGCCGGGGTGTGGCCGCTGCCCGGCTTCTTCTCGAAGGAGGCGGTGCTGGCCGGCGTGCTGCACGCGCATCTCTCCGTGCCGTTCCTGATGCTGCTCGCCACGTCGTTCCTCACCGCGTTCTATATGTTCCGCGTGGTGTTCCTCGCCTTCTTCGGCCACGCGCCCGTGCACCACGAGCACCCCGAGCCTCCGGTGGCCATGGACGCCGTCTGCCGCGCCCTCGCCGTGCTCACGCTCGCGCTCGGCCTGCGCGCCGCCGTCGCCAGCCACCACGTCGAGGGGCCCGCGTGGCTGCCGTGGATCTCGCTGACCTGGGCGTTCGCGGGGATCGCCCTGGCGTGGGCGACCTACCAGGCGGGCCGCCTGGATCCGGCGCGGCTCGCCGCGGCGTTCGCGCCGATCGACTTCCTCGCGCGCCGCCGCTACTTCCTCGACGACATCTATGGCGGCACGTACCGGCTGCTCCTGCTCGGGCTCTCGCGCGTGGTCGGCTGGGTCGACCGGTACGTCGTGGACGGGGTGCTCAACGCGCTGAGCGCCGGCGCGCTGCGCGCGGGCGACGCTCTGCGGCGGATCCAGACCGGCCAGCCGCAAGACTACGTGTACGGCGTCGCGCTGGGGGTGCTGCTCCTGCTCGTCTGGGCGCAGCTGGGCTAGCCATGCGCTTCCCGATCCTGTCGGTCATCACGTGGGCGCCGTTCGTCGGCGCGCTGCTGATCATGTTCACGGCGCGCCGCAGTCCGCTCGCGGTGCGGCTCATCGCCGCCGTCAGCACCGGGATCTCGACCGCGCTCTCCCTCTGGCTCTACGGGGCGTACGACCGCGAGTCGGCGCTCACCGGCGGCCCCGGCTTCCAGTTCTACGAGAAGATCCCGCTGGTGCCGCCGCTCGGGATCAACTACGAGCTCGGCGTGGACGGCATCAGCCTGTTGCTGGTGCTGCTGACCTCCATCATCATCTTCGCCGGCGTCTTCGCGTCGTGGACGGTGACGGTGCGGAGCCAGGAGTTCTACGCGCTGCTGCTCGCCCTCGTCACCGGCGTGTACGGTGTCTTCGTCTCGCTCGACCTCTTCGTGTTCTTCCTGTTCTACGAGCTGGCGGTGCTGCCGATGTACCTGCTCATCGGCATCTGGGGCTCGAGCGGCGAGGTGCGGCCACGCGGGATCTTCGCGTGGGCGTATCGAGAGACGGGCGTCGGCACCAAGGAGTACGCGGCGATGAAGCTGACCCTGTATCTCTTGTTCGGGTCGGCGTTCATCCTCGTCGGCATCTTCGCGCTCTACGTCGCGGCCGGCACGGCGTCGTTCTCGTTCCTCGAGCTCGAGGCCGCCACCTTCGACCCCGTGCTGCAGCGCTGGGTCTTCCTCGCGTTCTACGTCGGCTTCGGCATCCTCGCCGGCATCTGGCCGCTCCACACGTGGTCGCCCGACGGCCACGCCTCGGCGCCGACGGCGGTGTCGATGCTCCACGCCGGTGTCCTCATGAAGCTCGGCGCCTACGGCGTGGTGCGCGTGGGCATGGGGCTCCTGCCCGACGGGGCCGCCGAGCTCGCGTGGCTCGTGGGCGGCATCGCCTGCATCAACGTCGTGTACGGCGCCCTCTCGGCGATGGCCCAGGTGGACTTGAAATACGTCATCGCGTACTCGTCGGTCTCGCACATGGGGCTCGTGATGCTCGGCGCGGCCACGCTCACCGAGGCGGGCCTCAACGGCTCCGTCTTCCAGATGTTCGCCCACGGCGTGATGACGGGCCTCTTCTTCGCCCTCGTCGGCCTCGTGTACGAGAAGGCGCATTCGCGCGAGATCTTCCGGATGGGCGGCTTCGGGCGCGTGATGCCCGGCATCGCGACCGCGTTCACCATCGGTGGCCTCTCGTCGCTCGGCCTGCCGGGCACCTCCGGCTTCGTGGCCGAGATCCTGACCTTCATGGGCGCGTGGCGTTCGGACTTCCCCTGGTGGTTGCTGCCGGCGGTGGCCGGCACCTTCCTCACCGCGGTCTACGTCCTGCGCGTGGCCAAGCAGATCTTCTGGGGCCCGCCGTCGCCGCACTTCCACCACCTCGAGGACGCGCGCGGGCCCGAGTGGGTCGCGCTCGTGCTCCTCGTCGGCGTCCTCGTCGTGTTCGGGTTCGCGCCGGGCCTCGCGCTGGTCCCGGTGGACACCGCGACGGTCCCGCTGCTGGCGAGGATCCTGCAGCCGTGACCGTCGCCCCGTACGTGCTCGAGCTGGGCGTGGGCGCGCTGATGCTCGTGGTCTTCGCGGTGGGGGTCTTCGGGCGTCGCCGCGTCGGCGCCCTGGCCACGGCCGGCGTCTTCGTGCTCGCCGCGGGAGCGCTGGCGCTGGCGCCGTCGGGCCCGGCGCTGGGCGGCATGTTCGTGCAGGACGGGCTCGCGATCTTCGTCAAGCGCGTCTTTCTCGCGGCGACGTTCATCGGGCTGCTCTCGGGCCTGGGCTCACCGGACCGCGCGCTGGCGCGACGGGGCACCGAGTACCATCTGCTGCTGCTCGCCTCGCTGCTCGGCATGCTGGTCCTCGCCTCGGCGCGCGACCTGATCGTGTTGTTCGTCGCCTTCGAGCTGATGTCGATCCCGCTCTACATCCTGACCGGCTTCGCCAAGCGTGAGCCCGAGCCCATCGAGGCCTCGCTGAAGTTCTTCCTCGTGGGCTCCGTCTCCTCCGCGGTGATGGCCTACGGGTTGTCGTTCGTCTACGGCGCCACCGGCAGCACGTCGCTCGCCGCCATCGCCAGGGCGCCGGCCTCGCCGCTGCTCACGCTCGGCCTGCTGGCCGCGCTGGCGGGGCTCGCGTTCAAGATCGCCGCGTTCCCGTTCCATATGTGGGTTCCGGACGCCTACGAGGCGGGGCCGACGCCGTTCGTCGCGTGGCTCAGCGTGGCGCCGAAGGCGGCGGGCTTCGTCACGCTCTTCCGCGTCTACTTCGAGGGCGTCGGCGATCGCGCCGCGGTGTGGGCGCCGGCGGCGGCCGGGCTGGCGACCCTGACCATGCTCGGCGGCAATCTGATGGCGCTGCCGCAGACGAACACCAAGCGCCTGCTCGCGTACTCCGGGATCGCCCAGATCGGCTACATGCTGGTGGGGTTCGCCGCGGCGTCGGCCTCCGGCACCGCGATGATCCTGTTCTACCTGGTCGCGTACGTGTTCGGCAACATGGGCGCCTTCCTCGTGGTGGAGGCGGTCGCGCGCTCCGAGGGCTCCGAGGCGACGTCGGCGTTCCGCGGCCTCGCCCAGCGCTCGCCGCTGCTCGCGCTGGCCATGCTGCTCTTCCTGCTCTCGCTGGGCGGTATCCCGTTCGTGGCGGGATTCTGGGCGAAGCTCTACGTCTTCTGGGCCGCGGCCGAGCGCGGGCTCTATTGGCTCGTGCTCGTCGGCGCCATTCTCACCGTCGTCGCGCTCTTCTACTACCTGCTCGTCGCGCGCAGCATGTACATCGAGGCGCCGACCCGCACCGGACGGGTGCCGGTGGCGCCCGCGCTCGCCCTCTCGCTCGTGCTCTGCGTGCTCGGCGTCGTCGCCCTCGGCGTGTACCCGAAGGCCGTCGTCATGGCCGCCCTACGCGTCGCCAGTCCTTTGTTTTAGGGGGCCTCGAAGGGCCCCCTAAGACCCCCGGGGTGGCTCGGAGCGTCCCGGCGCAGCCGTGACGCTCCTCGAAAGGGCCCCCCTAAGACCCCCGGGGCGGCTCGGAGCGTCCCGGCGCAGCCGTGACGCTCCTCGAAAGGGCCCCCCTAAGACCCCCGGGGTGGCTCGGAGCGTCCCGGCGCAGCCGCGACGCTCCTCGAAGGGGCCCCCTAAGACCCCCGGGGTGGCTCGGAGCGTCCCGGCGCAGCCGTGACGCTTCTCGATGGGCCCCCTAAGACCCCCGGGGTGGCTCGGAGCGTCGCGGCGGAGCCGTGACGCTCCTCGAAAGGGCCCCCTAAGACCCCCGGGGTGGCTCGAAGCGTCCCGGCGCAGCCGTGACGCTTCTCGATGGGCCCCCTAAGACCCCCGGGCGGCTCGGAGCGTCGCGGCGGAGCCGTGACGCTCCTCGAAGGGCCCCCTTAACCCCCAGGGTGGCTCGAAGAGCGTCGCGGCGCAGCCGTGACGCTCCTCAAAGGGCCCCCCTGAGACCCCCGGGCGGCTCGGAGCGTCGCGGCGCAGCCGTGACGCTCCTCGACGGCCCCTTCACCGCGGGTCGGCGCGAAATCGAGGAGCGCCACGGGTTCCCCCCGGGGCGCTCCGAGCGTTGGGGGGATGGGGAGTCTGGGGGGCCATGTCGGGGCCCCCCATGTACTTGACGCGGTGTGCTACCGGGGGGTAGCCTCTGTACCGACCGGTTGGTACATATGACAACAACCAAGACACCGACGCCGACCCCGAGCCCGACGGCTAAGACCCGCGACGGCAAGACGACGCGCGACACGATCCTGGTGGCCGCGGTGCGCCTCATGCACGT
>QHRU01000119.1 GCA_003220225.1 Candidatus Rokuibacteriota bacterium
CTGGTTCACGATGAACGCGGTGTGCCCGGTCTGTTATCTGAAGTTCGAGCGCGCGCAGGGCTACTGGGTGGGCGCGATCTACGTCAACTACGCGGTGACGACGCTGGTGGCGGTGACCGGCTATTTCCTGTTGTGGGCCCGCACCGATCTCTCGACGGCGGCCCAGCTCTGGATCTGGCTGCCGTTCTGCGTCGTGTTCCCGCTGTGGTTCTTCCGGTACAGCCGCAGCCTGTGGCTGGCCGTCGAGTACGGACTGAATCCGAATCCGTGAGGGTGCGCGCGTGAGGCGGGCCCTGTTCGCGATGGCGGTGCTGGCGCTGACGGCGTCGGCGGCCCAGGCCGCCTACGAAGAGATCGCGCTGAAGGACGGCGGCACGCTCTCGGGCGTGGTGCGCTTCGCCGGGACGCCGCCGAAGCTCGACCCCTTGCCCGTGCACCGGAACCGAGAGGTCTGCGGCGAGCAGAAGGCCTCGGAGGCGCTCGTCGTCGGCCCCGACCGCGGCGTGCGCGGCAGCGTCGTGCTCATCGGGGGCGTGGCGAAGGGCAAGAAGGCGACGGGCGAGGCGCTGCTGGACAATCACCGCTGTCTGTTCGTCTCCCACGTGAGCGCGCTGGCGGCCGGCGAGAAGGCGCGAGTGAAGAACTCGGACGGCATCCTGCACAACACCCACGGCTTCCTGGGCAAGCCGACCGTGTTCAACCTGGCCCTGCCCAACCGGGATCAGTTCGTCGACATCACCCGGCGCCTCACCAGGCCGGGCGTCGTGCGCGTGCGCTGCGACGCGCACCCGCACATGTTCGCGTGGCTCATCGTCCACGACAGCCCGTACGTCGCGGTGACGGACGACCGGGGCGCCTTCCGCATCGCCGACGTCCCGCCGGGGACGTACAAGGTCACGATGTGGCACGAGGGGTTCCGGCCCAGGGGCGTCGACAAGGACGGCCGGCCGCTCTACGACGAGCCGCGCACGATCACCAGGCACGTCACCATCGCGCCCAAGGGCGCCGCGACCGTCGAGTTCGAACTCAAGTAAACGGGGGAGCGCATGTACAAGCACGTCTATGTACCGGTGGACAACTCGGAGCACAGCAACCGCGCGATCGACCTCGCGGTGGAGCTGGGCAAGGCGTTCGGCGCGCGGCTGACCGGCTCCCACGTCTACGCCGCGCGGCTGCACGACTACCGGTTCAAGCAGATGGAGTACACGCTCCCCGAGGAATACAAGGACGAGAACGAGCTCGAGCGCCAGCGCAAGATCCACGATTCGCTGATCGCCATGGGCCTGCAGCTGATTTCCGAGTCCTACCTCGACGTCATGAAGGTGAAGGCGGAGGCGGCGGGCCTCGCCTTCACCCCGAAAATGATGGACGGCAAGCACTACAAGGCGCTCATCGAGGACACCCTGGCCTCCGACTACGACCTGGTGGTCATGGGCGCCCTCGGCATGGGCGCGGTGAAGGACAGCCAGCTCGGCTCCGTCACCGAGCGCTTCGTGCGCCGCGTGGAGCGCGACACGCTCGTGGTGCGCAACCCCGACGCGCTCCAGGGCGGCCAGGGCGCCATCGTGGTCGGCCTCGACGGCTCGCCGCAGTCGTTCCACGGCCTCAAGATCGGCCTCGCGCTGTCCAGGGCGCTGCATCGCCCGCTGCAGGCGATCGCCGTCTACGACCCCTATCTGCACTACGCGATGTTCAACGGCATCGTCGGCGTGCTCAACGAGAAGGCGTCGAAGATCTTCCGCTTCAAGGAGCAGGAGCAGCTCCACGAGGAGATCATCGACACCGGGCTGGCGAAGATCTACCAGTCGCACCTCGAGATCGCGCGCAAGCTGGCGGCCGAGGACGGCGTGGATCTCTCGATCACGCTGCTCGATGGCAAGTGCTTCGAGAAGGTCCTGACCTTCGCGCGCAAAGAGCAGCCGTGGCTGCTGATCCTGGGACGCGTCGGCGTACACTCCGACGAGACCGAGAAGGACCTCGGCTCCAACACCGAAAATCTCCTGAGGCTGGCGCCGTGCAACGTGCTGCTGACGGGCGGCCGCTTCTATCCGCCGCTCGACGTCAAGGCGGAGGAGATCATCTCGTGGACGGAGGAGGCGGAGGCGCGCATGGAGCGCGTGCCCCCTCAAGTCAAGGGCGTGGCGCGCACGGCGCTGCTGCGCTACGCGATCGAGCAGGGCCACACCGTCATCACCAACAAGGTCATCGACGAGGCCATGGCCATCTTCATGCCGACGCGCATGGCCGAGAAGATGCAGCTCATGGCCGAGGACCTCGCGGTGGCCAAGCTGCGCGCGCAGTCGCAGCCCGCCACGGCCATCTGCTCGGTGTGCGGCTACACGGTGAAGGGACCGAACGCGGTGGTCACGTGCCCCGTCTGCAAGGCGGCGCCCGAGAAGTTCCAGGTGATCAGCCGGGAGGTCGTCGAGGCGATCGCCGCCCAGGAGGGCGGCGTGCAGGAGGAAGAGGCGCTGCCGGGCGTGCAGGTCAAGTGGTCGGCCGACGCTCGCGACGCGCTCCGCGAGGTGACCGACGCCTATCTGCGCCGCCGCGCGAAAGCGCGCGTCGAGAAATACGCCCGCAGCAAGAAGATCCCCGTCATCACCTGCCAGCTCGCGCTGCCGATGATCGAAGAGACGGTCGGCCGCGACAAGCTCGGCGCCGGCTGGGACACGCTGCTGGCGCGCACGAAGTTCGAGCCCGCCCAGGCGCCCGCGGCGGTGAGCACCGAGGCCGGCGCCTTCACGTGGACGGAGGACGCTACGGCGCGGCTCAACCGCGTGCCGGCGGGCTTCATGCGTGACATGACGCGCGAGGAAGTCGAGAAGGTGGCCACCGACAAGGGCGTGACGACCATCGATCTCGCGGTGTGCGAGGAAGGCATCGGGCACGCGCGGGAGACCATGAACGAAGTGATCGCGGGCTACGTCTCGAACAAGAAGCCGAGGTAGCGTGTGGGAGGCGGCGGGCGCGGGGGCGGGGCGGGCCTGGGCCTCGTTCGGCCACGCAAATCGACATTGGGCCGCGCCTGTCATCGTGCACCGTTGATATGGCCGGAGCCGACGCGATACCCGAAACACAGGCCTCACGAGGCCCAGGCCCGCCCCGCCCCGGCGGTCGCCGCCGTCGGCGTCGAGTGCCTCGGGTTTCGTTCATGACGGGGCCGGTCACTCCTTCGATGTCTCCGGCGGCTGCTTCTTCGGCCTCTCCTTACACGGCGTATTCCGTCTCTTGGAATCTGACTCAGCGGTGCAATTTGGAGTGCGCGCACTGCTACATGTCGGCGCACGCCGGCGCCGACACGCGAGGCGAACTGACGACGACCGAGTGCCGGCGGGTGATGGACGAGATCGCCGCCGTGAATCCGAACGTGTTCCTGATCCTCACGGGCGGCGAGCCGCTCCTGCGGCGGGACGTCTGGGACGTCGCCGCCTACGCGGTGGCCAAGAAGTTCACGACCGTCTTCGGCACCAACGGTGTGCTGCTGCGCGAGAAGGAAGCGCGGCTCATGCGCGAGCACGGCGTGCTCGGCGCCTCCATCAGCCTGGACTCGACCGACCGGGTGAAGCACGACGCCTTCCGCCGCCTGCCCGGCGCCTGGGATGCCGCCGTGCGCGCGACGCGGGTCCTGACCGACGAGGGGCTCGACTTCTCGCTCCACATGTCGGTGACCGACTGGAACGTGAAGGACGTCCCCGCGATGATCGACCTCGCGCGCGAGCTGGGCGCCAACGTCCTCAACTTCTTCTTCCTCGTGCGCACGGGGCGCGGGCGCGATCTCACCGACATCGACGCCGCGGCCTACGAGGAGATCCTGACGTACCTCGCGAAGGCTCAGGGCGTGGGGCAGGGGCCGCCGTCGTTCGTGCGGCGCATGCTCGGCATGGCCGACGCGGCGCCGGCCGAGAAATTCGAGGACCCCTGGTCGACGCCGGTCGGCCGCGCCGACGGTCTGCTCATCCGCGCGAAGTGCGCGCCGCACTTCCGTCGGATCTTGTGGCAGCTGAATCCCTCGTCCGCCCTGCTGAAGAACTACGCCCACGGCTCGTGCCCCGCCGGCAAGTACTACTGCCGCATCACGCCCGAGGGCGACGTCACGCCGTGCCCCTACATGCCGGTGAGCGCGGGCAACCTCCGCAGCGCGGGCTTCGCCGACCTCTGGCGCTCGTCGCCGGTCTTCGGCGACCTGCGCGATCCGAAGCTCGGCGGACGCTGCGGCGCCTGCGAGTTCTCGAAGATTTGCGGCGGCTGCCGCTGCCGCGCCTACGCGACCTACGGCGACTATCTCGCGGAAGACCCCGCGTGCGGCTACCAGCCCGGCGCTCACGGCGGGAGCGTCATTGACCTGCCGGCAACACTCACCTTCGGGCTCCCGGTGGACTACGAGCTCAGCTGGGAGCTCGCGGCGCGCGAGCGGCTCGACGCGATCCCGTCGTTCGCGCGCGGCATGGTGGTCAGGGCGGTGGAGGCGTACGCGCGCTCGCGCGGCGAGAGCGTGATCACGCCGGCGCTGCTCGCCGACGTCCGCGCCAGGTGGGGCGGCCGCTTCCGCCCCCAAGCGTAGTCTCGGGCGTAGGATCGAGGTCATGATTCCCGAGCGCCCCCGGTTCGATCCCGGCGACCGCTACCGCGACGCCGCGCGTGCCTACGTCGTGTACGGGATCGTCCTTGAGCTCGGCGGCCTGTGGTTGGAGCTTCATGGCGTCGGTGCCCGCGGCTCGATGGTCGCGCGGGGCATCGGGTTCTTGGTCATGGGCCTGGTATTTCTCGTCGGCATCCCATACGTTTTGCTGCATCGACGCGTCTGGTTCGAGCGGTGGATTCTCAGTCGACGTGACTTCGCCCGCGTCGTGGCCGCCTTCATGGCATACCGCGCATATCGTGTCCTCGGTGTCGTGCTGGCGCCCGAGACGGCGTCGGTGGCGGCGCCCTGGGGCGGCGAGATCACCTACCGCGTCGGGGCCGCCGTGTTCTTCCTCGTCACCATCGTCGCCCTGCTCTTCGTCGCGATCGCAGCATGGACTGCCGATCAGAAGGCGATCGACTAATCTCATGCCCAAGCGCTACAAGGACATCGCCGGCGACGGCGGCTCGAACATCGAGCGGCAGGTCAGCGAGCAGCACGCGCGCCTGCACGCGCGGCTCGCCGAGGTGCGCGCGATCGTGGCCGTGGTCTCGGGCAAGGGCGGGGTGGGCAAGTCGTCGCTGACGGCGAATCTCGCCGCGTCCTGGGCGCTCGAGGGCCGGCGCGTGGGTGTCCTCGACGCCGACCTCAACGGCCCGTCCATGGCCACGATGCTCGGCGTGCGCGGCCGGCGGCTCGTGGTCGGCGCCGAGGGCGTCACGCCGCCCGAGGGCGCGCTGGGCGTGCGCGTGATGTCGATGGACCTGCTGCTGCCATCCGACGACGCGCCCCTCGTCTGGGAGGCGCCGACGCAGGCGGAGTCGCACACGTGGCGTGGCGCGATGGAAGCCAACGCGCTGCGCGAGTTCCTGGCGGACACGGCCTGGGGAGCGCTCGACGTGCTGCTGCTCGATCTGCCGCCGGGCACCGACCGGCTCGTCACGGTGGCCTCGCTGCTGCCCACGCTGTCCGGCACGATCGTCGTCACGATCCCGTCCGAGGTCGCCCACCTCGTCGTGCGCAAGTCGATCACGATCGCCGCGCAGGCGAAGGCGCCGGTGCTCGGACTCGTCGAGAACATGGCCGGCCTCTTCCCCGGGCCCTCGGGGGTCGACCTCGCGCGCGAGGCCGGCATCCCGTTCCTGGGCGCGGTCCCGTTCGATCCGGCGCTGGCCGCCGCCGCCGACCTCGGCGAGCCGCTCGTCGCGTCGGCGCCGACCTGCGAGGCCGCGCGGGCGCTGACCGCGATCGCGCGCACCGTTGCAGCGGCCCTCGCTCGAGCCGGAGCACCGGCGCCCCGGGCCCCGCGGCCTGCGTGATCGCGCGCTTCTGCCTGGCGTGCGGAGCCCGGCTGCGCCGCGTACGACTTGAGGGCCGCTGGCGTCGGCGCTGTCCGCGCTGCGGCTGGACCTTCTACGCGAACCCGGTGCCCGCTGTGGCGGCGGTGATCGTGCGCCGCGGGCGCGTGCTGCTGACACGCCGCGCACGGCCGCCGTACGCGGGGACGTGGGACGCGCCGGGCGGGTTTCTCGAAGCAGACGAGACGCCGGAGCGGGCGCTGCGCCGCGAGCTGCGGGAGGAGATCGGCGTCGGCGTCCGGCGCGCGCGCTTCGTCGGCTTCGCCACCGACCGCTACGGCTCAGGCGGCTTCCCGGTGCTGGCTGCCGTCTACCGGGTGACGCCGACGTCGGTGACGATGCGGGCGGCCGACGACGTGTCCGAGGTGCGCTGGTTCGCGCTCGCAGGCGTGCCGTGGCGGGCGATCGCGTTTCCGGGGCTGCGACGACTGCTGCGAAGGACGCTGAGCGGGGAACCCTGAAGACGGTTCCCCGCTCGCTTCCTCACAAAGGGATCAGTGGCAGGTGACGCCGGGGGCGAGCTGGTAGTTCGCGACCTTGTAGGTGGAGACGAAGTTGTCGTCCCACGCGGCCAGGCGCAGGCGGCCGAGCGGCGACTCACCGTCCCAGCCGTAGACGCGCGAGCGATCAGCCAGGTCGGGCGGCTTCACCATCCCCTGCAGGTACTCGAGGGCCGTCGGCTTGTCGAGGAACACGGCGATCGTCTCGTGCACGGGGCGTCCGCCCGACATCGGCGCTTCCTTCAGCCACTCCAGGATGACCGTGAAGCCGTCGAGCGATGCGTCGTTGAGCAAGGCGCCATTGCCGGTCATGCGGCGCAGCAGCGGGCCGACGTAGCGCGAGAACATCGACGACGCGCGCTGCTCGATGGGCATCGCCGCGAACTGCGTCGACGGCTCCTGCTCGATGTAGACGCGCAGCGAGAGGTACCGGTCGTCGCGCGCGGCGTCGCGGGGCTTGTAGAACCCGAGTCCTTCCTTCGGCACCTCGAGCCACGGCATGCAGTGGTAGATGGAGGTGTTGATCTGCTTGAGCGTCGCGCCGTAGGTGGCGGCGAGCGTCCGCCCTTTGTCCGACGTATAGCGGTCGAGCCCGAGGATGCGGTCCTCGGACGGGGAGGCCGCTTGGGCGACAGCCACGAACAGCAGCAACACGGCGAGGATGGCGGCGAGTCGTGTCATCATCATGCGGCGCGACCTCTGCATTGGGGATGCCACAATGGCCAGCCTCGTCTCGGCAGGTAGTTGCGCGACCCGAGGTCCGAGGCCGGTGCCGGGAGCGTCACTCCCGGGACACCGGCCTTGTCAAGCCGGCATTACCGCTCCAGGATCTGCTCCTGGGCTACGGTGATGGGCCTGCCCCACCAGCCCTGGTCGCGCGCGAGCGCGATGTCGTCGCGCGTCACCGTGGCCGACTTGCCCTCACGATTCCGCAGCGAGAAGAAGCCGTGGTCACCCGAGGCGTAGTGCGTGGGGTGCTGCTTCCACGTCGCCCACTCGTCGTTCGACGCACAGCCAGCCAGTGCTACGAGCACACCGCCGATCAGCAGAACCCGCCACAGGTTGCTACGCATGACTCGGTCCTCCGGGCAAATGAAGTCGTCCGGCCCAATGGCCGGGGACATGCTACCCCCGAGTTGTCGAGGCTTCAAATGGTAGACTCGTCACCGATGGACGCGCTGACCATCCATGCGATGCCGTCCCGTATGCGGCGCCCGATCCTGATCACCGCCTTCAGCGGCTGGAACGACGCGGCGGAATCGGCGACGACGGCCGCCCGGTACCTGGCCACCACGTTCAACGCCCGAAAGCTCGCGGAGATCGACCCGGAAGAGTTTTATCACTTCGGGCTCTCCCGGCCGACGGTGCGGTTCAAGACGGGCTCCGAGACCGAGCGGGAGATCGTCTGGCCGGCCACCGAGTTCTCGATCGCCCAACCGCCGCAGCTGGACCGGGACCTGATCGTCGGCGTGGCCACCGAGCCGCACCTCAAGTGGAAGACCTACTGCGCGGCCATCATCGAGCTGGCGCGCCGTTGCGAAGCCACGCTCGTCCTGACCCTGGGCGCGCTCCTGGCCGAGGTCCCCCACACGCGCCCCGTACGTCTGTCGGGCGGCGCCGCGGACCCCGAGCTCGCGCGGATCCTCGGAATCAAGCCGACGCGCTACGAGGGACCGACGGGCATCGTGGGCGCGCTCAACATCGCGTGCCGCGAGCACGGGCTGGCGACGGCGAGCCTCTGGGCCAACGTCCCGCACTACATCTCGGGCATCGAGAACCCGAAAGCCGCCCTCGCCCTCGTGCGTCGCGTGCTCCTGCTCCTCAACGCCACCGTCGACCTGAGCGACCTCGAGGACGCCGGGCGACAGTTCGACCAGAACCTCACCGAGATCGTCGCGCAGAACGACAAGATCGCCAGCTACATCCGCAAGCTCGAGTCGCGCGACGTCGAGGAGGAGGCCACGCCCGCCGAGGCGAGCGACCTGCCGCCGGCGTCCGAGCTCGTGGAGGAGATCGAGCAGTTCCTGCGGCAGCAGCAGCGTCCCGAGTGACCGGCCGCCGCGCCGCGCGCGTGGCCGCCCTGCTCGCGCTGGCGCTCCTGCCGCTCACGGCCGCCGCCGGCGATCGTCTCGTCGTGACCTGGCACCCCGCGCGGCCGCGCATCGGCGACGTCGCGTGGCTGCATCTCCGCGGCGCCTCGGAGACGGCCGTCGTGGAGGGCTCGGTCGGCCACCGCCCGCTCGCGTTCTTTCCGTACGCGGGCGGCTACGCCGCGCTCGTCGGCCTCGACATCGATGTCAAGCCCGGCGTCCAGCCGTGGCGCCTGGCCGTGCTGGAGCCCGGCCTCGACCCGCGGCCGCTCACCGGCAAAGTCACCGTGGTGCCGCGACAGTTCCCGGTCCAGCGGCTGACCGTGCCGCCGGGGATGGCGGATCCCGACCCGGAGACGGAGCGGCGCGCGGTGGCGGAGGGCCAGCACCTGCAGATGCTCTATCGCACGGTCTCTCCAGAGCGTTTGTGGCGCGGCCCGTTCACCCGGCCCGTCGCCGGCACGGAGCCGCCGAGCGGCTTCGGCGCCCGCCGGATCATCAACGGTAAGCCGCGCGCGGCGCACAGCGGGGCCGACTACTCGGCGCCGCGTGGCACCCCGGTCGTCGCGGCCAACGCGGGACGGGTGGCCCTCGTCGGTGACTACTTTTTCCCGGGCCGCCTGGTCGCGCTGGACCACGGGCTCGGGCTCTACACGCTCTACTTCCACCTCGACTCGGTCGCCGTCGCCGAGGGCGACCGGGTAGACCGCGGCCAGACGCTCGGCACGGTGGGCGCGACCGGACGGGCGACGGGCCCGCACCTGCATTTCGGCGCCCAGCTCGGCGGCGCCCGCATCGATCCGGCCGCGCTCCTCGCCCTACGACTCGCGGATTAGCGCCGCTTCCGGGCCTTCCGCCGCTTCGACGACTTCTTGCCGCGCGCGCGGGCCCGCGGGCGGCTCGCCCGCCGCGCCTTCTTTCGCCCGCGCGCCTTGGACTTCGTCGCCTTCTTCCGCCGCGCCTTGCCGCCTTTGCGGGCGGTCCGCTTCCGCGCGGGACGCTCCTCGGGGGGCATGCCCATCTCGGAGCCGGGGGTCATGGGATCGCTGCCGTAGCCGCCGCTGCCGCCGTCCATCATGCGTTCCATGCCGACCTCCAGGGGATGCGTGCTGCGCCATACGGTGCACACGGTGCACCGTCGGGCGCAAGGATATTCTCAGACGCGCACGGCTGCGCGCAGCCGGCCGGCCTCGCGGCGGAGCGCGGCGTCGGACCACACGGCCAGCGACGAGCGCGCGAGGATCGCGCGCACCGCGCCGCGCGAAATCTTGATCGGCCGCGCGACGGCGAGCGGATTCGGATGGCGCGCGATCGCCGCGAGCGTGCCGAGGCCGATCAGCAGCGGCCACGCGCAGGCCAGCCGCATCCGCCACTCCGGGCGCGGGATAGCCAGGGTGTAGCGCCAGGCGGCGTCGTAGTGCTCGAGCGCGTCGCGCAGCAGGCGATCGAACAGCGGCCGGACGGCGGGCGTTCGTTTCGGGTCGAGCAGGTCGCGGGGGCCGAGTCCCAGCGTCGCCAGCTCGCGCGCGGGCAGGTAGCAGCGGCCGTGACGCAGGTCCGCCGGCACGTCGCGCAGCACGTTCGTGAGCTGCAGCGCCTTGCCGAACCGCACGCCGGTGGCGCTCATGGCCGCGCCGTCCCAGCCGCCGAGCCGCGGCCGGTGGGCGATGTGCAGCCGCGTCCAGAACTCGCCGACGCAGCCGGCGACGAGGTAGGTGTAGCGGTCGAGGTCCGCGAGCGTGTCGAGCGCGGCGAGTCCCGCCGCGTCCTCGCCCGGGAAGCGCTCGAGGTCGAAGCGCTGCCCCTCGGTGATCGTCGCCAGCACCGCGCGCAGCGCCGCGCGATCGCCGGCCGGCAGCCGCTCGACCCGCGCCAGCGCCTCGGCCACGCGCTCGAGCAGCTCGCGCTCGGCCGCGTGGCTCTGGAGCGGCGCGCAGGCGCGGGCCACCGCCGATACGTCCGGACCCCCCGGCGCGACGGCGTACGCCGCGCTCAGCGTCGCGAGGTGGCGCAGGCGCTCGGCGCGCGGCAGCAGCCGCGTGTCGGCGACGGTGTCGCTCGCGCGCGCCAGCAGGTAGGCGAGGCCGATGGGCTCGCGCAGCGGACGCGGCAGGACCGCGAGGGAGAGGTAGAAGCTCCGGCTGACCCGCCGAAGCAGGTCACCGACGAGGTCGGTCACTCGTAGTCGAAGGGGCGACGCGGCGGGTCCGGCGAGTCCTTGGCCTTCTTGAGCCCTTCCTGGAACTTGCGATCGAGCAGCTTGCCCTTGTCCGCCTCCGACGCCCTGGCCTGGCGGAACCGCTCCTCGCGCTCGGCGGCCTTGGCGCCCAGCGCGCCGAACGCCGTGTCGAGATCGGCGACCGTGCGCTTGCGGGGCGGCTCCTCGTGAGCGATGACCGCCCGGACCTCGGGATCGACTGTCAGCTTTGCCTGACAGCAGGGACACTCGACGATGAACGTGCCCGTCGTCATCGTGCCGAGGCTAGCATAGAATGCGGAGCGATGCCCGACCTCACCAACGACTTCTCCTGGTCCCGCAGTCGCGACAACGTCTTCTCGGAGTGCAAGCGGCGGTACTTCTACCACTACTACGGCGCCTGGGGCGGCTGGGAGGCCGGCGCCACCGAGGAGGTGCGCCGCCTCTACGTGCTCAAGCAGCTCGCCTCGCGGCAGATGTGGGCGGGGCGCGTCGTGCACGACGCGATCGAGATGGCGCTGCACATCTTCGGGGCCGGGCGCGACGTGCCCGTGGAGCCGTTCATCGCCGACGTCGTTCAGCGCATGCGCGGCGACTGGCGCTCGTCGCGCGACGGCCGCTATCGTGACAACCCCAAGACCCTCGCGCTGTTCGAGCACGAGTACGCGCTGGACCTCAAGCCCGAGGTCTGGCAGGCGCTCAGCCGCAACGTCACCGCGTGCCTGCGCAACTTCTTCAGGCTGCCGCTGCTCGCGGAGATCCGCACGACGGCGGCCGAGCACTGGTCGATCGAGCACTGGTCCAAGGTGCTCGACTTCGAGGGCACGCCGATCTGGATCGCGCCCGACTTCGGCTTCTGGACCGACGAGGGCCGCCTCGCCCTCATCGACTGGAAGACGGGCGCCGCCGATCCCGACGCCGCCGCGTTCCAGCTCGGCTGCTACGCGCTCTACGCCAGGGACATGCTCGGCGTGGAGCCGGAGAAGGTGGACCTCCTCGAGGTCAACCTGCGCGAGCCGACGGTGACCCCGCACCGCTGGGACGACGCGCGGCTGGCTGACATCCGCGAGCAGCTGCGCCTCTCCATCCGCGGCATGAAGGCGTACCTCGCCGATCCCGACGCGAACGTCGCGGTGATCGACGCCTTCGAGCGCACCGAGGAGCTGAGGATCTGCCGCTGGTGCAACTTCCGGGTGGTCTGCCGCCCCGACCTCTAGGAGCCGGTGCATGCGCTTCGTGGGCTCGCTCGCCTTCGTCCTCTCTGCCGCTGGCGTCGCGGCCGCGCCCGCGGCGGCGGCCATCACCTCCATCGAGATCCAGCGCACCGAGTCGTTCGCCGAGGGCGCGACGTTCGGGGCCACCGGCGCCTACGTCAAGGTCGTCGGCGTCGCGCGCGGCGAGCTGGACCCCGCCGCGCCCGCCAATCGCGGCATCGTCAACCTCGACCGCGCCCCGCGCAACGAGCGGGGCCGCGTCGACTACGACGTCGACTTCTACGTCCTGCGCCCCGCCGATCCGAACCGCGGCAACCGCAAGATCCTCTACGAGGTCACCAACCGCGGCCGCAAGCTGCTCTTCTCGTGGCTGCACGACGCGAGCGAGGCGTCCGCGCTCGCGCTGAACGATCCGAGCCGTCCCCAGGACGCCGGCAACGGCTTCGCGCTCCGGCTGGGGTACACGCTCGTCTGGAGCGGCTGGGATCCCGACGCGCCGGCCGCCAACGGCGGGATGCGGATCCGGGTCCCGGTCGCGACGGACGGCGGCAAGCCGATCGTGCGGACGATCCGCGACGAGTTCGTTTTCGGCACACGGCTGCCCGCGGCCTCGCCGACGGCGCCGCTGTCCTATGAGGCGGCCAGCCTCGAGCCGGCGAGCGCGCGGCTGACCGTGCGCGCGCGCGAGAGCGATCCGCCCGTCGCGGTGCCGTCCGCGGCGTGGACCTTCAAGGGGCCGCGCGCGATCGCGCTCCTGCCCGAGGGCACGCCGTTCAAGCCGGGCCTCATCTACGACTTCCGCTACGCGGCGAAAGACCCGAAGGTGCTCGGCATCGGCTTCGCGGCCACGCGCGACCTCGTCTCGTTCCTCCGCCACGACGCGACCGACCGCGGGGGGACGCCGAACCCCGTGATGCTCGGCCCCGACGTGACCGGCATCCGCGCGGCGCTGGCCATCGGCATCTCGCAGGCCGGGCGCTACCTGCGCGAGCACGTCGAGCGCGGCTTCAATCGCGACGAGGCGGGCCGGCGCGTCTTCGACGGCGTGCTCTCGCACATCGCCGGCGCCGGCAAGATGTTCATGAACGCCGAGTTCGCCCAGCCGAACCGGACCAGCACCCAGCACGAGGACCATCACTTCCCGGAGGTCGCGCCGCCGTTCTCCGTGCTGCGCGGCGACGACGCGGACCCCAGGCTGATGGAGGTGAACACCTCCACCGAGTACTGGCAGAAGGGCGCCTCGCTGCTGCACACCGATCCGCTCGGGAAGAACGACGTGGCGCCGCCCGAGGGCGCGCGCGTCTACCTGGTGGCGGGCACCCAGCACGGGGGCCGCGCACACGCGAGGGCCGACGCCGGCAACTGCCGTCTCCCGCGCAACCCGCACAGCGCGACGCCGGCGCTCCGCGCCCTGCTGGTGTCGCTCGACGCCTGGGTCGTCGACGGCACGCGGCCGCCGCGCAACCGCATCCCGCTGCTGCGCGACGCCACCCTCGTCGACGCCGCGAAGCTCGGCTTCCCGGCGCTCCCGGGCGTGGAGGCGCCGCGCGCCGCGAACCGCATCGCGCCGTTCGGCGACTGGGTCGAGCCGAAAGCCGATGCGGCGAAGGCGTACGTCACCCTCGTGATCAAGGTGGACGCCGACGGCAACGAGATGACGGGCATCCGCCTGCCGGGTGTGGCGGCGCCGCTCGGGACGCACACCGGCTGGAATCTCTACGGCGCGCCGGAGCTGGCGGGCGAGCTCTGTGATCGCGACGGCACCTTCGTGCCGTTCGCGGTGACGAAGGCCGAGCGCGAGGCGGCCAAGGATCCGCGCCTGTCGCTCGAGGAGCGCTACAAGGATCGCCGCGGCTGGCTCGGCTACATGCGCGCGGTCGTCTACGACCTCGTCCGCGAGCGCCTGCTGCTGAGGGAGGACGCCGACCGCCTCATGGCCGCCGCAGAGGCGTCCGATCCGTTCAAGCGGTAGTCGGTCGGCAGCGCTTCACCGCGCACCGCCGCGGGATGAGCGCGGATAATGAATACACTGCGAAGGGGCGCCGTGTATCGCGGCTGAAGCCACCGCTCACTGGCGCTAAGAGCAAGCGATGAAAGACCAGATTCCGATGATAACGAAGCGTGGTAACCAATATGCTGCAGGGGAAGCACTAGGCGCCGCTGAGCGTGAAGAACTTCGGCAACTCCTTCAACTTGATCATTCCTGGGACAAAATCCTCATCGTCAGCCCGATCGATCCTCCCACGGCCTATGAGCTATAGGCGAACGTCTCTGGTTGAGCGGCCCAACAACAGGATGAACCTGACGGCGCTTCGCGCCGCACGTTATCCTGGGCGTTAGACGGCACTGAATTTAGTTGCAGGTGACGGCTGGGAGGCGACTGTGTCGCTGGCGATGACGAAGCAGGAACGGGAGAGGTTTCTGGCCGATCTTCACGTGGGGATCATCAGTATTCCTGAAGAAGGGCGAGGACCACTCACTGTGCCGATCTGGTATTCGTACGAGCCGGGCGGCGAGCTACGAGTCGTAACCGCTAGGACTTCGCGGAAGGCACGGCTCCTCCAGCGTGCTGGCAGATTCAGTCTGTGCGCGCAGACGGAGACGCGGCCGTATAAGTACGTGAGCGTCGAGGGGCCGGTCGTCGCCATCGAGCCAGCAGATCTTGAGCGCGATCGGCGGCCCCTCGC
>QHRU01000120.1 GCA_003220225.1 Candidatus Rokuibacteriota bacterium
CAACGGGCCCGAGATCACCGTCACCGGCGGCCTCGGCGACACGAACATGCTGCACCTGCCGCACCACGAGACCCCGACGTTCTGCTGGGTCGCCGACGGCCCCGACCAGATCCGCCGCGTGTGCCGGCTGCTGGCGCGCGAGGGCGTCGACCTGTTGAAGCTCAACCTCTCCGGGGATGCCGGCACGTCGAGCTATCCCTCCGACGAGACGCCGATGAGCGACGCCGAGGTCGCGGCGGCCATGGAGGTCGCGCGCGCGGCGCGGCTGCGCGTGGCGGCGCACTGCCGCAGCGCGGAGTCCGTGATGATCGCGCTGCGCCACGGGATCGACGTCATCTACCACGCGAACTGGGTCGACGAGCGCGCGCTCGACGCGCTCGAGGCGGCCCGCGATCGCATCTTCGTCGGGCCCGCGCTCGGCATCACCTACAATCTGAGCCAGGCCGCCGGCCAGTGGGGCGTGACCGCCGAGCGCTCGGCGGCGTTCGAGCGCGAGCTCGCGGTGACCGTCGAGGCCATGAACCGTATGCGCAAGCGCGGGATCCGCGTGCTGCCCGGCGGCGACTACGGCTTCCCCTACACGCCGCACGGCACGTACGCGCGCGATCTCTGGATCTTCGTCAAGATCCTCGGCTTCCCGGCGATGGACACGATCGTCGCGGCCACGCGTTTGGGCGGCGAGCTCATGGGCCTGCCCGGTGAGCTCGGCGTGATCAAGGCCGGCGCGCTGGCGGACCTGCTGCTGGTGGACGGCGACCCGCTCGCCGACATCACGATCCTGCAAGACCGCAACGCCCTGCGCATGATCATGAAGGATGGGGCGCTTCACAAGGCGCTCGAGACGAAAGGGAGGCCCTGATGCGCACGGCCCCGGCCTCGACAAGTTCATCGAGGACCGCGTCGACGACCTCGCGCGCCACGGCTACGCCGCGGCAGCGCCGGATCTCTATCACCGCCAGCCCGAGGACGGCGCCGACATGATGACGCGCATCGGGCGGCTGCGCGACGCGGAGATCCTCGCCGACGCGGACGCTACCATCGCGCACCTGCGCGCGCTCAAGGACACGCGCGTCACCGACCTCGCGGTGCTCGGCTTTTGCATGGGAGGGCGCATCACCTACCTGCTCGCGGGGGCGCGGCCGGCGGCCTGGCGCGCGGCCGGCGTCTTCTACGGCGGCAACATCATGAAGCCCTGGGGCGAGGGGCCGGCGCCGTTCGACCTCACGAAGGCCGTCGCGGCGCCGATGATCGGCTTCTTCGGGCTGGACGACACGAATCCCTCGCCCGCCGACGTCGACACGATCGACGCCGAGCTGTCGCGCCACGGCAAGGCGCACGAGTTCCACCGCTACGAGGGCGCCGGCCACGCCTTCCTGAACTTCACGAACGCCGAGCGCTACCGTCCCTCGCAGGCCAAGGACGCCTGGGAGAAGATGCTCGCCTTCCTCGGCCGGCACCTCAAAAAGTGAAATGACGGCCGCGGCACGAGGGCCGTTCCGCGCCGACCACGTCGGCAGCCTCCTGCGTCCCGCCGCGCTCAAGGCGCTGAGGCTCGAGAAGGAAGCCGGACGCGTCGGCGCGGACAGGCTGGCGGCGGCCGAGGACGCCTCCATCCGGGAGGTCGTGAAGCTCCAGGAAGAGGTCGGGCTGCAGGGCATCACCGACGGCGAGCACCGCCGCAAGTCGTGGCACATGGACTTCCTGCTCCAGCTCGACGGCTGGTCGAGCCAGGGCCAGACGATTCCCGTCACGTTCCACGGCAAGGGCGGCGACCTCCACTTCACCCGGCCCGACCTCGCGATCACCAGCCGGGTGACGCGGCCGAGGCCCATCTTCGTCGAGGCCTTCAAGTTCTTGAAGTCCGTCGTCACCCGCACGCCGAAGCTCACGATTCCCTCACCCAACATGCTCTACTCCCAGGTCGGGCGCGCCGGCATCGACACGCGCGTCTATCGCGACCTCGACGCGTTCGTGGAGGACACGGCCGCCGCCTACCGCGCGGAGATCGCCGATCTCTACGCCGCCGGCTGCCGTTACCTCCAGCTGGACGACGTGAGCCTCGCCTACCTCTGCGACGAGGAGCTGCGCGCCCAGCTGAAGGCGCGCGGCGAGGACCCCGACGCGCAGCTCGCGCTGTCGGTGAAGATGATCCGGGCCACGCTGCGCGACAAGCCCGCGGACATGGCGATCTGCACGCACCTGTGCCGCGGCAACTTCCGCTCGGCGTGGCGCGCGCAGGGCGGCTACGCGAGGATCGCCGAGACGATCTTCACGCAGATGCCGTACGACGGCTTCTTCCTCGAGTTCGACGACGCGCGCTCGGGCGACTTCTCGCCGCTGCGCCACGTCGGCAAGCGCGTACGCGTCGTGCTCGGCCTCGTCACCAGCAAGGTGGGCGTGCTCGAGAACACGGACGATCTGAAGCGCCGGCTGGACGAGGCCGCGAAGCACATCGCCATGGACCAGCTCGCCGTCAGCCCGCAGTGCGGCTTCTCGTCGACGGTCGAGGGCAACGAACTCACGATCGAGGCGCAGAAGGCCAAGCTCGCGCTCTGCGTGTCGGTCGCCCGCGAGGTCTGGGGCGGGCTCTCGTCAGAATAACAACTGAGGGCACGGCGTCTGACGGGGTGGAGGAACCAACGATGCCCCTCGTCAAGCTCGCCGGATCGATGCTCGTCCTCGGCCTCGCCGCGCTCGCAGCGGGCTGCATCGCGGTGCCCGTCGGCCCGCCGGTCGCCGTGGCTCCCCCGCCCGTGGTCGTCGCGCCCGCTCCCGTCGTCGTCGCGCCCCGGCCCTACGTGGTGGCGCCCGCGTATCCCGTCTACGGCTATTACCGCCCGTACGGCTACTGGCGGCGGTGGTGAGCACGATGACCAAACGAGTTGTCGTCGTCGGGCTGATGCGCGTGCTCGCCGGCGTTGCCATGTCCCGCGTGCTCGACGTCGGCCCGGCGGCGGCCGAGACGCTGCTGGCGCAGCGCGGCCGCGCGAAGCCCGCGCCGTCCGGGCGTGGCGGCGTCGGCCGCGAGCCGACGGGCTCGGGGGACGCCCGCACGCTCGTGAGAGCGCAGGTGACCTCGGTGGATCCCGCGACGGGACGGATCGAGATGGCCGCCGACGGGATGACGCTGGCCGCGACGTTTCCGCCCGCCGTCGTCAGCGAGGTCAAGCCGGGCCACGTCGTCTTCGTGACGGTCAGCGTGATCGACACACGCGTCGCCACCGTGACCGGCTCGATCGCGGCCGTCGATCAGGCCAAGGGGACGGCGACCGTCGCCACGCCGGGCGGGTCCTTCACGCTGACACCGTCGCCCACCGCGCTGGACGGCATGAAGCCGGGCGACGACGTGCTGCTCAAGCTTGGGCTCGTGGACGTCGGACCGCCCGCCTGACTGCTTACATGGGGGGCCCCGACATGGCCCCCCATACCCTCCAACGCTCGGAGCGCCCCGGGAAACCCGTGGCGCTCCTCGGTCACACTGTGTCGATCGCAATCGGTGGCAGGCGCTGACCGGGTACGGGGTTGGCGACGGCGTCCTCCAGGCTCCGCGCCGGCCGCCACTCGCTCGCGGGACGCGACCCGCCGGTCGTGCCGACCTGGTCGATGCCCCAGTAGATCTCGAGGTTGTTGCCGTCGGGGTCGCGGAACTCGATGGCGAGCTGACAGCCGGCGCGCCGCCGTCCCTCGAAGACGATGGGGACGTCGTGCTTGCGCAGCCAGGCCCGGGCGCGGAACACCTCGTCGGGCGAGCCCACCTCGAACGCGAAGTGATTGAGCGTGCTGCGCTCGAGCTTCGACGCGCCGCCCACCAGCGCCACGCCGTGATGGTCGGTGCTCACGCACATGAAGACCATGCCGCCCGGCACCATGCTGTCCGGATAGCGATCGCTGATCGAGAGCCCGAGCACCTCGGTGTAGAACCGCACCGAGGCCTCGAGATCGGTCACGTTGAGCACGACGTGGCCGAGCTTGCGGAGCTGGAACATGACGGTCTCCTTGCGGTCTAGGCGCGCGTGGCGGCCTGCGGCGCCCGCGCCAGCACACTCTTGCCCACCGGCGTGTCCTCGAGCCGGAAGAACGCCAGCATGTTGCCCGCCGCGATCTTGAAGGCCTCGTCGGCCGGCACGCCGGCGAAGAGCCGCTCGGCGAAGGGGCGCGTGTTCGGCCAGTCGCACTCGATGTGCGGGAAGTCGGTCGCGAACATGATGCGCTCGACGTCGATGTGGTGACGCAGCTCGACCGCGACGCGCTCGACGTGCTGCAGGCTGAACGAGACGTGCCGGCGCACGTAGTCGCTCGGCCGCTGCGTCAGCGGCTGGACGTGCAGCAGGCGCTGCGCCCAGTGGCGGTGGCGCTCGTACCAGTAGTCGGCCTCCTCCATCCAGAACGGTACCCAGCCGAGGCGCGACTCGGCGAAGAAGATTCGGAGGTCCGGCAGGCGATCGAAGACGCCGGACATGACCAGCTGCGCGAGGCTGATGGCGGGCGGGATGTTCAGGAACGGCAGCGCGATCCACTCCACGATCTTGCGCGGCCCGAGCTTCTTGAGGACCTCCGGATCGGCGCCCGGGTACTCGAATGTCGGCTGCGACGCGCGCGGGCCCAGGCGATCGAAGGCGACGTGCACCGTCAGCGGCATCCTCATGTCGATCGCGGCCGCCCAGAACCGGTCGTCCTCGGGCAGCGGATACGCCCTGCCGTTCGGGAACACGCCGAGGTTGACGCCGCGGAGCCCCAGCCTCGCGCAGTGCTCGAGCTCGGCCACGGCGTCGTCGAGGTTCGTCCACGGGATGACGCCCAGCCCGATGAGGCGGTCACGCGAGACCGCGCAGTATTCCTCGGCCAGCCAGTCGTTGTACGCGCGGACGGTCGCGCGGTACACGTCGTCGTCGGTCAGCGCGCGCCAGAGCCGCGGGCCGACCTGCATGTTGGGGAAGATCACCTCCGCGAGCAGACCATCCATGTCCTGCTCGCGCAGGCGCTGCTCCGGCGGCCCCACGCCCGCCGTGCCCTCCACCGTGGTGCCGAATGGCTGCCACGTCTCGTTCGTCCGCCCGGCCCGGAGATCGAGGAACGGCGCCGGATACGGCGGCTGGCCCTCGACGAGGATCGCGTCGCCGCCGTCGGAGAGCTTGACCGTCCGCGGCGCGCGCTCGCGATACTTCGCGGGCATGCGCGGCGTCCAGCGCTCGGGCAGGACCTCCAGGTGACCGTCGCTCGAGAGCAACGGCGGAAGCGTGGGTGCTGTCATGCTGGGCGCTCCTTTGCGTCGCGTCGCAGGGAGTGTACCATCGGGCCCGCCTGATCAGACCGCGCGGAGGCGCCCATGCTGAGTCGGGACGACAACGAGCTGCTCTGTCGGATCGGACCGGGAACACCGATGGGCAACCTCATGCGGCAGTACTGGGTGCCCGCCGCGTTGTCGAGCGAATTGCCCGAGCCCGACGGCGCGCCGCTGCGCGTGCGTCTGCTGGGCGAGGACCTCATCGCGTTCCGCGTCTCGTCGGGGGCCGTGGGCCTGATCCAGAACAGCTGCCCGCATCGCGGCGCCAGCCTCTTCTACGGCCGCAACGAAGCCGAGGGCCTGCGCTGTGTCTATCACGGCTGGAAGTTCGACGTGGGCGGCCGCTGCGTCGACATGCCCATCGAGCCGGCGGAGAGCAACTTCAAGCAGAAGGTCCGGGCCGTGACCTATCCCTGCGTCGAGCGCGGCGGGCTCATCTGGACGTACCTGGGACCGCGGCCGACGCCGCCGCCGATGCCGGAGCTCGAGGCCACGATGCTCGCCGACAACCGCATCCAGGTGTACCAGCGCGACTGCAACTGGATACAGGCGCTGGAGGGCGACATCGACACCGGCCACACCGTGTACCTGCACCTCGGCGGCGTGGACGCCTCCGAGGTGCCGCCGGACAGCTGGGCCCGGTACGCGCTCGCCGACCGCGCGCCGCGGTACGAGGTGACCGACACGGACTCCGGCGTCATGTACGGCGCGTATCGCCCGGCGGAGGCGGACACGAACTACTGGCGCATCGCCAACTTCCTGTTCCCCTTCTACGCGATGATCCCCACGGGTGTGCTCGGGCTCGAGGTCCGCGTGCGGGCCTGGGTGCCGATGGACGATGCGCACACGCTCGCCTTCCTGATCACGCACGGGGCGCCGCCACCCCCCAGAAACGCCGGCCGCCAGGCCGTGGCGCCACCCGAGACGCTGCCGAACACCACCGACTGGTATGGGCGCTTCCGGTGCGCGGCCGACGGCACCAACGACTATCTGATCGACCGCAAGGCGCAGAAGACGGTCAGCTTCACCGGCATCGGAAGCATCCATCTGCAAGACCAGGCGGTGACCGAGAGCATGGGGCCCGTGTACGACCGCACGCGCGAGCACCTCGGGACGAGCGACGCGATGGTGATCCGCACCCGCAAGCGGCTGCTCGACGCCGCCAGGGCGCTGCGCGATCGAGGCCAGATCCCGCCCGGCGTGGACGACCCCAGGGTTTACGCGGTGCGGTCAGGCGGCGTGGTGCTCCGGCGCGGCGCCGACTGGATCGAGGCGACGCAGAAGCTCCGCACGGCGTGGACGGAGCACCCGGGGCTCACGCGGTCGGTGCTGGGCAACATCCCGGCCGTCTAGTCGCCTTGTCCCCACCTCGCCCTGACGTGATCCGGCACGCTCATCGCGTGGGGAAGCGCCAGCGAGTCGCGCCTCGTGGGAAGCCCTCGAGGGTCCAAGCAAGGGCCGTGGTGGGCCGGAGCGCCCAGAACGGCCGGAATGGCGCCGCATTTCCGGAGAAGTGCTGCGGGTATTTCTCCTTGGAAGCAGCCGCGGATGGCGCGGCGAGGGAATGTGAAGGCTCCGTGACGTATTCGGCGGTGCCTTCGAGGATGATCGCCTCGGCTTCGCTCGAGAGATGGGCGGAGATCGAGGGATTGATCATTAGATTTCGCACCCAGCGCGTCTCCGGCGATCCACCGAAGCACAGCGCGCCGTCGACCCACACGCCATCGACGGGCCGCACATGCGGCCGCGCGTTTGGACCAACCGTCGTTATCCAGTAATTCGACGCGGCCCGAAGACGCTCCTCGACGTAGCTCCAGGGAAGAAGACTCTCCGGTCCTCCCGGCGCGCCGTATGCAGCCGGAAAGCGGACAGAACGAACGGAACGTTCAGGAGTCGTCATCCCTTTCAGAGATTGGCGTTAATTCGCCGCGTACGGCGACGACGAGGGCAGCGGCAGCACCGGCTCGCGGTGCTGCAGACTCTTGGGCCACACGATGTACGGCTTGTCGTCGACGTACTGCACGATGACGGGGAACGCGCGGTCGTTCTGCCCCGCCATAGGCCCGTCACCCAGGAAGTGCACGCCGAAGCCGAGCATGGTGGCGCCCTCGGGCAGGTTCACCTCGAGCGCGGCCTTGCGCAGCGAGTCGGCGTCGATGCCACCGTACTTCTTGATGGCCTTGGGCAGGACCTCGGTCATGAAGACGTAGGTGTTGCTGGCGGCCATGCCGACGTGGGCCGACTTCACGTGCGTCCCGGGTCGCGCCTTCTCGTACTCGTCGCCGATCATCTTGATCATCGGGACCAGCTCGGGGCGCAGCGCCTTCTCGTTGGCAAGCCAGATCGAGATCGGGTCGACGTTGAAGACATAGTTGACGTCCTTGCCGACCGCTTCCTTGAGCTTGTCGTACACGCCGTAGCCGGCGCCGTGGCCGACGAGCGCGTGAAAGCGCAGACCCTGCTCGCGCGCCTGGCGCAGAAACAGCGCGATGTCGGGGTTGTAGCCGGTGTGGAACAGGACGTCGGGGCGGGCGCGCTTGAGCTTGATCACGAGGGACGAGAGGTCGGGCGCGGTGGCCGAGTAGCCTTCTTTCAGCACGACGTTGAAGCCGGCCTTCTTCGCCCCCTCCTCGTTGCCCTTCGAGACGTCGATACCGTACGCGCCGTCCTCGTGGATGATGGCGACCTTGAGGTCCTTTGGCTCCTTGCCGAGCTTCGCCCTGGCGTTCTGAGCGATGAAGTCCATCGACATCAAGCCGAACTGGCGGCCGCTCGGCTGCACCCGGAACACGTATTTCAGATTGCGGTTCTCGAGCACGGCCGAGGAGATGCATGTGGTGATCCACATGAACTTCTTCAGTTGCTCGACGCGCGCGGCGACCGGGACGCACTGCGCCGACGAATAGAAGCCGAGGAGCATGTCGACCTTCTCCTGCTCGACCAGCCGCACCGCCTCGTTGATGGCCACGTCGGGCTTGCTCTGAGCGTCCGCGTAGGTTGCCTCGATCGCGTAGCCCTCGACGCCCCCTTTTTTCGCAAAGTAGTCGATCATGATCTTCGCGCCGAGCGCGTGCAGGTCCGACCCGCCGCCCGCGAGCGGCCCGGTGTAGTCGTAGATCACGCCGATCTTGAGCTTCTTGCCCTGGGCGAGCGCCGGTGAGACGGCCGACGCGCCGGACATCAGCGCCGCGACGAACAGCACGCACGCGAGGCTCAGCGGCTTCTTGGGCATGGCATCTCCTTTTTCGGCGCCGGCCATTATGTGATACTTGCGCCCCAACGTCCACGCAAGGGGGGTTGAGCCATGCGAGGAACGACGCGCCGCGACTTCCTTCTCTCTTCGGCCGTGGCCGGCGCCACGGTACTGCTGGATCGCGCTCCCGCCTACGCCCAGAAGCGCGAGCTCACGTTCTTGAGCACCAACCACTTCGTTCCGGCCTCCGACGACGAGCTCCGACGGCAGGCCGAGGTGTTCGGCAAGCAGGCCGGTCTCACGGTCAAAGTCGACACCATCCAGGGCCTGCAGCTGCCGGCCAAGCGCGCCGCCGAGGCCCAGAGCCAGTCCGGCCACGATCTCGTCCTCCTGAGCCACGCCGATCCGTACCTCTTCGAGAATCTGCTCGTCGACGTGGGCCCGCTGGTCGACACGCTCGGCAAGAAGTACGGCGGCTGGTATCCGTTCGCCGCGGAGTCGTGCCAGACGGGCTCGGGCTGGCGTGCGGTGCCCTGGTTCTGGGTCGCGTTTCCCGCGACCTACAACATGGCGCACTTCGCGAAGGCCGGCCTCGAGTACCCGAAAACATGGGACGAGCTGCTGCGGCAGGGCAAGGTCCTCAAGCGGCAGGGCAATCCGGTGGGCATCGCCATCAGCCACTGCGGCGACTCGAACACGAGTTTCTGGGCCATCTTCTGGTGCTACGGCGGCAAGGTCCTCGAGGTGGACGGCAAGACGCCGGCCATCGTGTCGGACAGGACCGCGCAGGTGATCGAGTGGTACAAGGAGCTCTATCGCGACGGCATGGAGCCCGAGGTGCTGTCCTGGGACGACGCGTCCAACAACCGGTTCATCCTCTCCGGCAAGGGCTCGTGGATCCACAACCCGATCAGCCCCTACAACACGGCGCTCGCCAACAAGATGCCGATCGCCGACGACATCAACCACCATCCGAGCCCGGCCGGGCCCGCGGGCGCGCACAGCGCGCCGGGCATCAACGGAATCGGGCTCTGGAAATTCTCGAAGAACGCCGAGCCGGCGAAGGAGTTCGTCCAGTTCCTGTTCCGCAAGGAGAACTTCGACGCGTGGATCGTGGCGTCCAATGCCTTCAACCAGCCGCCGCTCCGCAACCTCGCCGACCATCCGATCTGGGTGCGCAATCCAAAATTCGCGATGCTCCCGAAGGAGGCGGAGTACGCGCATCCCCGCGGGTGGCCCGCGAAGCCGAACGACGCCGTGCGCCGGATCGAGAACAACTACGTGCTGCCCGACATGGTCGCCAAGGCGATCCACGGCATGCCGACCAGGCGGGCGATGGAGTGGGCGCAGGAGCAGGTCGTCCAGGCCACGCGCGGCCAGCTCAAGCCAGCGAGCTAAAAACTCGGAGGGGGTCTCGGCGGCCCCCTCCGATGCCTCCCCCAGGATCCGATTGCGCCGGCGAAGCCGGCGCTCGAACGGCGCGAGTCGGTGCTCGTTACACGGCGCTCGTGCGCCCTTCGTTTCTGGGACAGAGCGTCATCGTAGCCGGCTAGGGTCGTCGGGGCCGGCGGACTTGCGCCGCCGGCCCGTCCCGCGATACGGTCAGGGCCTCCCGGAGGACCCAACCAATGAAATCGACAACCCGGATCATCGTGACGTCGCTGCTGCTGCTGATCGCCGTCGCAAGCCCCGCGTGGGCGCAAGCCAAGTCGGAGCTCACGGTCGCGCTGTCGAGCTTCTCCGCCGAGACGCTGGACCCGGCGCTCCAGGGCCACAACGTGAAGTACTACCTCTCGCTGATGTTCGATTATCTCGTCGGCGTCACGCCGGACGGCCAGCCGTCGCAGGCGGGCGGGCTGGCCAGCAAGTGGGAAAGCTCGGCCGACCACAGGCGCTGGACGTTCCATCTCCGAAAGGGCGTGAAGTTCCACGACGGCAGCGACATGACGTCGGAGGACGTGAAGTTCAGCCTCCAGCGCGCCATGAGCAAGCGCTCCACGACGGGCTATGCGGGCCCGCTGCGCACGCTCATCGCCGACATCGAGACGCCGGCGCCCGACCGCGTCGTGATTGTCCTGAAGGAATCCACGCTGATCATTCCAACGTACTTGTCGCGATCGCTTTCGACAGAAGGAATGGTACTTCCGAAGAAATACATCGAGGCCAACGGCGATGATGTATTCGCCCGCAAGCCCGTCGGCACCGGCCCCTACAAGTTCGTCGAGCAGGTGGTCGGCTCGCACATCAAGATGACGGCGGTCGACAACCACTGGCGCATCGGCGTGCCGAAGTACAAGAACGTGACGTTCAAGCTCGTCCCCGAGGAGACGACGCGCATCGCGCTGCTGCGCCGCGGTGAGGCGGACGTGGCCGACGTGAGCCGCGAGCGCGTGAAGGAGCTGGAGAAGGAAGGCTTCCCGGTCCACATGCGGAGGGAAGAAGCCATCATCCACATGTGGTGGATCCTCGGCCCCGAGGGCCGGACGCCGCCCACCAGGGACAAGCGCGTGCGCGAGGCGCTCAATCTGGCCATCGATCGTGCCGAGATCGCGCAGTCGATCTTCGGCGGCTACGCCGAGCCGGCGGCGATTCCGATGGGGCTGTCGTGGGCGTTCAAGGAGGTCGGCTTCAAGGTGACGCCGGAGATGGCCTACCCGTACGACGTCGCGCGCGCCAAGAAGCTGCTCGCCGACGCCGGCTACGCCGGCGGCTTCACGCAAGACGTCTACGCCTTCCAGCTCCCCGGCTTCGCCGAGGGCAAGTCGTTCGCGGAGGCGGTGGCGGGCTACTGGGAGAAGATCGGCGTCAAGAGCAAGCTCATCCCCGTCGACTACCCGGCCTTCCGCAAACAGTGGGTGGATCGCAAGGCGCCCGGCGCGGTGGGCTACTACAACATCGCCAACCGTGACTGGATCGGCACCTACGCCCTGCTGGAGAAACAGGCCTACACGCCGTCCAAGCTGAACGACACCGTCAACGATCCGGAGATCGACGGCATGATCGCGCAGGTCATGCGCCAGACCGACCGGGAGAAGATCAACGCGCTCATGCGCAACATCTACACGCGGATGCGCAGCGAGCACCACGGCGTGCCGGTCGTCTACGTGCACTCGCCGTACGCGACCTCCAAGACGCTCGGCAAGTACAACCCGGGCGCCGTGATGTACGACCTGTTCATCGACGAGCTCGCGCGGAAGTAAGCGCTGGGGGGGAGTTGGGGGGGAGCTCGGCTCCCCCCCAACCTTCAACAACCCGTGCTTCGCTTCGTCCTCTTTCGTCTCCTCCAGTCGCTGGTGGCACTGGCGATTCTGTCTGTCGTGGTCTTTGTCCTCGCTCGCGCCACCGGCGACCCGCTGCACATGATCCTCCCGATGAACGCCAGCGAGGAGGACTATGCCAACGCCCGCAAGTACCTCGGGCTCGACCGACCGTACGTCGAGCAGTACTTCTCGTTCGTCGGCCGCGCGGTCACCGGGGACTTCGGCACCTCGATCCGCGCGCGCCGGCCCGTCATCGAGCTGCTGCGCGAGCGGCTGCCGAACTCACTCAAGCTCGCCGCCTTCGCGATGGGCGCGTCGCTGGCCATCGCCTTTCCGCTCGGCGTGATGGCGGCCGTGAAGAAGGGCACCGGTGTGGACCGCGCGGCGCAGATCGTGGCCGTGCTCGGGCAGTCGCTGCCGACGTTCTGGGTGGCCATCGTGCTCGTGGAGTTCGTCGCAGGGCGCTGGCAGTGGCTGCCGGCGGGCGGCGCCGACAGCCTCGCCTCCTACGTCCTGCCCGGCCTCACGCTCGGCTGGTTCGTGGTGGCCGGCATGATGCGCCTGCTGCGCTCGGGGATGCTCGAGGTGCTCGACTCGGAGTACGTGAAGCTCGCCCGGCTCAAGGGCGTCGCCGAGCGCAAGGTGGTGTGGGTCCACGCGCTCAAGAACGCGCTCATCCCCGTCGTCACCTTCGCCGGCATCTACTTCGCGATCCTCGTCACCACGGCCATCGTCGTCGAGACGGTGTTCGCGTGGCCGGGGCTCGGGCGCCTCGCGTACGACGGCATCACCTCGCGCGATTTCCCGGTGATCCAGGCGGTCGTGCTCACCACCGCCACCATCGTGGCCGCCGTCAACCTCGGCGTCGATTGTCTCTACGCGGTGATCGATCCGCGCATCCGGTATTCGCGGTGAGCGTCGTCGCCGTTCCCGAGCGCGCGGCGCGGCCCGAGCCGCGGGCGCGCGGGCGCCGGGTGCCGGTCGTCTCCATCGGCATCATCGCCGTGTTCGTGCTCATCGCGCTGCTGGCGCCGCTGCTCAGCCCCGGCGATCCCTACGAGCAGTCGCTGCGCCTGCGCTTCCGCCCGCCGGTGTGGGAGGAGCGTGGCTCGTGGGCGCACCCGCTCGGCACCGACCGGCTGGGCCGGGACATGCTGACGCGCATCATCTGGGGCTCGCGCGTCTCGCTCGCGGTGGGCGCGCTGGCCGTGCTCCTGGCCGGCGCGGTCGGCGCCACCATCGGCCTCGTGGCCGGTTACTACGGCGGCCGCGTCGACGCGGCGCTGATGCGGGTCACCGACGCCACGCTCTCGTTCCCGGTGATCCTGCTCGCGCTGATCCTGGCCGTCACCGTCGGCCCGAGCTTCACCAACGTCGTCATCGCGATCGCGGTAATCCTGTGGGCGCGCTACGCGCGCGTGATCCGCGGCCAGGTGCTCACGCTCATGACGCTCGACTTCATCGCGCAGGCGCGCATCGCCGGCGCCGGCGCCTGGCGGATCATCACCCGGCATCTGCTGCCCAACACGCTCAACACGCTGGTGGTCCTGGTCACGCTGCAGGTCGGCTACGTCATCATCGTCGAGGCGTCGCTGTCGTTCCTCGGGGCCGGCATCCCGCCGCCGACGCCGGCGTGGGGCTCGATGATCGCCGAGGGACGCGACGTCGTGACGAGCGCGTGGTGGGTATCGTTCCTGCCCGGGCTGGCCATCCTGCTCGTCGTGCTCGCCTTCAACCTGCTCGGCGACTGGCTGCGCGACACCCTGGACCCCAAGCTGCGCCAGCTCTGAGCCGCGTGTCCGCCGTCATCGACGTTCGCGACCTCCGCACGCACATCGTCACCCGCTGGGGGACGATCAAGGCGGTGGACGGCGTCTCCTTCGCGCTCGGCGAGGCCGAGACGCTCGGCCTCGTCGGCGAGTCCGGCTCGGGCAAGAGCATGACGTGCCTGAGCATCGTCCGCCTCGTGCCGCGGCCGGCCGCGCGCATCGTCGGCGGCGCGGTCCTCCTCGACGGCAACGATCTCTTGAAGAAGACCGACGACGAGATGCAGCGGATCCGCGGCCGCACGGTCGCGATGATCCTGCAGGATCCGATGTCCTCGCTCAACCCGGTGTTCTCCATCGGCATGCAGATGCGCGAGCCGCTGACGATGTACCACGGCCTCCGCGGCCGCGCCGTGCTCGCGCGTGCCGCGGAGCTGCTGGCCTCGGTGAGCATCCCCTCGCCCGCCGCGCGGCTGCGCGCGTTTCCGCACCAGCTCTCGGGTGGCATGCGCCAGCGCGTGGTCGGCGCCATGGCCATCGCGGGGCCGCCGCGCCTGCTCATCGCCGACGAGCCGACGACCAGCCTCGATCTCACGATCCAGGCGCAGTACCTCGGCCTGCTCAAGGAGCTGCAGCAGCGCCACCGCTTCGCGATGATCTTCGTCACCCACAACCTCGGGATCGTGGCGCGCACCTGCGACCGCGTGGCGGTCATGTACGCCGGGCGCATCGTCGAGATCGGTCCCGTGCGCCGCATCTTCGCCCAGCCCGCGCATCCCTACACGCGCGCGCTGCTGGAATCGATCCCGCGCTTTGGCGCGCGCCGCGAGCGCCTCGCGGCCATCGCCGGCCAGCCGCCCGACCTCGCGACGCTGGCCGCCGGCTGCGCGTTCGCCCCGCGCTGCCCGGCCGCGTTCGAGCGCTGCGTCGAGGCCCCGCCCGAAACCGAGGTCGTTCCCGGCCACGCGACGCGCTGCTGGCTCCATGTGCTCCCCTGATGACATGGGGGGCCCCGACATGGCCCGCCCATTAGCCTGGGGGCCCCGAGATGGCCCCCAGACCCCCAACGCTCGTCGCGTCCCGGGGAACCCGTGACGCTCCTCGACAGCCGTGACGCCCCTCGACT
>QHRU01000131.1 GCA_003220225.1 Candidatus Rokuibacteriota bacterium
GATGATCGGCGGGAACATGTAGGCCAGCAGCGTGAGGCGCGCCACGAACGTCCGCCCCCGGAACGCATACCGGGTGAGGCTGTAGGCGCCGATGACGCCGGCCACGAGGACGATGACGGTCGTGAGCGCGGAGACGATCACCGTGTTCTGGAAGTAGGTCCAGAAGTTCGTCTCGTAGAAGAGCTTGCGGTACGCGCGCAGCTCCCACTCGTGCGGCCAGAACGTCGGCGGCGACGCGAGCAGCTCGTGACTGACCTTGAGCGAGGAGACCACCATCCAGTAGAGGGGAAACGCGCAGAACGCGAACAGCCCCAGGCGGAGCGCCCATGCCGCCGCCCGAGAGATGGGTCGCCCGCGGCGGCGCTCACGCATCCTGTTCCTCCTCGGCGGGCGGAAACGCGATGAAATAAATCGTCACCGCCATGAGCAGCAGCGCGAGCATGATGTTCGAGAGCGCCGCCCCCATGCCCGCCTGATAGTAGGTGAACGAGCGCTGGTAGGTGAAGACGGGCAGCGTCCGGATCGCCTCGCCGGCGCCGCCGCCGAATCCCAGCAGCCACGGCACGTCGAACTTGGTGAACATCCAGATCCCGCGCAGGAGCAGGACGATCAGGAGCACGTTGCGGAGCTGGGGCAGCGTCACGTGGAAGAATTGCCGGACGGCCGAGGCGCCGTCCACGCGCGCGGCGTCGTAGAGCTCGGGCGGGATCGTCTGCAGCCGCGCCAGCACGTTCACCAGCACGAACGGAAAGAACGTCCACACGGAGAGCACGATCAGGACCCACATGATCGTGGCATGGGTCAGCCAGGCCTCCGGCATGCCGGGGATGTGCAGCGTGCCGAGCACGTACGGGATCACCCCGTAGAGGTCGTTCATCAGCCAGCGCCAGACGAACACGGCGATGACCGTCGGGATCATGTAGGGGAACAGGGCCACGCCGCGGAGGAAGTCGCACCCCACGAACCGCTTGTGCAGGATCAGCGCCCCGGCGACGCCGACGAGGATCTGCAGCGTCGTGCTGCCGACGGCGTAGACGGTGGCCAGCCAGGCGCTGCGCCAGAAGTCGGGATCACCGAGCATCTGGGCATAGTTCCCGAGACCGACCCAGGTGCTGGTGGCCCGCAGCGAGTGCTTGGCGTAGAAGCCGAGCCACACGTTGTAGCCGACGGGGAACAGCGTGAACGCGAGCACCAGCAGGACGGACGGCAGGAGCAGGCCGATGCCGATCCACGCCTCGCGCCGGCGACGCGAGGGAATGGCCTACTTCGCCTTGCCGATGATGTCGCGAACGATCTTGTCGCTGGCTTCCTTCGCCGCCACCTTTGGATCTCGGCCGCGCTCCACCACGGCCATCACCATGTCCGCGAGGATGGGCGACGCGGCCACGTCGCCGATCCAGGGGATCAGCACGTCTTCAGGGTTGCTGACGAGCAGCGGGTGCGCCCGCCCGATCTCCACCCACTTGAGCTGCGCGTCGAGCCACGGCTTCCAGCGCTTGCGCTCGGGATGGTTCAGGTAGCTCGGGTCCTTGAAGTCCGCCTTGAAGATGGACAGCAGGTGGACCGGCACGGAGTCGCAGTACCGCCGGTAGTTCTCGGGCTTGAAGAAGAACTTCAGGAATTCCTTCGCCGCGGCCTTCTCGTCGGCGGGTGCGTCGGCGTAGATCACCCAGGGCTCGTTGTCGAACTGGGTCAGTGGCGCCTTGCCCATTGGCCCGATGGTCTTCGGCCACACCTGGAACACGTCAGGATTTCGCTTGTCGGGCGGCGCGTACTGGTCGATGTAGCCCGCCGTCCGCCCCCACATGAGCACGGAGGCGGCCTTGCCCGTCGCCCACGCCGAAAGCGTTTCCAGATAGTCGTGCGACGACCAGCCTGGCGGCAAGAACGGCTTGAGCTTCTTCCAGAACTCCAGCATCCCGATGATCTGTGGACTCTCGAGCGCCGGCTGACCCTTGGCGTCGAAGACACTGCCGCCGTTGGCGCCCGCCCACATGTAGACGTCCTCGTTCACGAAGAACGGGATGCCGGCGAGCGTCAGCGCGTAGTACTGCGGCGGCTTGTTGAGCTTGGGCAGGTCACGGAGCAAGTCGTCCCACGTCCGCCAGCTCTGCGGATTCACCCCGGTGCCCGGCAAGTAGTCGCCGCGGCCGCCGAAGATCTCGGCGCCCCACGCATGCGTGATCCCCCAGTACTTGCCGTCCGGATACTTGAGCCACCGGAGCACCGATGGAAAGATCTTGTCCTCGCCGATCGCCTTCACCACGTCGTCCACCGGCTCGATCAGGCCCTTGGCGCGGAACGACGTTACCACGTAGCTCTGGGTGTGCGACGCGGTGGGCGGGCTCTTGGCCGCCATCGCCGCCTGGAGCTTTCGGTCCATGTCGCCCCAGCCCATGCCCTCGGCCCGGATCTCGATGTCCTTGTGCAGCTTGTGGAAGTCCTCGACGATCGCCTTCACGGCCGCGCGCGTCGCCGGGTTCGGCTCGGTGTCCCACATCGTCACGGCGATTTTCTTTTGGGCGGTCGCCCGGCGGGGGGCCGCGACTACGGCGGCGCCAGCGGCCAGCGTCGTGAGGAACTCGCGCCGGCCGAGTGTCCCTTCCTTCCGCTCCGTGACCAGCCGCTGGAGACCCGCAGTGTCCCGACGACCCATGGTGGTCCTCCTCGTCGCAACCCCGTCCGGGGCCGCGGTGGGGCGCCATCTTACACGAGGGTTGGAGCTCGTGTGTCGGCCACGAGGGGCACGGCGCCGGGCCGTGGCCTGTCATTCATGTCATGAATGGATATCATTCACGGTGTGAAGAAACGGGTGCTGCCCCGGCACGCCCAGCGCGCGCTGGCCGACCGGCTGCGGGTGATGCCGGCCGTGGTGGTCACCGGGGCGAGGCAGACGGGCAAGATCACACTGGCCCAAGCGCTGACGCCGGGCGCGCGCCGGTTCGTCTCCCTCGACGACCTCGATGCTCTGGAGCTGGCCCGGCGCGACCCGGAAGCACTGGTCGAGGGGCCGCCCGTCACGCTGGACGAGGTTCAGCGCGAGCCCGACCTGCTCCTGGCCGTGAAGCGCGCGATCGACCGCGACCGTCGCGCCGGCCGATTCCTGCTCACGGGCTCGGCCAACCTGCTGCTCATGCGCGGCGTGTCGGAGTCGCTCGCCGGCCGCGCCAGCTATCTCACGCTGTGGCCCATGGTTCGCCGCGAGCAGCGGGGCCTCGGCCGCTGCGGGCTCTGGGAAGAACTGCTCGGGGCCAAAGACTCCGAGTGGCTGGACCTCCTGCGCGCCGACAGGACCGGGCACGAGGACTGGATTGAGCTGGCGCGCCGCGGGGGCTTCCCGACCCCGGCCGTGCACCTGAGCACGGTCGCGGAGCGCGCGGTGTGGTTCGAGGGCTACGTCCGCACCTATCTGGAGCGCGATCTCCAGACTCTCTCGTCGATCTCCGCGCTGCCGGATTTCCGCCGGCTCATGCGGGCGGCCTGCCTGCGTCTGGGTCAGCTCGTCAACCAGACCGAGCTGGCCCGCGACGTGGCGCTGCCGCAGCCGACCGTGCACCGGTACCTCAACCTGCTCGAGACGTCGTACCTGCTGGTCCGGGTGCCAGCGTACGCGGTGAACCGCACCAAGCGCCTCATCAAAACCCCCAAGCTCTACTGGGGCGACGCGGGCCTGGCCCTGCACCTGGGCGGCGCGGCCGAGCCCACCGGCGCTCACCTCGAAAACCTCGTGCTGCACGACCTGCTGTGCTGGCGGGACGCGCGGGTCGAGCGCTCCGAGATCCTCTACTGGCGAACGGCGGCGGGCGAGGAGGTGGACTTCGTCGTCGAGGCCGGCCGCCACCTCGTCCCGATCGAGGTCAAGACCACGTCACGCCCTCGCCTGCGCGATGCCGGGCCGCTGCGCGCTTTCCGCGCCGAGTATGGCAAGGCGGCGCGCGCGGGCCTCCTGCTGCACAC
>QHRU01000121.1 GCA_003220225.1 Candidatus Rokuibacteriota bacterium
GTGGACGACGCGGCGTTCGCTCGCCACTGGGTCACGGCCCGCGCCGCGCGCGGCTATGGCGCCGCACGCCTCCGGATGGAGCTGCGCGCCCGCGGCATCGCCGTGCCCGTGATCGCCGCCGCGCTCATCGCGCTCGGCGGCGACGACGCGCTGGCGCGTGCCCGCGAGACCGCGCGGCGCCGGCTGCCCGCGCTGCGCCGGGGCCGGCCCGATCGCGTGGCACCCCGCCTGCGCGACCATCTGCTGCGCCGCGGCTTCGCGACGAGCGTGGTCGTGCGCGTCGTCCGCGAGACGACCGGCGTCGCGGCCGACGAGTGAGCCGCTCAGCGCACGCGGCCGCCGGCGTAGCGCAGCCGGTAGACGACGACGCCGGCGCGCTCGATGGCCTCGGCGCCGGCGAAGCGGTCGAGATCACCCTCCCAGGCGTTCGTGTACGCCCACTCGCCCCCGGCGTGGCGCGCGGGACCGCGGTAGGGCGCCGCGACGTCGCCGCGCTGCAGCGCCTCGCGCAGAAACGCGTACACCGCAGGGAAGTCGGCGGGCGCGACGAGCCCGCCGGCGTACGTCATCGCCCAGCGCGGCGCGCCGGTGTCGTCCACGGTCTCGAGCCCGGCGAAGGTGGTGAGGCCGACGTACACGTCGCGGTAGAGCCGCTCGCCCTCGCGATACTCCAGCTGCTTGCTGCCGGGGATCAGCGGCGTCACCGTCGCGTCGTCGCCCTGTGCCGCATACGTCGCGCGCTTCGCGCGCAGGAGAAAGGCGGCCAGGGCGGCGGAGTCGGGCACGACCCGGATGGTACAATGACGCTCCCATGACCGGCGCCCAGATCCGTGAGGCATTCCTCAAGTATTTCGAGCGGAACGGGCACACGCGCGCGCCGTCGTCGCCGCTCGTGCCCGTCGGCGACCAGACCCTGCTCTTCACCAACTCTGGCATGGTGCAGTTCAAGGGCGTGTTCCTCGGCGAGGAGCGACGGAATTACACGCGTGCCACCACCTGCCAGAAGTGCGTGCGCGCGGGTGGCAAGCACAACGATCTCGAGAACGTCGGCCGCACGGCGCGGCATCACACGTTCTTCGAGATGCTCGGCAACTTCTCCTTCGGCGACTACTTCAAGGCCGACGCGATCAAGTTCGCGTGGGAGTTTCTCACCAAGGACCTGGGCGTCGACCAGCGACGGCTCAAGGCTACCGTCTTCACGGACGACGACGAAGCGTTCAATCTCTGGAAGTCGGTTGCCGGCCTTTCGGACGAGCGCATCCTGCGCCTGGGCGAGAAGGACAACTTCTGGGCGATGGGCGATACCGGCCCGTGCGGGCCCTCCTCGGAAGTTCACTTTCACCAGGGCGACGACCTGCCCTGCGCCGAGGAGGCGGCGGGCCGGCGGTGTCTCGGCCCCGCGTGCGAGTGCGACCGCTGGCTGGAGATCTGGAACCTCGTCTTCATGCAGTTCAACCGCGACGCCGCCGGCAAGATGACGCCGCTGCCGCGCCCGTCCATCGACACCGGCATGGGTCTCGAGCGCATGGCGGCCGTCATGCAGGGCAAGCGTTCGGACTACGAGACCGACCTCTTCGCGCCGTTGATCCGCCACATCGCGCAGCTGAGCGGCAAGTCGTACGGGCTCGATTCCGAGCACGACGTGTCGACGCAGGTCATCGCGGATCACGTGCGCACGACGACCTTCCTCATTGCCGACGGCGTGCTTCCGTCCAACGAATGGCGCGGCTACGTGCTGCGGCGGATCATGCGCCGCGCGATGCGCCACGGGCGCAAGCTCGGGCTCGCCGAGCCCTTCCTCTGGCGCGGCGTGGCGTGGGTGGGCGAGGTGATGGGCGCCGCGTATCCGGAGATCGTGAGGGAGCGCGACCGGATCATCGAGGTCGTGCGGCAGGAGGAAGAGCAGTTCGCGCGGACGCTCGACCAGGGCATGCGCCGGATCGAGGAATACGCGCAGGCGCAGGGCGCCGGGCGCGGGCGGCCGATCGACGGCCGCTTCCTGTTCACGCTCTACGACACGTACGGCTTCCCCCGCGACCTCGCGGAGGAGATCCTCGTCGATCAGGGCTGGCGCGTCAGCGACGAGACGGAAGCGACGTGGACGCAGGAGATGGAGGCGCAGCGCGAGCGCGCCCGCGCCAAGGCCGCCTTCGGCGGCGACGAGGAGGCGACGGAGGCGGTGGCCCTCTACCAGCGGATCGGCGGCAGCCTGCCGCGCCCGCAGCAATTCCTCGGCTACGAGACGCTGACGGCGCCGGCGAAGATCCTGGCCATCGTCGCCGACGGCCGCCGGGTGCGCGAAGCGGCCAGCGGCGACGAGATCGAGGTGATCCTCGACCGCACACCGGGCTATGCGGAGTCGGGCGGGCAGATCGGCGACCGCGGCACGCTCGTCGGCCGCACCGGCCGGGGTGACATCGTCGACACGTACTACCGTGGCAGCAAGCTGATCGTGCACCGCGTGCAGGTGCGCGCGGGCGGCTTCCACGAGGACGAGGACGTCGCGGTCTCGATCGACTCGCCGCGGCGCCAGGGCTTGCGCCAGCACCACACCGGCACGCACCTGCTGCACGCGGCGCTCCGCAAGGTCCTCGGCAGCCACGTCACGCAGGCGGGCTCGCTCGTCGCGCCCGATCATCTGCGCTTCGACTTCTCGCACGGCGCCTCGGTGAAGGATCGCGAGGTCGAGCAGATCGAGGAGCTCGTGAACGAGGAGGTGCAGAAGAACACGCCGGTCACTCACAGCGAGATGAACCTCAAGGAGGCGCTCGCCGCGGGGGCCATGGCGCTGTTCGGCGAGAAGTACGGCGAGCGCGTGCGCGTGGTGAAGATCGGCGACTTCTCGACGGAGCTCTGCGGCGGCACGCACCTCGAGGCCACCGGGCAGATCGGCTTCTTCAAGGTGGCCGAGGAGGGCGCGGTGGCCGCTGGCGTGCGCCGCATCGAGGCGGTGGCGGGCACCGCGGCGGTGGAGGCGGTGGCGCGGCGCGAGCGCGTGCTGCGCGAGATCGCCGACATCCTCAAGATCGGCGCCGAGGAGACGCCTCAGCGCCTGCGCAAGCTGCTCGACGAGCAGAAGGCGCTCGAGCGCCAGCTGGCCGAGATGGAGACGAAGCTCGCGCGGGGGAAGGCGGACGATCTGGTGGCGAGCGCGCGCCAGGTGAACGGCGTCGCCGTCGTCGCAGGGCGCATCGACGGCCTCGATGCCGACGGGCTGCGCGCGGTGGCGGACACGCTGCGCGACCGCCTCGGCTCGGGCGTCGTCTGCGTCGGCAGCGTGCTCGACGGCAGGGTCAACCTCGTGGCCGCCGTCACCAGGGACCTGGTCAAGCGCTTCCCGGCCGGCAAGCTCATCCAGGAGGTGGCGCAGGCCGCCGGCGGCCGGGGCGGCGGACGGCCGGACCTGGCGCAGGCGGGCGCCGCGGACCCGGGCAAGCTCGACAGCGCGCTCGCGCTCGTCCACGTCTGGGTCGGCCGCCAGGCCTGAGCGTGCTGCTAGGATAGGAGGCCGTGGAGCCTCATCTCAAGATTCTCCACACCGTCTCCGAGGCGGTGAGCCGCACCCTCGACGTCGAAGCAATTTTGAAGACGGCGCTCGAGGCGCTCACGCACGTCACCGGTCACGAGATCGCCAGCCTGCACCTCGTCGCGACCGACGGCGTGACGCTCGAGCTGCGCGCCGATCGCGGCCTCTCGGGGCAGATGCGCGAGGTCAATCGCGTGCTCACCGTCGGCGAGGGGATCATCGGCCGCGTGGCGGCCAGCGGGACGACGGCCGTGATGCGCGACGTGATGGGCTCGCCCGACCTCTTGCCGTCGGCGCATGAGGCCGTGCGCCGCGACCGCATCCGCGGCTTCGTCTGTGTGCCCATCCACGCGCGCGGCCGCATGCTGGGCACGCTGTCGCTCGGTCGTCAGACCGACGATCCGTTCGACGAAGGCGAGGTCACGCTGCTCGAGGCGACGGCTCAGCAGATCGCCATCGCGCTCGACAACGCACGCCTGTCCTCCGAGCTGGTGCACGCCGAGAAGCTGTCGGCCGTCGGCGAGCTGGCCTCGGGCGTGGCGCACGAGATCAACAACCCGCTCACGACGATCCTGGGCCTGGCCCAGCTGCTGCTCAGCCGGTCGGACGTGACGCCGGGCATTCGCGAGCGCATCGCGCTGATGGCCGACGAGGCGGCGCGCGCGGCGGCGATCGTCCAGAACCTCTTGATGTTCTCGCGCCACTATCCGCCGGAGCGCCGGCCGTGCTCACTCGCGGACGCGGTCCAGCGCGTCATCGCGCTCAAGGGCTACCAGCTCGAGCACGACAAGGTCCGGGTGACGACGGAGCTGGACCACTGCCCGACCGTGTGGGCCGACGAGAACCAGGTGCAGCAGGTCCTCCTCAACCTCGTGCAGAACGCGCACCAGGCGATGGCGCGACAGGCGAGCGAGCGCGTGCTCACGGTGCGGCTGCGGCCGCGCGACCGGCACGTGGCCATCGAGGTGCTCGATAACGGGCCTGGCATCCCGCCGCACCTGCTGTCGCGCATCTTCGATCCGTTCTTCACGACCAAGCCGCCGGGCGAGGGCAGCGGCCTCGGCCTGTCGGTCTCGTACGGCATCGTCGGCCAGCACGGCGGGCGGCTGTACGCTGAGAACCGTCCGGAGGGCGGCGCGATGTTCGTCGTCGAGCTGCCGGTGGGGGAGCGCGCCTGACCGCGCGGCGCGCGGCCCGGCGCGCGCTGCTGGCGACGACGCTGCTGATCGCGACGGGGTGCGCGGGCGTCGGCGGTCCCGTGCCCGGGGCGCCGCCGCACCACCGCCAGCACGGCTTCGCCAACGTCCCTCCGATCGAGCGGCCGGGCTTCTGGACGGTGCAGGCCTTCCGCGCCCGGCGCCTGTGGGCGACGCTGGCCGCCACCAAGCCGATCCCCGAGTTCCCGCGCGTGGCCAACGACGGCCGCGCCCTGCGCGACAACCGCGAGGCGTCGACGCTCACCTGGATCGGCCACGCGACCCTCCTGATCCAGCTCGATGGCGTCAACATCCTCACCGATCCGCACTTCTCGGAGCGCGCGAGCCCCGTCGGCTTCGCCGGCCCGCGCCGGCTCAACCCGCCCGGCCTCGCCTTCGAGGCCCTGCCGCCGATCGACGTCGTGGTGATCTCGCACGACCACTACGACCACCTCGACCGCCCCAGCGTCGAGCGGCTGGCCGCCGCGCACAGTCCGCTGTTCCTCGTGCCGCTCGGGCTCAAAGCGTGGTTCGCGTCGCTCGGCATCGAGCGCGTGCTCGAGCTGGACTGGTGGGACAGCCGCCGCGTGGGCGGCGTGACCTTCACGCTCACGCCGGTGCAGCACTGGTGCGCGCGCACGCCGTGGGACACCGACCGGCGGCTCTGGGGCGGCTGGGCGCTCGCCGGTCGCGAGCGGCGCCTGTTCTTCGGGGGCGACACGGGCTACTACGGCGGCTTCCGCGAGGTCGGCGCCCGGCTCGGCCCGTTCGACCTGGCGCTGGTCTCGATCGCCGCCTACGAGCCGCCCGCGATCATGCGCTTCACCCACACGACGCCGGAGGAGGCGCTGCACGTCTTCACCGATCTCGGCGCGCGGACGTTCGTGGCCATGCACTGGGGGACGTTCGACCTCTCCGACGAGCCGCTCGACGAGCCGCCGCGCCGCCTGCGCGCGGCCGCGCGCGCCATGCGCCTGCCCGACGAGCGCGTCTGGGTCCTCGCGCACGGCGAGACCCGCCGGTTCTAGCTACGCGGCTATCTTAGTGGGGGGCCCCGACATGGCCCCCCACACCCCCCAGCGTTCGCCGCGCCCCGGGGAACCCGTGGCGCGGCTCTACATCCGCTCCAGCAGCAGGCCCTTGAGGTAGCGCGTCTCGGGGACGGTCAGCAGCACCGGATGATCGGCGCTCTGCGTCAGCGGCGCCAGCACGCGCAGCCGCGCGCCGGCGTCGCCCGCGGCGTCCCGCACCATCGCCTCGAACGCGCCCTCGCTCACGTGGTGCGAGCACGAGAACGTCGCCAGCACGCCGCCCGGCTCGAGGAGCCGGATGGCGCGCAGGTTGATCTCCTTGTAGCCGCGCAGCGCGCCCTCGAGCGCGCCGCGGCCGCGCGCGAACGGCGGCGGGTCGAGCACGACGAGACCGAAGCGCGCGCCCGCGCGGTCGAGCCGCCGCAGCTCGTCGAAGGCGTTGGCGTCGCGGACCTCCGCGCGCGCGGCCACGCCGTTGAGCGCGAGGTTGTCGACGGCGCCGGCCAGGGCGTCCTTGGACGACTCGACGCAGACGGCGCTCGTCGCGCCGGCCAGCAGCGCGTGGCACGCGAAGCCCGCGGTGTAGGCGAAGACGTCGAGCACCGCGCGCGCGGCGCCCAGCAGCGCCACGCGCAGGCGATTGTCCGCCTGGTCGAGGTAGAGGCCGGTCTTGTGACCGCCGCCGACGCGCACGAGAAAGCGCGCGGCGCCCTCCTCGACGATCACCGATGTCGGGCCCGGCGAGGTCGGCCCCGGCGCGTCGAGCCAGCCCGCCGCCGGCTCGAAGCCCTCCAGCGTTGCGGCTATCGGATCGTCGACGCAGAAGACGGCGACGTCGCCGACGGCCCCGCGGAGGGCCGCGGCGAGCTCGGCGCGACGGCGCGCCATCCCGAGCGTGACGGTCTGGAGCACGACGACCGGGCCGTAGCGGTCGATCACGAGCCCCGCCAGCGCGTCGGCCTCGCTCCACACCAGCCGGGCGGCGCCCGCACGGCCCGCGCGCGCGGCGAGGGCGGCGGCGAGCCGCCGCTGCCAGAACTGCGCGTCGATCGCCTCGTCGGTCCAGGTGAGAAGCCGGCAGCAGAGCGCCGGGCGCGGGTTGAAGAGGCCGCGGCCGACGAACCGGCCGCCCGCATCGACGACGGTCACGACGCCGCCCGGCTCGACGTCCGAGACGTCGGCCACGTCGCCCTTGAAGATCCACGGATGCACGCGCGCCCGGTCGTGTCCGCGCTTGAGCCGCAAAACCCCGTCTGTCACGGGGCGCAGCTTACAGGAACCGCCGGCTACTCAGTCTCGCGCCGTTCGAGCGCCGGCTTTGCCGGCGCAATCCTGTTCTGGGGGAGGCAGGGCGGAGCACGCCGCAGGCGTGCGACAACCGTCGGAAGGGGGCCGTCGGCGAAGCACGGCCCGCGCGAGCGGGCCAGCCCCCTCCGAGTTAGATTCGGCGCAGGACGACGACCATCAGCAGCGGGTGCCTGGACTTCTCGAGGATCTGGTGCGGCTTGAAGCCGAAGAACCACTGCACGAACTCGAAGCCGCCGGCCAGCGCGACGAGGGCCTTCACCTCTTGCGGGAAGAGCATCCGCGAGAGGTGCGACTGCCGGTACACCCGCCGGCGCCCGTTCTCGATGCCCTCGAGCACCATGTCCTCACGGAACACCTGGGTGACCGGGTTGACGTTGTGGAGCGCCGAGAACGAGGCGCGCACGATGACGCGCCCGCGCCGCCGCGACCAGGACCACGCCCGCGCGGGGTCCGTCCACGACGACACCATGTAGCGGTCGAAGACGTACAGGCCGCCGGGCCGCACGGCGCGCGCCACCGCCCTGAGATGCGCGACGAGCTGCTCGTTGGTGAGCAGGTGGCCCTGCGAATCCTGCATGCAGAGCGCGGCGTCCACCGGCGTGGCCAGACGGAAGTCGGTCATGTCGCCGACGACCAGCTCGGCCTCGTGGCCCTTCGCGGCGAGCCGCTCGCCCAGGAACTCGATGTTCGACCGCGAGAGGTCGAGGCCCACCATCCGATAGCCGCGCTCGGCGAGGCGGACCAGGTGCGGGCCGGTGCCGCAGGCGATGTCGAGCACGCGCCGCACCGGCCGCCGCGCGAAGCGCCTGAAGCAGTGGACGAGGAAGTCGACCTCGCCCTTGCGGTTCATGTCGAACGCGATCTCGTAGAAGCGCGGCGCCGTGTACTCCCGCACGCGCTTCACCGCATGTGCCCCCACCAGCTCAGCAACGCCTCGCGGATCACCCAGGAGGCGGCGATGCCGGTGCGGCCCGTCGGATCCCAGGCGTGGGTGACCTCCACGAGGTCGCCGCCGATCACCTGGCAGTCGCCGAGCAGCCGGACGACGTCGATCAGCTCGGGCACACGCAGCCCGCCGGGCTCCGGCGAGCCGGTGCCCGGCGCCTCGGCCGGGTCGAGCACGTCCACGTCGATCGTCACGTAGAGCGGGTGGCCGCGGAGCTCCGGCAGGATGGTCCGGACGGCGTCCAGCGGGTGCACGGCGAAGGCCGGATAGAAGCGCGGCCGGTGCCGGGCGTACTCCTCGCGGGCGCCCGTCCGGATGCCCACCTGGTACACGCGCTCGGCCGGCACGGTGTCCATGACCCGCGCCATGGCGGAGGCGTAGTTGTAGCGCTCGCCCAGGAACTCCTCGCGCAGGTCCGGGTGAGCGTCGAGCTGGACGATGCGCAGATCCGGGAAGGCGGGGGCGATGGCCTCGATCACGGGCACGGTGGCCGTGTGGTCTCCGCCCAGCATGAAGGGGATCAGCCCGGGCCGCCACCACGCCCGGATCTCGTCGCGCGCCGCGTCGAGCTGCTCGCGCGGCGGCGCCCCGTCGGGCAGCTCGCAGTCGCCGATGTCGGCGAGCGGCAGGTCCTCCATGTCGCGGTCGAGGAACGGCGAGTAGGTCTCGATGGAGTCGGAGGCGAGGCGGAGGTCGCGCGGGCCGCCGTCGGCGCCCTTGCGGAGGTTGACGCGGCCCTCGAAGGGGATGCCGTAGAGGACGATGCGGGCGTCGGCGAGCGACCGGTGGCAGGCGATGAAGCGCGGAGACACCGGTCTCATGGCCCTGCCCGCGGCGGTGGCGCCGCTAGACGAGATCCTCGTCGCCGAGCAGCGTGATGGCCGCCAGCGCACAGCCGATGCGCTGGGTCGTGTGCTCGACGGCGACGACGCGCTTTTCCTTGATGGTCTCGCCGCGCACCCGGAACGCCTCGTCCAGCATCAGGTGGATCTGGCGCTCGGCTTCCGCGCGGCTGGCCACGCCGTGGTACTCCATGATGACGCCGTTCTTGGCCGGGTCGTCGGGGACGGCGTAGCCGACGGCTGCCGCGATGATCTCGCCGGGCGTCTCGCTCGTCATGGCGGCGTACGCCGTCGGGACGAGCGCGCCGAGCTTGATCTTCGGGAGATCGATCACCGGAACTTCGGGAGGCAGGATGCTCGAGACCTTGATCAGGTTGATGTTGCCGATGCCGGCCGCGAGAAGCGCGTTGTCGAACGCGTTGAGGGTGGTGCCGCCTTCGGCGTGACCGGCAGTCGCCGCAGCCATCGTGACCTTCCCCGTCATTCGCTCCTCCTCAACTGAGGTTCTCGCCTCCAATCGACTCCCGTTCGAGCGGGAACAAAATCTTTTGCCAATTTACCGTCGTGACGCGCCAATGCAAGAGAAAAGTGCAGCTCGGACGCTGGCGCTGGCGCCTCCCGGAGCCTCGGCGGCGTCGTTCCGCGGCCGGCGGACGCCTCGCCGCGGGGCGCTCGGAGGCGGCGCGGTGGGCGGCGACGGGCGGCGCGACGAGCTGGCGCGCGCGTCGGCGCGACGCGCGCGGCGAGCGCCGCGCGACCGCCGACGGCGGTCGGTGAGCGGCGCGAAACGGGCGAGAGCGACGCTCACGGAGGCCGGAGACGGTCGTGGAGCGGCTCGGCGCCGGGCGTTCGGCCGGCTCGGCGGCGGTCGCGGCGGCGGCAAAACCGGCGCCGAGCCGCACTTTTTTCTTGCAATGGGTGAAAACGGACCCTACAGTCAAACAGTGTTTGGTCGCGGCGAAGAATTTTTTCGGCGCGAAGGTGCAGTGAACAGCGACGAGTGACTCGTCGCAGGAGAGGTGCGGTAGATGGACGGACTGGATAAAGGAGGGTCAGCAGATTGAACGCCCTGGGACGGCACCTGCTGCTCGAGTTGTTCGATTGCGATTCTGACGCCATCAACAACCTCGAGAACGTGAAGGGAGCGCTGGTGGAGGCCGCGAAGCGGGCCCAGGCCACCATCGTCGACGTCGTCTTCCACGAGTTCAACCCGTTCGGGATCTCTGGCGTGGTGGTCATCGCCGAGTCCCACCTCTCCGTCCACACCTGGCCCGAGTACAAGTACGCCGCGGTCGACATCTTCTCCTGCGGCGACGTGCTCCAGCCCGAGGTGGCCGCCAACTACCTCGTCGAACAGTTCGGCGCCGAGCGGACCTCGGTGGTCGACGTCCAGCGGGGAATGTTCCTCAACTCGGCGGTGCCGATCGTCAACAAGACGGTCGCCGTCAGTTGATCAGCCCACAGTCCTACAAGTGGTTCTTCGAGCCGACGACGGCAGTCGAGGGCCACATGCACGCCATCAAGCGGACCATCGTCGAGCTGCAGACCAAGTTCCAGCACGCCGAGATCATGGAGACGCCGGCCTACGGCAAGCTGCTGGTGCTCGACGGCCGCATCCAGTCGAGCCAGGCGGAGGACTTCATCTACCACGAGGCGCTCGTGCACCCGGGCATGCTGGCCTCCGAGCGCGCGCCCGAGTCGGGCCTGGTCATCGGCGGGGGTGAGGGGGCGACCCTTCGCGAGATCCTCCGCTACCCCAGCGTCAGGCGCGGGGTCATGGTCGACATCGACGGCGAGGTCGTCGAGCTCTGCAAGAAGTACCTGCCGGAGATGCACCAGGGGGTCTTCGAGGACCCGCGCGCCGACGTCCGCCACGAGGACGCGCGCGCCTATCTGGAGAGATCCTCCGAGCGGTTCGACTTCATCACGATCGACCTGGTCGAGCCGCTGGAAGAAGGGCCGGCCTGTCTGCTGTTCACGAAGGAGTTCTACACCCTGGTGCGCGACCGGCTCACGCCCGGCGGCGCCATCACGCTCCAGGCCGGTATGACCAAGCTCAACGAGCTGGACTTCTTCACCTCGATCCACCGCACGCTGCGCGAGGTCTTCCCGGTGGTGGCGGCGTACCAGACGTTCATCTCGTGCTTCGGCACCCCGTGGGGGTTCATCACCGCCACGAGGAAGGTGGACCCACGGACGCAAAACCCAGAGGCGATCGACAAGCTCGTCGCCGAGCGGCTGCCCGGCGCCACGCTTGGTTACTGGGACGGAATGACACACCAGCACGCCTTCAGCATCCCCAAGCACATCCGCGCGGCGATCGACGCCCAGACGCGCGTGATCACCGACGCCCATCCGCTGATCGTCGCCTAGAACATGGGGGACTCGAAGTCCCCCGCCTGATTCTGGCCTCCGCCTCGCCACGCCGCCGTGAGCTGCTCGCCTCGCTGGGTCTCGAGTTCGACGTCGTGCCGAGCGACGTGGACGAGACGCTCGAGCCCATGGCGCTGCCGGACGCGGTCGCCGCGCTCGCGCTCAGGAAAGCCCGCGCCGTGGCCGCCTCACGGCGGGCCGGACTCGTGCTCGCGGCCGACACGATCGTCGTGATCGACGGCCGCGCGCTCGGCAAGCCCGCCGACGCCACCGACGCGCGCGCGATGCTGAGAGCGCTGCGCGGGCGGACGCACGAGGTCATGACCGGCGTGGTGGTTCTGGACGCGGCGACCGGACGCCATGCCGCCGAGACCGTGGTCAGCCGCGTGACGATGGCCGCCTACCCGGACGCGGCGATCGAGGCCTACGTGGCCGCCGGTGAGCCGCTCGACAAGGCCGGCGCCTACGCGATCCAGGGCGAGGGCGGCGCGCTGGTGGCCGGCCTGGAGGGCTCGCGGAGCAACGTCGTGGGCCTGCCGCTCGAGGCCGCGGCCGCGCTGCTGCGCCGGTTCGGCGTGGCGGTCAGCGCACCGCCGCCGGCGGCGTGAGGACGCGCCGGGACACGTGCAGCAGCTCTTCCGGCGGGGGAACGCGGGCCGTCACGGGCAGCGGCAGGTGGGCGCGGATCACCGTGAGCGTCTCGCGGACCTGCTCGACCGTCACGGCGCCGTCGGCGAGATAGAGGTCGCGGCACCCTGCGAGCCGTGCCTCGAAGTCGTCGGCCGGGACCGTGATCGACGTGGGCAGCCGTTCGGAGAGCGCCTGCGCCGTGGCCGTCGCGACGCGGCGCTCGGCGGCGAGCACGGCCCGGGTGAACGCGGCCAGGTCGCGGTCGCGCACCGCCCGATCAGCGCGCATGAAGACGGCCGCGTTGACCGTGGCCGCCCCCAGCGCCTGGCTCACCGCGGCGGGCGTGCGGAGATCCACCAGCAGGCGCGCCTGGCCGGCCGCCAGCAGCCGCGAGGCCGCCGGCTCGCGCACGAGCGCGGTGTGGACGTCGCCGGTCTCGACGGCGTGCTGCAGGCCGCGGTCGCCGCGGCTCACCAGCCACACCTGGGCCGGACTCAGCCCGGCGCGCGCCAGGAGCCACGCGAGCCACGCCTGTTCGGGCGCGCCGGGCGCCGTGACGCCCACGCGCGTGCCCGGCAGGTCCTCGAGCGAGCGCACGAGCTCCTTCTGACTCTCGGCGACCACGAGGGCGACCGGCGGCGCTGCCGTCAGGCCCAGGACGAGACGCGGGGCCTGCTTCGGCGTGCGCGGCCCGAAGCGCAGCATCGCCTCGAGCGACGTCGCCACGAGGTCGGCCTGGCCCTGCGCCAGCGCCTCCGCGGCGCCCGGCTCCGCGCGCGTCGTCTTGAGCGTCACCACGAGGCCTTCCTTCGCGAAGTGACCTTCCGCCTCGGCCACGCGCAGGGGAAGATACTCGGGTGACGACGTCGGCCCGCTCACCGCGAGCGTCAGCGCCTGGGCCACGATGATGGCGCCGAGCATGCGCTCAGCCCGCCCCGCGCTCTCGGCGTGGCGGCGCATCCCCGGGCCGCCGCGCGATCTCGTCAGGGCGCGCCTGCTCCGCCTCTATCGCGGTCTGCTGCGCCGCTTCGGGCCGCAGGGCTGGTGGCCGGGGCGCAGCCCGTTCGAGATCGCGGCGGGCGCCATCCTCACGCAGCACACCGCGTGGAGCCAGGCCGCCCGCGCCGTGGCCGCCCTGCGCGCGCGGCGACTGCTGAGCCCGCGCGCGCTCGCCGCCGCTCCGGAGGGCGTGGTCGCGGAAGCGATCCGACCGGCGGGAACGTACCGGCTCAAGACCCGGCGCCTGCGCGGCTTCACGGCGTGGCTGCTCGCGCGCTTCGGCGGACGCTTCGAGGGGATGCGTCGCGCGCCGCTCGGCCCCGTGCGCCGCGAGCTGCTGGCCGTGCCCGGGCTCGGGCCGGAAACGGTCGACGCGATCCTGCTCTACGCCGCCGGTCGCCCCGTCTTCGTCGCGGATGCCTACGCGCGCCGCGTCCTGGCGCGTCACCGGCTGCTGGCGCGGACCGCGGACTACGAGACCGCGCGCGAGTTCGTGCAGGCGCACCTGCCGTCCGATCCGGCGCTCTTCAACGAGCTGCACGCGCTCCTCGTCGCCGTGAGCAAGACGTACTGCCGCGCGATCCCGCTCTGCGCCGCCTGCCCGCTCCGCCGCGATTTGGCCGGCCGCCCGCCCCGGCTCTGAGGCTCGCGCGAGGGTGGTGCGGGGGGTGGCGTGCCGGGCGTGCCCCCGCGAGACCCGTGTTTCGGGTATTGCGTCGGGCCCGGCTGCGAATCGGTGCACGATGACAGGCGCAACGTACCGTCGATTTGCGTGGTCGAGCGGGGGCACGCCCGGCACGCTGCCCCCCGCACCGCTCACGCGGCAATCTCCAGCAGGAGATCGGCCAGGCGCTCGGCGGCGTCGGGCACGGCGAGGGTGCGGGCTCGCTCGCCCATGTCTTTCAGCCGCGCCGGCTCGGCGAGCAACGTCTGGATGCGCTCGAGCAGCAGCAGCGGCGTCATCGAGGCTTGGGGCAGGATCGAGCAGCCGCCCGCGCGCTCGACGAGCCTCGCGTTCGCCG
>QHRU01000132.1 GCA_003220225.1 Candidatus Rokuibacteriota bacterium
GACGACCGTGAACCCCACGCCCATCGCCGCCAGCGGAAATCCCCAGACGAGCAGATTGAATCCCGTGCGGCGCGGCGCCAGGAGGATCCACTCGCCGTAGCGCTCCACGAAGTACTCGCGCACCTGCGCCGGCGTCTCGCCCGCCTCGAGCCGCTCGCGCACGATCGCGCGCATCTGCGAGGCCATCTCCGACGGCGAGTCGGCCACCGAGAGGTTCTGGCACACGACGCACCGGAGCTCCGCGGCGACGTCGTGGACGGTCTGCTCGGAGACGTGCCCGGCGTCGGCGGCGCTCACCACGAGCAGGAGCATGCCGAGCGCCACGGCGAGCGCGCGCCCAGCGCTCCGTGGCACCCGCGAATCCCGGCCATCGAGGAGCGGCCCGGGTTCCCCGGGACGCTCCGAGCGTTGAGGGGTATGGGGGGCCATGTCGGGGCCCCCTCGGAACGAACCCGGGTGATCGAGGAGCGGCCCGGGTTTCCCGGGACGCTCCGAGCGTTGGGGGGTATGGGGGCCATGTCGGGGCCCCCTCGGAACGAACCCCGGTGATCGAGGAGCGGCCCGGGTTCCCCGGGACGCTCCGAGCGTTGGGGGGGTATGGGGGGCCATTTCGGGGCCCCCCATGAAACTAGAGCAGCGGCTCGAGCTTTGCACGGACCACCTCGTCGGTGAGGGCGCCGACATGCTTGGCGCGGATCGTGCCGTCGCGCGCGACGAAGAACGTCTCCGGCACGCCGTAGACGCCGTAGTCCACCGAGACCTTGCCGCGGCCGTCGCGCGCGTTGGGAAAGGTGAGGCCGAAGTCGCGGATGAACTTGCGCCCGGCCTCGTCGGTGTCCTGGATGTCGACGCCGACCACGACCACGCCGCGGTCGCGGTACGTGCGCCAGGCGCGCTCGAGCACCGGCGCCTCGTCGTAGCACGCGGGGTTGCACCACGACGCCCAGAAGTTCAGGACGACCACCTTGCCCCGCAGCGCGGCGAGATCGACGGGCGCGCCGTCGAACGCCGTGAGCGCGAAGGGCGCCGCCGGCCGCCCCACGAGCGGCGACGGAATGTTGCGCGGGTCCGTCCGGAAGCCGTACGCCAACAACGCCAGGACGGGGATCGCCGCCAGCGGCAGGAGCCAGCGAACCGGGCGCGTCAGGCCGGCCTCCGGCGCTCGGGGACCAGCGCGAGCACGGTGCCGAGCGTGAGGATGAGGCCGCCGATCCAGATCCAGGACACGAGCCGGTTCACCTGCAGGCGGACGGTGGCCTGGGAGCCGTCGCGCGCGAAGTCGCCGAGCACGAGGTAGACGTCCTCGCGGAGCCCCAGACGGTAGTCCACGTAGGCGATCGGCGACTGCTCCTGCGGGTAGAACTTCTTCGCGGGCTGCAGCACGGTGCCGGCGCCGCGCCCGTTGGCGACCGTGAAGCTCCCCGTGACCTTGAAGTGATTCGACTCCTCGCTCGCCGCGAGCCCGTCGAACCGTACGCGATAGCCCGCGAGGTCGGTGTGCTCGCCGCGCCGCAGCGTCGTCTCCGTCTGCACCGACCACGCCTGTGAGCCGGTGACCCCGAGGGCGACCACGAGGATGCCGAGGTGCACGACGAAGCCGCCGTAACGCCGATTGTGGCGGAGCAGGAGGCTGCCGAGCGCGCCGGGGAAGCGCTCGCCCGTCCGCACGCGCGCCCGCGTGGCGCGGATCACGTCGACGGTGATCGTCGCCGCCACGAACACCGTCAGCGCCAGCGTGAGCACCGCGAGGGTGGGGCGCACGCCCAGGAGCCGGAACACGGCGGCGGCGGCGACGCCGACGGCGATCGGCGCGAGGAAGTTCCGCTTGAGGCTCTCGACCGAGGCGCGTCGCCAGGCGATGAGCGGCCCCACGCCCATCAGGAAGATGAGCCCGAGGAAGAGCGGCACGTTGACCTGGTTGAAGAACGGCGCGCCCACGCTGACCTTCACGCCGCGGACGGCCTCCGACAGCAGCGGGAAGACGGTGCCGAAGAACACGGTGAAGGCCGCCGCCACCAGCAGCACGTTGTTGAGCAGGAAGGCAGACTCCCGCGAGACCACGGAGTCGAGCTCGCCCTGGGCGCCCAGCGTGTCCCAGCGCCAGGCCAGCAGCGCCAGCGCGAGCAGCAGCACCAGGGCCAGGAACGACAGGAAGAAGACGCCGATCGAGCCCTGGGTGAACGCGTGGACGGAGGCGATGACGCCCGAGCGCGTGAGGAAGGTGCCGAAGAGCGTGAGCGAGAACGTCATGATCACGAGCGCGAGGTTCCAGAGGCGCAGCATCCGGCGGCGCTCCTGGATCATCACCGAGTGCAGGAACGCGGTGCCCGTGAGCCAGGGCATGAAGGCCGCGTTCTCGACGGGATCCCACGCCCAGTACCCGCCCCAGCCGAGCACGTGATAGCTCCACCAGCCGCCGATGAGCAGGCCGAGCGACAGGAAATACCACGCGGTGATCGTCCAGCGCCGCGTGGTCGTGATCCAGGCGTCGCCGACGCGGCCGGTGACGAGGGCGGCGATCGCGAACGCGAACGGCACCGTGAAGCCGGTGAAGCCGAGGTAGAGCGCCACCGGGTGCGTGATCATCCCCGAGTCCTCGAGCAGCGGGTTGAGTCCGCGGCCGTCGGCCGGCACGGGCGCCAGCCGCTGGAAGACCGGCGCCGGTACCGTCATGACGAGCAGGAAGAACGCGAGGATACCGAGCATGACCGACAGCACCCACGGATAGAGCTCGCGCGCGTTCGTGCGGTGACGCAGGACGACGATCAGCGTGTAGACGGACAGCATCCACGCCCACAGTACGATCGAGCCCTCGAGCGCGCCCCACACCGCGGTGAGCCGGTAGTAGAACGGCGTGCCGAGGTTCGTGTTGCTGGCGACGTAGCGCACCGAGAAGTCGAAGGAAAGGAACGCGTAGGCGAGCAGCAGCAGGCACGCGGTGACGAGGACGAAGGCGCCCAGCGCGGCGTGCTGCGCCGACTCCACGAGGGACGTCCGGCCCGTGCGCCCGCCGACGGCCGCCGCCGCGGCGCCGTACACGGCCAGCGCCAGCGCCACCGCGAGGGCGCCGGCCCCGAGCTCGGGGATCACTTCTCGCTCCCGGAGAGCGTGCGCATCAGCTCCTTCACGCCCGCCTGGCTCGTGTCGTGCGGCGCCTTGTACTCCTCCGAGTGCTTGGCCATGATGTGCGTCGCCCGGAAGTAGCCCTCGGGACTCCACGAGCCCTCGACGACGGCGCCGCGTCCCTCGCCGAAGAGGTCGGGCGGCGCGCCCTTGTGGCGGACCGGTACGGTCGCCTTGCCGTCCGAGAGCGCGAACGTCAGCGACAGCGTGCGCGGCTCCCAGCGGACGGAGCCGCTCTCCACCATCCCGCCCAGGCGGTAGGCCTTGCCCGCCACGGGGCCGCCGCCGAGCTCCGAGGGCGTGACGAAGTACACGGCCGACTGGGTCACGCCGGCGTAGATCATGTAGGCCAGCGCCACCGCGATCACGACTCCACCGACGAGGAACTTGGGTTTCATGGGCTCGGTCGCTTCAGCGCGTCGAGCTCGCGCTCCTTCTTGGCCAGCCGGCGCCAGTAGATGAGGAGGACCGCGGCGGTGAGCCCGTAGGCGGCGGCCACGAAACCCCAGTTGTCGGGCATCACGCCGCCGCCTCCGCCTCCGCGCGCAGCAGGCTGACACGCCGCGCGACGAAGTAGGTGTAGAGCAGGACGAACGCCAGCAGGTTGATCAGCAGGGGCCAGAGGATCGACGTGGATCCCGTGAAGCCGCCGGGCTTCATCAGCGACGGCGGCTGGTGCAGGGTGCGCCACCAGTACACGGAGAAGTGCACGAGCGGGATGTCGAGGGCGGCCACGATCCCCACCACCGCGCAGTAGCGCGCGGCCCGCTCGCGGTCCTCGATGGTCCCGCGCAGCAGCAGGTAGCCGAGGTACATCACGAAGAGGATGGCCACGCTGGTGAGCCGCGCGTCCCACGTCCACCATGTCCCCCAGGTCGGCTTGCCCCAGAT
>QHRU01000122.1 GCA_003220225.1 Candidatus Rokuibacteriota bacterium
CTACGCGACCCAGAACCGCCAGGCCGCCGTGAAGCGGCTGGCGGGGGACGTGGACGTCCTGCTCGTCATCGGCGCCGCCAACTCGTCGAACGCCAACCGGCTCGTCGAGGTCGCGAAGATGGCGGGCACGCACGCGCATCTCATCAACGACGTGAGCGACATCCGATCGGAGTGGCTGGCCGGCGCCAGTCGCATCGGGATCACCGCCGGCGCCTCCACGCCCGAGATGCTCGTGACCCAGGTGGTGGACGCGCTGCGCGGCCGCGGCGTGAGCGTCCGCGAGGTGCACGTGGTGGAAGAGGACGTCCGGTTCGCGATCCCGCAGGAGCTCGAGCGCATGGCGCAGGAGCGCGGCATGGCGCTCCCGGAGCGGACAGCGATGCGCCAGTCGATATAGCGTGAAGCCTGGTCGCGGCAGGAGGCTGTTGCAAGCTCTCCATTGAGATGGGGGGCCCCGAGAGGGCCCCCGATACCAGTCACTCCGCGAGATCAGCGGGCGTTCAGTCCGTCAAGATGGGGGCGTCGAACGCCCCCGATACCAGTCACTCCGCGAGATCAGCGGGCGTTCAGTCCGTTAAGATGGGGGCGTCGAACGCCCCCATACCCCCATACCCCCAACACGTGACAACGGAGCTCCGATGAAGCGCTTGTCGCTGGGCCTCATACTGTTCATCGTGCTCGTGCCCGCGTCGGCGACGACGCAGGACGTGGGCGAGAAGAAGGTGCTCGACAACGACCGCGTGGTCGTCTACGAGTTCGTGTTCCCGCCCGGCTTCAAGGGCGAGGAGCACGCCGCCGTCGCCGACGAGTTCGCCTACGTGCTCGACGGCGAGTTCACGGTGGTGACGAAGGGCAAGGGCAAGCAGGTCTTTCGCCGCGGTGAGATCGAGTACGCCGCCAGGCGCACCATCCACTACTCGCTCAACGAGTCGAAGAAACCGGCACGCGTTCTCGTCGTGCTGCTGAAGGAGCGCTGACATGCATCTGATCACCTACCGCAAGGGCTCGTCGAAGCCGCGCGTGGGCGCGCTGGTCGGCGAGGCCGTCCTCGACCTCGGCGCGCTGGCCGCCGACCTCGCGCGCGAGCGCGGCACCGTCCGCCACGGCCGCGGCGGCTTTCCCAAGACGATGCTCGAGCTGATCGGCCGCGGCCCCGACGGGCTCGGCGCCGCGCGCGAGGCGCTCGCCCACGGCGAGGCGCTCCTCAAGCGCGACGGCGTCGGCGCGCTCGGCGAGCGCAAGCTCGGGCTGCCGGCCGACAAGGCGCGCCTCGAGGCGCCCATCCCGCGGCCCGCGCGCAACGTCTTCTGCCTGGGGCGCAACTACAAGGAGCACGCCGCCGAGCGCGGCGCCGAGGCGCCGACCAACCCCGTGTACTTCACGAAGGCGCCGGAGTGCGTGCTGGCCCCGGGCGGCAAGATCGTCCATCACGCAGTCACGCAACAGCTCGACTACGAGGTCGAGCTGACGGTGGTGATCGGGACCGCAGGCCGCGACATCCCGCGCGAGCAGGCGCTGTCGCACGTCTTCGGCTACACCATCGTCAACGACGTCACCGCGCGCGATCTGCAGAAGCTCCACGGCCAGTGGTTCAAGGGCAAGTCGCTCGACACGTTCTGCCCCATGGGTCCGGTGCTTGTCACCGCCGACGAGATCCCCGATCCGCAGACGCTCGCCATCGCGATGCGCGTGAACGGCGAGACGCGCCAGTCGAGCCACACCTCCAAGATGATCTTCCCGGTGGACGAGTGCATCGCCGTGCTCTCGCAGGGCTTCACGCTGCTGCCCGGCGACGTGATCGCCACCGGCACGCCCGAGGGCGTGGGCGCCGCGCTCGGCAAGTTCCTCAAGAAGGGCGACAAGCTCGAGGCCGAGGTCGAGCGCATCGGCGTGCTGGCCAACCGCGTGGTGGCCGGGTGAATCGAGGGGCCGCCCGGGTGTCCCGGGCGCCCCGAACGCTGGGGGGTTTCAATTGCTGGTGACGGACGCCTTCACGTTCCCGGTTGAGGGCCCGGCCAACAGTGCGTAGCTTCGGCGCCTCACCTCTCAGGCTGCGTGGCGGGGTGGACCCGCACGAGTTGGAAGACCTCATCGAAGTTCGCGGCCTCGGCGATGCCGAACTCCGTTGCCCGGTCCTGCTCGTCCTCAACGTCCCCTATGGCCGCGAGCACCCCGAGGAAGCCGTGCTGGACGCTCGTCCTGAGCGTATCCAGGCTGTAGTCTCCGATCCGCTCATAGGACATGGTCAGCGTTCGCCGTGGGTTGATCGTGTGCGCCAGCAGTCGGCCGACGAGCGCGAGCTCGTGCCCCTCCACCGGCTCCGGCCGCCACAGGCTGCCGTCTTCCGCATAGAACCGCGAGTGTCGCCAGTACCGGCGCGTGATCGAGAGCATCTTGGCCTCGACGTAGCGCGGCCGGTTCTCGTGGATTTCGACCCACCGATCGTCGCGGATCTCGATGTGGCGCACGCCCTCGATAGTAGCGGCTTGCGCGCGGCGGGTCACGCGGGTCGCGCAGGCGGCGGCCGAGGCGAAGAAGCGCGACCTGGTGCGCTAGCTCGACGAGCTCACCGGTGCCAGCAAGGCCGCTGACCTGGACACGGCGCGGCTCAAGAAGGTACTGCTCAAGCAGGTCGCTGACGTGCAGGCGCTCCTGGCGAAGAACACGGCCGTGGCTCGCCAGGGCCTGCGGAAGGTGCTCGTTGAGGGGCGGTTGGCCTGCACGCCCATCACCGAGGGCAACCGCCGCGGCTACGGGTTCACCGGCCGCGGCAGCTTCGGCCCGCTCATCGCGGGCGAGGCCGTCACTAGCGATTCAAACGGTGGGGGTTTAGGGGGCCATTTCGGGGCCCCCGGTCTGGGCGTGACACAGAGGAGCGCCCCGGGTTTCCCGGGGGGCTCCGAACGCCGGGGGGTGTGGGGGGCCATTTCGGGGCCCCCGGTCTGGGCGTGACACAGAGGAGCGCCCCGGGTTTCCCGGGGGGCTCCGAGTGCCGGGGGGTGTGGGGGGCGATTTCGGGGCCCCCGGTCTGGGCGTGACACAGAGGAGCGCCCCGGGTTTCCCGGGGGGCTCCGAATGCCGGGGGTGTGGGGGGCGATTTCGGGGCCCCCGGTCTGGGCGTGACACAGAGGAGCGCCCCGGGTTTCCCGGGGGGCTCCGAACGCCGGGGGGTGTGGGGGGCCATTTCGGGGCCCCCCACCTCTATAGACCACCTAGCCGCGCTGGATCTCGAGGGGCAGCAGGGTGTCCACGAGCGACGCGCCGCCGTCCGCGTAGATGAGCTGGCCGGTGATCCAGCTCGCCTCCGGCGAGCACAGCATCGCGACCGCGTTGCCGATGTCCGCGGGCGTGCCCATGCGGCCCATCGGCGTCCAGCCGCTGCCGTGCCACTTGCGCGCGATGTCCACGGCGGCGTCGCCGAAGCTCTGAAGCACGCTGTCGTCCGTCAGCCCCGGGCTGACGGAGTTGACGGTGATACCGCGCGGCGCCAGGGCGACGGCGAAGTAGCGCACGAGCGACTCGAGGGCGGCCTTCGCCGAGCCCATGGCCACCCACGGCTGCCAGGTGCCGCGCTGGCCGCCCGGCGCGTACGTGATGGCGACGATGCGGCCGCCCTGCCCCATGAGGCCGGCGGCCTCGCGGACGCCGACGAGGAACGCCTTGGCCTGCGAGTCCATCGCGTGGTCCCAGGCCTCGAGCGTGATCTCCATCGGCTTCTGATAGAACTTCGCCGCCTCCGGACGCGCGTTGGCGACGAAGACGTCGAGCGTGCCGAAGCGCTGCTTGACCTCGCCGAACATCCGGCGCACGTCGTCCACGCGCGAGACGTCGGCCTGGACCAGGAATCCGTCGGCGCCGTGCTTGCGCACACGCTCGAGCGTGTCCTTCGCGGCCCCCTCGTTCGCATAGTAGTGGACGGCGACCCGCGCGCCGCTCTCCGCGAGCTTGAGCGCGATGCCGCGGCCGATTCCCCGCGACCCTCCGGTAACCAGCGCGTGCTTGCCCTTGAACGACATGGCGTGCTCCTTTCCGGGTCGCGGCGTCGTGCCGGCGATCCGCTGCAGCATTCGGGACTCGTCCTGCGGGGCCGGGAGATCAGACCACCGCCGCGCCCCGTGCGCAAGCGCGCTACACTGATCGACCGAAACGCCAGGAGGCCACCATGCGATTCGAGGGACGCGTCGTCATCGTCACCGGCGCGGCGCGCGGGATCGGCGCCGTCACCGCGGAAGCCTTCGCGCGCGAGGGCGCGCGCCTGGCCGTGCTCGACCTCGACGGCGCCGGCGCCGACGCCACCGCCAAGCGCTTGCGCGAGACGGGGGCCGAGGCCGTCGGGTTCCGTGCCGACGCGGCGGCGCCCGGGGACGTGCGGGGTGTCGTCGACGCCGTCGTGGATCGCTGGCAGCGCGTGGACGTGCTCGTCAACAACGCGGGAGGCTTCGCCACGATCCGCGCCACCGAGGACATCACCGATGCGGAGTGGGAGTCGATCCTGCGCTCGAACCTCACGAGCGTCTTCGTCGCCTCGCGCGCGGTCCTGCCCGTGATGAAGCGGCAGCGCGCGGGCCGGATCGTCAACGTGTCGTCGGTGGTGGCGCGCGGCGGCGCCGTGCGCGTGACCTCGCACTACGCGGCAGCCAAGGCGGGCGTCGTCGGCTTCACGCGCCATCTGGCGCTGGAGGTCGGCCCCGACGGCATCACGGTCAACGCCGTCGCTCCGGGCACGACCATGACGGAGCGCGTGAAGGCGCTGCGCACGCCCGAGCAAACCCGAGAGGTGGCGCAGACCATCCCGGTCCGCCGACTCGGCGAGCCGATGGAGATCGCGGAGGCGATCCTGTTCCTCGCCTCCGACGCCGCGAGCTTCGTGAACGGCGCGACGCTCGACGTCAACGGCGGTCAGGTGATGGCCTGACCTCGATCAGGCGGAAAGAATCCGCGCGGTCAATCTCCGCCCAGCCGCGCCGAGGCGCGGTGAACGTCGGAGCGCGCCTCCCGATCACTGTCCCAGATGAGATACACTCGACGGCGCGATGAGCTTCGTCAGCCACGTCGAGTGCACGATCTGCGGGCACCGCCACGACGCCAAGCGCGTGCTCAGCGTCTGCGAGCAGTGCGGACAGATGCTCGCCGTGCGCTACGACCTCGAGCAGGTGAACAAGCACGTGACGAAGGAGGCGCTGCGCGCACGCCCGCCGGGCATGTACCGCTTCCGCGAGCTCACACCGCTCGACGAAGACGAGACGCCGGTGACGCTGGGCGAGGGGAGTACGCCGCTGCTGGCCCTGCGCCGGCTCGCCGCGCATTTCGGGCTCCGCCACGTCTGGGGCAAGGACGAGGGCCAGAACCCCACCGGCTCGTTCAAGGCTCGCGGCCTCGGCATGGCAATTACGCTTGCCCGAGCACGCGGCGCGACCGGCTTCGTGATCCCCTCGGCGGGCAACGCCGGCGGCGCCGCCGCCGTGTACGCCGCGCGCTGCGGGCTGCCGTGCGCGGTGATCGTGCCACGCGGCACGCCGCCCGCGGCGATCGCGGAGGCCGCGATCGCGGGCGCCAAGGTCTTCACCATCGAGGGCTCGATCGCGACGGCCGGCAAGGTCGTCGCGAAGGTCGCGCCGCAGATCGGCTGGTTCGATCTCTCGACGCTCAAGGAGCCGTACCGCCTCGAGGGCAAGAAGACGATGGGGCTCGAGCTGGCCGAGCAGCTCGGCTGGACGATGCCCGACGTCCTCTTATATCCGACGGGCGGCGGGACCGGCCTCGTCGGCATCCCCAAGGGCTACGAGGAGCTGCGGGCGATGGGCTGGGTCGGGGATCCGCTGCCGCGTGTGATCGCCGTGCAGGCCGAGGGCTGCGCGCCCGTCGTCAAGGCCTTCCACGACGGCGCCGACACGACCGCGGCGTGGGAGAACCCGACGACGCACGCGGCGGGGCTGCGCGTGCCCTCGCCCTTCGCCGGGCGGCAGATGCTGAAGATCCTGCGCGACACGGGCGGCGATGCCGTCGCGGTGAGCGAGCGCGCCATCCAGGACGCGCAGCGGCTGCTCGGCCGTCTCGAGGGCGTGTGGACGTCGCCCGAGGGCGCGGCGCTCGTGGCCGCCCTCGGCGTGCTCAAGGAGCGCCGCGACATCTCTGCGGACGCGCGCGTGGTGCTGGTGCTCACGGGCGCCGGCATCAAGTACGACCCGCCGCCGCTGCCGCCGGCCGTCGACCTCGCCGGCTCCGACGATGACGTGGTGGCCGCCGTGCGCGGCGCCCTCGGCGTCTGACCTCCCGCGATGTGGTAGCATCGGCCCTCTACCGAGCACCGCCCGCTCCCAGGAGGCCGGTCTTATGGCGATCGAGATCGGGAAGATCCGCAACGTCGGTGTCGTCGGCCACGGCGGCGTCGGCAAAACCTCCCTCGTGGAAGCCCTGCTGTTCACCGCCGGCGCCGTCACGCGGCTCGGCAGGGTGGACGACGGCAGCACGACCACCGACTTCGACCCCGACGAGATCAAGCGCAAGATATCGATCAACACCTCGGTGGCGTACTGTGACTGGAAAGGCCACCGCATCAATTTCGTCGACACGCCGGGGTACGGTGATTTCATCGCCGACGCGCGCGCCGGCCTGCGCGTGGTCGATGCCGCGGTCGTGGTCGTGGACGCCGTCGCCGGCGTGCAGGTGCAGACGGAGAAGGTCTGGAAGTTCGCGAACGAGTACGAGCTGCCGCGCGCCATCGTCGTCAACCGGCTCGACCGCGAGCGCGCCGACTTCTTCCGCACGCTGGACTCGCTCACGCGCCGTCTCAAGGGCCGCATCGTGCCGCTGCACCTCCCCGTCGGCGAGGAGGCGGGGTTCAAGGGCTACGTCGACCTCGCCAAGATGAAGGCGTTCCTCTACGCCGATGGCAGGTCGTCGGAAACGGAGGTGCCGGCCGACCTCGCCGAGCGCGCGAAGGAGTGGCGCGAGAAGCTCGTGGAGGCGGCCGCGGAGACCGACGACGACCTGCTCACGAAGTATCTCGAGGAGGGCGCGCTCGACGAGGCGTCGATGCTCAAGGCGCTCAAGAGCGGCATCGGCGCGGGCAAGATCGTGCCGGTGCTCTGCGCGGGCGCCTCGCGGTCGATCGGCAGCCACCCGCTCCTCGACCTGATCGTGCAGGAGTTTCCGTCGCCGGCCGAGCACGGCGAGATCAACGGCACCGACGTCAGGGCCAAGCAGACGGCGGCGCGGCCCGTGGACGCCAAGCAACCGCCCGTCGCGCTGGTGTTCAAGACGCTGCAGGACCCGCACATCGGCAAGCTCTCACTCTTCCGCGTGATGACGGGGACCGTGAAGGCGGACTCGACGCTGTCGAACCCGAGCCGCGGGGCCCGCGAGCGCATGGGCCACGTGGCGTGGCTGCAGGGCAAGACGCAGAAGCCCGTGAGCGACCTCGGGCCCGGCGAGATCGGCGTGGCCCAGAAGCTCAAGGAGACCCTGACCGGCGACACCCTCAGCGACGAGGCGCATGCCTTCGAGCTGCCGCGCCTCACGTTCCCCGAGCCGGCCATCAACTTCGCGATCCAGCCCAAGACGCGCGGCGACGAGGACAAGATCTCCAACGCGCTGTCGCGCATCGAGGAAGAGGACCCGACCGTCCACCACCAGTTCGATCCCGAGACGAAGCAGCTGCTGATCTCCGGCGTGGGCAGCATGCACGTGGAGATGACCGTCGAGCGCATGAAGCGCAAGTACAACGTGGACGTCACCCTCCTCCCGCCGCGCATCCCCTACAAGGAGACGGTGAAGGGGCGCGCGGAGGGCCAGGGGAAATACAAGAAGCAGACGGGCGGCCGCGGCCAGTACGGCGACACGTGGCTGCGCGTGGAGCCGATGCAGCGCGGCGGCGGCTTCGAGTTCGTGGACGACATCTTCGGCGGCGCGGTGCCGCGCAACTTCATCCCGTCGGTCGAGAAGGGCGTCCGCGACTGCATGAAGAAGGGGATCCTCGCGGGCTACCCCATCGTGGACATGAAGGTCACGCTGTACGACGGCTCGTACCACGACGTCGACTCCTCGGACATGGCCTTCCAGATCGCGGCGTCGCTGGGCCTGCAGAAGGTCTTCATGGACGCCCACCCGATCCTCCTCGAGCCGGTGATGAACGTGGAGGTCACCACCCCCGCCGAGGTGGCCGGCGACATCATCGGCGACCTCAACTCGCGGCGCGGCCGGATCGTCGGCATGGAGCCCGCGGGCGAGACGGCGGTCGTGCGCGCGCAGGCGCCGATGGCCGAGATGCTCACGTACGAATCCAGCCTGAGATCCATGACCGGCGGCCGCGGCGGCTACTCGATGGAGTTCTCGCACTACGAAGAGGTCCCGTCGTTCATCGCCGAGAGGGTCGTGAAGGACGTCAAGGCCGAGAAGGAAAAAGCCGAGAAGCACTGAGCGGGACGCACTAGAATAGACGCCGCATGATCTTTCAGCAGCTCCTGAACGAGGAGTCCGGCTGCCTGTCCTACCTGATCGGCTGCGCCCAGGCGGGGCGCGCCGTGGTGGTCGACCCGGGACGAGACCGCGTCCACGACTACATCCGCATCGCCCGCAAGAAGGGACTCACCATCACCGACGTGGTCGAGACCCACACCCACGCCGATCACATCTCGGGCAACCGCGACCTCGCCGCCGTCACGAAGGCCGCCATCCACGTCCACCGCGCGGCCGGCGTGATGTTCCCGCACGAGACGCTGGCGGACGGCGACAGCCTCCGCCTCGGCAACGTCGAGCTGAGGGCGTGTCACGCGCCCGGCCACACCCCGGACTCGCTCTGCCTGCTCGTGACCGATCACGCGCGCGCCGCCGAGCCGTGGTTCGTGCTCACCGGCGACACGCTCTTCGTCGGCTCCGTCGGTCGCCCCGACCTCGGCGGCGCCTCGGCGGCCGAGGATCTGTGGGAGACGCTGCGCCGCGTGCTGCTGCCGCTGTCCGACGGCGTCGAGGTCTATCCCGCCCACGGCGCCGGCAGCTCGTGCGGGCGCGCGATGAGCGCGAAGGCCGCGTCGACGATCGGCTTCGAGCGGCGCTTCAACCCCGCCTTCCACTTCGACAGCAAGGCGCGGTTCGTGGACTTCATCATGGAGGGCATGCCGCCGAAGCCAGCCGCCTTCGAGACGATCGTCGCGAAGAACCGCGGCCTGCTGCCGCTCACGGCCGCCAAGCCGCGGCCGATGAGCGCGCGCGAGGCGTGGGAGGCCGCGCAGGCCGGCGCCGTCATCCTCGACCTGCGCGATCCCGGCACGCACGGTGAGACGCACCCGGCCGGCGCGCTCAACGTCTGGATCGACGGCCCGCAGTTTCCCGAGCGCGTCGCCGGCTTCGTGTCGCCGGGCACGCGCGTGATCGTGCTGGCCCAGGCGCCGTCCGACGTGGACCGCGCGGTGCAGGCGCTCTCGCGCGTCGGCGTCGACGACGTGATCGGCTATCTCCAGTGGGGCATGATCGACTGGCGCGACGCGGCCCTGCCGGTGGAGACGGTGCCGCAGATCAGCGCCTGGGACCTCCACACGCTGCTCGAGAGCGGCGAGGCGGTCGTCGTCGACGTCCGCGAGCCGTTCGAGTGGCTCGAGGGCCACGTGCAGGGGGCGATGCACCTGCCGATGTTCGAGGCGGTCGCGCGCGCCGCCGAGCTGCCCGCCGACCGTCCGAAGGCCGTGGTCTGCGCCGGCGGTCTGCGCTCGAGCACCACGATCAGCGCCCTGAAACGGCGCGTGCCGGGCCCGTGGTTCAACGTCACGGGCGGCATGGGCGCCTGGCTCAAGGCGGGCTACGGCGTCACCCGCGCGTAACGGCTGATGGCGTCCGCGCTGCGCGCGCAGTGGGACGCGCTCGTCGGCCGGGCGTGGCCGGTGTGGGGCGCCGCGCTCCTCGTCGCCACCGTCAACGTGTTCCTCTTCGCCTTCGACCGGCCGTGGACCGCTTCCGACGGGCTGCGCAACTGGGGCGACTGGGTGCTGACGGGCGCCGGCCTCGTGCGCCGCCCGGACCTCCTGCCGCCGTGGCTCTACTCGGGCTCGCTGCTCAACCTCGGCGTGCTGCTCGGCGGCGCCGCCGGCGCGCTGTGCGCGAGGGAGTTCGCGATCCGCGTGCCCGCCCGGGGCGAGCTCGTCAAGGGCGCCGCCGGCGGCGTGCTCATGGGCGTGGGCGCCACCCTCGCGTTCGGCTGCAACATCGGCGGCTTCTTCTCCGCGGTGAGCGCCCTGAGCCTCGCCGGCTTCGCGATGATGGTGGGGCTCGGCGTCGGGGCCTTCCTCGGCCTGCGCTATCTGCTCTGGGAGACCGCGCACCGCCCGCGCTGGTCGAGCGGCCGCGGGCGTACGTGGGCGCGGGCCCGCCGCGACGCGAGCCGGCAGCCGCTCGCGGGGGTGCTGTTGCTCGCCGCGCTGATCGCGGCGCCGTTCGCCTATGCGGCCTTCGGTCATCCGCAGCGCGGCGTCTTCCTCCTCTTCGGCGCCGTCTTCGGCGTGATCTTCCAGCGCTCGCGCTTCTGCCTCGTGCGCGCGTTCCGCGAGCCGTTCATGACCGGCGACGCCGAGCACACGCGGGCGGCCGCGCTGGCGCTCGGGGTGAGCACGCTCGGCTTCGCGATCCTCAAGTTCACCGACCTCAAGGACAAGGGCGACTGGGTCTTCGCGGCCGCCGGCGTGGGCGGGCTCCTGGGCGGCACCCTCTTCGGCATCGGCATGACGCTCGCCGGCGGCTGCGGCGCGGGCTCGATCTGGCGCGCGGGCGAGGGGCAGGTGAAGCTGTGGGCGGCCGTCGCGTGCTTCGCGTTGGGCGCGTCCGTCGCGCGGCTGGCCCTCGGCGGCGCGCTCGCCAAGCTCGGCGTCGCCGTGTTCCTGCCGGCGGTCGTCGGCTGGGGCGCGGCGCTGCTGCTCGTGATGGCGGTGGCCGCTGCGTGGGCGCTCGCGGCGACGTGGAACGAGGACACCAGAAAATTCGCCGCACCCGACTGAACCGCTGTACCTTACCGTCGCAGTCCAGCGACCGTGGCAGTTCCAGGGGGGGGACGTCATGGCACGGATGACGCGCAGGGATTTCCTGAAGGCGTCGGGCAGCGCCGCCTTCGCCGTTTCGGGTCTCGCGGGCTGCGCGAGCATGGGCGGCGCGCCCACGGCGACGACGACGCCGTCGGAGCTCATGCCCACCACGGGCCGCCGCGTGATCGTGGTGGGCGGCGGCTGGGCGGGCGCCACCGCCGCCAAGTACGTGCGGATGGAGGACCCGTCGCTCGAGGTCGTCCTCATCGAGCCCAACAGGAAGTTCATCTCGTGCCCGTTCAGCAATCTCGTGCTCAGTGGCGTGCGCTCGATCGGCAGCCTCACCTTCGGCTACAACGGGCTGCGCGAGCAGCACGGCGTGAAGATCCTCCACGAGTCTGCGACGGCCATCGAGCCCGACACGCGGCGCGTGCGCCTGGACCGCGGGTTCCTCAGCTACGAGCGGCTCATCGTCGCGCCCGGCATCGACTTCCAGACCGAGCAGATCGAGGGCCTGGCCGCCGCCGGCGATCGCGTGCTGCACGCGTGGAAGGCGGGGCCGCAGACGGTGGCGCTGGCGCGCCAGCTGAAGGAGATGCCCGACGGCGGCGTGTTCGTGATGTCCGTGCCGCCCGCCGCCTATCGCTGCCCGCCGGGGCCGTACGAGCGCGCGTGCCAGGTGGCCTGGTATCTCAAGACGCGGAAGCCGCGCGCCAAGCTGATCGTGCTCGATGCCAACCAGAACGTGATCTCCAAGACCGCGCTGTTCCGCGCCGCCTGGCAGGCGTACCCGAACCTCGAGTACCGCGCCTCCTCCAAGGTGGTGAAGGTCGATCCGGAAGCGCGCGAGGTGACCACGGAGTTCGGCGACAAGGTGCGCTACGACGTCGTGAACGTGATCCCGCCGCAGCGCGCGGGCGCCATCGCCGTCCAGGCCGATCTCGTCGGCGTCGACAAGCGGTGGTGCGAGGTGGATCACGTCACCTACGAGTCGGTCAAAGCGAAGAACGTGCACGTGATCGGCGACTCGACGATCGGCATTCCGGTCCCGAAGTCGGGCACCATCGCCAACGCCATGGGCAAGATCGCGGCCACCGCCGTCGTCAACCTGATCAACGGTCGCCCCGCGCCGCAGATGCCGCCCGCGAACGTCTGCTATTCGTGGGTGAGCGACTCCGAGGCGATGGCCGTCGTCAACGCCTATCGCATCGACAACGGCAAGGTCGTGCAGATCGAGCAGAAGCTGACCCCGGGCCAGTCCACGCTCTACGCGCAGCACGCGACGGCGTGGGCGACCAGCATCTGGGCCGACATCCTTGCGTAGGGGGGCAGGCGCCATGCGAGCTCTCGTCATCGCGGCCGCGCTGGCCGCGGCGGCGCCCGCCGCTGCCGGTCCGATCGACGCCCCGGGCTTCACGAAGGCGTTTTCGTGCAGCGCCTGTCACGGGCGTGCCGGCGCGACGCGCGCCGACGCGGTGCCGAGCCTGGCCGGCATGCCGGCCTGGTATCTCAAGAAGGCGATCGACGATTATGCCGCGGGCCGCCGGCCGTCGCCGGAGATGGAGCCCTTCTCGAAGATGGTCAAGACGCTGGGCGTGGACGAGGTCGCGGGCTATTTCGCCGCGCAGCCGCGCGAGGCGTCGCAGATCAAGGTCGACCGCACGGCCGTCGTGAACGGCCGCGCGGCGTCGGCGACGTGCGCCGCCTGCCACGGCGAGGACGGCCGGGGCGACGCGGCCAAGGGCACGCCGGACCTCACCGGCCAGCCGCCCGGCTACCTGCTCAACCAGATGAAGCTCTTCAAGGCCGAGAAGCGAAGCCCCGGCGACGCGACCCTCACGTCGATCAAGGTCTTCATGAAGAGCCTCGACGACGCGACGCTCGCCGACCTCGCGGCCTACTACTCGAGCCTCGGGAGGTAAGTCGCCCGACTCGTGTCGCTCGTTTTCGGCGGCGTCCTCTTCGTGCTCGGCGTGGTGGGAGGGTTCGTGTCGGGCCTCATCGGCGTCGGCGGCGCGATCGTCATGATCCCGCTCCTGCTCTACGTTCCTCCGCTCATCGGCGTCGGCCGGCTCGACGTCAAGGCGGTGGCGGCGATCACCATGGTCCAGGTCTTCGTCGCCGTCGTCTCGGGCGTCATCGCCCACGGCCGCCATCGCGCGGTCAACGTCCGCCTGGCCGCCACGGGCGGCGTGGCCATGGCCGCCGGCTCGCTCGCGGGCGCCGTGGCGTCGCGCTGGATACCGGACGCCTGGCTCCTCGTCGTGTTCGCGCTGATGGTGAGCGCCGCGTTCGTGATGTTGACCCTGCCCACGCCGCCGCCGGACGTCACGGTGTCGGCGGAGGAGCGGCACTACAGCCGCGCCCTGACGGCGGCGGTGGCCGGCACGGTCGGGCTCGCGGCGGGACTGGTCGGCGCCGGCGGCGCCTTTCTCCTGGTGCCGCTCTTGCTGGTGGTCGTCGGCGTGCCGATCCGCGTGACCATCGGCAGCTCGCTCGCCATCACGGCGCTCGCGGCCACCGCCGGCGTCGTCGGCAAGCTCGTCACCGGCCAGATCCCGCTCGGCCCCGCGCTCGTGGTCGCCCTGGGCGCCGTGCCCGGCGCGCAGCTCGGCGCGCTGGCCAGCCGGCGGCTGTCCGACGGCACGCTCAAGCGCATACTCTTCATCGTGATCGTGCTCACCGGCGTGCGCGTCTGGTGGCACGTCTTGTTCGAATAGGAGGCGGCGTGCGCTATGGCTTCGTGATCGACCACCGCAAGTGCATCGGCTGTCACGCGTGCACGGTGGCGTGCAAGGAAGAAAATCAGGTCCCGCTCGGGGCGTTCCGCACGTGGGTGAAGTACGTCGAGAAGGGAACGTGGCCGCACACGCGGCGCTACTTCTCGGTGCTGCGCTGCAATCACTGCGACGACGCGCCGTGCGTGACCATCTGCCCGACCGTCGCCCTCTACCGCCGCGCCGACGGCATCGTGGACTTCGACGGCGCGCGCTGCATCGGCTGCAAGTCGTGCATGCAGGGCTGCCCCTACGACGCCCTGTACATCGACCCGGACACGAACACCGCGGCCAAGTGCCACTACTGCGCGCACCGGCTGGAGGTGGGGCTCGAGCCCGCGTGCGTGATCGTCTGTCCCGAGCGCGCCATCATCGCCGGCGACCTGGACGATCCGCGCGCCGAGATCGCGCGGCTCGTCGCGCGCGAGCAGGTGGAGGTGCGCAAGCCCGAGCAGGGCACGCGGCCCAAGGTCTACTACGTCGGCGCGGATTCCTCTGCGCTGTCGCCGACGCTGCAGCGCGCGGCGCCGACGTACCTCTGGGGCCAGCGGCCGCAGGCGGAGGCGGACCTCGTGAGCATGGTGGCGGCGCTGCAGCCGAGCGGGCACGGCGAGGAGGCGCTGGCGCGCC
>QHRU01000123.1 GCA_003220225.1 Candidatus Rokuibacteriota bacterium
TTTTCCGTTGGGCATGACGCCGGATGGTTAGGGAGCACACCACTGAGCACACAGAGATCATGGACCGCATCGTCACACATATCGGTTTGCCTTCGATCCCAGATTGGCGCCGCCGCGGCGGGGCTGGCTCGAGCCCTCCTAACCCCGGCACCCGCGACCCGCCTGGCCGAGCGCGCGCCCGTCGGGTATATCACGCCGACTATCCGTCCTCTCAGAGGTGCACGATGGTTGCTAACGACGCTCCTCACTGGTTTCCCGACCACCGAGAGGGCGAACGCCGTCTCCTGCCCTCGCGGCGCAGCGGCTTGGACCGCCGCTATCAGGGCATGACCGCGGCGGTGGAGCGCCGCGGGGCGGGCGAGCGGCGCGTGCTGGCCGATCGGCGCCGCGGGACGGAGCGGCGGCAGGACGTGATGGCCGAGTGACCTGGCGAGCGGCACGTGAGCCTTCCCCACCAAGACCTGGCCCGTGTCATCGGCAAGGCGCGCGACCAAACGAAATCACTGACCAACCACTCGAGCTCCTTGCATGCCTGATAAGCGAAACCGGTCATGCGGGAGCATGAGTCCATTGGAGCGAAGCGACCCCCTGAACGCTGCTCAGGGGGTCGCCCTCTGGTGAGTTGTTGGGAGTGCTCAGGAGTACCGGTGTCGCTGGTATGCCTGAGGATACCGTTCCGCACCGGCCTTCACTTGGCAGCGGCCCGTCGGGAGGTTCGGAGGCCCCAGCAAATACTCTTTTGGCGGGCCGAGCGAACGTGTGGGCGCGTCCACGAAGCACTTTGTTTAGAGTGCGCCGTATCCGCCCTCCGGCGACGTCCACGCGGGTTGCGATTGGCGGAAGAAGTCCAGCAGCTGCCGCTCAGTGAGCTCAGCGAGAGATGCGTCGGTACTCTTGGATCCCAGAGGCGAATAGCGAGTAAAGCGGCGCTTGCGCTCGGGGCCGGTCCCAAGCTCGAACAGCAACCCAAACTCATCCTTCCCATAAACGGTGATGCGGCCCGTGGGATAAACCTTCCAGATCTCGCTGTCTACTACGATGGTGCGTCGTGTCATCAGGCCGAGCGCCTACGGGGGCGTGAATATAACCCGGAAAGTCTTTCGGAGGCTGAGAACCTGCCACCCCAGCTGGTCATTCGCGCGCCCGTGACCGCGAGCTTCACCGCGATTGCGCGGGTCAGGCACCACAGACGGGAGATTGCGCGCTGCTGCTCGAACTCCGCAGGCGCTCGGACCTCGTCCCGTTAGCTCTTGCGACCTGTCTTGGCGAAGAACGTCGAGAACATCGGCTCCACCGCCCGCGACTTGCATTTCGGGCAGGCGGGGCGCCGCTTGTGCTCGCTGATCGATTGCTCGACGCTGAAGCGCTTCCGGCACTTGGTGCAGCGGTACTCGTAGATAGGCATAGGGGAAGGGAAGGTATTCCCGCCCGAAACGGCGGTCAAGAACGAGGCGTGTATCTTCCTAACGGACTGCGCATAGGCGCGACGGTCAAACCATTCACGAACGCAAGTCTGCCGCAATACGGGGCGCCGTCAGCTCCAGGCGTGCGTTAGGCCGCGGACGGCGATTCAGGGTTCCTGGTGGCCCGGACGATTCATAACGTAAAGATCCTCGTCGCCGAAGAATTCGCCCCTGAATGTTGCGATACAGTTCTTCCTGACCTGCTTTGCGTGTTGCATCGCCCGATTTGCCTTTTCCTGCACCTCGCGATCGGTTAAAAAGGAATCTGGGGTGACGAGGCATAGTCCGATGGAGACGGCTATACGCTCCTGGATTCCGTGGTTTCCTTGGAATTCGAGAGAACGGAGTCTCTCTTGGAGGGTTTGCAGAAAGTCGCCAGCAACTTTTAGATCCATGTTAGGGAGGAGAAGGAGGTACTCATCGCCGCCGAAGCGATAGGCCCAGCCATGGGAGTAAACGTGAGCCTCGATTGTCCGCATGATCTTTGGCAGGAGATCCCTGTCGACCACGGATTCCGTGTACCGGGTGTTGAGGGCCTTGAAGTCGTCGATGTCAGTGAAAGCCACCGCGACACTTATGTCACGAAGCCAGCTCTCAATCCGACAACGACGTAGCGCTGGCAGAAAGCTCGCGGGGGACAAGAGTATCCGGAACTTGTCGTCATAGTCAGAGCCACGTAGGTCAGGCGCGGCGGGCATAACCTGATACGTATCCCGCGGTGTCAAGAAATCGGTTAACCGGGGCAGGCGAATTGGTCGAGTGTTTTGGAACCACTCCTCCGACATTAAACGTCTTACGGGCTCTGACTGCGCCTCCAGTGCGTCGCGGATCTCTGAGCTCGTAGTCTTCAAACGGATCTCTTCGTGCTTTTCCGCCAAATGCTGGCGCTGGTAAAGCAGGATCCGCTTAAGCAACGGCGTGTGCCTATCGTCGATGTCGATGGGCTGGTCGAGCTGTCTGCCGAACTCGTTTTCCAGCTCGTGCATGTCAGCATAGAGGGTGCTCAGGGCAGCTGGGATAATACCGCCAGTGGCTTTCTGCACCGGCTCGAGCAACCACTCCTGAAACCAGATGCGAAGGTCGGACGCGTAATGATAGAGGCGAGCTCGATCCTGGGGATCGAAGGATGGCATTAGTTGAACTCCTCAGCGCGGTTTCTCGAGCGGAGGCAACGTAACGTAAGGCAGTCGGCGCCCTTACTATATACCAACCTAAACGCGCCTCGTCAGCCTAATCCCCCTCGTAGTGGCGGCGTGAGCAGGATCCGACGACCGTGGCGTTCGACCCGCGGGCGTCCGAGACGACGCCCGAGGAGATAGCTCCTGCTGGCCGCGAGGAAGCGGGTCTGGAATCGGCCTTCTGCCGGGCATCAGAGAATCGCCCGATTGCCGAGTATCACGCAATCATGGGAAGGTCTGCGAACTCCTCATTGGAGAAGCACCGTCGCAGTCCGGTAGAGACCCCCGGACGCCTGAACCGAAACCGGGGCCGCACGCTCCGCCGCGAGGGAACCGTCCCGCGGATCTTCAAGCTCATCTCCGTGTCCTGTGGCCCGCCCGTGGACTACGCGGAGTTTCTCGCGATGCTGCGCACGCGGGAGACAGCCCGCGGCTGTGATCGACCGCGCGATGGCAGCAATTCGGGTCCAGCACGCCGAGCTCCGGCGGCGGCGCAGCGAAGGCGGGAATGGGAGTTTGCGCTAATCGTCCTAGTGCACCGCGATGGTCGGCGCGCTCCGAGCCGGCCCTGATCGTTCACACGCAACGCGCTCTGGTCAAACTGGGAGTGGTCCTGCCTGCCTGGCGCCGCGGCTTCTCCAAACAACCACGCGTATCGCCTGGGAGCTAGGCTTCCTCTCTGAATCCGAGGCTGGTGGCAAAACTGGTGGCAGACTAAGCGGCAAGAGAGCGATTCCCTCAGACTGGCAAGGAATCCGCCTCCTCACTCAAGCCGAGCCGGAAGGACTGCTTAGGACTGCGCGGGACTGTCAAGGAAAACGGCGGAGGCCCTTTGCAGACCTCTGCCTTACCACTTGGCTACGGCGCCGTGAGCCTTAAACTCGCAAGCTACTTGGACTTTCTCAACCCACCCCCGGAAGTTCTTCCGACCTCTTTTAAACCTCGGTCGTGCCGCACGGGCAGAGTCAAGAACGGCCGAGATTGCTGGCCTTCCTAAGCCCGCTCGAAGCATACGCCCCAAGCCAAGAGTCAGTGTGGGGATTTTTGTGGGTACTTGTCGTCAGGCAGGTGCACTGCCCGGCAGCTCACCTCAGGTTAACCCTAGGCTCGCGCGCCCGCGCCGCAGCAGGCCCGTGAACATCACGTCTTGCAGCCGGGTGGCAGTGGCCTGGACGTCGCGCCACTGGACCCAATCATCGTGCTCCTTGGCGATGCGCAGCGACACGAGCCCGTGCCTCGAGGACCAAAGGATCTGGGCGACCTCGTGCGGATCCTGCAGTTCGGGGCGGAACCGTCCGCTCGCGATGGCTTGCTCACAGGTTTGCACCAGGAAGGCGTAGGCGTCCTGGCTCGGATCGCCCTGGGCGATCCCGTGCTTGGCGGCGGCGTCTTAAGTCGACTCGTGGTGTCACTTCGGTTACGCCCTCGGCGCCGCAGGTTTGGCCGCGTCCTGCCATGACAAGGTCTGATCAAAACGCTCGAGCTCGATTCCGTCGCTCGATCCACCGGCAGACGGGACCCATCGCCCGGTTCAACGAACGAGCACGTCGGCCGGAGCGAAAAAACATGGACCGAGACGACTGTGAAGTTGTGGGGGCTAGTGGAACCGAACCGAGTCGGTAAGGCGGTCGACCCGCCGACGGCGATCTCGAAGACCTCCACGCTCTGGCGGACCCGTCGTTTCAGGGGGGTTCGTGTGCCGGGAACCAAACGTGCAACATTACTGTTGCATATCTCGCATGGCGGTGTTATGGTATATGCAACATAACCGTTGCACAACAACAAGGAGCAGAGAACCATGACGGTCAACGCACAGCAGTCCCAGAGCCCCACCAGCACCGATCGCATCGAAAAGCACATGGTCCTGCGCGCCCCACGGGCGCGCGTGTGGCGCGCGCTTACGATCGCCGAGCAGTTCGGGGCGTGGTTTCGCGTGAAGCTCGTAGGGGAGTTCGCCGCGGGCGAGACGATCCGCGGCCGGCTCGTGATCCCCGGCTACGAGCACGTGACCCTGGAGATGCTCGTCGAGCGGCTCGAGCCCGAGCACTACTTCTCGTATCGTTGGCACCCCTACGCGGTCGACCCGAAGGCCGACTACTCGGCCGAGCCCACGACCCTCGTCGAATTCCGCCTGGAGGAGCAGGCGGGCGGCACCGCGCTCACGATCATCGAGTCCGGGTTTGATCGGATCCCCCTCAGCCGTCGGGCCGAGGCGTTCCGCATGAACGACCAGGGGTGGGCGTCCCAATCCGAGAAGCTCGCGCGCTATGTCGAGGCGCAGTAGCACCGCACTCAGGGACCGCGAGGCCGTGCCCGTGTTTGCCGCCCTGGCGGACCCCACCCGGCTCGGCCTCCTGCGGCGTCTCTCCGCCGACGCGCCGCTCTCGATCACCCGCTTGAGCGCGGGGACCGGGGTGACGCGCCAGGCGATTACGCGGCACCTCCAGGCCCTGGGGGCGGCGGGTCTCGTTCGCGACCGGCGGCGGGGACGCGAGCGCGTGTTTGACTTGGATCTGAAACGGTTAGAGGTGGCGAAGCGCTACCTCGATCACATCTCCGCGCAGTGGGACGGGGCGGTGGATCGACTGCGGGCCTTCGTCGAAAACACTTAAAAGGAGCTTACGATGAGAACGGTTCAGACACTTGCCGTCATTGCCGGTTGGTTGGTCTCGCTCGGCGCCAACCCTCGGAACGCAATCGAGCCCCTGCCGAGAGATCTGGAGATTCAGCTGGCGCTGAGCGCGCTCCCGCCGCACCTCAGGGACGCGGCAACCGTCTACGTCCTGAATCCCGCCAGGGGCTTTGAAGTCGCCCGCCCGGGGACGAATGGATTCCACGCCTTTGTGGCGCGAACCGGCGACGACACGTTCCGAGGCGAGTGGCCGCTGACGATGTATCGGGACGACATTCTCTATCCGATTGCCTTTGACAATGCGGGTGCCAAAGCACAGATGCGGATCTTCTTTGATGCGGCCGAGCTGCAGGCGAAGGGAACCCCAGCGGCGGAGTTGAAGCGGATCATGCAGCAGCGTCTGCAGGCAGGATTCTACCCAGCGCCGGCACGAGCCGGTGTCGCCTACATGTTGTCTCCGGTGCTGCGGACCTATGTCAATCCGGACGCCAACGACACCGTGCTGACTGCGAACGTGCCGCACGTCATGTACTACGCGCCCAACGTGTCCAACCAAGACATAGGCGGGGCGCAACCCAAACCCGGCAGCTTGTACCCATTCGTGATCCTCCATGGACCCCATGGATACAGCATCCAGTTTCTCGGCGTGACGGAAACGGCAGCAGTGAACCGGGAGTATGGTGACATGCTCGCACGACTGTGCAGCGTCAAGCAAGCGTGGTGTCTGCCGACCAGCAGCCCCACATCCAATGGGAGGTGACGATCAAGCCCCACAGGGACTTCGCCTGTGGGGCTTTTTCGTTCGTCGCTACGCTAAAGCCGGCGCGTCGAGCCCAGTTCGGAGCAGCGACTCCGCAGACCGTGCGTTGCCCCTCCAGGATTCGAACCCGGATCACCGGATCCAGAGCGCCGGCCCCAGGGCATTGAAAACAGACAAATTGACCGGACGTGGCGTCCCGACGAGCATCGGCGCCCTGTCGGTCTGACACCGGTGCCCGTTCGTGCCCGGAGAAACGCTTGTAAAACGCTTGCAGAGAGTTCTGCTCCGCTCTCTTGATGGTGCGTCAGGAGAGCGTCTGGTCTACGAGAGAGGGCCGCACCTAGTGAACGGTGGCGGCAGAACCGACGGGCGCACTATTCCTTCCTTCGTCTGCGCGAGGACTTGGCCCGCTTGTTGAAGCCAAGGCACAGTCTCACCCAGTAGTGCAGGTCGCGCCTTGATGCGACGGCTTCCTCGCGCACATAGACAAAGCCTCGGTACGCTCGGCCCTTCATCCTGACTGTTCGAACACCCCTGCGCGCGATCGCTGTTTCGTGCAGCTCAGGGTCGATACGACACATTAAGCGTTGGTGACCGGCGCTTATACACATCTTGCCGTTTACCATGAAGGTGATGCCGCCGAACATGCGTTTTTCCGCGACACGAGGAGTGTGCGCCAACGCCGCTCGCACTCTGTCGACCAACGCCTCGCGCGGTGCCATAGCGGTGCCTACGTCGGGAACGGTGCGGTGTCGAAGTAAATCGCAAACGCAGCAATCTTGCCATTTCGGACCGTGAAAAGCTCGGCCACATTACTCTGAAACCTACTCCCGCTGGGTGCTTGCAGCTGATAGTGGGTCAACGCACAGGCCTTCCCTCCCTCGATGATCAGGTCCCTCACGTCTACGGACTTGACCGTCGAGAAGAAGCGTTTGGTCGACTCCAGGTAGGCGGCCTTTCCTGTCACCTCCTTGATCGGGCTCGTCGTGAGGCTGGTGAACGTCAGGTCATCAGCTAGGAATGCTTCCCATCTCCCCCTCTGTTTGAGCTCCTCGAAATAGGCCTGAACGATCTCCCTTGCGCTCATACGCAGCCATTCCTTGCTGATCGTTGTGGACCGGAGCACGGTGCTCGCGGTGAGCGACGTGACCGCCGCGCGGGCGAGGCGCCGTCCGGGTGGATCTCTCGTGGATCGCAACTCATGACCGGCGCCGACGAGATCGCGTCGGCTTCGCTACAACGTGCGCCAGGTCCGGAGAGCGACCACACTTGAGGCACAGCAGGTGAGCCTCGACTTTGCCCCCGCAGCCCTCGTGCTCAAAGGTCACGGGTGGCCCGTTCGGCGCTGCCCAGCGGTCGCCCCATGCCGTCAGAGCCAGCACCACGGGCTTCAAATCGCGCCCCTTGTCCGTCGGAACGTATTCCTGTTGGTCGGGGTGCTCAGGATGCACGCGCTGCTCCATGAGCCCATTCTCCACGAATCCATCGAGGCGCTTCGCGAGGACATTGGAGGCGAGACCGAGGCTCCGCTGGAAGTCGGAGAACCGGGTCATCCCCCGGAAGAGTGCGTCGCGCATGATGAGCAAACTCCACCGCTCCCCGACCACTTCCAGGGCTCTCGCAGCCGAACAGTTCTGGCCTTCGTAGGTACGCCCCAGCACAAGGTCATCATAACGATGGTGCTTGCATCATGCAAGTCCAGGTGCTATAGTACTTGCGTCATGCAAGTTCACCCCTTCGGGAGGGTCCGATGGGAGCCGCCGCAAAGATTGCGAACGAGTATCTGAAGGCATTTTACTCGGGAGATGTCGCTGGCGCTCGCGCCACTGTGACAGAGGACTTCTCCTTCACGGGCCCCTTTGTTCAGACCAGCAGCCGGGATGCGTTCTTTCAGAGCGCGGCGCCACTGGCACGCATCGTTCGCGGGCACCGCTTACTCAAGCAGTGGGAGGACGGCGACGATGTCTGTTCGTTCTATGAGCTGAACCTCGAGACGCCCGCTGGCAAGGGGGCTGTGCTCATGAGCGAGTGGCACACTGTTCGGCGAAGCAAGCTAGTTTCGGCGCGCGTCGTCTTCGACACGGCTGCCTTCCGAGCGCTCGTGCCAACTCGGTAAAGGCGCATCGCCCGGCGCATACCGCGTAGCCGTCGTGGCGTCAACCGGTTCACCGGGTCGCGGCCGCGGCCGCGGCCCTCTGATCGAGCGTCGGGCGAGTCCTCTGATCAGGCGGGCGTGAGCTTCTTGCGCGATGCAAGAGCGCGAACGACCTCGGTAGGCGAACCACCGATCGCCAACACGGACCTCAGGAGGAGGTCTACGCTTACGGAAGGATCTCCAGATTCCATCTTCGCAACGCGCGACTGACTCGAGCCAACCAACTCGGCCACTCGGCTCTGCGATAGTTTCCGGCGGATCCGAAGTGCATGCAGGCAGCGCGCGAGGGCCAGTTTCATCTCGACGAATGCGGCTTCCTGCTTGTTGAGCTCGAGAAACTCAGCGACCGTGCCAACCTTCCAACCGGCAGCTTCGAGACGAGCCTTTTTCGCGCTGTTCATGGAACAGATCCTCCCATCTGCTAAACCAGGCTGTCGTAATGTTTCAGCCTTCTCTTGCACGTGTCGATAACGCTCGGTGGCGTCTGTCGAGTCGTTTTCCCAAAGACTTCCAAGATCACAATGGCGTCGGCGTCGATGCGATACACAATCCGCCAGTCCTGGCCTTTGTCGGGAATCCGGAGCTCGTGGCATCGTCGTCCGATCGACGGCATCGGTCGCGAATGGGGCAAGCTCAGATTCTCGCCCTGCTGCAGCCGGCCGAGCAGATATCCCGTTTCAATCCTCGCGACCTCGGAAAAGGGAGGCGTCTTGATCTGGCCGTGAAGCCAGACGAGGGGCTTCTCCCCCGGAGCCATCAGTGGGACAAGCTATGTCAAATATGACATATACGCAAGGGGGCGCCACTCGGAGCCTGCGGCTTGGGCGGGAGCATGGGACAGATCGTCGGCACATGTTGACATATGCCGACGAAATGTCACACGCACTGGACACGCTCGTCATGATCGCAAGCAGGATGGCGACGCCACCGACCCCGAGCCTTCGCGCTGCGAGTCGTCAAGACTGCGTCGCCTCATGCTTCAAGGAACTCCAAAGCCTTTTTGACGAACGCTTCGTGGTACTGGAAGACGCCCCCATGCCCGGCATCCTCATAGAGGACGAGCTCGGCGTTCGGAAGGCGGCGCGCCAGGTCGACCGAGTTGCTGCTGGGCACCATCTGTCGTGATCACCATTCGCCACTAGAACCGGGTGATGAATGCGCGACAGATCGGCGGGACGCTGACGCCCCCAGGCGTGTATGGCTTTCAATTGGGCGTTGAACGCCGCGATCCAAACGGGCTTGTCGCGATTCTCGGTGCGCTCTTTCAATCGTGCCAGGAATTCGCGCGCCGCATTGCGGCCGTTCGGGGTCTCGGTGAAGAAGAGATAGTATTCCGGGTGCCTGAAGGTCAGCACGCCCTTGACCATGTCGCGGATGGTCAGCGACGTCACCTTGTCGATGCCCGTGCCCCCGGCTGGCCCGGTGCCCGCGAGGATGATCTTCCGGACCAGTTGCGGTTCTTCTTGCGCGATCACCTGCGAGATGAAACCGCCAAGGGAGAAACCCAGCAGGTCGACCCGAGCAAAACCGAGGGCCCGGATGAAGGCCACTGCGTCCCGCGCCATCGCCTCCACTGACGTGGGAGTCTTACCTTCCGACGCGCCAATACCCTGGTTGTCGAAGACGATGACGCGGCGTCTCGTCGCGATGCCGTCGACGACCCGGGGATCCCACCTGTCGAGTTCCGCAGCCAGATGGTTGAGGAAGATAACCGGCACTCCGGTGTCGGGCCCAAGCTGCCGGTAGACCAATTTCGTCCCGCCGACATCGATGCGTTTGGTCGGCGCATTCCTCCACGCGATGCTCGATCCAGGATGCGACTGTGCTTGCATGCTCATATTGCCCTCCAAGGGCATCGTGGCAGACTTAACTGACAAGCCGCGGGCAAGCCTAGTCCGCGACGCGAATGACCACTTTTCCGACGGCGCGGCCGGATTCCACGTAGGAGATGGCCTCGGCCGCAGCTTCAAACGGAAAGATCTTGTCCAGGACCGGCTTAATGACACTCTGTTCCGCCAGCGCTCCCAATCGCTCCAGTTGCTCCCCGCTCGCGTGCATGAACAGGTACTCGAAACGCACGTGCCTTTCCCGCGCCAGGCGATCGACCTTGCGATTCAGGAACCCGAGGAGCCAGACCAGTGGCAGGCTCAGGCCCCAGGCTCGCGCGAACTTGCCGTCGGGCCGGCCGCCGAGCGTCACCACCACGCCGCCCGGCCTGACCACCTCGAACGAGCGGAGCAGCGTGTCGCCCCCCTGCGTGTCGAGGACCACGTCCTGATCCTTGACCACCGCCTCGAAGCGGCTCGTCTGGTAATCGATGGCCACATCCGCGCCGAGCGACTTTACCAGCGCATGGTTCTTAGCGCCGGCCGTAGTCGCGACCTGCGCGCCGAGGTGTTTGGCCAGCTGGATGGCGACGGTGCCGACGCCGCCCGAGCCGGCATGGATCAGGACCTTCTGGCCCGCCCGCAACCGCGCGAGTTCGATCAGCGTCTGCCAGGCGGTAAGCCCAACCAGCGGAAGCGACGCGGCCTCCGTGTAGTTGAGGCGTGCGGGCTTCCTCGCCGCGGCGCTTTCGCGCACCAGGGCATACTCGGCGAAGGCGCCGATGCGGTCGTTGTCGAGACGCGAATAGACCGCATCGCCGAGCTTGAACTTGGTGACGCCTGGGCCGATCGCTTCCACGTCGCCGGCGAGATCGGTGCCGAGGATCAGCGGAAAAGAGAAGGGGAGCAGCACCTTGACGGCGCCGTCGCGGATCTTGTAGTCGAGCGGGTTGACGCCGGCGGCGCGCACGCGCACCAGTAGCTCGCCCGGGCCCGGTTCGGGCCGCGGCAGCTCAATCATTTCCATCCGTGCCTTGTAATGACGAATGGCCAGCGCTTTCATCATCACCCCAATCGGTCGTCGACCGCGATGGCGACTACTTGGCCTGGACCGCGGCGATGGGGCAGCGACTCCGTCAGCGCGTCGAGTCGCAGGGTCTTTCGAATGCCAGCGTCCACCGTGCCAACGGGTGCAAATCTGCGAAGCAATCGCAGGCGGCTCGCGGCCGCCCCGGCTGCGTATCGGACCTTAGGGTGAGTGGCGGTGGCAGCTTTCAGCACGGCGTCGGCCACAACGGCCGGCTGATCTCCAGCTGCGAGCATCTCCGTCATCCTCTTGGCCACCGCCGCACGAGCCTCGCGATACTCATCGACCGTCGCGTCGGGCTGCAGCAGGTTCGCGTCGAACTGCGTGTTCGTGCTCGCGGGCTCGATGACGGAGACCCGGATGCCCCTCGTGCGCAGCTCATGGTCGAGCGATTCCGAATAACCTTCGATCGCGTGCTTGGTGGCAGCGTAGAGCGCCATGTATGGCGCCGGCAGGAAACCAAATACTGAGCTGATGTTGACGATGCGACCATTCCCTTGGCGTCGCATGTGGGGCAGGACGGCGCGCGTCATCCGGAGGATCCCGAAGAAGTTCGTCTCGAAGATCGATCGCGCCTGCTCGATCGAGCTTTCTTCCGCTCCGGCGGGGGCGATGCTGAACCCGGCGTTGTTCACGAGGAGGTCGAGCCGCCCCTCCGACCGCAGCAGAGCGTTCACGGCCGCTGCGACCGATTCATCGCTGGTCACGTCGAGGGAGAGCATCTCAAATGAGCGCTGGCCCGGGGTCGCGCCGCGCCGACTCGTGCCATAGACCTTGTAGCCGGCCGTGGCGAGCCGCTCCGCGGTGGCCTTCCCGATGCCCGATGAGGCGCCCGTTACGAGTGCGACAGGGTTCTTGAGCTTCATTGGACTGCCCTCCAGAAGGTGGTCGGTGATCATTGTACCCTCGTAATATGATGAACATCATATTTTGATGCAGCAAAAAACACCGGATACGACCGGTGCGGGTCGCCTTAGGTGCCGGGTGGGTCGCAGTGCTTCAGAGACGCTTCGCGCAGGGCCTTGGAGAGCTTGGGGTCGTCGACCGCGCGGGCCAGCACCAGAGTGCCGACCATCGTGGCCACAGTCACGAGCGCGTGTTCGTAAACACGCGGCTCCCCATGGTCGGGCCAATACCGGGCGACGACATCGATCATTTCCTTGATGCGGCGCGTCGCGGCTCGGCGCACCCTCGACGTCTGGCGCGGCGTCTCCGAGCCGAGCGCGGCCACCGGGCAGCCGGTCTCGGCGTCCGCGACGTGCTCTTTCGAGAGGTAGGCCCGGATCATTGCCCCAAGGGCCTCCTGTGGCGGCGCGGCCGCGGCGACGCGCGTCAGCGTGGCCAGGCTTTCAGCGCCTGCGCGATCGGCCGCCTCCGCCAGCATCGCCTCGCGTGAGGCAAAATGGGCGTAGAAGCCGCCGTGCGTCAGGCCGACCTTTTGCATGATGTCGGCGACGCCCGTGCCGTCGTACCCGCTTCGCCGAATGGCCCGCGCGGCGGCCCCGACGATCCGTTCGTGGGTGACTTGCTTGCGGCTTGGGGCTGTCCGCCCGGCGGTGGCAGCGCTCATATGATGATCATCATATATCAATCGGGCGCGGAGCGCAAGGGGCCCACACCGGGGCTAATTGGGGGAAGAGGCCTGGGAGATGATTGGCTGAAACAAAGCGCTGCAACGGCTGCCGTTGCGGCAAGTTATTAGGGTCAAGGGTGCATGTTCTGACTTGTTGTGAGTAGCGAGGGAGGCGGAAAGAGCCGACCCCCTGATGAACCTTTCAGGGGGGTCGCGTGCTGTGAGTCCGCTGTGAACTGCCCCTCCAGGACTCGAACCTGGATTACCTAATCCAGAGCGCCGGCCCCAGGGCTCGATAAACAGACAAAATGACCGGAAGTGGCGTCCCGACGAGCATCGGCGCCCTGTCGGTCTGACATCCATGTCCGCTTACGTCCGGAGAAACGCTTGTAAAATGCTTGCAGAGAGTTCTGCTCCGCTCTCTTGATGAGCGGTCAGTCCCGTGATTAGACGGGCGTGAGTTTCTTGCGCGAAGCAAGCGCGCGGACTACTGCGGCGGGCGAACCACCTATCGCCAACACGGACCTGAGCAGGAGGTCGATGCTCACAGAAGGATCTCCAGACTCCATCTTCGCAACTCGCGACTGACTCGAGCCAACCAACTCGGCCACGCGACTCTGCGACAGTTTCCGACGGATCCGAAGTGCGTGCAGGCAGCGGGCTAGGGCCAGCTTCATCTCGACGAAGGCGGCCTGCTGCTTGTTGAGGTCGAGAAACTCAGCGGCCGTGCCAACCTTCCACCCGGCAGCTTCAAGACGAGCCTTTTTCGTGCTGTTCATGTAACAGCTCCTCCATCTACTAATCCAGGCTGTCGTAGTGCTTCAGCCTTCTCTTGCACGTGTCGATAACGCTCTGGGGCGTCTGTCGAGTCGTCTTCGAGAACACTTCTAAGATCACAATGGCGTCGGCGTCGATTCGATACACAATTCGCCAATCCTGGCCTTTGTCAGGAACCCGGAGTTCGTGGCACCGTCGGCCGATGGACGGCATCGGCCGCGACTGCGGCAAGCTCAGATTCTCGCCCTGTTGCAGCCTGCCGAGCAGATACCCCGCTTGAATTCTCGCCTCCTGGGAAAAGGGAGGCGTCTTGATCTGGCCGTGAAGCCAGACGAGGGGCTTCTCCCCCGGAGCCATCGGCAGAACCAAGGTATGTCACATATGACATATACGCAAGTGGCGTTACACCGAGGCCGCCCGGACCCGTGGGGCCGTCGCGTTAGGAAGGGGCGGCGGTGGACGAGGCACGGGGGTGATCGGCGGGTGGGAGCATGAAGACGCTGAGATTGCAACGAGACCCCGATGGGTTTTTTCTCTGGCATCCTGATTACGCGCCGTGGATCGCCGGGCGTCACTCGATCGGAGCTAACCAAAACGATCGCGCCTTCTTCGATCCGAACACAGGCGAGATCGTGTGGTTGAGTCTCCTACGAGCCGTGTGAGACGCCTCCTCGTCCGTAAGCGCCGCGCCCTGCAATCCCACGCGGACGCGCGTCGACTCTGAAGCCGCTGATGCAGATCAACCCGGTCGTCGAACGTGGGCTAGTGCCACTTGTCCGTCCCTATCCACCAGCGGCGCCGGCGGCGCCACCGCATGCCCCTGGGCATACCCCACCCCGAGGCCCCGCAGCTTTTGCAGAATGGTTTCGCTCTCTACCTCTTCAGCGATCGTGGTGATGCCCATGATTCGACCGATCTCGTTGACGGCCTTCACGAGCGTGC
>QHRU01000055.1 GCA_003220225.1 Candidatus Rokuibacteriota bacterium
GCGAGGCGAGCAAGATGCTGACCCGCGTGCTGGACCTCAAGCGCCTGCTGCCGTTCATCAGCAAGACGGTGGTCGAGGCGACGGGAGTCGAGGGCGTTGTCATCTATCTCCAGGACGAGGACGGATTCCGGCGGGCGATGGCCCAGCGGCGGAACGAGGCGAGCGACTTCCAGGCGCCCGAGGCAGCGCCGGCGTCGGCGATCGCGGCGCTGGCGCGGGTGCAGGAGCCCCTGGTCGCCGATGAAGTGGCGCGGCAGATCGTGACCGACGCGGATCGGATGCTGAATGACGATCTCGCGGCCACCAACTGGGCGCTGCTGCTGCCCGTCATCTCGGACGATGGCCTGATCGCGTTCATCGCGGTGGGATCGAAGCTTTCCGGGGATCCCTTCTACTCGCAGGATCTCGACCTTCTGATGACGCTGGCGAACCAGGCAGGCATCGCCATCAAGAACGCGCGGCTGTACGCGCAGGTCGTGCTGGCCAACGAGTACATCGAGAACATCGTGGCCACGATCGAGAGCGGCGTGGTCGCGATCAACTCCGCCGGGCGCATCGCGATGTTCAACCGGGCGGCCGAGCGGCTTACCGGGCTGGCCGCTGACGAGATCAAGGGCCAGACGGCGGCGCGGCTGGCGTCCTGCCTGAGTGAGCCGCTGCTGGCCAGCGCGGGCGACGGCGCGGCGCGCACGCTGCCGGAGATCGAGCTGCCCGGCGCCGACCGCGCGCGGCCGGTGATGTGCACGACCTCGGCCCTTCGCGATCCGGACGGGATCGTGCTGGGCGCCGTCGCGGTGTTCAGCGACCTCACGCCGCTGAAGGAGCTGGAGGTCGAGCGGCGACGCGCGGAGCGGTTGGCCTACTTCGAGGTCCTGGCGTCGGGCATCGCCCATGAGATCAAGAATCCGCTGGTGGCGATCAAGACGTTCACGCAGCTCCTGCCACGACGCTCGAGCGAGCCGCAATTCGTCGGCGAGTTCGGACGCATCGTCGGGCGCGAGATCCACAGGATGGAGCGGGTCGTCGACCGGCTGCGCACGCTGGCGCACCCCGGCCGGCGTCCGGAGCACGTCGTGGACGTGCGGGCGCCGCTCGCCGAGGCCCTGGAATTCATGCAGGCGACCTTCGACGAGAAGGGCGTGACGATCGGCGCCAGTCTCGGTGACGCGCCGTACCGGGTGCTCGGCGATCACCAGAACCTCGAGCAGCTCTTCCTCAACCTGCTCATGAACGCCCACGAGGCCACCGCTCCCGGGGGCGCGCTCAGCGTCGGGGTGACGCGCGACGGGGAGCACGTCACGGTGACCGTCGCCGACACCGGGCCCGGCATCGCGCCCGAGCTGCTCGAGAAGATCTTCGAGCCGTTCTTCACCACCAAGCAGCGTGGCTCGGGCCTCGGCCTCGCCATCTCGGCGGGCGTCGCGCAGGCGCACGGCGCGCGGTTGCGGGCGGCCAACCGTCCTGGTGGCGGCGCCATCTTCTCCGTGGAGTTTCCGCTCGCGCCCGTCTCGGCCCCGGTGATCGTGTGAACACCGTCCTGGTCGTGACGCCGGACGACGCGCTCCGCACGCGGCTGCTGCGGGGGCTCGGCGGCTTCACGATCTTCGAGGCGCCCTCGGACAACGAGGCCATCAAGACGCTGCGCCTGGTCGAGATCGACCTCGTCCTGCGCGACAGCGCCGGCCCCGCCGGCGCCCTCAGCACCTTCGTGAGCGGCGCCCGCGACGTCGCGCCCGCCGCCCTGGTGGTGGCCGTCGGCGCCGCCGGCGAGGAAGAGGCGACGGCGGACTTCATGGTGCCCGACGGGTTCACCACGCGAGAGCTGGATGCCGTCCTGCGGCACGCCCTGGACAAGCAGCGGCTCGTCCGCGAGATCAAGATGCTGCGCGCGCCGTCCATCCCCTTCGCGCCCGCGCGCGCCGTCGTCTCCGACGAGACGTCCTGGGACAACGCCGCCCTCGCCCGCGTGCTCAAGGCCTTCAGCCGCGTCTTCGCGGCCGGCTTCGACCTGCGCCGGGTGCTCGACACGTTCCTCGAGGCCATCGGCGACGTCGTGCGGCCGACGCGCGTTGCCGTGCTCCTGCCCGAGGTGGACGGCCGCGAGTTCCGCATCGCCGCCCACCGAGGCCTCGCCCCGCAGATCGTGCAGTCGGTGCGGCTGCCCGCCGCCGAAGGCCTGCCGCGCTGGCTCGCCGCCCAGGGCCGCCCGATCGCGCTCCACGACGTCACCGACCCCGAGCTCGTGCGCGAGCTGAAGCTCCTGCAGGGCGTGGTGGCCACGCCGCTGCTGGCGCACGGTGACCTCGTCGCCATTCTCGTGCTGGGCCAGCCCGTGTTCGGCACCGGCTACTCGCGGGCGGAGATCGAGACGCTCTTCGACCTCGTCACCCAGCTCGCGACCGTCATCCGCGACATCGCGCTGCACCAGCAGCTCGAGCGGGAGAAGGAGTTCACCGAGCGGATCCTCTCGCACATGTCGAGCGGCGTGGTCACGATCGGCCGCGACCAGCGGGTGGGCATGATGAACCGGCGCGCCGAGGAGATCCTCGGCCTCTCCGCGCACGCCGTCGTCCACCAGGACCTGCGCGTGCTCCCCTCGCCGCTGGGCGACCTCCTGTTCGACACGCTGTCGTCGGGGCGGGCGATGCCACGGACGGAAATCCAGCTGGCACTGCGGCGCCTGTGGATCGAGGTGACCACCTACGTGATCCGCGACGAGGAGAGCGCGCCCCTCGGGGCCGTGCTCGTCTTCGAGGACCTCACCGCCCAGAAGGAGCTGGCGGCCCAGAAGCGCGAGGCGGACCAGTTCCAGCTCCTCACCCGCGTGGTGGCGCGCATCGCCGACGAGATCAAGAACCCGCTGGTCTCCATCAACACCTTCATCGAGCTGATCGGTGAGCGCTACGACGATCCGGATTTCCGCCGCCACTTCTCCTCGGTGGTCCGCCGCGACGTCCGCCGGCTGGTGGAGGTCTTCGAAAAATTGGCCGGGCTCGTCACCGAGGGTGAGTTAAACTTTGCCATCGTGGATGCGTATGAGGCCGTGACGCAGCTCGTCGAGGCGATCGACCTCGCCGAAGGCGGCCTGGGCAAGCATCTGCAGCTCGATGTGGCGCCGACCTCCGAGCCCTTCCCCGTGAAGGTGGATGCCACGCAATTGCGCAAGGCGCTCTCGTACCTGATCCGCTACCTGACCCACAACTCGCCGAACGACCTCGCGAAGATCTCTCTCTCCGTCGGACGGCACGCCGAGCCCGACGGCGGCCACGACGTGCGGATCCTCGTCGGCTCCCGCACCGCCGCCGTGTCGGCCGAGAAGCTGGAGCGGCTCTTCGACCCCGTGCAGATGGTGCAGGAGAGCCTCATCGACGTCGGGCCCGCCGTGAGCCAGCGCCTGGTAGAGGCGCTCGGCGGCCGGCTCGGGGTGCGGCAGACGCGGCACGAGCTGTCCTTCGTCGTCTCGCTGCCGCCGGCGATCGCATGAGGGTCAGCGCCGCCCCCGCGGGCGCCGCGCGTATCCTCGTCGTCGACGACGAGCTGGGGCCGCGCGAGTCCCTGCGCATGCTGCTCAAGCCCGCCTACCAGATCACCACCGCCGACAGCGGACGCGCGGCCCTGGAGATTCTGTCCCAGATCCGGCCCGACGTCGTGATCCTCGACATCAAGATGCCGGAGATGGACGGCCTCGAGGTCCTCCGCCGCGTGAAGCGGGCCGATCCGACCATCGAGGTCGTGATGATCACCGCCTACGCGTCGCTGGAGACGGTCAAGCTCGCCCTCACCCACGGCGCCTTCGAGTACCTGATCAAGCCGTTCTCGCGGCAGGACCTGGAGGACGTCGTGCGGCGCGCGCTCGTGCGGCGCCAGGCCGACCTCGGCGCGCGCGGCGAGGTGGCCACCCTCGTCGAGGAGATGCGGCGCCTCTCGGCCAAGACGCGCGAGCTGGAGGAAGTGGCGCGGCGCGAGACCACCGAGCAGTCGCTGCGCGTCACCCAGCTCTCGATCGTGCGCGAGATCTCCCGCGCGATCGTCGGCAATCTGGCCGTGGACGACGTGATGGCCGCGGTGTCGGCGCAGCTCCGCGCGGCGCTCGGCTACGATAGCGTCAACCTGACGCCCAGCGAGCCGGCCGCGCGTCCCGACGACGCCGGCTGCCTCGTCGTGTGCCCCATCCGCGACGCGGAGGGGCCGCTCGGCTACCTCGTCGCCGACAACCGCGCCTCCGGACGCCCGGTGGATCCGTGCGAGCGCGAGCTGCTCGAGATGCTCTCGGAGTACCTGGCCATTGCGCTCCGCAACTCGCACCTCTACGGCGAGATCGCCGACACCAAGCGCTCGCTCGAGCAGCTCATCGCCTCCGCCGGCGATGCCATCATCTCCGTGGACGCCGGCGACCGCATCGACGGCTGGAACCCGGCCGCCGAGCGGGTGTTCGGCCGCGCCGCCGCCGAGGTCACCGGACGGCGCATCACCGAGCTGCTGCCCGAGCGCGAGTACCGCACAGCGCGCGAGCGGCTCGCGCGCGGCGCCGCCATGGAGGTCTTCGAGACGACGCTGACGGCCGACCGCGAGACCCCCGCCGCCCTGGCCGTGACCCTGTCGGGCCTGCGCAACCGCCAGGGTGGCCTCGACGGCCTCATCGCGATCGCGCGCGACATCACGGCTCAGCGCGAGGTCGAGAACCAGCTCCAGCAGTCGGAGAAGCTGACGGCGCTCGGCCAGCTCGCCGGCGGGATCGCGCACGACTTCAACAACCTGCTGCAGGCGATCCTCGGCTACGCGCAGCTCATGAAGGCGAACCCCACGGACCCCGCCCTGCTGCAGCGCTCGCTCGCCGTGGTGGAGTCGGCGGCCCTCGACGGGTCGGAGACGGTGCGCCGCATCCAGCAGTTCGCGCGGCTGCGGCCCGACGAGCGCTTCATGCCGGTGGACGTCAACCAGATCGTGCAGGACGCCGTCGCCATCACGCGGCCGCGCTGGGAGGAGAAGATCGCCCACGACAGGCGTCCGATGGACTTGCGCCTCGACCTGCGCGCGAAGCAGCACATCCACGGCCGCTCGGCGGCGCTCACCGAGGTCATGACGAACCTCGTGCTCAACGCGATGGACGCCATGCCCGACGGTGGGACGCTGAGCATCGCGACCAAGGACGCTGCCGACGCGGTGGTGGTCGTCGTGACCGACACCGGCATCGGCATGCCGGAGCACGTGCGGCGCCGCGTGTTCGAGCCGTTCTTCTCGACCAAGGGCGAGTCGGGCTCGGGGCTCGGCCTGTCCATGGCCTACTCGATCATCCGCCGCCACGGCGGCGACATCCGCGTGGAGAGCGAGCCGAGCCGCGGCACGACGTTCACGCTCGTGGTGCCCTGCGCCAGCGAGGCGCCCGAGCCGCCGTCCACGCCCTCGACGACGGCCCCCCGGCGCTCCGGGCGCGTCCTCCTCGTGGACGACGAACCTCAAGTTCTGTCGGCGCTGGCCGAGCTGCTGCAGGCGGCCGGTCACGAGGTGAGCGCGGCGGCGAGCGGGGCCGCCGCGCTGAAGATCTACATCCCGGGTCGCTACGACGTCGTGCTGACCAACATCGGCATGGCCGGTATGAACGGCTGGGAAGTGGCCGAGCGGATCCGCGCCGTGGACGTGAAGGTGCCCGTCGTGTTCATCACGGGCTGGGGGCTCCGCGAGGAGGAGCGCGCGCGCCTGTCCGCGCTGCGCGTGCAGCGCTGCCTGTTCAAGCCCGTCCGTCCCGATGAGCTCGACGCCGCCGTCCAGGCGGCCGTCGCCTCCGTCTGATCCCTGGCCCGCGATCCGACTCAGCGCGTGGCGATCCGCAGCACGCGCACCTCCGCCCGGTCGCCGACCCAGTCCGTGTACGCGAACCGGCCCCCGTCGAGGAAGGTGACGGCCGTGCGCGTGTAGCGCGGCAGGAACCGCCGGAAGACCTCCCCGCCGTCGGCGGCGCGCAGCACGACCACCGCGTCGCGCACGCCGCCGATCGAGAGGGTGCCGGACACGCTGAGCGCGATGAGGGTACCGGCCGCGTCGACGTCCACGCCCACGATGCTGCGTCCCTTGGGCACGCGGTACACGCCGCGTCCCGCCGGCAGCCCCCACGCGACGCGGTAGGGCGCGTCGTCGCGATACCCGTCCCAGGCGATCCAGCCGTTGCCGCCGACGCGACGGAACGTCATCGACAGCGGCTCGACGTCGCGCGGGCGCAGCGGGCCCCAGCGCACGCGGCCGTCCAGGCCGAGCGTCGCGAACGTGCGCTCGTTCAGCGCGACCGTCACCTCGCCGGCGCGCGCGTCGAATTCGACCGGCACGATCGAGCCGGGCGGCAGCGCGGCGAGGGACACGCGGCGCTCGTCCGTGCCCACCAGCGCGCGCACCAGCAGGGCCTGGGGCGGCGGCACGCCGGGGCCGTCGCTCACCACCCACACGACCCTCTCGCCGTCGCGCGAGAGCCGCGGCGCGGGCGAGGCCGGCGAGCGCGCGGCCGGCACCGCCAGCGCGACGGCGGGCTGCCCCGGGTCGGCCCACGACCATTCCTGCGTGCCGTCCCGCGCCGTGCGCGTGAGCAGCAAGCGTCCCGACGTCGCCCGGGAGACCGGCGTCGCCGCCGCAGCGTTGGCGATCGGCGGCAGCGGCTCGACCGTGCAGCCGATCAGGCGCGCGCGCTCGCCGCCGGAATCCATCGCCCACACCGCGCCCGGCACGCCGCCGTTGAAGAGCACGCGATCCGGGATCCGGCACTCGATCGGCCACGCCATCTGCTCGACCGCCGTCTCGGGCTCGATGAGGAAGCGCGTCGGGATCGCGACGAGGTAGAGCCACTCCGTCAGCGCGACGAGCGTGGGGACCACGACGAGGAGCGCGACGACGGGACGCGCCGAGCGCGGCCGGCGCGCCACCCAGTAAGCGACCAGTCCTGCCGCCAGCTGGAGCGCCGCCGCTGCCGCGAGGTCCGTGGCCAGCCAGGCGGGGTCCAGGCCCTCCCGCCGAATCGTCTTGATCAGCGCCTCGCCGAGGAGCCACACCGCGTGCGGCCCCACGAGCGGCACCGCATAGACCGCGAAGGATGCGACGACGGCGACCACGGCGGCCCGGGCGCGGCTCACGAGGCCATGCTAGCCGTGTCCGAGGCGTTGGGGAGGCGACACTGTGTCCCGTCAGGCTGGCAACACGCGGCTAGCTTCTAACCAGTCGACGAACGACGTGGCGTTTCCATGCTGGCACGGAATGCGGCCTAAGCTCGCAATAAACATCGGGGGTGGAATTACTTCTGCATCTGTGGCACCTCCCTTGCTCTATGAGTCCCCGCCGGGGGGCCGACGCGCACGGTGATGCCCTCGGAATCATTGGGGGCACTGTCATGCGTCTCGGTCACCGCAGCACCCGTGTAGTGCTGGCGTCGGCGATCGCGACGTTGGCCATCGCCTCACTCGCGTCGGCTCAGGAGCGCGCCGGCGTCGTCACCACGCTCAAAGGCAAGGTCACGGTGGTTCGGGCCTCGTCCTCGGAGCTGACTCCCCTGAAATTCCGCGACGCCGTCTTCGTCCGTGACCGCATCACGACCGGCAAGGACTCGTTCGCGCGCGTCCTGCTCGGCGGCAAGGCCGTCGTCACGATCCGCGAGTTCTCCGCGGTGACGATCACCGAGGTGCCCGGCGTGGCCACGGTGGACGTCGGCGGCGGCCGCGTGGCCGTCGCCGTCGCGCGCGAGCGCATGCGGCCGGGTGACCTCGTGGAGGTGCGCACGCCCAACGCGGTGGCCGGCATCCGTGGCACCGTCATCGTCGCCGAGGTGTTCGACGCGCAGCGGTCCGTCATCACCGTGCTCAAGGGCGTGATCGACGTGACGCGTCTGGACGCCGGCCGCGCCGCCGGGCCCGCGACGATCCTCAACGCGCTCCAGCAGGTCACGATCACCGGCGCCAATCCGGTGCCGACGCCACAACCGATCCCGAGCGACGCCGCGCAGCGCATGGGCGCCGAGTTCCGGTCGGCGCCGCCGCGCGGAGCGCAGAGCGCGACCACGGCCGCCGTGAGCCAGGGTGAGATGGAGCGCGCGGCGAAGGACGTGGGCATCGCGCCCAGGCCGGCGACGACCGTCGCCCTCGCCGACAGTTCTTCCGGCAAGGGCAAGACCGCGCAGAGCGATCAGTCGGGCGACTCCGACAAGGGGAAGGGCACCAGCAGCGCAGGCTCCGGCTCGAGCACGACCGCCGTGGGCGGTGGCGCGGCGAGCATCGCGAGCAATCCGCAGCTCCTGAAGTCGTTCGACAGCTTCAGAGACACGATCAGGGACCTCAGAGAGGCCCAGCGGGAAGCGCAGCGCGAGCAACGTCGCAACACCCGCGACCGCTAGCCGGCTCGCGCGAGCACCACGATTCCGAGGATCACCAGCGCCGCCGCACCCACGTGCGGCGGCGTGATCGTCTCACCGAGCGCCAGGTGTGAGAGCGCCAGCGCGCTCACCGGCAGCGCCCCCGTGAAGACCGAGGCCGCGCTGGCCGGCACGCGCGCCACGCCGCGGGCCCAGAGCAGGAACGCCACCACCGTCACCACCACGCCGTAGTAGCCGACCAGCGCCCAGTCCGCGAGCGCCAGCCGGCTCAGCGGGAACGCGCGCATCTCCAGCAGCGCGGCGGGCAGGAACATCGCGAAGCCGAGCGCGCTGATGGCCGTCGCCACCACGAGCGGGGGCAGGCGCTGCGAGGCGACGCGGCTGCACACCACGAAGACCGCCTCGCCGACGACCGCGCCGAAGACGAGCAGGTTGCCGAGGAGCGGCCACGGACCGCGCGCCCCGAGCCCGCCGGCCGTGTTGAGCGCCAGGATCCCCGCGACGGCGAGGGCGACGCCGAGCGTGCGCGGACGGCTCCAGCGCTCGCCGAGCGCGACGACGGCGAGCGCCGCCGCCACCGCCGGCGTCGTGCTCGTCACGATGCCGCCCTCGGCCGCGCTCGTGAACCTCAGGCCTTCGAGCAGGAGCACGTTGAACGCGAAGATGCCCGCGAACGATTGCAGCGCCAGCACCGCGACGTCGCGCCGCGCCAGGCGGGGCAGCGGCCGCTCGACGAGCAGGACGAGGACCCCGAGGATCGCCGCTGCCACCGCGAAGCGGAGGCCGGACAGCAAGAACACGGGCAGCCGGGCGACCGCGACCTTGCCGACGACGATGGAGCTGCCGACGATCGCCATGGCGGCCGTCAGCTCGAGGCAGGCGCGGAGCGGAAGCGCTATTGCTCGGGGGCGGGCGGCACGTCGGCGGCCGCGCGCTTGACCTGGTCGGCGAGCTTGCAGAACGCGCACACCGTCCCCGTCGTGACCTGGCCGCAGCGCGCGCACTCGTTCAGCTGCACCGCCTCGGCCCGCTCGAACGCGGGGCGCGCCTTCTCGAGAAAGCCGAACAGGAAGTTGTGCTTGGCCCCGGGCGACGCCTCCTCCATGCGGTTGAGGATCTCCTTGTGCGCGATGGAGGTGGCGCCCTTGGCGAACGGGCACTCCTCGACGATGTAGTCGATGCGGCGCAGGAACGCGTAGGCCGCCGCCTCGCGCTCGGACAGGCGGTAGAGCGGCTTCACGCGCCGGACCAGCTTGGGGTGCGTGGAGGCCAGCGCCGGCGACTGGCGCGGCAGCGCGTCCGTCTGCCAGTGCATCACCGAGCCGAACAGCGTCGCGGCCTCGTCGTCGAGGTTGTGGCCGGTGGCCACCACCGCCATGCCGTGCTCGAGGGCCGCACGGTTCATGAGGTAGCGCTTGGAGAGCCCGCAGCCCGAGCACGGCGGCCGTCGCGTCACCTGCTTGATCACCGGCACGGGCCCGCCGACCTCGTCGGCCACGCGCGTGATGATCAGCGGCGCGCCGCGCCGCGCGGCGAACGCCTCGCACTTCGCCTTCGACTCCACCGAGTAGTCGAAGATGCCGAGGTCGAGATAGAGGCCGGTGGCGTCGTAACCCTCGTCGAGCAGGACGTCCCAGAGGGCCAGCGAGTCCTTGCCGCCCGAGACGGCCACCAGCACGCGCTCGTCCCGCGTGAACATCTTGTGGCGCCGGATCGCCTCGCGCACCTGGTTGCGGAAGAACTCCAGGAAGTCCGGCGCGCAGAAGGCGGCGTTGTGCCGCCGCAGCTCGAGGGCGGCCGCGCCGCCGCACTTGCGGCACTTCATCGCACGCCTCCCGACATCACCGGGCGCAGCTCGATCACGTCGTCGTCGCGCAGCATCTGGTCGGCCGTCACGAGGTCGTCCCCGCGGATCACCAGCACGGTCTCGGGCAGGATGTCGAGCTCGCGCAGGACGTCCTTGACGCGCCGGTTGCCGGCGACCTCGACCTCGCGCCGGGGATTGCGCAGCACCACCTTCATGCTCAAGCGGCGGGGAACCCCGGCGCCCGCTTGACGTCGCGCACCTGGCCGAGGTGCACGCGGTCGTGCTCCGCGGCGAGCCGCCACCACTGCGCCAGGTCCAGCTCGCCCAGACGGAAGTGCTTGAAGCGGAGCGCGCGCGGGTCGCAGGCGGCGAGCCGGTCGAAGGACTGCCGGCTGCGCTCGCGCGTCGCCTTCAGCGTCGAGAGCAGCTCGGGCAGCGACTTGCCGTGGGTCGGCCACACGCTCTCGGGCGCGTTGGCCGCCTCGGAGACCGACACGGGCAGCGCCGCGAACTCGGCGAGGTCGGCCGGGAAGCCCGTGGGCGCGACCTCTTTGGTGAGCTTGGTCGTCAGCTTGCCGGTCGCGATCTCGGCGATCGTGAGGTGGTCGATCACCTCGCCGACCGACCAGTCGCGCGGCGTCGGCCGCCACTCGGCCTGGCGTTGCGAGAGCCCCTCGACCTCGCGCAGGAGCTCGGCGCGCACGCTCTCGAGATCGCGCCACAGCGCGTCGACGGGCTTGGGCCACGACATGCGCTGGAGTATACATGAAGGCGTCACCATGCCCGACCCGCCGAACGACCGGGCGCGCGCCGCGTGGCGCACGCTGACCTCACGTCCCGTGTACGCGAACCCGTGGATCCGCGTTCGCGAGGACGTCGCCGAGCTGCCGGATGGGCGGACGACGCTCTACGGCGTCGTCGAGTGCCCGCCGTGCATCGGCGTGCTGCCGTTCCTCGACACGCGCACCGTCGTCCTCGTCGGGCAGTACCGCTACGTCGCGCGCGCCTTCGCGTGGGAGATGCCGACGGGCGCCATGCGGCCGGGTGAATCCGAGGAGGCCGCCGTGCAGCGCGAGCTCGGCGAGGAGGCCGGCTACGCGGCGGCGCGGCTGGTGAAGCTCGCGTCCATCGCGACATCCAAGAGCGTGATGGACGAGACGGCCCACCTGTACCTCGCCGAAGGGCTGCGCCCGGCGCCGCGCGAGCCCGACCACACGGAGTTCATCGAGGTGCGTGCGTTTCCCTTCGACGAGGTGCTGCGCATGGTCGAGCGCTCGGAGATCACCGACGCGATGACGGTGGTCGCGATGCTGCACGCCGCGCGGCGCCGATCGAGTCCGTGAGAGGTAGCCTCAGGGGGCCACGTAGACCATCCACGACACTCCGAAGCGGTCAGCGACCATACCGAAGCGCGGTGAAAAGAACGTCTTGGTCAACGGCATCTGCACCTGGCCGCCGTTGCCGAGGGAAGCGAAGCGTCGCTCGGCCTCGGCCTCGTTCGGCACCGTCAACGACAGCGCAAACCCTTGGAAGCTCGGCCGGCCTTCGGCTCGACCGTCGGAGGCCAGAACCGTGGTGTCGCCGATGCGCAAGCTCGCATGCATCACCTTGTTTTCGGCACCCGGCTGGACCATGGCGGGATCAGGGCTGTCCTTGTAACGCATGAGCATCGTGACCTCGGCGCCGAGCGCTCCACGGTAGAACTCGACAGCCTCCTCACAGCGACCATCGAAGAACACGTATGGCTGGACTTGCATTGCGGGCTCCTTGTGGTTTCGGTTTCAGAGCCTGGCCTCCGGACGGTGTGGGCCGGATGTGAGCGGTGGCTCTCCTCAATGGTCGAACGAGGGAGCCCCAAATCGACAGGTCCCCGCGCTACGACTTCGGCAGACCCGGTATCTCGATGACCGGCCGGACTTCGACGGTGCCCAGGCGTGCCATTGGAATCCGAGTCGCGATGTCGATCGCCTCGTCGATGTTCTTGGCCTCGACCAGGAAGTACCCGCCCAGCTGCTCGCGAGTCTCCGCAAATGGGCCGTCGGTCACGAGCCTCTTGCTCTCACGCACGCGAACGCTCATCGCGCTCGACGTGGGGTGCAACGGGGCCGCAGCGAGATACTGGCCCGCCGAATGCAAGTCGTGCGCGAGCTCCGTAGACTTCACGTAACATTGCTCCCGCTCGATATCGTCGAGGGCCTTCTCGTCTCCGTAGATCAGCAACATGTATTTCACGAGGTTGCCTCCCCTAGCCCACGATCGCCACTGACTTGACCCGTTCGTCGCCGAAGCATCGTTCTTCAGATGCCGCGTCCCCGGAAGGGATTCCGGCCATCGCGGTTTGACAGGGTCGGGAGCGGTTCCTACACTAGCCCCCGCCATGGCCCTGGAGGCTCACGTCCTCGGACTCCAATGCCTCCGCTGCCACACGCGCTTCCAGGAGCCGCGCCTGTTCACGGGCTGCCCGCACTGTCGCGCTCAGGGCGTCGCCGTGAACCTCACCGTGGAATACGATCTCTCCCCGCTCGCCGGCGTGACGCCCGACACGTTCGGCACGGCCACGCGCGGGCTCTGGCGCTTCCGCCACTTGCTCCCGGTGCGCGCGGCGAATCCGGTCACGCTCGGTGAGGGCGCCACGCCGCTCGTCCACCTCGAGCGCCTCGGCCGGCGGCTCGGGCTGCCGCGGCTCTACGCGAAAGACGAGAGCCAGAATCCGACGTGGTCGTACAAGGACCGGCTGTGCGCGACGGCCGTCACGCACGCCGTCGAGACGGGCGCGCGGGTGATCACCATCTCGTCCACCGGCAACCACGGCGCGTCCACGGCGGCCTACGCCGCGCGCGCCGGCGTGCCGTGCGTCATCTTCACCCTCGCCTCGGTCCCCGAGACGATGAAGACGCTGATGCAGGCGTACGGCGCGGCCGTCGTCGCCTGCCCGACGTCGGAGTCGCGCTGGGAGCTGATGCGCCAGGGCATCGAGCGCTTCGGCTGGTATCCGACGAGCGGCTTCGTCACGCCGCCCGTCGGCTCCAATCCGTGGGGCGTCGAGGGCTACAAGACGATCGCCTACGAAGTCGCCGAGGACCTCGGCTGGACGGCGCCGGACGTCGTCGTCGTGCCGAGCGCCTACAGCGACGGGCTCTACGGGATCTGGAAGGGGTGGACGGAGCTGCAGGCGCTCGGCCTCGTGAAGCACGCGCCGCGCATGATCGCCGCCGAACCCTTCGGTCCCCTCGCCCACGCGCTCGAGCGCGGCCTTCCGGCTCCGGAGCCGGTCGACGCGCCGGCGCCGTCCGTCGCCTTTTCCATCGCCTCACGCTACGGGACGTGGCAGGGACTCGCCGCGTTGCGCGAGTCGGGCGGCGCCGGTGTGCGATTGACCGACGAGGGCGTGCTGGAGGCTCAGCGCGCTCTCGCGCGCGAGGAAGGCCTCTACGTCGAGCCCTCGGCCGCGGCATCGCTGACCGCCGTCATACAGCTCGCCGCGCGTGGCGCGCTCGACGCCGAGCAGACGATCGTCGTCGTCCTGACCTCCGGCGGCTTGAAAGATCCGGGCGCCAGCCGCGCGTGGCTGCCGCCGGTGCCGGCCGCCGACGGCGACTTCGGTCGCCTCCTCACCGTCCTCCGCGAGGCCTATGGACTGGCGCTGGACCGATAGCCTCGGCGTCGCGCTCAGGGGACGCGGCCTTGCCGGTCGCACCACCGATCTGGCGCGCGCCGCCGAGCGCGCAGGGGTCGGCAGCCTCTGGATCATCGAGGACTACTTCGATCCTGGCGCGTATGCGCTCGCGGCCGCGGCGGCGGCGGTGACCGAGCGCATCGTGATCGGTCTCGGCGTGGTCAACCCGTACACGCGCCATCCGGCGCTCATCGCCATGGAAACCGCGGCGCTGGCGGGGATCGCCCCGGGCCGCGTCGTCCTCGGCCTGGGCAGCAGCAACCGGAAATGGATCGAGGAGCAGATGTCGATCCCGTTCAAGACGCCGCTGCGCGGCCTGCGCGAGGGCGTCGAGATCGTGCGCCGGCTGCTCGACGGCCAGCGCGTCACGTATGCCGGCGAGGTGTTCGCGGCGCACGACGTGGCGCTCGAGGCCCCGCCGCCGGCGCCGGTGCCCATCCTGCTCGGCGTCAAGGGGCCGCGCGCGCTCGCGCTCGCCGCAGAAGTGGCGGACGGCGTGCATTGCTCCGTCCTCGCCTCGCCGGCTCACGTGCGACGCGTCCGCGCGACGACCGCGTCGCGCGCGCGCGGTGACTTCGCGGTCATCGCCTATCTTCCCGTCGCCGTCTCCGACGACCGCGCTCAGGCGCGCGCCTCGGTGCGCCCGCTCATCGCACACTACCTCGGCGTGCTCCACGGCCAGTCGATCCTCGCGGACGCCGGGCTCGATCCGGCGCGCACGCAGCCGTTTCGCGACGCGCTCGCGGCGGGCCGCGCGGCCACCGACTTGGTCACCGACGATCTCGCGGACACCTTCGCCGTCGCCGGAACGCCGACGGACTGCCGCGCGGCTCTCGCCCGATGGGCGGAAGCCGGCCTCGATGCCGCGATCGCGGTGGTGCCCGAGCGGGCCGACCTCGCGCGCCAGCTCGAGCGCCTGGGTCGGGAGCTCGCGCCCGCGTGGAAGGAGATGCGATGCCGCTGAGATTCGGCGTCCACATCCCGACCTGCATCGAGGGCATGATGTACCCCGTGCCGTTCGCGAGACCTCAAGATATCCTGCCGGTAGCACTTCTGGCCGAGCGCGTCGGCTTCGATTCGGTGTGGGGCAACGACCACATGACCACGCAGCGCTACGTGCAGCGCGAGTGGCCGGAGCCGCCGAACTTCTACGAGCCGCTCATCACGTTCACGTACGTGGCCGCGCGCACCAAGCGGATCCGGCTGGCCACCGGCATCATCGTCCTGCCGATGCGCACGATGCCGGTCCTCGCCAAGCAGGTGGCCACGCTCGATCAGCTCTCCGGCGGCCGCGTGATCCTCGGCGTGGGCACGGGGGCCTACCGCGAGGAGTACGAGGCCCTGCACCCGGACGCACGCGACGCACGCCGTGGCGAGATCGTCGACGAGGGCATGCGCGCGCTGCGCCTGCTCTTCACCGAGCGCAAGGCGACCTTCCACGGCAAGCACGTGCGCTTCCAGGACGTGGAGTGCTTTCCCAAGCCGCGGCAGGCGCCGCTGCCGATGTACGCGGGAGGCAACCACGCCGAGGTCCGGCGCCGCGCCGGCGAGTACGGCGAGGGCTGGATGCCGGCGGTGCTCTCGCCGGAGGAGCTCGCGCGGGGCGTGGCGGACGTTCGCCGGGCCGCGACCAAGGCCGGGCGCGACGACTCCGCGATCGACATCGCGCCGCAGTTCGCCTGCTCGATCGGCCGCACCCACGAGGAGGCCGTGAAGCGCTTCCACGCCTCGCAGCTCTACAAGCACCTGGAGTCGCTGAAGCGATCCACGTTGCGCGAGCAGACGGGCGGCTTCGAGCAGCGCAACCTCATCGGCAGCCCGGCGGAGATCTGCGAGCGGATTCGCGTCTACCAGCAGGCGGGCGTCACCACGCTCTCGGGCCTGCTCTTCGTGGCGAACACCGTGCCCGAGATGCAGGAGGCGATCGACCTCTTCGGGCGCGAGGTCATCCCCAACTTCAGCTGAGACGATGGACGCACACCGACGGCAGCGCCTGACCGCCGTGCTGGAGGCCGAGGGCCTCGACGCGCTGGTGGCCACCACGACCGAGAACGTCTACTACGTGAGCGGCCTCCGCTCCATCTCCCACGCGCTCTTCCGCGGCCTCGAGCTCTACGCCGTCTTCACACGCCGCGGGACCGCGCTGGTCGTCCCCTTCATCGACACGACCGGCGTGGCCGCTGACCGGATCGAGGTCGACCACGTTGCGTGCTACGGCAAGTTTTTCTTCGAGTACGCCGACGACCCCGGCGAGATCGGCCGCAAGATCCGCGAGTGGACGCGCGCGCCCGCGCCGAGCCCCGCCGACGCGCTGGCCGGCGTCCTCGGCGAGCTCGGCGTGCTCGGCCGGCGCGTGGGCCTCGACGAGGGCAACCTGTTCGCGCCCACGTGGAAGCGCGTCGAGGAGCGGCTGGCGGGAACGACGCTGGTGCCGGCCTACCAGATGTTCCGCCAGGCGCGCATGGTGAAAGGGCCGGACGAGGTGGCGGCGCTGGAGCGCGCGGCGCTCGTTGCCGAGGACGGCATTGCCGCGGTCCTGGCGATGCTCAAGCCCGGCGTCACCGAGCGCGAGGCCGCGCGCGTGTACGAGCAGGAGGTGCTGCGCCGCGGCGCCCAGCCCTTCTTCACCGTGGTCACCATCGGCGAGCGGGCGGCGCTGGCCGACGTCTATCCCTCGGAGCGGGCGCTCCGCCCCGGCGATCTCGTGCGCTTCGACCTCGGCTGCCTCTGGGGCGCCTATCGCTCGGACATCTCGCGCACGGCCGTGCTGGGCAAGCCCGGCGACAAACAGGCGCGCTACTACGCGGCGATCCTCGCCGGTGAGCGCGCCGCCATCGCCGCCATGAAGCCCGGCGTGCCGGTGAGCCGGCTCTTCGACCTCGCCGTCCGCGTCACGCGCGAGAGCGGCCTGGCCCACTACCAGCGACACCACGTCGGCCACGGGATCGGGCTCGAGCCCTACGACCCGCCGACGATCAACGCGACGACGAACACCGCGCTCGAGGCCGGCATGGTGTTCTGCGTCGAGACGCCCTACTACGAGCACGGCTGGGGCGGCGTGCAGGTCGAGGACGCCGTCGAGGTGACGCCGACCGGAGCGCGGACGCTGACCCGGTCCAGCCAGGAGCTCGCCGTTGTTGGATGAGCGTCATCGGGATAACGAGGAGGCGATCATGCGACTCGCACTGGCGCTCGTCACCCTGCTGCTCGCGGCGCTTTCCGGCGGAGCATTGTCCGCCGGAGCGCAGGCCCCGCCCATCCGCATCGGCTTCGCCTCCGCGATGAGCGGTCCCGCCGCGATCACGGGCGAGGGCGTCCGCTGGGGCGCCACGCTCGCCGTCGAGGAGATCAACGCGAGGGGCGGCATCATGGGCCACAAGATCGAGGCCTCCTTCGCCGACAACAAGGCGCAGCCGGGCGAGGCGGTGAGCGCGGTGCGCAAGCTGGCCGACGTCGACCAGGTCGACGTCATCATCGGCCAGACCCACAGCGGCGCTTGCCTGGGAGCCATGCCGGTCGTGAAGGAGATCGGCGTGCCGATGGTGATCGAGGCCTGCTCGCACCCGAAGATCCGCGAGCTCAGCGGCAAGGGCGGCAACGAGTGGACCTTCCGCGTCGCCCTCGACGACGAGATCATGGCCTACACCTTCGCGCGGTACATGGCACGCAATGGGGTGAAGACCTCGTCGGTGCTGGCGATGAACAACGACTTCGGCCGCGGCGCCGCCGGCGCCTACGAGGCCGCCTTCAAAAAGGCCGGCATCACGCTCGTCTCCACCGAGTTCTTCGACCCCGGTCAGCCGGACTACCGGCCCGTGCTGACGCGGCTGAAGCGCGCCAATCCCGAGACGATCCTCGCCGTCATTCTGGCCAGCGACGGCGCGCCCTTCATGCGGCAGTTCCGCGAGCTGGGGTTGACGCAGAGGATCTTCTCGCGCGGCAGCCTCGCCTCCGCCGAGTTCCTGCACCAGGTGCGCGACAATCCGAAGGTCGGGGACGGCGTCGTCGAGGCCAGCTACTGGGTCACCGGCCTCGATCCGGACTGGGACAGGAAGTGGACGGAACGCTACAAGGTGCCGCCGCGCATCCACGGCAGCCTGGCGGCCATCACGCTCAAGTGGGCGGTCGTGCCCGCGATCGAGATCGCGCTGAAGAAGCACGGCAAGGCCGATCGCCAGACCATCCGCGCCGCGCTGAAGGAGGTCGACGTCAAGGACTCGCCGCTCGGCCCGATCAAGTTCGACGACAACCACCAGGCGTGGATCAACATGATCCTGCTCGAGATGCGCGACGGCCAGCTGCGCATCCTCGAGAAGCTCCAGACGAGCCCGGCGCTGCTGAATTGAACGAGTCGTGTCTTCGAGGAGCGCCACGGCTCCGCCGGGGTGCTCCGAGCGTTTGCCGGGGAGTCCGAGGGGGCGTAGCTCCCTCGCTTGAAGAACCTGGGGGCCATTTCGGGGCCCCCATCTGATAGACGTTCTCGAGCAGGTGCTGCACGGGCTCACCCTCGGCTCCATGTACGCCATGGTGGCCGCGGGGCTGGCGCTCATGCTGGGCGTGGCGCGCCTCATCAACTTCGCCCACGGCGAGTTCTTCATGCTCGGCGCCTACGCGTTCTGGCTCGGCTACAGCGAGCTCGGCCTGCCCTACCCCGTCGCCGCGCTCCTGGCGCCGGCGGTCATGGTGCTCTTCGGCATCGCGTATCAGCGCACCGTGATCCGCGCGATCCTGCCGCGCTCCTGGCACGTGCAGCTGATCGCCACGCTGGCGACGTCGATCGTGCTGACGAACCTCGCCATCATCGTGCTTGGCACCCAGCCCAAGGAGGTGCCGACGGCGCTCTCCTCGCGCATCCTCGACGTGGGCGGCTTCCGCATGGCGTGGCAGCGGCTCCTCGTGCTGCTCGCCGCGCTCGTGATCTTCTGGGGGCTCCACCGCTTCGTCGCACGCACCCGCACGGGCCGCGCGATGCGCGCGATGTCGCAGAACCGTGAGGCGTGCGCGGTGGTGGGCGTGGACGTCCAGCGCGTGACGATGGTGACCTTCGCGCTCTCGGCGGCCCTCGCGGCCCTCGCCGCCGCGCTCGTCTCACCGCTCTTCAACATCTTCCCCGACATGGGGACCGTGCTGACGCTCAAGGCGTTCGCGGCGGTGGTGGCGGGAGGCTTCGGCTACGTCAACGGCGCGATCGCCGCCAGCTTCCTGATCGGCCTCACGGAGGCGCTGGCCGGCAGCTACGTCTCCTACGCCTACAAGGACGCGATCGCCTTCCTGATGATGATCGCGGTGCTGCTCTGGCGGCCGCAGGGCCTCTTCGGCCGCCGGACCGGGATCTGAGGTGCGGCGGGCGAGCGCGCTGGCCTTCGTCGTCATGGTAGTGGCCGCGCCCTGGCTGGTGGCGGCGGCGGTGCCGCGCCAGCAGCGTTACGTCCTGCACGTGCTCATCTTCACCGTGCTCTTCGCCGCGCTGGCGCTGTCCTACGACCTCGTCGTCGGCCACGTCGGCAGCCTCTCGCTCGCTCATCCGGCGTTCTTCGGCGTCGGCGCTTACGCGGCGGCGATCCTCGCCACGCGCGCGCGATGGCCGTTCCTCGCCGACCTCCTCGCCGCGGTGCTGGCCGCCGCCGTCGTCGCCGCGCTCGTCGGTGTGCCGCTCTTCCGGCTGACCGAGCACGCCTTCGCCGTCGGCACGCTCGGCCTGGCGCTCGTCGCGTCGATCGTCGCGAACAACTGGGTCGAGGTCACGCGCGGGCCGCTCTGCATCACCGGCATCCCGAAGCCCGTCCTCGGCCTGCCCGGCGGGCCGACGCTGGCCGTCACGACGCTGCCCGGCTACTACTGGCTCGCCCTGGCCGCCCTCGCCGCGGTCGTGCTCCTCTACCGGCGCCTGACCACGTTCCGGCTGGGACGCGCGTTTCACGCCGTGCGCGACAACGAGCCGCTGGCCGGCGCCGCCGGCATCGACCCGCTCAAGTACCGCCTGCTCGCCTTCACCATCGGCGCCGCGCTCGCCGGCGGCGTCGGCGCGCTCTACGTGCACTACCTCTCCGTCATGTGCCCCGAGGAGATGACCGTCGCCCTCACCGTGAACTTGCTGGTCATCGTCTTCCTGGGCGGGGTGGGCAGCCTGCGAGGCGTGCTGGTGGGCGCCGTCCTCTTCACCGCGCTCCCCGAGGTGCTGCGCCTGGCGCCGACGTGGCGTCTCGTGATCTACGGCGGCCTCCTGCTCCTCGTCGTCGTCCGCTCGCCCGAGGGGATCGAGAGCCTGCTGCGCCGGGCGTCCGGCGCGCGCGCCGGGCGCTGATGGCGCTGCTGGAGGTCCGCGGCCTCGTCAAGCGCTTCCTCGGCGTCACCGCCGTCGATCAAGTCGATCTCGCCGTCGAGCCCGGCGAGCTGGTGAGCCTGATCGGCCCGAACGGCTCGGGCAAGACCACGCTCTTCAACTGCGTCACCGGCTACCTCGCCGCCGACCACGGCCGCGTGCTCTTCCGTGGCCGCGACCTGACCCACGTCGCGCCCCATCGCGTGGCGCGCCTGGGCGTCGCCCGCACGTTCCAGCAGGTGAGCGTCTTCCCGCGCCTGAGCGCGCTCGAGAACCTCCTCGTCTTCCTCCAGCAGCACCAGGAAGAGCACACGCTCGCGCGTCTGATTCGCACCCCACGCCTGCGGCGGCTCGAGGTCGAGGCCGTGGAGCGCGCGCGCCGGCTGCTCGACCTCGTCGGCCTCACGGACAAGGCCGACGCCGCCGCCGGCAGCCTCTCCTACGGGCAGCGCAAGCTGCTCGCCTTCGCCGCCGCGCTCATGCCCGATCCCGACCTGCTCCTGCTCGACGAGCCCGCCGCCGCGGTGAATCCCACGATGATCAATCAGATGAAGAGCCACATCCTCGCGCTCCATCGCCAGGGCAAGACCGTGCTCCTGGTCGAGCACAACATGGAGGTGGTCATGGACATCTCCCAGCGCGTCGTCGTGCTCGACCACGGCCAGAAGATCGCCGAGGGCTCGCCGGACGCCATCCGCCGGGACGCGCGCGTCATCGAGGCGTACTTTGGCCGCTGACGGCGACGGCGCGCTGCTCGAGCTGAGCGAGGTCGTCGCCGGCTACGAGGAAGTCGAGGTGCTGCGCGGCGTGTCGCTCGCGGTGCGCGCGGGTGAGATCGTGTGCATCATCGGCGCCAACGGCGCCGGCAAGTCGACGCTGCTTCGCACCGTGTTCGGCATGGTGCAGCCCCGCGAAGGCGCGATCAGATTCGCCGGCGAGGACATCGCGCGTCGGTCATCGCTGGAGGTTCTCAGGCGGGGCATCGGCTACGTCCCGCAGGGGCGCTGCAACTTCCCGGCGATGAGCGTCGAGGAGAACCTCGAGATGGGCGCTTACCTGCGCCGCGACGCCCGCGTGCGCGGCGACATCGAGACGCTCCTCGCGCGCTTCCCGATGCTCGCAACGAAGCGCCGCGACCCGGCCGGCACGCTTTCCGGCGGCCAGCAGCAAATCTTAGAGATGGCGATCGCGCTGTTACTGCATCCGAGATTGTTAATGGTCGACGAGCCGTCGCTAGGCCTCGATCCCCGCATGGTCGAGATCGTGTTCGACACGCTCCTGGCCATCAACCGCGAGGGCACGACCATCCTCATGGTCGAGCAGAACGCGAAGAAGGCGCTGTCCGTGTCCCACCGCGGCTTCGTCCTGGAGCTCGGCCGCAACCGCTTCGAGGGCAGCGGGCGCGAGCTGCTCGACAACCCCGACGTGCGCCAGCACTACCTGGGAGGGTAACGAGAGGGCGTCAGAAGAGATGCGAAAATATTTACGTTGAGAATGTCTGAGTCTTTCGGGTCTCGACGATGTATTAGTCGTGTGTGGGATACGAACTTCCGACCACAGCACACCATCATACTTAAACGTCTCATAGGTGTCGGAGGCTTGAGGCGGGCGACGCGCCAGCGCGTGATGATGGATGTAACCGACAACGAACACGACGACGGCGCAGGCGAGACAGAGTGCTCCGACGATACGTGCCCAGTGACTCGGCACGAGCAGGGGCAGCCCAACCCCCGTCGGGCACAACATAATGGGAAGTAACAACGGAAACGTGGACTGTCTCGCACGCTACCCGTCGCGCCTTTTGTTCAGCAATTGCTTTCGGTGCCACTCGATCCAGAAGCTCAACCCCGCGTGCCCCCCGTCGGTATTCGTCCTCGCGGCTAGCGGCGGGGCCGCCGCCCACGGCGGCATCGGAACCGAGGGGCTGGCCCCGGGATCGCCATTGTGGAAGTCCATAGCGACCCGCCCGAAGTCGTCGGCCTGCCGTATGAGAGCGTCGTACTGCCGATTGGTTAGTTGCTTCATCGACTCGCGCCGTATGCGACCTAGCCAGTCCAGCAGGCGAGCAATCTGCCGGTTGCGCTGTGCGTCCCTGCTGAACCAGCCCACAATCGCCCACCCCCAAGCCCGGACGTGCTCGATCAGGAAAGCGCCGATTTTGTAGGCGGGTTCGGGGATAGCCATCGTGCCTGATACCTTGTATCAGGTATACTATCTCCCGCGTTCGATCGCCGTTGAGAAACTCGCCAAACTCCGCCGGATCCATCGTCCATCGCTGCGGCACAACGGCAGTTGGTCAAGCGCCTTGACCAGCGCCTGCCGCGACACCGCCGTTACCGGGGCCCCGGCGAGGTGAACCCAGCCTTCGCGTTTGATCGACCCTCGACGCCCGCGTATGCTTCGCGAGGCCTATGACGATGACCGACCGCCTGCTCGATGCGCTCGCGCACTCGGCCTCCCGTCGTTACGGCGGCGAGCCGGTCTCGGAGTTGGCTCACTCACTGCAGTGCGCCGAGCGGGCGGAGGCGGGGGGCGCGGACCCCGATCTTGTTCTGGCCGCTCTCCTCCACGACGTCGGCCGCTATGCAGTGGACCCTGCGCTGGTGCTCGACAGCACGGAGCGAGAATCCGCAGCCGGTCCGACGGCGCGGGGTCACCACGAGATAGGCGCCGACCTCATCGCGCCCTACGTGCCCGTGCGCGTCGCCTGGCTCGTGCGCATGCACGCCGACGCCAAGCGCTACCTCTGCGCGACCGAGCCCGGCTACCATGAGGTCCTCACGCCGGCCTCCAGGCACACGCTCACCCTGCAGGGCGGCACGATGACTCCGGAGGAAGTCGCGCGATGGTCCGCGCACCCCTGGCTGGCCGATGCCCTTCGCCTCCGCAAGTGGGACGACCAGGCCAAGGTCGTGGGCCAGGTGACGCGACCGCTCTCCGCCTGGGAGCCCCTGTTGAGAACGCGCTTCGGCTGAGGCCCTGATATCGCGTGATGCCGAACGCGCTGCACGCCGATCTCGTGCTCAAGGGCGCCACCATCCTCACCATGGATGCGAAGGACTCGGTCGCGCAGACCGTCGCGGTCAAGCACGGCCGCATCGTCGGAGTCGGAACCGATGCCGACGTGGAAGGCCTCATCGGACGCGGCACCCACGTGCTCGATTGCCGCGGCAAGACGATCGTGCCCGGCTTCATCGATTCCCACACGCACAACACGCTCGTCGGCGAGTTTCGCTACAGCTTCGACCAGCTCAACACGGCCGCGGAGTTGAATCCCACGCTCGACGGCCTGCTTGCGAAGATCAAAGAGCGCGCCGCGGGCGTCTCGCCGGGCGAATGGATCGGCGGGCGCAACTACGATCCCAACGCCATGCGCGAAGGCCGCTGGCCAACGAGGCACGAGCTCGATGCAGTCGCACCGCTCAATCCGGTCCTCATCACGATCCGAGGCGGGCACGCGTGTGTCGCGAACACGCGCGCGCTCGAGCTCGCCGGCATCACGCGCGACACGCCCGATCCCGAGGGCGGTGTGATCGATCGAGACGAGGCGGGCGACCTCACCGGCGTCCTGCGCGACGTCCACGACATCGCCGCGAAGCCGTCTTGGGCGATGTGGACGTTGTCCTGAGCTGCCATAGTGTCCCTCCGTGCGTTCCGAAGCGTTACTTCAGGTGCGCGATTGCGACTCCGCCCTCTGCCCCAGTAGGTCGTGCCCATTTCGCGCAGCATTCTCAGTGCAGTCATGCGCACGGGCTGCCGCGCGGTTTCAGTTGATCAGGCGGCCGTTAGACGAAGGACTTCTGTTTCCCTTGCGCACGCGTATCAGCGCGCGACCGACTGGCATGCGCGCCGCCCCCCGGCTGAGTGCGCGCCAAGCCCGGCCGCTCGGCACCGGCCGCTTATCTCCCGCCGATGAGGAAGCGGATCGTCCTTTTCCCCGGCATGAAGAAGTAGGCACCGCCCCGCACGGTGACGAAATTGCCCATGCGTTTAAGGCGCAGCGGCCCCCGCTCCGTGGGGATGGTCAGCACGTCGCTCAACCCCGGGCGACGGGCGAGCGAATCGACCTCGTTCTCGAGCCCGTGAAAGCTCGACCCGAGCATGTAGGTCTGCTGCACAAACTCGAACTGTCGCTCGATGTCCGCGTTCACGCACATGAACAGCAGACCCGGATGCCGCAACCCGTTCTGCGGGGAGTAGCGGCGGCCGACGCGGAAGATGCGGTGCCGGTTGGAGATCGTCAGTTGGTCCTCGGATCCCGGCTCGAAACTGTCGCGCGGGTTGACGCGGCGGATGTGGGCGCCGAACGGGCAGCGCAGGCCGTCCGGGTCTTCGGTGCCGAACAGGAAATCGTTGTCGGGCAGCGTGCCCGGCCTGCTCACCGATCCTGGCTGATCCGGATGCCTGACCAGCGACGTGCCATCCGCCCAGCGGCCGAGCATCTTCGCGCCGATCCAGGCAGCCAGCGACCGGGCATCGCCCGGGGGGACCCGCGGGTTGCCAACCAGGCCTGCCGACGTGTCGGCGAGAAATGCATCGAATGCGGTTTTGTTCTGTTCGAGCTGGCGCACCACGAGGTAGGTGCCGTTGTACCCCAGGTCGAAGTCGCCGGCGGCGGATGGTGAAGGCGGAATGTGGCCGCGGTTGTCCGAGTAGCCGAGGATCATCTCCCCCGGCTCGACGACGTGAATCCGGTTCCTTGCGATGACCCATTTTCGCGCGCCGCGCACGATCGGCTGCGAGACGCCGTCGGCGAAGCCGAACGGTTCTCCGATCGGAGTGTTTTTCGGCGGCATCTCGTCCAGCAGGATCTCGTAGATGACCTCGATCCCGAATCTCAGGAGCTGCGCCTTCCGCTGGGCAGTCTGTTGTTGCAGGATATCGTCGGACAGAGCGTACAGGTTCAGGATTGCATCGGCCTCTTTCCCAGGGCCGCCCCAGCACCAGCCCTCCGGAGCGTTGATCCCGACGTCGCCGAGTGCGCGCGCCCGCCACGGCGCGGCCATGCCATGCTGAAACGCCGTGGGAAAGGTCGAAAGCGCCTGCTCATCGAGCCCGAGTTTTCGCAGGCCGCTTGCCGACAGCCCCAGCACGAGCGTCGGTCCATCGGGCTTCCTTTCTCCGTAACCAATGGCCAACTCGATTTCTGCGAGCCAAGCCCGGGTTTGGCCCGGTACGTCCGAAAGCCGCAGCACGAGGCTCCGGGCCCAGTGCAGGCCGGGGAGCGCGCCGAACACGAGAGTTGGAATGTGGTCGGATTCAACCGTGGAGACCTTGGGCGGCGCAAACCGGAAATGGACCAGCCAGCGCGCGGCGTCGGCCTCCGTCGAGGCTGTAGCGAATCCGTCTCGGATCGCCGCATTGGTGCGCACGCGAAGGGTCGTCAGCGCCGGGTAGGCCGCGTACCAGAAGCGGGTCGGGTGCTGCTGTCGCCGCGCCCAGCGCTTGAAACGGTCGCCGTCCTTCGCGCCATCCTGCACCAGATTCTTCGTCCTCGGGAAACCCTGCGTATTGCTCCAGATGCCGGTCAGCCCTTCGTGCGCCCGCAAGATGAAGTCTTCCAGGTAGCTCTCCCAGCTTCCGGTGTAGTTGGAGAAGAACAGCAGCTTGTCCGTCCCGGGAAGCAGGATCCAGCGCGCGAAATGGATCGTGCCGATGTTGGACAGGAATCCCGGGCGGGAGCGGTACGGAGCGAGCGCGACCACCCAGAGGGCAAGGCGCAGCGTCAGACGCCGCAGCCACCCGGACTTCATTGTGAAAACGGCCGCGAGGTGGTTCTGCGCACACTTGTTCTCGCGCTCCATGATCTCGCCCACCACTTGTGCCGACGGGTCCCTGTCGTCTGGGACGTCCATGCGCTCCTTGTGCCGGAACCACGCGTAGGCAATCACCGGCGCGATTCCGGCAAGCACGAGTTCGGCGCCGAGCGCCAGGGTGGCCGCCCAGAGGCCCTGCCACACCAGAACCAGCAGAACCAGCGCCGGGAGGACGAACAGCGGCCAGAGGAACGTGCGCAGTGCCGACCACACCACGGGGCCAACGAAGCTCCAACCCTTCGGGGCGTCCGCCAGCAGCGGCATCGGCTCGGCGACAAACGCCCATTTGTAGACGGCTTCGCCGAAAAGGTGCGCGCGGAGGCGCTCGAGGGTCGCCAGGGCGGAGCCTTGCGCAGGAAGATCGTCGAGGATTTGCTGTATCCGGGCGGCGAGTTCCGCCTCCCGGCGAATGCGCCCTACGGTCATGCCGGGCGTGCCGGTGAACACCACGCCCGAGACCGCGAACCACCCCTGGCCGACCTGGCGGTCGTGTCGCACGAGGAACTCGCCCAGTTGCGACTCAGGGACGTGAACGCCGGCCAAGGCGAGAACACGGCACAGCTCGGGGCCGATCTCTCGCGCCAGCCGGTTGAGGACGCCGCCAGGATAGCCGTCGGCGGAAGCCTCGAGCACGAGGTACGCCGATCCGCCGGATGAATCGCGCACGACGGTGAGGCTCATGAAGTGCACGAACGCGCTCGCGTTCAGCGTCTCGGAGAGCGGCGGCCGTGCAAGATTGCCCAGCGCGTCCAGGTGCGCATTGACGGCCACCGACCGGCTGTCATCGAACGGAACAACGACGGTTACGAACGCATGGGCCATGGTGTTTCTTCCTCGACTAGGGGTCGAATTCGACGCTCAGGTGTGCGGGCATCAGGCCGATCGTCTGCATCTGGCCGTCCCGACCCGGGGCGCGGCGGAGCCCGCGTTTTTTCAACAACGGCTTGAGGGTCTGCGTGATCTGCGCTCCCGCAAGAAACGCCCCGATGCACCAGTGCAGCCCGTAGCCGAATAGCATGTACTCGTGGTTCCGGCGATCCGGACGGAATTTCTTCGGTTCGACGACCCTGCGCTCGTCGAACATGGCCGACTGCGTACTCACCAGCAGCCGGGTGCCGGCCCGGATCCGTTTCGCCTTGGAACTACCATCGGCGATCGTGTAGTCCTTCGCGCATTCACGGAACGGGCCCGGATTGATGGGTTTGAAGCGCATCGTCTCGAACAGGCACCGCCAGAGCAGTTCGTCGTCGTCGGTGCGCGCCGCTTCTTGGGCGCGCGCCATGAATTCTGGTCGGCGCAGCAGCATCTCGAGCACGTTGCCCGATGCGATCGTATTGGTAGGCACGAAGCCGGCCAGCATGCCGAACAGTTCGGCGCGAATCATGTCGTCGCTGGGATCTCCGGCGCTTTGCTTCTGCATCGCGACCAGGCGGGCGACGATGGTGGGGGAGGGGTTCACTCCCTGTTTCGCATTGCGGATCGCTTGGTCGATGAGCGGGCGCATGCCGTTCGCCGCCGCGCGCGCTGTGGCCACCTTGGGGCCGGGTTTGTCCGATGGGGGCCCGAACACATACGTGCTCACCGCGATCGTCCATTGCGCGAAGAGCTTCGGGTCTGGAACATCGATGCCGTAATAGTCTCGACAGAGCAGGGTCGGGACGCGCGTCAGCAGATCTTCGATCGCATCGATCCGGCCGCTGCACCCCGCGACGATCTGCTCGGCCAGCTCGGCGGAGCGGGGCGCGATAGTCGCAGCGACGTCCTCGAGCCTGAACGCCTGCATGATCTGCAGGCGCTGGCGCCCGTATTCGGGGCTGTCCTGCATCGCCAGCACGAACTTCGGCCCCTCCATCAGTTCCATCATCCGGCGGTCGAACGGCACCTGAAACACCTGTTCCTGGGCGAGCACTTCCCGCACGTGCTCGAAGCGCGTCACCATGGCCCACCGGGTGAACGGGACGTGGGGAATCGGCCAGTATCTTCGCAGGAAGCCCATCCACCACTGAGGCCGATCGAGCAGCCGCTTGATGACCGCGCTGCCCGGCCAGCGCCATTGCATATCGTCGATGTCGAAGCTGCTGCACGGTGGTGACGCATTCATCTCGAACTCCCCTGTGACCGAAGCTGTTCGCGCAGCGTTTCGGCTTCCTTCCAGGCCGGCAGGCTCCGTCCTTCGGTCAGTCCATCGCAGCACGTCCCGAGCAGGTCGGCGGCTTGCCCGGACTTGCCCTGCTCCGCCCACAACCGCGCCAGGCTGATCGCGGCGTAAAACTCCCAGGTCTTCGCGTGCTGCTCGCGGGCGAGCGACAGGGCACTGAGATAGGCCGACTCGACCTCGGCCGGTTCGCCGCCAGGGCACAGGCGAAGGTAATCGCCGAGCAGCCGCTGACACTCCGGCCAGTAGTACCGTTCTGATCCCGACGTCAGCTCCGTCCGCACCATCGACGCGTAGCGCCCAGCTTCGTCGAAGCGGCCGAGCGAAGCCAGCGCGCGGGCGTGAACCGCGTAGTGAACAGGAACCGAATGGCCGGTCTGAGTTCTCGCCAGCCAGGCGAATCCGTCTTCCATCACGCGAATCGATCCCTCCGCGTCCCCGTTCAGCGACAAGGCGTGAGCGTGGATGATCGAACCGTAGCCCTTCCACATTTCGAGCTGATGCCGGCTGGCAAAGTCGATGGTCTCGGCGCTCAGAGCAAGCGCCTCGTCCACGCTGCGATTGAAGGCAGCGATGACCGACGAATATGCGAGCGCGTGGCAGAGGGTGTGCACATGTCCTAGGACGCGCGCCGAGGCGAGCGCTTCGGCAACGACACTTCGCGCCGCGTCGATACGGCCGAGACACCAAAGGGCGAGCCCCAGGTGAAACCCGGTCGCAATGTCTGGCTCGGTGGAGAACCGGTCCGCGAGCGCAATCCGCTCTTCGCGCGAACGCTGCCGCAGGGAACCTGACAGCGCCAGCGCACGGTCGAAGGACTGGATCGCGAGCGCCGGCGCGCCCGTGATCACCTGGGACATGGCGAGCGACCGGAGCGCGGTGATCATGTGCGAGGTGCTGCTGTCGCGTTCCGCCTCCCGCACCATGCTGCCCGCGGCTTCGAGCGCCCTGTCATGCTCCCCGCGGATATACAGCGCGACCCACACCGCATAGAACACGGAAAAGCGGTGCGGCGCGTCGCTCATCGCGCCAACCAGCTCCTGGGCGCGCGTGAACGCGGCGACCGTCTGCGAGTGACTGTATCCGCGCAACGGAATCGACGCCTGGCCGAGCGCCAGCAGGATCAGTAGGCGGCGCTCGAGCCACGCCCGGGTCTCTCCCATCTGCTCGGCCAGGCGCAACGCCTGGCTCAAGTGGGCGAGGGCCTCCTTGTAGGCGGGACGCGCGATCGCCTGCGCACCGGCCTTCTGCCAGCTGGCGATGGCTTTTTCGTTGAGGCCCGCCTGCATCGCATGGAACGCCAGGATCTCCGGCGGCGTGTCGGGCAACGCTTCCAGGGCATTCACCAGCCGTTCGTGGATCTGCTGGCGCTTGGCCTTGAGCAGGCTTTCGTACGCGGCATCGCGCACCAGCGCGTGCTTGAAAGCGTATTGTCCTTCCTGCGGGGTTCCCCGGCTGAAGATCAGCTCCGCCTCGACCAGGCGGGCGAGGGCTTGGTCCGGCGCATTGTCCGGCGGCGGCATGATCGCCGTGAGCAATCGGTGGCTGAATTCGCGGCCGATGCAGGCTGCGGTCTGGGCCACCTCCTTGACCGGCCGTAACCGGTCGAGCCGGGCCATCAGGCTGTCGTGTAACGACGCGGGAATCGCGAGGTTCGGCAGCGGGTCATCGACGACAAACGCATCCTGCGTCTCGTGCAGGACACCCGACTCCAGCAGGGTCTTGGTCAGCTCCTCGATGAACAGCGGGACTCCGTCCGATTTGGCCGCGATTTCGTTCAGCAACTCTTCGGGCAAGGCCTTGCCGCGCGTCACGCCTCTCACCATCGCAGCAATCTGGGTCCGCCCCAGGCGGAAGAGCGGCAGCCGGGTCAGGTTCGGCCGGCTGCCGAAGGCGTCGTGGAAATCCGGCCGCGCGCTCGCGAGGATCAACACGGGCAGGTTCGCGATCCGCTCGAGACACAGGTCGATGAGTTCCAGCGTCGTCGGATCAATCCACTGCACGTCCTCGATCGTCCAGAGCAGCGGCCGGATGCGCGCAACGTCGCCCAGCAGGCCCGTCAGCGCCTCGAACGTGCCCAGGCGCTGCTGCTGTGGCGTGAGCGTGAGCGGCCCGTAGCGCTGAACTCCGTCGATGCCGAGCAGCGCGGCGATCAGCGCCATGTCACGCACGCTGCGGGCGCCGAACTCCTTGAGCAGCGCCTCCAGCCGGTCGAGCCGTCTGTCTGGCGTGTCCGCCGGTTCGAAACGGGCGGCGCGGGCAAGATGCTGAATGACAGGAAACAGCGCGCTGTCCGAGTGGTACGGCGAGCACTGGTAGTCCAGGCGCGCAGGCCGCTCGGCCGCGAGGGCGTCCTGCAGCGCACGGATGATGCGCGACTTGCCGATGCCGGCGTCGCCCGTGATGAGTGTCAACCGTCCTTGACCCGACTGCACACCGCGCCAGTTCTCGATCAGGAGCGTCAGTTCGTTGTCTCGGCCGACCATCGCCGCGAGCAGTTCCCCGCGACGCGCCTCGAAGCGGCTTCCCGACGAGCGTTCGCCAGTGATCGCGTAGGCCGAGACCGGCGCGGCGAAGCCCTTGAGATGCTGCGGGCCGAGATCCCGGAACTCGAAGAGGTGCTCGACCAAGTGATGCGTGTTCGCGCTGACGACCACTTCCCCAGGTGCTGCGATGCCTTGAAGCCGCGCCGCAAGATTGGGGGTCTCGCCCACCACCGCATGCTCACGGGCGGCGCCTTCACCGAGCAGGTCGCCGGCGACGACGATGCCCGTCGCGATGCCGATTCGCACCGAGAGATTTTCGACACCCAGCGATCCCATGGCGGTGAGGGCGCCAACGGTCGCAAGCGCCGCGCGCACGCCGCGCTCCGCGTCGTCCTCGTGCGCCAGCGGAAAGCCGAAATGCGCGAGCATGCCATCGCCCAGGTACTGGGCGACGTGGCCGTCGTAGCGCGTCACTGCGCCGACGACCGCATCCTGGTATTTGCGGATCACGTTGCGCAGGTCTTCCGGATCGAGCCGGTTCGAAAGCGCGGTCGAGCCTACGAGGTCCACGAACATGACCGTTAGGTGCCGGCGTTCCGGCGTGGCCGTGGCATCGGGCGCCGTGCCGGCGGTTCTAACTCCGGGCGATCTACCGGGTCCGGCGGCTGGGCTCGGAGAAGAACCCGGGGACAGCCCCGCGATCGCCTTGAGGAGCTTCGCCCGGCGACTGAGCGGAATGCCGAGCTCCTTCAGGTGCTCGCCGGTCAGCGCGCGAAGCGCTTCGCCATCGATCTCGTTGGCTTCGAACAAATCGGCATACTGGCCGAAGCCGCCCGCTTCCAGCCAGGTGCGGATGTTCAGGCTCATCGGCTTGCGCCCTCCCTTCGGGCGCCGAGTGGCAGGCCCAGCTCCCGCAAGTCCCCTTCGGAGAGACTTCGCAGGCTACCGAGGTCGACTCCGTTATCGAGAAACACAGAGGCGTACTTGCTGAGCCCTAGACGATCCAGTGGACGGATCGAGCCGGGAAACGGAATCTGAACGAGCAGTCTCGCGGTGAGCGTCGGCAAGACGGAGCCGAGCGATTTCAGGCCCAACTGCCAGAACGACGGCCTTAGGAGGCTTTCGACGAAGCTGATTCGACACCAGTCCCTACCCTCTGGGTCAGGAACGGTTGCCTTCCTTGGACGCCTGGATGGCAGCAGCCTTATCACACAGGACCTGCAACTGTGCAAGCCATAAGTATCAGCGGCCGTGGGCTTCATTCCTAAGAGTGTGCGACGCATGCTGACTGACGGCGGCCCTACTTATCCGTCTCGATCTTATAGGCGTTACCGTCCGCTCGAACCACTACACTCCCATCGTGGTCTGTTCGATAGATCTTGGCGTTCACCACGCCGAGCCGCTGCAAGACCGGCTTCGTCGGGTGCCCATACTGATTGCCAGCGCCGGCGGAGATCACTGCAAGCTCCGGTTTCACCCTCCCCAAAAAGTCTAGCGACGACGATGCGTTTGATCCATGATGCCCCGGGTTGAGGATCGTCGCTTTCCCAGCCCGCGGAGTTGCTTGACAACGTCGTCGACGCCGTGCGGCCGGAGAGCCGTCAGCTTCTCCGAGAGTTGCTGGTGCACGGTACCACTTCGCGCGAGAGGAGTCTCACGGCTGCGGGGTGATCGTCACGCCGTAGTGGCGGAGCGCGTATTCCGGCGTGATCTTTTCCTCCATCACGTCGCGCCGCACCAGTTCGGGGTCGCGCGCGCGCGGGTCGCCCCACCCCCCGGCGCCGCCCAGCACGTGCCGGAACACGTCGCCGTGCTGCACGCTGATCGTGCACTTCGCCGGCAGCACGCGCTCGTCGGGGGTGCCCGGGTTCAGCAGGTTCGCCGACGGCGTTCCCGGGTGCCCGCCCGCGAGCCCGTACGGCAGGTGCGAGCGGCGGTCGGTGCGGAGCTGTAACGTCGCCTCCCGCGCCAGGAACCGATATTGCCGCACGAGCGCGAGGCCACCCCGGAACGTGCCCGGCCCCCCCGAGTCGGGCACGTAGCCGTAACGCTCGATGAGGATCGGGTACTCCGACTCGATGACCTCGATGGGATTGTTGGAGAAGTTGACGACCGCGCTGCTGCACGCGTCGACGCCGTCGCGGGTCGGCCGCCCGCCCCACGACCCGAACAGGAACTCCAGGAAGACGAACGGCCGCCGCTCGGCGTCGTAGCCCCCGAAGCTCACGCCCGTGTCGCCGCCCATCTCGCAGGCGAAGACACGATCCGGCGCGATCTGGGCGAGGGCCCCGAACATCGTGTTGGCCATGCGGAAGCCGGTGAGTCCGCGGGCGGCCACCGCGGCGGGCGGCACGGGATTCACTACGGTGCCCGCGGGCGCGATCACCTCGATGGGACGGAAGTAGCCCTCGTTGTTCGGCGGCTCGCCTCCGATGAGGTGGCGCACGCACGCGTACACGGCGGACTTCGTGAACGGCAGCGGTGAATTGATGGCGCCCTTCACCTGCGGCGCCGAGCCGGTGAAGTCCGCCACCATGCGGTCGCCGGCCACGGTGATGGTCACGGTGATCGGGATCGGATCCGGGTCGATGCCGTCGTCGTCGATCCAGTCCGTGAACGTGTAGGCCCCGTCCGGCATCGCGCTGATCGCGTGGCGCGCGAGGCGCTCGGCCTGATCGAGGAGCGCCGTGGTACACGCGGCCAGGCGCTCCACCCCGTAACGCGCGATCAAGCCGAGATAGCCCCGCTCGCCCGTGAGGCACGCGGCGACCTGCGAGCGCACGTCGCCCAGCACCTGCCGCGGCACCCGCACGTTGCGGTCGATCAAGTCGAAGATCGCGTCGACCGGCCTCCCGGCGTCATAGAGCTTCAACGGCGGGATGCGAAGCCCCTCCTGGAAGATCTCCGTCGCGTCGCAGCCGTTGCCGCCCGGCGTCTTGCCGCCGACGTCGAGCTGGTGGCCGATGCTCGCCGACCACCCCACCAGCCCGCCGTCGAGGAAGATCGGCTTGAAGATGTAGAAGTCCGGCAGGTGCGTGCCGCCCTCGAACGGGTCGTTGAGAATGAAGACGTCGCCGGGCTCGATCCGGCCGACGAACTTGCGGCGCACCTGGGCCATCGCGTCGGGGATGGAGCCGAGGTGGAGCGGCAGCGTGAGGCCCTGGGCGATGAGGCGGCCCTCCGCGTCGCACAGGGCGCACGACATGTCCATCGCGTTCTTCAAATTGTTCGAGTAGGCGGTTCGCACGAGCGCGATGGCCATCTCGTCCACGATGGCGTCGAGCGCATTCTTGATGAGCTCGAGGAGGATGGGATCACCGACGTCACGCGGGGGCATGGCGCTACCCTCCCGTCCGAATGACGATGTCGTCGTGCTCGTCACGCCGCGCGGCGCAGCCCGGCGGAACGAGCGTGGTCGCGTCGTACTCGTCCACGAGCAGCGGGCCGGGCCGCCACACGGCGCCGAGGTCGCCGCGCGCGAGCACCGGGGTGCGGAGGGCACCGTGCGCAGCCCCGAAGTACGCGAGGCGCTCACCGCCGGCGCCGGCGCGGCCGGCGCCCGCCCGGACCGCCGCGGCGCCACCCTGTCGCGGCATCCGCGCCGTGACGCGAAGATTGACGAGCTGGATGGGATCGGCGTCCGCCCGATGGCCGTACGTCCGCTCGTGCTCGCGCCCGAAGGTCTCCGCCAGCTCGCGCGCCGTCGACCCGTCGAGCCGCCCGGGGAGCGGCACCGTCAGCTCGAAGGACTGCCCCTGGTACTTGCAGTCCGCCGAGCGCGTGATCTCGGGCCGGGCGGCGTAGCCCTCGTCGCGCAGCAGGCCCTCCGCCTCGCGCTCCAGCGCCGCCACCGCCGCCGCGATCTCCGCCGGAGGGGTCGCCTGCAAGGTTCTCAAGAACGTGCGCACGAGATGGTGCTCCACCTCGGCCTCGAGCAGGCCGACGGCGCTGAACACGCCGGGCGCCGGAGGGACGACGATCGTGCCGATCTCCAGCGAGCGCGCCATCTCGGCGGCGAAGAGCGGGCCGTTCCCGCCGAAGGCGACGAGGACGAAATCGCGCGGATCGCGGCCGCGCTCGATCGTCACCGCCCGCACGGCGCGCGCCATGCCCGCGCACCCCAGGAGATAGACGCCGTACGCGGCGTCCTCGAGCGAGAGCCCGAGCCGCGACGCGACCTGGTCCGCCACGGCGCGCCGCGACTTCTCCGGGTTCAGCCTGAGCCCGCTCGGCAAGCGCTCGGGATGGAGATAGCCGAGGCACACGTTGGCGTCCGTGAGGGTGACGTCGGTGCCGCCGGCGTCGTAGCAGACCGGGCCCGGCGTGGCGCCGGCGCTGCGAGGACCCACATGGATCGCGCCGGCGTCGTCGATCGTCACGATGCTGCCGCCGCCCGCGCCGACCTCGGCGATGTCGATGGCGGGCACGCGGAGCAGGAAGCCCGAGCCCTTGTTGAGCCGGCTCCCCTGCGACACGACGCCGCCGATCTCGAACTCTCCCGCCCGCGTGATCGCGCCGGCCTCGATCACCGAGGCCTTGGCCGTCGTGCCGCCCATGTCGATGCTGATGGCGTTGGGGGCGCCGACGCGGCGCGCCAGCGCCGCCGTCGCGATGACGCCCGCGGCCGGGCCGGACTCGATCACGTGCACGGGACGCCGGCGCCCGCTCTCCGCCGTCATCACCCCGCCGTTGGACTGCATCACGAGCACGGGGGCGCGGGTCCCGAGGGCGCGAATCTCGTGCTCGAGCCGTCCGAGGTAACGGTCCAACACGGGCATCACGTACGCATTCGTGACGGCCGTGCTCGTGCGCTCGAACTCGCGCATCTCGGGAAGGATCTCCGACGACAGCGTCACGCCCACGCCGGGCGCGCGCTCCCGGACGATGGCGCCGATCGCCCGCTCGTGCTCGCCGTTCGCCCACGCGTGGAGGAGACAGACGGCGATGGATTCCACGCCCTCGGCCAGCAGACGATCGACGGCCTCCACGACGCTCTCGCGATCCAGCGGCGTCACCACCTCGCCGCGGTGGTTCATCCGCTCACGCACCTCTCGACGCCATCGCCGCGGCACGAGGGGCGCCGGGCGCTCGAAATTCAGGTCGTAGAGCCGGGCGAGGCGGAGCCGGCCGATCTCCAGGAGATCGCGAAAGCCCTCGGTCGTGATGAGACCCGTGCGCGCGCCCCGGCGCTCGAGGATGGCGTTGGTGGCCACGGTCGTACCGTGGATGATCTCGCGCACGTCGGCGGCCGGCGCCCCGGCGTCGAGGAGCAGCGCCCGCGCGCCCGCGATGATGGCGTCGGCGTAGTTGCCGGTGGTGGAGAGCAGCTTGCGCGTTCGCGCTGCGCCGGTGGCGTCGACCAGCACGAGATCGGTGAAGGTCCCGCCCACGTCCACGCCGAGCCGGTACGTCATGCCGTTCGCCTGCCTCCGGCGAGCCCGCGCGGGACGAACACCACGAAGATCATGATCACGAGCCCGACCGCGATGAGATTGTAGACCACGCCGATGAAGCGCAAGCCCTCGCTGAGACCGAAGAGCAGGAGGGCCCCGAGGACGGGGCCCCAGACGGTGCCGAGTCCGCCGAAGACCGCCATGCCGATCACGAAGGACGTCGTCGCCGCCGAAGCGACCGACGGACTCACGAGCTGCACGTCGTAGGCATACAGCGCTCCCGCGAGCCCGGCGAAGGCCGAGCTCACCACGAACGCGAGCAGCTTGTAGACGGTGGTGCGGATGCCCAGCATCTCCGCAAGGACCTCGTCCTCGCGGATCGCGCGGAACGCCTTGCCCGCCGGCGTGCGCTCGCACAGCGCGCGCATCGCGACGACGGAGGCCGCGACGATGGCGACCACGATCACGTAGCGCGCCTGGCGATGCGCCAGGGGCGCTGCGGGCAACCCGGGGAACGTGCGGTAGTCGTGGATGCCGAACGGGCCTCCGGTGAGCTCGAGCCAGTTCTGGGCGACGAGGCGCACGATCTCCGCCAGGCCGAGGGTGACCAGCGCCAGGTAGTGACCGCGCAGCCGCAACGCCGGAAATCCTGCCAGGCCTCCGACGAGCGCCGCGACCAGCGCGGCGAAGACGAGACCGAGCCAGGGCGAGAGATCGGCGTGCTTGGTGGCCGTGGCGGCGGCATAGGCGCCGAGGGCGAAGAAGCCGGCGTGCCCGAACGAGACCTGGCCCGTGTAGCCGCTCAGCAGGTCCCAGCTCGCGGCGAGCAACGCCCACACCATCGCTTGCGTCGCGAGCGTGAGGACGAACGGATGGGGGATCAGCGCGGGCAGGAGCGCCGCGACGACCAGCGCCGCCGGCACCGCGATCACGCGCACCCGTGCGATCATCGCCGGCCCCCACCGCCGAGCAGGCCCGAGGGCCGCAGGAGCAGCATGACGATCATCACGGCGAAGGCGATGGCGTTCTGCCACTCGGAGGGGATGAGCATCACCGAGAACGCCTCGGCGAGGCTGATGAGGAAGCTCGCGACGAGCGCGCCCGCGAGGTTGCCCATGCCCCCGAGGATCGTGATGGCGAACGCCTTGATGGTGAGCGGGAAGCCGACGGTGGGATAGACGTTGAACAGCGGCGCCATGAGCGCTCCGCCCGCGCCGGCCAGCCCCACCCCCAGGGCAAGCGTCAGCGCGAACACGCGCGGGAGATTGATCCCCATCGCCTGCGCGGCGTCGGGGTTCTGCGCCACCGCGCGGACCGCGAGCCCTTCACGGTGGAAGCGCAGGAAGAGGAACAGCCCGCCGAGAAGCACGATCGACACGACGAGCACGAGCAGACGCTGATGGCTCACGGCCGTGAATGACAGGTCCAGCACCCCGCCCGCGTACGGCGGCACGCGCAGGTAGTCCCCACCGGCGGCGGCGAGGAGGCTCGACTGGAGAAACGTCGACAGTCCGAGCGTCAGCACCAGGTAGAGCGGACCGCGCGGGCGCGCGCCGAGACGGCGCTTCAGCGGCGCCAGGAGAAGCGGATAGACGCCGAGCCCGAGCACGAAGGTTCCGACGGCCGCGCCCGCCACGCCGGCGGCGCCGGGCCAGTGGAGGACCACGATGGCGGCGAACGCCAGGTAGCCGCCGATGGCGAAGAACTCGCCGTGGGCAACGTTGATGACGTCGAGGACGCCGAAGATCAGCGTGAGGCCCACGGCGAAGAGCGCGTAGAGCCCGCCCAGCACGATCCCCTGGATGGCGAACTCGGCCAGCGACTCGAGCACCGCCCTACCCTTCGTCCTCGCCGAGATACAGACGGCGGATGCGGTCGCTCGCGCGCAGCTCGGCCGGCGTGCCGTCGAAGGCGTTCCGGCCGAGGTCGAGCACGAACACGCGGTGAGCCACGGCGAGAATCGCCTCCACGTTTTGCTCGACGATGAGCATGGCGATGCCCCCGCCGTTCAGCGCACGGATGGTGTCGTACACGTCGGCGATGAAGCGGGGCGCGAGCGCGGCCGAGGGCTCGTCGAGGAGGAGGAGTCGCGGGCGCACGGCGAGCGCGCGGGCGACGGCGAGGATGCGCTGCTCGCCGCCGGAGAGGCTGCCCGCGGGCTGCCGCCGGCGGGCCGCGAAGAGCGGGAAGCGCGCGTAGAGCTCGTCCACGGCCGCGCGCGCCTCGCGGGACGAGCGCAGCGCGTAGCCGCCGAGCACGAGGTTCTCGTGCACGGTCATGTCCGCGAACAGCCCCCCCGCCTGCGCGACGTAGCCGACGCCGAGGCGCACGACTTGATCGGGCCGGAGCCCGACCAGAGGCCGTCCCTCGAGGGCGACCTCACCCGCGAACGGCGCCAGATAGCCGAACGCGGTCTTGAGCAGGGTCGACTTGCCCGCGCCGTTGGGGCCGATGAGGCCCACGATCTCGCCCTCGCCCACCGCCAGCGAGACGGACTGGAGGATCTCGAGCTTGCCGTAGCCGGAGCGGACGTCGGCCACGCGCAGCATCACGCGTCGTCGCGCGCGCGGCCCTGGCCCAGGAGCGCTGCGATGACCCGCTCGTCGGCGCGGATGGCCGCGGGCGGTCCCTCGGCGATCTTCTCGCCATGATCCATGACCACGATCTTGTCGCAGAGGCTCATGACGAATGGCATGTGGTGCTCGATGATGAGGAACGTGCGGCCCCGGCCGCGGAGCTCGCGGATGGTCTCGGCGATCTGGCGGCGGACGACCGGATGTACACCGGCGAGCGGCTCGTCGAGCAGGAGCAGGGTGGGCTCGATCACGAGGTTCATCGCAAGCTCGAGCAGGCGCTGCTGGCCGACGGAGAGACTGCCCGCGGACGCATCGACGAGCCCCATGAGCCCGAGGCGCTCGAGCCAGGCGTCGGCACGTCCCTCCCAGTCGCGCACGCCGCGGCCCATGGCGGCGATGGCGAGGTTCTCGCGCACGGGCAGCGCGCGGAAGAGTCTCACCGCCTGGAACGTCCGCCCGATGCCCCGTCGGGCGATCTCGTGCGTCGACAGGTCGTCGATGCGCTCACCGTCGTGAAGCACGCGCCCGCCGTCGGCCCGGAGCAGGCGCGTGATGAGATCGAAGACCGTGGTCTTGCCGGAGCCGTTGGGCCCGATGAGGCCGACGACACTGCCCGCCTCGACCTCGAACGAGCAGCCGCTGACGGCGCGGAGGCCGCCGAAGCGCTTCGTGAGCTCGGAGACGGCGAGCCGCGCCGGCTGGGTTACTTCTTTTCCCACGCGTACGGCGGCACGGGCACGAACTTGCCGCCGCCGGCCGAGGCGACCGAATCCGGATAGATCGGCACTTTTTTGCCGCCCTGGATCTGCACGATCACGGTCTGGATGGGCATGCGATGGCCCTCGGCGAGCGGCGTGAACTTGCGCGTGCCCCAGGCGGTGACGAACGTGCCGTTCTCGAGTCCAGCCGCGACCTTCTGGGGATCGACGCTGCCGGCCTTCCGGATCGCCTCCAGGACGACGAGGGCCGCGTCGTGCCCCTGCACCGCGAAGTTGGTGGCGTCGGTGCCCGTCTTCTTCCGGTAGGCGGCGAGCATCGGCTCGGACACCTCGGAGTACCTGGCCGGCCACCAGCGGTTGTTGACGATCGCGCCATCCATCTGCCGAGCGTGCTGATCCACGAACGTCTGCGCGGACACCGTGGCTCCCATGTGCGCGACCACCGCGGGCACGCGCAGCTCGAACCACTGGGTGAACAGCACGGGGCCGCTCGAGCCGTAGATCTCGCCGATGATGGCCTGCGCCCCGAGGCGCTTCACCTTGGCCAGCTGCGGGGTGAGGTCGGTCACGCCACGGTCGACGAACTCGTCCGCCACGACCTCCACACCCCGGGCGTTGGCGGCGAGCCACTCGCGCGAGATGCGGGAGAAGTCACGGCCCGCGTCGGTGTTCTCGTTGAGCATCACGACCTTCTTGGGCTTCACGTGCGCCACCACGGCGGCGTTGAGCGAGCGCGCGATGTCGTTGACGGTGGGGCTGAGCTGGAAGACGTACTGCGCCTTCGTCTGTGTGATCTTGTCGCCGATCTTCAGCGACGCCGCGCAGCAGGCCACCACAGGCGTGGACGCCTTCTGGAACTCGTCCATCACCCGGATGAAGACGTCGCTGGAGAGAAAGCCGATGCCCGCGTGGATCTTGTCCACGGTGAGCGCGCGCGTGACCACGTTCAGGCCGACGTCGCCCTTGCCTTCCGTGTCGTACCAGATCACACGGACCCTGGCGGGCTTGCCGCCGAGCGGAACGCTCTCCGTGCGCTCCACCGCGACCTCGATGCCCGCCTTGATCTGGGCCGCGACGTCGGCGCTGATGCCGGAGATGGGGGCGAAGGCGCCGAGCCGGACTTCGTCCTGCGCCCCCGCCGGGGAGGCGAGGAAGGCGGGTCCGAGCAGCCACAGCGCGACGAGGATTGCGTTCCGCGTGCGGGTCATGGGACCTCCAGAGTCGAGAGTCCGCCGGTGATAGCACATCGCTCCCGTGCGATCAAGCGACGCGCGGTTGCCGCGCAGAGCCGGTGACGGCGCGCGGTAACGTCGGTCGCGGACCGCCTACTGCCGGGCGAGGAAGGCGTCGCGGAGGACGTTCGCCTCCGTCTCGAGCTCGTCCAGCCGGTGCTTGACGACGTCACCGATGCTCACGATGCCCTGCAAGCGCCCGCCGACCACCACGGGCAGGTGACGGAGCCGCCGCCGGGTCATCTGGCTCATCACGGTCTGGATGTCGTCGTCGGGCGTGCAGGTGACCGGCGCACGCGTCATCACGAGCGAGACCGGCAGGTCCAGCAGCGACGGCCCGCGGTCCGCGAGTCCATGGACGATGTCGCGCTCGGTGATGATGCCGAGCACGCCGGTGCCATCCTCGCTCACGACCAGCGCGCCGATGTGCTTGTCCCGGAGCAGACGCGCGCTCGTGGCGATGCTCGTGCGCGGGGGCGTGGTCTCGACGGTCGTACCCTTGACCTTGAGGATCGAGGCGACTTTCATGGAGCACCTCTACTTGTCCAGCCAGACCTTCTTGTAGAGGACCTTGAACTCGGCCTGGTAGACGTAGTCCTTCATCCACGGCTGCGCCACCTGGTAGAACGGCGAGCCGGAGATCGTGTTCCAGTAGAGCTTGTCGGCGCTGAACTCCTGGAACTCCCTGGCGATGGCCTTGCGCTTCACCGGGTCCATCTCGCGGCCGTAGCGGGCGTAGTACTCGTCGACCTTGGGGTCGGTGTGGCGCGTGCTGTTCCAGGACGCCGTGCTGGCCGACAGGAACGAGTTCTGGTCCACGGTCATGAGGGACGCGAGATCCTCGACGTACATGTCGAACGGCCCGTCCTGGGTGGCCACGTTCATCCAGCTCACCTTGTCGGTGAGCCGGATGTTCGTGGTCACGCCGATGCGCGCCATCTGCTCCTTGATCACGGTGACGATCACGTGGAAGACGGACTTCTCGGTGTTGGTCATCAGCTCGAAGGTCAACGGCTTCTGCGGGCCGTAGCCGGCGTCCGCCAGCAGCGCTTTCGCCCTCGCGGGGTCATAGGGGCACATGTGGGTCACGTCAACGGTGTCCTGGGTACCCGGCGGGATGATCCCGAGCCACGGAGTGGCCTGACCCTTGAACGCGATCTTGACGATCTCCTTGCGATCGATCCCGTAGCACCCCACCGCCTTGCGGACCCGGATGTCGTTGAAGATCGGATGCGGCCCGCGATCCTTCGACATGGGCTTGCCGTCCGCGGGCACGGTGACCTTCATCATCGCGACCATCGGCGTCGTCTCTTTGCCGGTCATGATCTGGGCGCGTGGGTTCTGGGCCCGGAGGGTGTCGACGTGATCGGCGGACAAATCGGCGATGAAGTCGATCTCACCGGCCTTGAATGCGGCCATCTGCGTGACGGGGTCCCTGATCACGCGGATCATGACGCGATCGAGATACGGGAGGCCCGGCTCGAAGTACTTGTCGAACCGGTCCATCACCAGATGGCTCCCCTTCACCCACTCGACGAGCTTGAACGGCCCGCATCCGGGGACGGCCTCCGGCTTGCCGGCCTTTCGATCTTCAATCGTGTATTTCTGCGTGGCCGCCGGCGAGTAGAACATGAGGCCCATGCGATACGCGGCCAGCATGTGCATCATGAACGCGTAAGGATGCTTGAGTCGGATCTGCACGGTGTACGGATCGAGCACCTCGACCGAGTGCACCGGCTCGTAGAACGTCCGCATGCTGGACCGCGTCGCGGGGTCCATGATGCGATCGACGTTGAACTTGACCACGGAGGCGTCGAGCCTGGTGCCGTCGTGGAACAGCACGTTCTTCTTGAGCTTGAACGTGTAGAGGAGACCGTCGGGCGAGATCTGCCACGATTCGGCGGCGTCCGGCACGAACTTGCCGTCGGGCGTCATGCTGATGAGCCCACAGTTCATGTTCAGCACCGCCCACACCAGCTCGTAGCCGGGCGCGGTGTGGAAGTCCAGATTCGAGATCTCGTTGCCGTAGGCGACGCGGAGCGTGCCGCCGCGTTTCTGCGCCCCGGCCGTCGTGACGTCGGAGAGGAGGATCGTCATGACCAGGGCCGCCGCCGTCCCGAACACGAGACGTCTCGAGCGCATGGTGCGACTCCTTTACCCGCCGGCCAGTTCGCTCACTCGGGGGTGAGCCTCGCGATCACGTGGGGTCCTTTCTCGAAAAACGCAAACGCCCCGCCAGCATGACCTGCGCGGGGCGTTCTCACATCCACCACCTCCCCCCGAACAACACGATGGGGGCTCGACTCAGTATGGGGACCTTAGGTGCGCTCCTCGCAGGTTGTCAATAGGAATGTTGCTTTGAGCGCAGGAATGTTGCTTTGAGCGCCGCGAGGCTGACGAACCCACCGATGCGCACGTTCGCCCAAGCGCCTAGCCCTGCTTGACGAGGAAGTGCGCGCGCCGATTCTTCGCCCAGCACGCCTCATTGTGGTCCGTGCACTGCGGGCGCTCCTCTCCGTAACTGATGATCGTGATACGCCGAGCGGCGACACCCTGGGCCACGAGGTAGTTCATCGCCGCCTTCGCGCGACGCTCACCCAGTGCCAGGTTGTATTCATTGGTTCCCCGCTCGTCACAGTGCCCCTCGATCAAGAGAAGGTCCTTCTCGTTGGCCTTGAGCCAACGTGCATTCTGATCGAGGAGGTCCGCGTCTGTCGGACGGATCGTGTACTTGTCGAAGTCGAAGTGGATGTCCGCGAGGTCGCGCACGGCGACAAAATCACTCGGAGCCGGCCGGCCCCCCGTCGACGTCGAAGACCCCGGCTGACCGGTCGAACCCGGAGCCCCCGGGTTGGCGGTCGCCTGTCTCGAAGCCGTATTGCTCATCGGGGAAACTCCCGTCGGTGGCGGAGCGGACGTGAGCATAGTCGCCGGTTGCTTGGCACAGCCGGACACGAGCACTGCTGCGATGAGCACCAGGGTTGTGAGCCCGTATCGAGTCATCGCCTAGCCTTTCTCGTCCCGTTCCGGGACAGGATCCTACGTCGGGTTGATTGGATGACGAGTCGGTTCAGGGACGCCACGAGCGACGGACCTTCGATGGTCAGTTCGGCGACCGAATAACTGGCGAGTCGTTTGAGAACCTTCTCCCCCGCCGGACGCAGGCACACGAGCACCTCACGTCGATCACGACCATGTCGGCGCCGCTCGACCATGCCTTGCCTCACCAGCCGATCCACCAGTTGAACGGCGGCGTGGTGGCGGATCTGCAGACGGTCCGCGAGCACGCTCATCGTCGCCGCCTCGTGCCCCTCGAGGCCCTTGATCTGCAGCAGAACGAGGTATTGCTGGGGCTCCACACCGGCGTCTCGGGCGGCGACTTCCCGGACCCGCAGGAATCGTCGAATCTGATAGCGCAGATCGGCGAGCGTTCGGTAATCGAGGCGGCGGGCGGCGGCGCGCGGAGTGAGGAGCGCCATCACCCCGGGAGTATATATCACTTTGTGATAGAGTTCTATTCCTCGTCCGTCAAGGCACGGAGTAATGCAAGGTCTCGCGTGCCGTCAGTGCCCCAGGCGGCGAGGGATCATGGGCTCGACGCCGATCCCGAACCAACGATGCGCGTATCGCTGGAGGGCACCGCTGAGGCCGAACGGCATGAAGATGATCGTGACGACCATGATCAGCCCGTAGACGAGCGCCTGCCAGACGTCCAGCCCCGCCAGCAGCTCGGGCAGGACGATCAGGAAGCACGCGCCGAGCACCGACCCGAGCAGCGAGGCGAGCCCCCCCAGGATGATGATGGTGATGAACTGGATGGAGAGGAAGAAGCTGAACTCCTGCGGATCGAGGAAGCCGACGATGAACGCGCTCAGCGCGCCGGCGAGGCCGGTGTAGAGCGCGCTGATGGCGAAGGCGATCGTCTTGTACCGGGCGATGTTCACACCCATGGCGGCGGCCGCGCGCTCGTTGTCGCGGATCGCGAGGAACGCCCGCCCCGCCCGTCCCTTCACGAGATTCCGGGCGAACAGCAGCATGGCGACCGTGACCACGAAGAGCAGGTAGTACTTCCGGTAATCGGTATGGAAGGTCAGCCCCAGGAACGAGGCCGGTTGCACCTTCATCCCTTCCGAGCCGTGCGTGATCACCGAGAGCTGCAGGAGCATCTCCTGCACGATGAGGGTGAAGCCGAGCGTCGCCATGGCGAGGTAGAGGCCGCTCAGTCGCAAGCACGGCAGCCCCAGGAGGTAGCCGACGGCGGCGCTGACGAGCGCCGCCCCGACCAGGCAGAGCACGGACGGCCAGTGCCACCGTTCGGCGAGGACGGCCGCCGTGTACGCACCGATGGCGAAGAACGCCGCATGGCCGAGGGAGACCTGGCCGGTGTAGCCGGTCAACAGATTGAGCCCGAGCGCCACCAGCACGTAGACGAAGAGACGCGACATGACGTAGATGACGTAGTTGTCCGCCACGTTCGGCAGCACCAACAAGATTGCCGCCACCGCGACCAGCGCCGCCCCGCCGAGCCGCGAGCGCCGGGGCATGCGGTCACACCTTCCGGACCGGCGCGGCGCCGAACAGCCCGCTCGGTCGCACGACGAGCACGAGGATGAGCAGGATGTAGGTGGAGACTTGCTTGATGCCGGCGTTGAAGAAGTACCCGGAGAGGTTCTCGAGGATCCCCAGCAGCATCCCACCGACGATCGCCCCCGGGATGCTGCCGAACCCGCCCAGGATCGCGCCGGCGAAGGCCTTCACGCCGATGAAGCCGAGGTTGGGGTCGAGATAGATGATGGGCGCGATCAGCACGCCGGCCACGCCGCCGATGCCGGCGCTGATCGCCCACGTCAGCGAGAAGATCCGCGGCACGCTGACGCCCATGAGGCGGGCCGCCGTCTGGCTCTGGGCGGTGGCCCGCATGGCCGTCCCCGTCTTCGTCAGCTTGAAGAAGAGGTAGAGGGCCGCCATGATCACGAGCGAAAACCCGATCACCCCGGCGTCCATGGCGGTGAAGCTCACGATGCCGAGCCGAATGGGGTCCTTCGAGAAGATGGTCGGCAGCGGCAGCACGTCGTACCCGTAGAGGATGCCGGCGGAGGAGCGCAGCACGATCGAGGCGCCGATGGTGGCGATGACGATGCTGAAGATCGGGGCGTTCATGATGGGCCGCACGACCACCCGCTCGAGCAGCACGCCCATGAAGCCCGACACGACGATGGTCAAGACCAGAACCAGCCAGTAGGGGATCCCGAACCGGATCAACAGCGTGTAGCTGATGAACCCGCTGACCATCACGAACTCGCCCTGCGCGAAGTTCACCACGTCGGTCGCCTTGAAGATCAGGACGAAGCCGAGCGCGATGAGCGCATACACGCAGCCGGTGGCGAGCCCGCTGACGACCTGGCTGGTCAGGATCTCGACCATGCGTCGTGCGGCCCCGAGGCTCCTAGCGCCGGCCGACTTCCTTGAGCTCCGTCCACTCGCTCGCCTTCGTCCACTTACCGTCCTTCACGACGACGAGCCGGCCCGCGTTGCTCATGCCGCGGCGATTGTCGCCGCCGTACGTGTACTTCAGGCCCCAGCCCGGATCCCAGTCCTTGATCGACTCGATCGCCCTGAGCACCGAGTCGCGGGTGAGGCTTCGCCCGGTGCGCTGCAGGGCCTCGGCGAACAGCGCCGCCTTCTGATAGCCGTACAGGTTCGTGGTGTCGATCGGAAGCGAGGGAGCGTACTTGGCCATGTCCGCCCGGTACTGATCGAGGAAGGGGCCGGGATCCGTCGGCAGCGGATAGACCTCGACGCCCATGAGCCCTTCCACGTGCTTGCCTCCCAGCTCGATCGTCTTGGCCAGCACGATGGGCGAGGGACCGATGAACAGCGGCTTGTAGCCGATAGCCGCGCACTGCTCGGCGAGCCGAGGCGGCTCACGGTACACCGCCTGGAGAATGACCGCGTCGGCGCCCGACTCCTTCAGCTTCGCGGCCTGCGAGCTGAAGTCGATGTCGGCGCGCTTGTAGTCCACCTCGGCCACGTAGGCGAGGTCGTACTGATGCTTGAGCCGCGACTTTCCCGCCAGGTGGCCGTCGAGCCCGTACTCGTCATCCTGATAGAAGCTGGCGATCTTGCGGATCTTCCGCTCCTTCACCAGGTAGTCGATGATCAGGCCCGTCTGGTCGGCGTAGGTCGCGAGGTCGCCGACGTGCCACTTGCCCGAGGTGGTCCAGATGCTGGCCAACGTCGCCGGGAAGATGTTCGGGACGCGCTTTTCCTCCACGTAGTCCTTGATGGCCTTGGTCGTCGGCGTCCCCAGGTGGCCCATCATGACGAAGACGTGGTCACGCTCGACGAGACGCTTGGCGTTCGTCACCGCCTTGGGAGGCTGGTAGACGTGGTCGTAGGCGATCAGCCGGATCTTCCGCCCGTGGATCCCGCCGGCTTCGTTGACGCGGTTGAACAGGGCCTCCATGCCGGCCTTGATGTTCACTCCCCAGTTCGCGACGGCACCGGTGAGGTCCAGCCCGGCGCCGACGACGACTTCCTTGTCGGTGACGCCTTCCTCCGCGCGGACGGGTCCGCTTGCGAAGAGGACGAGGAGACCGACGAGCACGCTGATGAGTACGGCACCGCCGCGAAGCCCTTTCATGGCACCTCTCCTTTCGTGTCGGTCATCGATGCCCGAGATACGACCGGCGCACGCGGTCGTCGCGCAGGAGCTGCTGACTGTCCCCAGCGAGGGAGATCGTGCCCGTCTCGAGGACGTAGCCGTAGTCCGCGATGGACAGGGCCTTGTTGGCGTTCTGCTCGACGAGCAGGACCGTCGTGCCGCCGGCGTGGATGTCGCGGATGATGCCGAAGATCTCCTCGACGAGCATGGGGGCGAGGCCCAGCGACGGCTCGTCGAGCAGCATCAGGATCGGCTCGGCCATGAGCGCGCGGCCGATCGCCAGCATCTGCTGCTCGCCGCCGCTGAGCGTCCCCGCCAGCTGCGATCGCCGCTCGGCCAGGATGGGGAAGCACGCGTGCACGCGCTCGAGCGCCCGCTGGATCGCGCGCTTGTCGGTCCGCGCGTACGCCCCCATCTTGAGGTTCTCGAGGACGGTCAGCTCCGGGAAGAGCTCGCGGCCCTCGGGAACGTGCGAGATCCCGAGGCGCACGATTTTCTCGGAGGGCAGGCCCTCGATCCTGCGCCCCCGGAAGCTGACCGTTCCGCGCGCGGGTCGGGCGAGCCCGGAGATGCTCTTGAGGGTCGTGGACTTGCCCGCTCCGTTGGCGCCGAGCAGGGTGACGATGGAGCCTTCGAGCACCTTGAACGAGATGCCCTTGAGCGCCTGGATACTGCCGTAGAACGTCTCGATTCCGTCGAGGGTCAGGAGCGGCTCAACCGCCGGCGACATTGACCGTCTCCCCGAGATAGGCCTTGATCACCTCTGGATCGTGCTGCACGTCGCGCGGAGTGCCCTCGGCGATCTTGCGACCGAAGTTCAGCACGGTGATGGTGTCGGTGAGGTTCATCACGAACCCCATATCGTGCTCGACGAGCAGAATGGTCAGCGTGAAGCGCTCGCGTACGCGAAGCAGCACGTCGGAGAGGGTCTGCGTCTCCGACGTGTTGAGTCCCGACGCCGGCTCGTCGAGAAGAAGCAGCCGCGGCTCCAGGGCCAGCGCGCGCGCCAGCTCCAGGCGCTTCTGCGAGCCGAGCGGGAGACCTCCCGCCGGCTGCCGTTGAGCCTCCGTGAGCCCGAGGAACGCCAGCAGCGCTTCGGCCTTCTCGCGGACGGCACGCTCCTGCGCGCGGACGAAGGGCAGGTCGAGGCCTTCGGCCACGAGACCCGTCCGCATGTGGCTGTGCTTCGCCACCAGGACGTTGTCGAGGACGCTCAGACTCGGAAACAGCTGCACGCTCTGAAACGTGCGCGCGATCCCGAGTCGCGCGATCTGATCGGGGCGCAGGCCCGTGATGTCGTGATCGAGGAAGCGGATGCTGCCGCTCGCGGGCCGGTAGAAGCCGGTCACGCAGTTGAAGATCGTGGTCTTGCCGGCGCCGTTGGGTCCGATCAGCCCGTGGATGCGGCCCGTCTCGACCGTGAAGCTGACGCCGTCCACGGCGCGCAACCCGCCGAAGTTCAGCGACAGGTCGTTGACAGACAACATAGGGCCCTTCTTTATCTCGGCGCGCGACGCCGAGCGCTCGATCGGGCCGGCAAAGCTCTCACTCCGCGTGCCAGACACTGCTCGGCACGAGAGGGGCCCGATGCTACAGCGCCGGCAGAGAAGCGGTCAAGGCGAAAGGCGGCGACCGATCTGCGAGTGTTAAGCTGCTGCGCGCACGAAGGAGGTCGCCATGCCGAGCCCACGCGTGTCCCGCCGGAACTTCCTCACGGGTGCCACGGTCCTGGTCGCGACGTCGCTGATCGGCAAAGCGCTCGACCGATCCACGGCGGAGGCCAGCACCGACCTGCTCGAGCTTTCGGCGACGGAGGCGGTCGCGATGCTGCGTCGCGGGGATGTGAAGGCCGAGGACTACGCGGCGGCCCTGCTGGCCCGGTGCGACGCGGGCAAGCAGCTCAATGCCTTCATCTCCATCGCTCCCGACCAGGTCAAGGAGGCCGCTCGGGCCGCCGACCGTCGCCGCGCCGCCGGCGCCTTCCTCGGTCCCTTGCACGGGCTGCCCATCCCGATCAAGGACAGCGTGAACACGCGAGATTACCCCACCACGTCGGGAACCGCGGCGCTCCGTAGCTTCCGTCCGAAGGACGACGCGCCGGTCGTGCGCGCCCTCCGCGATGCCGGCGGCATCGTGCTCGGCAAGACGAATCTGCACGAGCTGTCGTTCGGCTGGACCAGCACGAATCTCAGCTTCGGCGCCGTGAAGAACCCGTACGACCCGACACGGATTCCCGGCGGCAGCAGCGGCGGAACGGCGGTGGCCGTCGCCACTCGCATGGCGCCGCTGGGCGTCGCCGAAGACACCGCGGGCTCGATCCGCGTTCCGGCCGCCATGTGCGCGATTGCGGGGTTCCGTCCGACGACGTTCCGCTATTCTCCGCGCGGGGTGATGCCGCTCACCTCCGTCTTCGACACGATCGGACCACACGCGCGCACGGTGGGCGACCTCGCGCTCTTCGACTCGGTGGTCACCAGTGACGGGAGCCCGCTGCGGCCGGTGGCCCTGCGCGGCGTGCGCCTCGGCGTCTCGCGTTTGCATTACTTCGCCGACCTCGATCCGGAGGTCGCGCGGGTGGCCGAGGAGGCGCTCAAGAAGCTCCGCGACGCCGGCGTGGTGTTGGTCGAGGCGGACGTTCCCGACGTCGCCAGGCTCGTCACCGCGGCAAACTCGCCGATCATCCTGCACGAGGCCCGTCCGATGATCCAGCGGTATCTGGAGGAGTTCGAGACGGGTGTGACCTGGGATCAGCTCTTCGCAAGCGTCGGTGAAAACGTCAAGCGCCCCTTCGCCGCTTCGGCGCTCCCCGGTGGACAGTTCCGGCCGCCGGACGAGGCGTACGTCCAGGCGCGCGACGTCCATCGACCGGCTCTGCAGCAGGCGTTTCGCGACTACTTCTGCAAGACCGCTGTCGCCGCGATCGTGTATCCCACGACGCTGGTCCCGGCGACGCCGATCGGCCAGGACCAGGAGGTCGAGATCGGCGGCAAGAAGATGCCGTTCCGCGTGGCGATGTCTCGAAACATCGCTCCGGGAAGCTGCGCAGGGATCCCGGGTGTCGTGCTGTGCGCGGGACTGACGAGCGGTGGTCTTCCAGTCGGCGTCGAGTTCGACGGGCCCGCCGGCTCCGACCGCGACCTGCTCGCGCTTGGACAAGCGCTGGAGGCCGTCCTCGGGAGGCCGCCCGCGCCGCGGATCTGAGGGCCGATCAGCGACAGGTCAGCCGCTACGCGGAACTTCGCTCGCACTCCCCTTCCCAGATTCGGTGGCAGCGGCCGTGAAATCTGAGGATCCGGCCGTCCGGGAAGCGATAGGCCACTTGCGCGCCCGGCTCGTCGCAGGCCGCGCACCTGACCACGGCGATGCCGGTATCCGCCTTGATGTGCCCGGTGGGCGTAGTGGGTCGTCCTGGCTCCGTGGTGAGTGGTGGGATCGCGCGAGGCAGGGTGCCGGCATCGAGCCGTTCGCGGATCCTCTGTGTGACGGTGTTCTTATCCACGTGTCGTCCCCTCCATGCCCTGTCCGTCGCGCCTGTTCATCTTGCGCACGACCTCGTTGATGCGACGGATGGCGGCGCGAACGCTCGCGGCGGCCTCACTATTCGTCCCGGCTATCGCCGGGCGATCGGCGCCGCTGAGGATCGACCCGAGCACCTTGTTGACGGTGTCGCCGAGATGATCGCTCAGCTCCTTCAACCGATTCAGCTCCATCGCCTGCACCGTGACCTCGGTGTGGTCGGCGAGCGCGTGGCGTTCGGCATCGAGCCGCGTGAGGATATCGTCGAGGGCGTCCACGTTGGACGAGATGGTGTCGCGCACGCCCGCGTGCCCTCCCGCACCGAGCGATGACAGCACGACCTGGTGGTAGCGACGGGCGAACTCCAGCTCATCACGCAGCTGCGCGAGGGTCTCCCGGTACTCGGTCCCCACGACGCGATTCACGAGCGCGTCGATCTCCTTGGCGATCTGGTCGGGCGGCACGTGCTTGGCGTCGAGATACGCCGTGGCTCCGAGATCCATGCCCAGCTCTTGCGCCCGATTGCCGATGAAGATGCTGCTGTAGAAGATGAAGGGCAGGCGCGCCCAGCGCCCGTCGCAGCGGAGCGCGCGACACAACTGGAACCCATCCATCCTCGGCATCTTGACGTCCGACACGACGGCCTCGACGGCCTGGCCCGCCAGGACCTCGAGGGCGGCCGCGCCATTGGGCGCCGTGACGACGTCGTGGCCGGCCTGGCCGAGCAGGGCGGTCAGCAGACGTCTGCGGGGCGGAGAATCATCGACGACCAGAACGCGCATTGATTTCGCCGACCTCCGGCCGCGTTGGGAGCACGTCCTGTGCCAGGCTGCTCGGGCATATAACCCGACGATTTGTCACGTCTCTCGCGGAGGCTCGAGCCGCCATCTTGGCCACCTATATGCGGCCGGCCGCGTCCTTCTGGCACGGTCGTCTTGTAGCGTGTGGCAAACTTATTGAGTTGTCCGTGCCCCCACAGCGCGCCATGGAGACGTCCGAACTCGTGAGAGAGCTTCGCATCGACCGTGACGGGCGGCCGCCGCGCCTCCGCCGGCGGCGACTCCTGCTCGCGGCGGCCGCGCTCGTCGTCCTCGCCGCCGGCCTGTGGCTCGCCTGGGCCCGGACGAGCACGCCGGCCGTGCGCACCGTCGTCGCGCGCGCGGCGACCCCGGCCGGCGGCGCCGGCTCCGTGCTCGACGCGAGCGGCTACGTCACCGCGCGTCGGCAGGCCACCGTCTCGGCCAAGATCACGGGCAAGGTCACCGAGGTCCTGATCGAAGAAGGCATGCGCGTGCGCGAGGGCGCGGTGCTGGCCCGCCTCGACGACACGGAGGCGAAGGCGCAGCTCGCTCTCGCGCGGGCTCAGCTCGGCGCCGCCCGCGCGCAGGACGGCGAGATCCGCGCCCAGCTCGAGCAGGCCGAGCGTGACTACGCGCGCTCGCAGGAGCTGTTCAACCGGAAGCTCGTGGCCGAGCAGGCGATGGACGCCGCGCGCGCCCAGCGCGACACGCTGCGCGCGAAGCTGACCGCCAACCAGGAGCAGATCCGGGTGGCGACCGAGTCGGTGACGGTGGCGCAGGTGCAGCTCGACAATACCGTGATCCGGGCGCCGTTCACCGGCATCGTGATCGCCAAAGCTGCGCAGCCGGGCGAGATGATCTCGCCGATCTCCGCGGGCGGCGGCTTCACGCGCACCGGCATCGGCACCATCGTGGACATGGATTCGCTGGAGATCCAGGTCGACGTCAATGAATCGTTCATCAACCGGGTGGCATCGGAACAGCCGGTGGAAGCGACGCTCAACGCATATCCCGACTGGAAGATCCCGGGCTCGGTGATCGCGATCATACCGACGGCGGACCGCAGCAAGGCCACCGTCAAGGTGCGCATCGCGATCCCCTCGAAGGATCCGCGCATCGTCCCCGACATGGGCGTGCGCGTCGCGTTCCTCGGCGCCGCGTCCACCACCCCCGCGGCGCCGGTCGCGTCGGGCGTCCTCGTTCCCGTCGACGCGGTGCGGAGCGACGGCAGCGTCTTCGTGTATGTGGACGGCAAGGTCGAGCGCCGCAGCGTCACTCCGGGCCAGACCGTCGGCGCCGAGCGCGAGATCACCAGGGGCCTGCGCGCGGGCGAGCGCGTGGTGGTGGCGCCGCCGCCGTCGCTCAAGGACGGCGCGGCGGTGCGAGTCGTCGAGAAATGACCGTGCTCGTCGAGATCCGCGGCGTCACCAAGACGTACCGCCGCGGCGGCGAGACGATCGAGGTCCTGCACGGCATCGATCTCGACATCCCGCGCGGCGACTTCGTCGCGCTCATGGGGCCCTCGGGATCCGGCAAGACCACGCTGCTGAATCTCATCGGCGGGCTGGACACGCCGACGGCGGGGACCGTCGCCGTCGACGGCCGCCGGATCGACCGCCTCTCGAGCGGCGACCTCTCGCGCTGGCGTGCCGCCAACGTCGGCTTCGTGTTCCAGTTCTACAACCTGCTGCCGGTGCTCTCGGCGCAGCGGAACGTGGAGCTGCCGCTGCTGCTCACCGGGCTCAGCGCCGCCGAGCGCCGGCGCCACGCCGAGATCGCGCTGACGCTGGTCGGCCTGCGCGACCGTGCTGCGCACAAGCCCAGGGAGCTGTCGGGCGGCCAGGAGCAGCGCGTCGCGATCGCGCGCGCGATCGTCTCCGATCCGACGCTGCTCGTCTGCGACGAGCCCACGGGCGACCTCGACCGCGCCACCGCCCACGAGATCCTGCTGCTGCTCCAGATGCTCAACGACGACCACGGCAAGACCATCGTGATGGTCACCCACGACCCGAAGGCCGCCGAGTACGCGCGCCGCCGCCTGCGCCTGGACAAGGGAACGCTCGCGGCCACCAACGGCCACGCCCCGTCGTGAGATACCTGCCGCTGCTCTGGGCCCAGCTCTTCCGCAAGAAGACGCGCACGGTGCTCACGGTGCTCTCCGTGCTCGTCGCCTTCCTGCTCTTCGGGCTGCTCGAGGCCGTGCAGGTGGCGTTCGAGTCGGGCGCCGACAGCGCGGACGCCAAGCGGCTGCTCACCACCGCGCGCTACTCCATCATCGAGCCGCTGCCGATGTCGTACGCGCCGCGGATCGAGCGCGTGGCGGGTGTGGTGGGCGTGGCGTACGCGGACTGGTTCGGCGCCAAGTACCAGAACGAGAGCAACGCCTTCGCCGTCTTCGTGGTCGATCCCGCCCGCTACCTCGACATGTACCCCGAGTTCGAGATCACGCCGGCGCAGCGCGAGGCGTTCGTCAAGACGCGTACGGGCGCCGTCGCCGGCAAGCGGCTGGCCGACCGCTACGGCTGGAAGGTCGGCCAGCGGCTGCCGATCGCCTCGGAGATCCACGCGAAGTCCGACGGCAGCCTCAACTGGGAGTTCGACCTGGTCGGCATCTTCGACGCCGAGGACCCGGCCGTCCGCGCCAACACCGAGGTCGTGCTGATCAACGTGGCCCAGTTCGACGAGGCGCGCCAGTTCGGGAAGGGCAAGACCGGCTGGTACATCATCCGCATCGCGGACGTCAACCAGGCCAAGGCCGTCTCGGCGGACATCGACCGGACGTTCATGAACTCCCCCGACGAGACGAAGACGGCGCCGGAGAAGGAGTTCGCGCTCGGCTTCGCCAAGCAGATCGGCGACATGGGCGCGCTGGTGACGCGCATCCTGCTCGCCGTTTTCTTCACCATCCTCATCCTGACCGGCAACACGATGGCGCAATCGATCCGCGAGCGGATCCCGGAGCTGGCCATCCTCAAGACGCTCGGCTTCTCCAACACCGCAGTGACGGCGCTGGTGCTCGGCGAGGCGGCGCTCCTGTTCGTCATCGGCGCCGGCCTCGGCATGCTCGCCGCCGTCAGCCTGCTCCCCGCGCTCAACGGCGCCACCGGCGGCCGCTTCCCGCCCCTCTTCGTGGAGGCCGCCACCTGGGCGTGGGCGGCCGGCGTCGCGCTCGCGCTGGCGCTGGCCGTCGGGCTGCCGCCCGCGCTGCGCGTGCACCGGCTGCGCATCGTGGACGCGCTCGCGGGCCGCTGACGCGATGTCCTGGCTGAACCAGGTCGTCCACGTCACGCTCATCAATCTGCGAAACATCCCGAGCCGGCTCGGCACGTCGCTGGTCGTCGTGGTCGGCATCGCCGGCGTCGTCGGCGTCCTCGTCTCGGTCCTGGCCATGGGCGAGGGCTTCCGCCACACGCTCGCCAGCACGGGCCGGCCCACCCGCGTGATCATGCTGCGCGCCGGCTCGGACGCGGAGATGTCGAGCGGCGTGGCCCGCGAGCAGGCCACGGTGCTCGGCAACCTGCCCGCCGTCGCGCGCGACGGCGCCGGACAGCCGCTCGTGTCGGCGGAGCTGTTCGTGATGGTGGAGCTGCCGCGTCACGGCCAGACCGATCCCAACAACGTGCCGTTCCGGGGCGTGCAGCCGGCCGCCTTCGCCATCCGCAACGAGGTCCGCATCGTCGAGGGCCGCCGCTACGAGCGCGGCCGGCGCGAGGTGATCGCGGGCCGCAAGGCGATGCACCAGTTCGCGGGCCTCAGCGTCGGCTCGCGCATCGCGTTCCGCGACAGCGACTGGACGGTGGTGGGGACGTTCGAGAGCGGCGGCGATGTCCACGAGTCCGAGATCTGGGCGGACGCGGAGGTCGCGATGTCCGCGTTCCGGCGTACGGGCTTCCAGTCGGTCACGGCCGCGCTTGCCGATCCCTCGGAGGCCGGCCTCGCCGCCCTCAAGGACGCCATCGCTCGCGATCGCCGACTGTCCATCAACGTGCTGCGCGAGCCCGAGTACTACGCCAAGCAGGCCTCGATCCTGTCCAGGCTCATCGGGGTGCTCGGCTACAGCGTGGCCACCTTCATGGCGATCGGCGCCACGTTCGGCGCGCTCAACTGCATGTACTCCGCGATCGCCAGCCGCCAGACGGAGATCGCGACGCTACGCGCGATCGGCTTCGGCGGCGCGCCCGTGGTGGTCTCGGTGATGATCGAGGCGCTCGTGCTGGCCCTCGTGGGCGGCGCCGTCGGCGGCGGCCTCGCCTACGTCTACTGCGATGGGGCCTCGCTCGCCACGCTGAACTTCAACACGTTCTCTCAAGTCGCCTTCGACTTCCGCGTGACCCGCGACCTCCTGGTCCAGGGGCTCGCGTGGGCGCTGGCCATCGGCGCCGCCGGTGGCCTGCTGCCGGCCGTCCGCGCCGCGCGGCTGCCGGTGACCGTCGCCCTGCGCACGCTCTAGGTCACCGCTCGCCTCGCAGCATTCCCGGGCCGCGTTGACACGTGTCGGCCTTTGGCCGACGATGGCCGCCGATCATGGAGCGTGACGCGGACGTCGTCGTCGTGGGGGCCGGCATCGTCGGCTGCGCCACCGCGTACTTCCTCGCCCGTCGTGGCGCGCGTGTCGTCGTCCTGGAGCGCGGGCCCGCACCCGGCGAGCAGTCGCGAAAGAACTGGGGCTTCGTCCGCCAGCAGGGGCGCGATCCGCTCGAGATGCCGCTGGTGATGGAGGCGAACCGCCTCTGGCGCGGTCTGCAGCGCGAGCTGGGCGCCGACATCGAATGGGTCCAGGGCGGCAACCTCGCGCTCGCCGCCGACGACACGCGGATGGCGCGCCTCGAGACGTGGCTGCCGGTCGCGCGCGAGTTCGGGCTCGAGACACGCCTGCTTCGCGCGCGTGAGCTCGACGCCGTCGTCCCCGGCCTCGCGGGCGGCTGGGTCGGCGGCATGCACACGCCCGGGGACGGCCACGCCGATCCCGAGAAGACCACCGACGCGTTCGCGCGCGCCGCCCTCGCGCATGGCGCGAGCCTCCACCTCGAGTGCGCGCTGCAGGGCGTGAGCACGCGGGCGGGCGCCGTCAGCGGCGTCGTCACCGAGCACGGGGAGATCCGCACGCCGACGGTGGTGTGCGCGGCCGGCGCCTGGTCCGCGCGGCTGGCGCGCACGCTCGGCCTCGACCTCCCGCAGCGCTGGGTGCGCGGCACGGTCGCGCAAACGACGCCCGCGCCGGCGGTGACCGCGTGCGCGGTCTGGGGACCCGGCGTGGCGTTCCGCCAGCGTCGCGACGGGAGCTTCACCATCGCCGCGGGCGGCGCCCTCGACCACGACGTCACCCTCGACTCGCTGCGCCAGCTGCGCTTCTTCCTGCCGAACTTCTGGAAGAACAAGGCGCTGTTCCGCTTCCACGTGGGCCGGCCGTTGCTGGCGAGCCTGACGGCGGCGCTGCCCGGCTCGGCGGCCCGCCGGCGGCCGCTCGTCTGGGACCGCGGGCTCGAGCCACAGCCCAATCCCGCGAAGGTGCGGCGCAGCCTGGCCGAGCTGCAGCGCGTGCTGCCCTCGCTGCCGCCGCTCGGCATCGCCAGGCGCTGGGCCGGCTACATCGACGCCGCGCCGGATCTCATTCCGGTGCTCGGCGAGGTTCCCCAGCTCGGCGGCTTCGTGCTCGCGACCGGCTTCAGCGGTCACGGCTTCGCGATGGGGCCTATCGCCGGCCGCCTCGTCTCCGAGCTGATCATGGACGGCAAGCCCTCGCTCGACATCACCGGATTCCGCTTCTCGCGTTTCGCCGAAGGCGCTGTGGGCCGGCCGCGCAGCGTGCTGTAACCCTCGTGGTATGATCCGCGCCACTCGCTGGCGCCCGCGAAATTGGGGAATTTCTGGAGGTCGCACATGACCGACCGCCGTTCGTGGCTCAGTCTCGTCCTCGCCCTCGTGATGCTGGCGGCGATCCCGTCGGCGCCGGCCACCGCGCAGACGCGGTTCGTGTTCGCGAACGAGAGCCCCTACGACACGATGGACCCGCACGCGGCCTTCGACGTCGGGCGCGTGGCGGTGCGCCTCAACCTGTACGACGGACTCTACCGCTGGCTCGACAACCCTCCGAAGCTCGAGCCGTGGCTGGCCGAGAGCCATACCGTGTCCCCCGACGGCCTCGCGTACACCTTCAAGCTGCGCCGCGGCGCCAGGTTCCACGACGGCGCCGAGATCACCGCGGAGGACGTGCGCTACAGCATCGAGCGCATCCTCGCCCTCAAGAAGGGCGCGGCCGCGCTCCTCGGCGCGATGGTCGCGCCCGGCACGACCAGGGCGCTCGATCGCCACACCGTCCAGTTCACGCTCATGAAGCCCGCGGCGATCTTCCTGGCCGTCGTGCCCGAGGTGCACGTGGTGAACTCCGCCCTCCTCAAGAAGAACGAGAAGGACGGCGACTGGGGCGCGGCGTGGCTGACGAGCAACGACGCCGGCTCGGGCTCCTACATGCTCACGCGCTACGACCCGGCCATCGGCTTCATCGCGAAGCGGTTCGCCGGCCACTTCCTGCCGTGGGGCCCCAGGTACATCGACGAGATCGAGTTCCGGCTGGTCAAGGAAGACAACACGCGGGTGCTCGGCATGATCAAGGGGGATTACCAGGGCACCGGCGGCTACCTGCCCAACGACCAGGTGAAGCGCCTGCGGGAGGCGCCGAACGTCAAGATCGTCGAGCAGGAGTCGATGCGCATCATGATGTTCCAGATCAACAACCAGCGGCCGCCGCTCAACGACGTGCACGTGCGCCGCGCGATCAGCTACGCGTTCGACTACGACGGCTTCAACAAGGACATCCTGGGCGGATCGGTCGAGCGCAACCCGGTGCCGATCCCGAACAACCTGTGGGGCGTGCCGCGCGACGTGAAGGGCTACAGCTACAACATCGACCGCGCCAAGCAGGAGCTGGCGCAGGCGAGCGTGAAGGTGGACCGCCCGCTCACCGTCGGCTATCTCCAGGGATTCAGCCAGACCGAGCAGGCGGCCACGGTGATGGCGAACGGCCTGCGCAAGGCGGGGCTCGACACCAAGCTCACCAGCGAGCTCTGGCCGGCGATGGTCGAGCGGATGAAGAAGCCGGAGACATCGCCGGATCTCGTCGTCTACTGGATCAGCACGTACTACGCCGATCCGAACAACTGGATCGGCGAGATGTTCCACTCCGGCCAGTGGGGCACGTTCAAGGCGTCGAGCTTCTACAAGAACCCGAAGGTCGACGAGCTGCTCGACGTGGCGCTGAGGTCCACCGACCGGAAGGTGCGCGAGAAGGCATATCAGGACGCCGCGCGCATCGTGGTGGACGAGGCGGCCGGTGTCTGGGTCTACAACACCAAGTACTTCGGCCCGTGGGCCAAGAACCTCGAGGGCATCCGCTTCAGCCCCATCGGCAACGGCCAGGAGATGCGCTGGATTTACTATCGCTAGCTCGGAGGGGGGCTTCGCCCCCCTTCCGACGGTCGTCGCGCGCCTGCCGGCGCACTCCTCCCTGCCTCCCCCCAGAACGGATTGCGCCGGCGAAGCCGGCGCTCGAACCTCTGCCTAAATTGGTTGGGTCATGAGGCTTCTGGCGCTCGCGCTGTATCGGTTGGTGTGGTTCGTGCCGACGCTGCTGGGGCTGCTCGTGGTCACGTTCGTCATCTCGCGGGTCATTCCGGCGGATCCGGTGGCGCTGGTGGCGGGGGAGACGGCCACGCCGGCGCAGGTCGAGGCGCTGCGACGCGAGCTCGGGTACGACCGGCCGCTGCCCGTGCAGTTCGTCGATTACGTCGCGCGGCTGGTGCGTGGCGACATGGGCACCAGCATCTTCACCCGGCGGCCGATCGCGGAGGATCTCGCGCACCGCCTGCCCGCCACCATCGAGCTGACCGTGGTGGCCATGGTCGTCTCCGTCCTCGTCGGCATTCCGCTCGGCGTCCTCTCCGCGCTCTGGCGCAACTCGCTGCTCGACCACGCCCTGCGCGTCGTGACCGTGTCCGGCCTCGCCATCGCGAGCTTCTGGCTCGGCATCATGCTGCAGCTCCTCTTCGCGATGCGGCTCGGCTGGACGCCGCTCAACGGCCGCCTGCAAGGGTTCCCGCCCCGCACGATCACGGGCTTCTACCTCCTGGACGCTGCCCTCACGGGCGATTGGCCGACGTTCGGCATGGCGCTGCTGCACCTGGCGCTGCCCGCGGCGACCCTCGCCTTCCCGGCGCTGGCCACGCTCGTGCGCTTCACGCGGGCCGGCGTGCTGGACGTGATGCAGTCGAACTTCGTCCTCTACGAGCGCGCGATGGGGCTGCCGCGTTCCGTCATCGTCTGGAAGTACATGCTCCGCTCGGCGCTCACCTCGACGGTGACCCAGATCGGGCTCCTCTTCGGCATCCTGCTCGCGGGCGCGGTGGTGACGGAAGCGGTGTTCGACTGGCCCGGGATCGGCACCTACGCGGTGAACTCCATCCTCCGGTCCGACTACAACGCCGTGATGGGCTTCACGGTCTGGGCGGGGACGATCTTCATCGTCGTGAACCTGCTCGTCGACGTCGCCCACACCCTCGTCGATCCCCGGGAGCGTACCCTATGACTCGGAGGGGGGCTTTGCCCCCCTTCCGACGGTCGTCGCGCGCCTTTCGGCGCGCTCCTCCCTGCCTCCCCCCAGGACTCGATTGCGCCGGCGAAGCCGGCGCTCGAAAGAGGCAAGTCTGAACGCGGCGTGGTTCGTTCCGACGAGGCTCGCGCGCGATCGGTCGGCGCTACTTGGGCTGGTCCTGATCGGGCTGCTGGTCGTGTCGGCGGTGCTCGCGCCGGTGCTGGCCACGCATCCCGATGACGTGTTCGAGCTGCACCCTGCCGAGCGTCTCAGGGCGCCGGGCCCCGCGCACTGGCTGGGCACCGACCGGATGGGCGCCGACGTCTACAGCCGGCTCCTGTTCGGCGCGCGCATCACGATCCTCATCGGCGTGATCGCGGTGGGCGCCTCCCTGCTCGTCGGCGTGCCGATCGGCCTCGTGGCCGGCTACTACCACGGCTGGTTCAGCGATTTGTTGATGCGCGTGTCCGACGTCTTCCTCGCCGTGCCGCAGGTGGTGCTCGCGATCGCGATCGCTCAGACGCTCGGCCCGTCGCTGCCCAACGTCATCCTCGCGCTGTCGGCCACGTACTGGCCGTGGTTCGCCCGCGTCGTCTACGCGGAGACGCGCACGCTGCAGAAGGAGGTCTTCGTGGAGAGCACGGCGGCGCTCGGGGCCTCACCGTGGCGCCTGACCGCGCTGCACGTGCTGCCGAACATCGCCTCCCCGATCATCGTGCGCGCGTCGATCGGCATGGGGTTCACGATCCTGACCGCCGCCGCGCTGGGCTTCCTCGGGCTCGGGCCGCCGCCGCCCACGCCCGAGTGGGGCCGGACGATCGCGGAGTCGCGCGAGTTCCTCCCGGACGCGTGGTGGTACGCGACGGCGCCGGGCCTCGCCATCTTCCTCACCGTCATGGGCTTCAACCTGCTCGGCGATGGGCTGCGCGACGTCCTCGACCCGCGGCTGCGCCGGAGCCGTACCGCGCGATGACCGAGCTCCTGTCCGTGCGCGGGCTCAGCGTCGACTTCGTCACCGACGGGGGCGTGGCGCAGGTGCTCGACGGCATCAACCTCGACGTCGGCCCCGGCGAGGTCGTCGGTCTCGTCGGCGAGAGCGGCTGCGGCAAGACGACCCTCGCGCGCGCCATCCTCGGGATCCTGCCCACCGGGGCCGCGCGCATCCGCGGCGGCGAGGTGCGCTTCAAGGGCGTGGACCTGCTGCGAGAGGACCCCGCCGCGGTCAACGACCGCGTGCGCGGGCGCGCGATCACCTTCATCCCTCAAGATCCTTACACGTCGTTCAGCCCGGTGTTCCCCGTCCAGACGCAGATCATGGACCTGATGAAGTGGAAGTCGCCGCGCGCGGACAACGGCGGCGGCGCGCGGTCGCCGTTCCGGCGCTACCCGCGCGAGCGCTGGCGCGCCGATCGCGAAGCCGTGCTCGAGACGCTGCGCGCGGTGCAGATCCCCGAGCCCACCCGCGCGCTCCGCCGGCTGCCGCACGAATTCTCCGGCGGGCAGCGACAGCGGCTCATGATCGCGATGGCGCTGCTCCCGCAGCCCGATCTGATCATCGCCGACGAGCCGACCACCTCCCTCGACGTGACGATCCAGGCCCAGATCCTCCGGCTCCTGCGCGCGCTGGTGAAGCAACGCGGCGTCTCCGTGCTCTTCACCACCCACGACCTCGGCACCGCGCACGAGATCTGCGACCGCGTCGTCGTGATGTATGCCGGCCAGGAGATGGAGGCGGCGCCTGCCACGGCGTTCTTCGCGCGGGCGGCGCACCCGTATACGCGCCGGCTGCTCGCGAGCGTGCCGAGCCCCGGCGGCGAGATTCGCGACATCCCGGGCGAGGTCCCGAGCCTCATCGCCCCACCCTCGGGCTGCCGCTTCCATCCGCGCTGCGACTACGCCACCGCGGAGTGCCGCGAGGGCCGGCCGGCGCCCCGCACGCTCGCCCCGGAGCATGGCGTGCGCTGCTACCATCCCGTCGATGCGCCGATCGGGGCCGACGGGTGAGCGTCACCGCGGCCCCGCTCCTCGAGATCGTCGACCTCGTCCGACATTTTCCCGTGCGCAACGCCTTCGGCCGGCGCACCGGCTGGATCCGCGCCGTCGACGGCGTCTCGCTCGCGGTGTGGCCGGGCGAGACGCTGGGCCTCGTCGGCGAGAGCGGCTGCGGCAAGTCGACGCTCGGCAAGACGGTGATGGGCATCTACACGCCGACGGCCGGCGACATCCGTTTCGCCGGCCGCGAGATCGGACACCTGCCGGCGCGCGAGCGGCGCGCGGTCGCCGGAGACCTCCAGTATGTCTATCAGGACCCCGGCGCGTCGCTCGACCCGCGCTGGAAGGTCGTCCACTCGCTGCACGAGCCGCTCAAGATCCACGCGCGGCTCTCGCGCGCGGAGCGGGAGCGCGAGGTGGGAGCGATTCTCTCGGCCGTCGGTCTCCCGGACGCCCACCTCGACCTCTATCCGCACGAGCTGAGCGGCGGCCAGCAGCGGCGGGTGGCGCTCGCACGCATCCTGACGCTGCGGCCGCGGATGGTGATCCTCGACGAGCCGACGTCCGGGCTCGACGTGTCCGTCCAGGCCAGCGTGCTGAAGCTCTTCCGGAATCTTCAGGAAGCCTTCGCGCTCACCTACGTCTTCATCTCCCACGACCTCGCCGTCGTGCGAGCGATGTGCGCGCGCATCGCCGTGATGTACCTCGGCACCATCGTCGAGCTGGGCGAGACGGCGGCGATCTTCGAGCAGCCGCGCCACCCGTACACACGCTCGCTGCTGGCCGCCGTGCCGCGCATCGGCGGCCGTCGTGTCACGCTCGACTTCGCGCTGGAAGGCGAGCCGCCCAACCCGCGCGACGTGCCGAGCGGCTGCCGCTTCCGCACCCGCTGCCCGCTCGCCCAGGACGTCTGCGCGGTGGAGGAGCCGCGGCTCCGCGAGGTCGACGGCCGCCGCGTCGCCTGCCACTTCGCGTGAGCTACTATCGCGCGGAAAGGAATAGCCGATGAGCGCTCTCGAGACCGGCGGGTTCAAATGGGTGCGAACCGACGACCTTCCCTGGCGGGCATCGAGGATGGCGGCCGGGGTGCTCGTGAAAGATGTCGCGGTGACGGATGGATGGGAGATGCAAATCGTCCGCTTCGCACCGGGTGCGCGTTTTCCGATCCACACTCACGAGAGTCCGGAGTTCCTGTTCATTCTCGAAGGCGAGCTCGTCCAGGCCGGCCGGCGTCTGGGCCCGGGCTGGGCGAGTGTCGCCAGCGCGGGGACCATCGACGAAGACGTGTATTCGGAGACGGGCTGCGTCTTCGTGCTCGTGGACAGAGCAAGCTGATCCAATGCCGCTGGTGTCGTTCCACGACGTGCAGAAGACCTACCGGTCGCTGCAGGGCGTCGACTACATGGCGGTGGAGCACTTCAGCGTCGAGATCGAGGCCGGGGAGTTCTTCTGCCTGCTCGGCCCCAGCGGGTGCGGCAAGACGACCGTGCTCAAGATGCTTGCGGGCTTCGAGGCGCCGACGGCGGGACAGATCCTCATGGACGGTCGGCCCGTGACGGGCGCCAGTCGCGACCGCGGTGTGGTGTTCCAGGGGGACGACTCGCTCTACGGTTGGCTCACCGCGGTCGAGAACGTCGAGTTCGGGTTGCGCATGCAGCACGTGCGCAAGACCGAGCGGCGCGAGCGCGCTATGCGCTACCTGGAGCTGGTCGGTCTCAACGGCCAGGAGCAGAAGTATCCTGCCGAGCTGTCCGGGGGGATGAAGCAGCGCATCCAGATCGCCCGGGCGCTGGTGAACGAGCCGAAGATGCTGCTCATGGATGAGCCGTTCGCCGCGCTGGATGCCCAGACACGTTCGCTGATGCAGATCGAGCTGGCCAGCATCTGGCAAACGACGCGCACGACCGTCCTGTTCATCACGCACGACATCGACGAGGCGGTCACGCTGGGCAAACGCATCGGCGTGATGCGCGCCGGACCCCGCTCGCAGGTGAAAGGCATGGTCGAGGTGGCCCTCGACGGGGCGCGCAGCCGCACGGACGATGTGTTCCTCCGATACTACAAGCAGGTCTATGAGATGATCCGCGACGAAGTCGCCAAATCCATCGCCCGCGCGGAATAGCGAATGCACTCACGGAGACTGCGACGCCTGTGGAGCGTGTACGGAGGCTACGCGCTGGGGTTTGTCAGCCTGTTCCTGATCTGGCAGCTGGCCTCCCTCTACGTGGTCAGCTCCGTGCTGTTCCCGCCGCCGACGGTGGTGTTCCGAAAAGGCGTGCTGCTGGTGCGCAACGGCGTCTTGCTGGAGCACCTTTCCGCCAGCCTCCAGCGCATCATGGCCGGGTTCATCGCCGGCTCCCTGCTGGGTATTCCCATCGGACTGGCGATGGGCTCGTTCCGGCCCGTCCGAAAGCTGCTGGAGCCTTACACGGAGTTTCTGCGCTTCATCCCGTCCGTGGCGATGATCACCGTGGCGGTGATCTGGTTCGGCATCGGCGAAGCCTCGAAGATCTTCCTGATCATCTACACGACGATCTTCATCGTCATCCTGAACACGGCGGCAGGTGTCTCCGCCATCGCGCCCAACAAGATCCGGGCCGCCCAGGCCCTGGGAGCGACGCGGGCGCAGATCTTCGTTCACGTCGCGTTGCCGGCGACCCTGCCCTACATCCTCACCGGGATGCGCCTGGCCATGGCGAATTCCTTCACCACCATCGTGGCGGCCGAGCTGATCGCGGCCAACGAAGGGCTCGGCAAGATGCTGTGGGACGGGCGCTTGTTCATGCTGGTGGACGATATCTTCGTGTCCCTGGTCACCCTGGGGCTGCTCGGGTTCGCCGTGGATCGCATGTTCCGCTGGAGCATCTACGCCTTCGCGGGCAAATATTCGCCGGCGACGTAGTCGGTCGCCAGGGAGGGCAACGCTCATGCTGACTCGCGGTGCACGATGCCTGCTCGTATTGAGCCTGCTGGCGTGGAGCGGAACGGCGTGGGCGCAGACCAAGATGACCATCGCCACCGGCGTGGACCCGGTGTTTTCCGCCTACTACGTGGCCCAGCAGGAGGGGCTGTTCAAGAAGCACGGGCTCGACGTGCGAATCAACACGGGCCCGTCCGGCTCGGCCATGGTCTCGTTCCTCGTCAACGGCCAGATCGAGTCCGCCTTCGGCTCCGAGATCGCGGGCGTCAGCAACCACAACCTCGATCCCAACGTGGTGGTGGTCGCGCAGGCCACGCGCTTGGTGCGCTGGATCGCGGTGGTCGGCCGCAACATCGACAACCTGGATCAGCTCAAGGGCAAGAAGGTGGGCGTGGCCCGCGGCTCCGGCGGCGAGGTCTTCTGGCTGGCCATGATCGACAAGCTCAAGCTCAACCCGGCGGACTACACGGTGGTCAACGTGGAGGCGCCGGAGATGGTGGCGGCCCTGGAGCGCGGCAACATCGACGCCTACGCCGTGTGGGAGCCCTGGGTGACGCGCGGCCTGGCCGCCGTCAAGAACACGAAGGTGCTGAAGGATCAGGAGGGCATCCTCGAGCAAGGCGTGTACATCTACATGAACCTCGGGTGGATCCGGAAGAACCCGGCGCCGGCCGAGTCGTTCATGCGCGCGCTGGTGGAGGCCACGGACATCATCAACAAGGACCGCAAGCGCGCGGCCAGGGACGTGTCCGACTTCCTCAAGAATCTCGACCCGCCGCTGGTGGAGCAGCTCATGACCAAGCTGCGCTTCGAGGTGGTGCTGGACGACTTCACGATCAGTCTCTTCCGGCTGGCCGAGGCGCAGCTCAAGCAGCAGGGCAAGCTCACCAAACCGCTCGACTATCGCGAATTCGTCTACCCGGACGTGTTGCGCAAGGTGCAGCCCGCGAAGGTCAACTACAAGCCGTGACTCGCCGGCCAGCGTCAGCGCGTGGGGACCTCGTGGAGGGCAGGGCCAGGGCGAGGTAACGATCCAGCACGTCGTCGGTGCTCCAGAAGGTCGCGCACGGCCGTATGGTACCCTGAGCCTCCCCGAAGGAGGACCACGGTGCAGATCGGCGTCGACATCGGCGGCACCTTCACCGACATCGTCGCCCTGGACCGTGCGGGTCGGCTCTCGCTGACGAAGGTGCCGAGCACGCCGAAAGACCTGCTCGACGGCATCGGCGCCGCCGTGACCAGAGTTCTGGCGCTCGCGGGCGGCCAGCCCGGCGACGTCGAGCGCTTCATCCACGGCACGACCATCGCCACCAACGCGATCCTCGAGCAGAAGGGCGCGGTCACCGCTGTCCTCACCACCGACGGCTTCGAGGACGTGCTCGAGCTGGGGCGGATGAAGCGCTCCCGCATGTACGACCTGGCCATGGATCCGGAGGTGCCGACGTTCCTCGCCCCGCGCCGGCGCCGCGTCGGGATCCGCGAGCGGCTCGATGCGAAGGGCCGAGTCCTCGTCCCGCTGAACGAGACCGACGTGCGCACGGCGGCGCTGGGGCTCCGCGCGCAGGGCGTGCAGGCCATCGCGGTGTGCTACCTGTTCTCGTTCGTCAACCCCGCCCACGAGCGCCGCACCCGCGAGATCATCGCGGAGCTGGCGCCCGAGATCAGCGTGTCGCTCTCCTCGGACGTCGATCCGACCTTCCGCGAGTACGAGCGCCTCTGCGTGACCGCCTTCGACGCGTACCTCGGGCCCGTCGTGAAGCGCTACCTCGCGGGCCTCGCCGACACGCTGCGCGGGCTCGGCGTGCCCGCCGTGCCGCTGATCATGCGCTCGCGCGGCGGCATCGTCTCGGCGGCGCTCGCCGCGCGGCAGCCGGTGACGCTGTTCCTCTCCGGGCCCGCCGGCGGCGTGATCGGCGCCGGCTTCGCGGCCGAGCGCTCCGGCGTGCGCGATTTCGTCTCGCTCGACATGGGCGGCACGAGCAACGACGTGGCGCTGGCGCGGGAGGGCAAGCCGCTGCTCGCGAGCGAGGGCTCGATCGGCCCCTACCCCGTGCGCACGCCGATGGTGGACGTCAACACGATCGGCGCCGGCGGCGGGAGCATCGCGTGGATCGACGCCGGCGGTGGGCTGCGCGTCGGGCCGCGCAGCGCCGGCGCCGAGCCCGGCCCCGCGTGCTACGGCCGCGGCGGCGATGACGCCACCGTGACGGACGCGAGCGTGGTGCTCGGCTATCTCAACCCCGCGCGATTCGCGGGCGGCGCGATGGCCCTCGACGTGCGCGCGGCCGAGCGGGCCGTGGCCGCGATCGGCCAGCGCCTCGGCGTCGACACCGTCGCCGCCGCCGCCGGAATCCACCGCGTGATCAACGCGCGCATGGCCGACCAGATCCGGCTCGTCACGATCAAGCGCGGCTACGACCCGCGGCAGTTCTCGCTGGTGGTCCTCGGCGGCGCGGGGCCGGTGCACGGCGCGGCGCTCGCCGAGGAGATGGGGATGGCGGAGGTGCTCGTGCCCGAGGCGCCCGGCGTCCTGGCCGCCTTCGGTCTGCTCGCCGCCGCCATCGAGCACCACCACGCGCGGACGCTGCAGGCGCGCACGGACGTCGCCGATCTCTCCGACGTCAACCGTTGCCTCGGCGAGCTCGACGCCGCCGGACGCGCGCGGATGCGCGAGGAAGGCGTGCCGGCGCCCGAGGTGCGGGTGGCCTACACGGCCGACATGCGCTACGTCGGGCAGGCCTACGAGCTGGAGGTGCCGATCGCGGCGCCCGTCACGCCGGAGCGCGTGCCCGAGATCGTCGCGGCGTTTCACGCCGTGCACGAGCGCGTGTACGGCTACGCGCGCACGCAGCAGCCGGTGGAGTTCGTGAATTTCCGCGCGGTGCACACGTACCCGCTGCCGCGGCCGGCGCTGACGCCGGCGGCGCGATCGAACGGGAGCCTGGCGGACGCGCGCCTGGGCGAGCGCCGCGCGTACTTCGAGAGCTTCGTGCCGACGGCGATCTACGAGCGCGCGCGGCTGCCGCTGGGCGCGCGCCTGGCCGGACCGGCCATCGTCGAGCAGAGCGACACGACCACCGTGATCCCGCCCGGCGTGACCGCGCTCGTGGACGACGCGGGAAACCTGCGCCTCCGGAGGGTCTGATGGCCATCGACCCGATCCTCCTCGAGGTGCTGCGCAACCGGCTCGACGCCATCGCCGACGAGATGGAGCTGACGCTCCTCAAGAGCGCGGCGTCGCCGATCGTGAAGGAGGGCCTCGACGCCTCCGCCGCCCTGTTCAACACCCACGGCGAGACCATCGCTCAAGCCGCCGCGATTCCCATTCACCTCGGTGCCCTGCAGTTCGCGGCGCAGCGGCTCGTGCGCGCGTTCCCGCCCGAGCGCATGCGCGACGGCGACGCCTTCCTGTTGAACGACCCGTACGACGGCGGCACGCATCTGCCCGACATCACGCTGGCGGTGCCGGTCTTCGCCGACGGGCGCGCGGTGGCGCTGGCGTGCACGATGTGCCACCACCAGGACGTCGGCGGCCGCACGCCGGGCAGCGTGCCGACGGACGCCACCGAGCTCTACCAGGAGGGCGTCATCATCCCGCCCACCCAGCTCTTCCGTGCGGGCGAGCTGGACGAGAACCTCTTCCGGTTCCTCACGCGCAACGTGCGCCTGCCCGACGTGTTCACCGGCGATCTCATGGCGCAGGTGGCGGCGGGGCGGCTCGGTGGGGTCCGGCTGCAGGCGCTGTTCGCCGCGCACGGTGCCCCGACGGTCATGACGTACATCGAGGAGCTGCTCTCGCGGGCCGAGCGCCTCACGCGCGCCCAGATCGCCGACATCCCCGACGGCGACTACGCCTTCGAGGACTGGCTGGACGACGACGGCGTGAGCATCGGGCAGCCCGTGAAGATCGCGGTGACGCTGCGGGTGCGCGGCTCGGCGATGACGTTCGACTTCACGGGCAGCGACCGCCAGGTACGCGGCCCCTTCAACTCGGTGCCGGCCTCGACGATGTCGGCCGTGTACTACGCGGTGCGCGCGATCTCGGACGCGTCGATCCCGAACAACGGCGGCTGCTTCCGCGCCGTGGACGCCATCCTCCCCGAGGGCACGATCGTCAATCCAACGGCGCCGGCGCCGGTGAGCTGCCGGACGGCGACGATCAAGCGCATCGCCGACACGATCCTCGGCGCGCTGGTGCGCGCGCTCCCCGGCAGGATACCGGCGGCGAGCTCGGGCACCCTGCTGGTGATGGCGTTCGGCGGCCGCGACCCCGACACCGGGCAGCCCTTCGTGGCGAGCGAGCTGGCCGCCGGCGGTATGGGCGCGCGCCCCGACAAGGACGGCATCGACGTCATCGAGACCGACGTGTCGAACTGCATGAACATCCCGGTCGAGTCGGTGGAGATGAACTTCCCGCTCCGGATCCCGCGCGCGCGGCTGTGGCTCGACTCCGGCGGCGCCGGGCGCTTCCGGGGCGGCCTCGGGCTCGAGAAAGTCTTCGAGGCGACGACGACGGAGGTGATGGTCTCCCACCGCGGCGAGCGCTTCGCGTCGTCGCCGTGGGGCCTCGAGGGCGGCGCCCCGGGCGCCCGCGCGCACGCGTATATCCTGAGAAAGGACGGCGCGCGCGAGGAGCTGCCGTCCAAGAAGATGATCGTCCTCCACCCCGGCGATCAGCTCTGGGAGTACATCGCCGGCGGCGCGGGCTACGGCGACCCGCTCGACCGCGACCCCGTCGCGGTGTTCGCCGACGTGCTGGACGGCAAGGTCTCGGCCGCGCTGGCGATCACCGAGTACGGCGTCGTGCTGACGCCCGACGGCGCCGCGGTGGACGAGGTGAAGACCAAGGAGTGCCGGGAGCGGCTGCGCAGGACGCGGGGCGTCCGTTGTTGACGGGTGATCGGACCGCTCGCCGTGTGTATCTGATTTTCCACTCTTGACAGCGGTCAACACGGGCGCCTGCGGCGCGTCAGCAGCCGCCAACGGATCTCGCTCCAGCGGCCCGTGGCGGCGCCGGGGCACGCCCGGACACGCGTTGCTTGAAAAAATCGGGATCGGCGCGCGATCGTGCGTCTGGCGGCGCTGGTGACGGCCGAAAATCGGAGTGTAAGGTCGGCGCAGAGCCATGGAGGACTCGCCGATGAACCTCAGCACTCCCAACATTCTTCCGACCCCCGCGCACCTCGTGGAGCTCGAGCGGCTCGGCGACGCGATCGCCGAGCTGTCCGCCCACCTCGACGCAGCCACCGCGCGCCTGCTCGATCTCATCCGTGAGTTCGACGCCCGCGGCGGCTGGGGCAACGGCTTCGCCTCGTGCGCCGCGTGGCTGACCTGGCGCATCGGGCTGGACCGGGGCGCCGCCCGCGAGCGCGTGCGCGTGGCACGGGCTCTCGGCTCCCTGCCGCGGCTGGCCCAGGCGCTCGCGCGTGGCGAGCTGTCCTACTCAAAGGTTCGAGCGCTGACCCGGGTCGCGACACCCGAGACCGAAGAGCGGCTGCTCAAGGTCGGCGGGGCGGGCACCGCTGAGCACGTCGAGCGCATCGTCCGGGGCTGGCGCCGGGTCGACCGCATCGCCGAGGCGCAGGAGAGCACTCGGCGCCACCAGCGCCGTGCACTTCACGTGTATCAAGACGAAGACGGCATGGTCGTCGTTCGCGGGCGTCTGGAGCCGGAAGCGGGGGCCGTCCTCATGAAGGCGGTGGAGGCAGGCCGGGAGGCGCTGTATCGGCGCAGAGACGACGTCTCCGCGGAAACGCGGCCCGACGGCGCGCCGGGGGAGCGATATCAGGTGGTCGTCCACATCGATGCCCACGTGCTCGCCGACGCGGACGCGCCGGGCCAGTCGGTCCTCGAGGACGGCGCCCACGTTTCCGCGGAAACGTCTCAGCGCCTGGCGTGCGATGCGAGCCGCGTCGTGATGCGCCACGATCCCGATGGCCGGGTCACCGAGGTCGGCGCCCGGACGCGCACCATCCCACCGGCGCTACGGCGGGCGCTCCAGCACCGCGACAACGGTTGCCGTTTCCCCGGCTGCCGGCTGCCGTTCGGCCAGGGGCATCACATCCGGCACTGGGGCAACGGGGGCCCGACGACGCTGTCGAATCTCGCGATGCTCTGTCGTCGCCACCACCGCGCGGTCCACGAGGAGGGCTACATGGTAGAACGGCAGCCCGAAGGAGAGCTGAGATTCCGACGGCCGGATGGACGGCTACTGCCGCACGTCCCGCCGCCGGCTACGGTGCCAACCGAGCCCGTCGAGACGCTGCGAGCGCAGAACGACGCACGAGGACTTCACATCGACGCGCAGACCTCGAGGCCCGGCTGGTTCGGAGAGCGGCTCGACCTCGGCTACGCTATCGACGTCTTGCACCCGCTGGCCACCTCCAGAGCCTGAGCGTCAGATCGCTTGCGCTCAGGAGCGGCGCAGCCCCGCAAGCCTCCAGACCTCGACGTCGTAGGTCAGCGTCCCGCCCGACAGGTCCGAGGTGATCGCCGCGAACCCGCTCGAGTCGTCGGCGATGGCGACGGCGTGGTACGCCTTCCCTCCCGACGCGACGATCCGCGACGTCTTGCGCGACACGTCGAAGAGCCGCATGCCGCGCCGGTCTCCGGTGGGCGCCAGCACACCTCCGGGAGCGGGACACCGGGCGGCGGGCGCGGGCCCGGGCGCCGCGAGCCACTGACCGAGAAGCGGCGGATCGGCGCCAGCGTCACCGCGAAGCGCAGCGACAGGCAGCTGCCCATGGGGACGGCGGCCACCTCCCTCCAGGCCGTCGCGCCCGCGCGCCTGGGGTTGCCACAGCCTCAGGGCGCCCTCCCCGTGGCGTCCGAGGGAGGCGAGCAGGCCACCGTTCGGCGAAAACGCGAGGTCCACGACGGCCTGGCGGTATTGCAGGGTGATCGGCTCTTCGGTGCCCGCGGCCGTCCAGAGCCGGATCCGCCCGCCCCGCTCGCTGGTCGCCACGTAGCTGACGTCGCGCGGCAGCGCGATCGAGTCGACGAACCCGCGGGCGCTGTTCACCTCGGCGATCTCGACGACCTTGGCAGCCATGGGCGCTGGCGCGGGCGGGGTCTCGCGGCCGCAGCCCAGCGCGACGGCGGCGGCGGCGATCGTCGGGGAAGCCGCAGGTGTGCGGCACGCATGTCGGAAAATTCTACGAACTTTCCTTAGTTTCCGTGTCTCACTTCAGGGGTGCACCCCCCTGGCTACCTCCGGCCCGTCTTGACAGCGTCTCCGTCGCCGGCGCAGTATCGCGCCGGTGTTTCGGCTTCGTTTCTGACAACGCGATGCGACCGGACAACTCCTGAAGGCCAGGGGGCACGCATGGCGACCGCGGCCGGATCCGAGCTCAGAGTTGACGTCCACAGCATCGAACCCATCCCCGAGGCGGACAAGGACTCCACCGGACTGCAGCAGATGTGGATCTGGGCCGGGGCGAACATCGCGCCGATCAACTGGGCCCTGGGCGCGCTCGGCATCGTCCTCAAGCTCGGGCTCTGGGAGACGATCGCCGTCATCGTGCTGGGCAACATCGTGGGATGCGGAATCTTCGCGGCCTTCACCGTGATGGGCCACAAGACGGGCGTCAATCAGATGGTGCTCCAGCGCTCCGCGTTCGGGCGCCGAGGCGCCTACCTGCCGAGCGCGCTGATGTTCCTCATGACCCTCGGGTGGATCGGGGTCAACACCTATTTCCCGGTCAAGATCGCCGTCGCGATCCTCGGCCAGTTCGGGATCGGCGACACGTGGCTGACCAATTTCGTCGTCGTGACCGTGGTGATGGTGATCCAGGTGCTGATCGGCATCTACGGGTTCTACGCCATCCGGACGTTCGAGAAGTACACGGTCCCCGTGACCGCCGCCATCATGGTGCTGATGAGCATCCTCGCGTGGACCCGGCCGGGCGTGGTCAACTGGCAGCTCACCAGCACGCTCCCGCCGGCGGCCCACCTGGCGATGATCACCCTCCTCATGACCGCGATCGGGGTGGGCTGGGGGATCTCCTGGGTCACCTGGGCTTCGGACTATTCCCGGTTCGTTCCGCGAAAGGTGTCCTCGACATCTGTCTTCTGGTACAGCTACCTGGGGATGTTCGTTCCCACGGTGTGGCTGGCCATCCTCGGCGCGACCGTGGCCAGCGTGACCAAGGACACCGATCCTGCCAAGATGGTGAGCGCCGTCTTCGGCGGAATCATGAGCATCCTGGTCCTCTTGATGGTGCTGCACGGCCCGATCGCCACCAATATCCTGAACGTCTACTCGGCGGCTCTGGCCGCGCTCAGCATGGGCCTTCGCCTCTCCCGAACCGCCATGGCGCTGATCGCAGGCGTGGTCGGTTATCTCGTCACGATTTACTTCGTCTTCCAGCCCTCGTTCGCCCAGGCCTTCGACAACTGGATGATCAGCCTCCTGCTGTGGATGAGCCCTTGGGCCGGCGTCGTCCTGACCGACTTCTTCATCGTGCGGCACGGCCGCATCGACGTCGGCGAGCTCTACCGCGAGCCGGAGCGGAGCGCCTACGGCGACATCAACTGGGGAGCGATCGTGGCGTTCGTCGTGGGTCTGGTCGCCGGCTGGTCGGTTGAAGACGGTCTGGTTCCGGCACTCAAAGGTCCCATCTCGATCAAGCTGCTCAGCGGCGCCGACCTGAGCTGGCTGGTCGGAATCGTCGTCGCGGGTGGGGCCTACCTGCTCCTCGGCCGGCGTGTCGTGTCCGTTCCCGTCGCGCGACCGATGCGCGGGGCGCGCTGAGACATTCGGCGATGGCGATCGAGGTCGCGAAGGTCATTCTCAAACACGTGCAGGACGCCTCCGGCCTGGAGGAGCGGATCCTCGCCGGCCAGTTCAGCGCTGACGACGTGGTGGCCGTCATCGGCAAGACCGAGGGCAACGGCGGCGTCAACGACTTCACGCGCATCCTGGCCGATAACGCGTTCCGCGCCGCGCTTGCCAAGCACGGGAAACGCAGCGCCGAGGCGATCCGCGGGGTCCCGATGGTGTGGTCCGGCGGCTGCGACGGCGTGATCACGCCCCACGCCACCGTCTTCGCCCGGAACGGCAAGCAGGGGCCGACGACCAAGCAGCGCCTCGTGATCGGCACGGCTGTGAGCCCGAAGATCCTGCCCGAAGACATCGGCCGGCCCGCGATGGTGGAGAAGGTGGCCGAGGGCGTTCGCCGGGCGATGCGCGACGCCGGGATCGACACGACGGCGGACGTGCACTACGTCCAGACCAAGACGCCGCTGCTCACGATCGAGGCGGTGCGAGACGCCGCGAGCCGCGGCCACAGCGTCGCCTGCGAGGTCCACGACTCGATGGGCGTCTCGAACGGTACGACCGCCCTGGGGATCGCCGTCGCCCTCGGCGAGGTCGCGATGCCCAAGTCCGAGCAGATCTGTAAGGACCTCAGCCTGTACTCATCCGTCGCATCCTGTTCGTCGGGCGTGGAGCTGGACGCGGCGCAGATCGTGCTCCTCGGCAACAAGGCGGGCGCCGGCGGGCGCTATCGCATCGGCCACAGCGTGATGAAGGACGCGCTCGACATCGACGGCATCTACGCGGCGATCACCGATGCCGGAGTCGCGCTCCCCACGCGACCTCGTGCCGAGGATCTCCGGGGCCGGCTGGTCAACTGCTTCATCAAGTGCGAGGCGGATCCGCGCGGCGAGCTGCGGGGTCGCCGCCAGATCATGCTCGACGACTCCGACGTTCACCACCACCGCCACAGCAAGGCCGCCGTCGGTGGCGTCGCCGCCGCGGCGATCGGCGACCCCGCCGTGTTCGTGTCCGTCGACGCGATGCACCAGGGCCCGCAGGGCGGCGGACCCGTCATCGCGATCGTCGACGTCGGAGAGTAGACCTCGCGCATCGGGGCGGCGATCCGGCGCAACGAGGATCCTCGCCTGCTGCGCGGGCTCGGCTGCTTCGTCGCCGACGTGGTGCCGGCGGGCCTGCTGCACGCGGCCGGCGTACGGAGCCCGCACGCGCGCGCGCGGATCCGGTCGATCGACGCCTCGCGCGCACGCGCGCAGCGGGGCGTTCACCTCGTGCTCACGGCCGCCGAGCTCGGCCCGCTCAACCAGCCCACGCCGCTGCTCATCCCCCATCCCGAGCTCACGCATCCGCGGACGCCGTGTCCTCTCGCGGTGGACGAGGTCCGTTACGTCGGCGAGCTGGTCGCGCTCGTGGTGGCCGACGATCGATATCTCGCCGAGGACGCCGCGCGGCTGATCGACGTCGACTACGAGGCGCTGCCCGCCGTGGTCGAGCTCGAGGCGGCCGGCGCCGATGGCAGCCCACGCGTGCACGCGGACGTCCCCGGGAACCGCGCCGCCCGGGTCGCGCAGCATGTGGGCGATCCGGACGCGGCGTTCGCGCGCGCCGCCCACGTGTTCCGCGAGCGCCTCGCGATCGAACGCAGCTGTGGCAGCCCGCTGGAGACGCGTGGCGTCGTCGCCGACTACGACGCGCGGACCACGACGCTCCGCGCATGGATCTCCACCCAGGCGCCGCTGCCGATCAAGAACGGCCTGGCCCGCCTGTTCGGCCTGCCCGAGTTCAAGGTCGACGTGATCGCACCCGACGTCGGCGGCGGCTTCGGGACGAAGATCATGCTGTTCTATCCCGAAGAGATCCTGATCCCCGCGGCGGCGATCCGGCTGGGCCGCGCGGTCAAGTGGATCGAAGACCGCTCGGAGCACCTCACGAGCTCGAGCCAGGAGCGCGGACAGCTCCACGAGGTCGAGGTGGCGACCGACGAGGACGGCCGGATCCTCGCCCTGCGCGACCGGTTCCTCCACGACGCCGGCGCGTACACGCCGTACGGCATCATCGTCCCCCTCATCACCTCGACGCAGCTCCCTGGGCCGTACAGGCTTCGCCACTACGCCGTCGAATTCGAGGTCCGCTACACGAACAAGGTGATGGTGACGCCCTACCGTGGCGCGGGGCGGCCGCACGGCGCCTTCGTCATGGAACGCATGATCGGGCGGATCGCGCGCGAGCTCGGCCTTCAGCCGAGCGAAGTCCGGCGGCGCAACTTCATCCAACCCGACGAGTTTCCGTGGGACGTGGGCCTGACCTTCCAGGACGGCGGTCCGACGCGATACGACAGCGGTGACTACCCGTCGGGACTCGAGATGGCGCTCGAGCGGATCGGCTTTCCAAAGTTCCGCGCACGGCAGCGGGCGGCGCGCGCCGAGGGGCGTTACCTCGGGCTCGGAGTCGCGTGCTACGTCGAGGGGACCGGCATCGGTCCCTACGAGGGCGCTCACGTGCGGGTCGAGCCGAGCGGCAGCGTCTACGTCGCGACCGGCCTCACCACCCAGGGGCAGGGACACCAGACGACGTTCGCCCAGATCGCGGCGGAGGCGCTCGGGTGCGACCCGCGGAACGTCACCGTCGTGACCGGCGACACGAGCCGCTTCAACTGGGGGGCCGGCACGTTCGCGAGCCGCGCCCTCGTGACGGCCGGCAACGCCGTCGCGACCGCCGCCGGCAAGGTGCGGGACAAAGCCCTCCGCCTCGCCGCCGATCTGCTGGAAGTTGCGCCGCACGACCTCGAGGTCCGCGACGGCGCGGTCAGCGTCAAGGGCGTCCCCGACCGGAGACTCGCGCTCGGCGCCCTCGCGACGGTCGCCAACCCGATCCGCTACGCGTACGGCAAGGAGGCCGCCGAGGCGGCGCTGCGCCTGGTCAAGCCGCGCCAGGGCGCCGTGCTCCGCGACGGCGAAGAGCCGGGCCTCGAAGCCCGCGGCTACTACGCGCCCCCTCACGCGACGTTCGCGAGCGGCTGCCACGCCGCCGTGGTCGAGGTCGACGTCGAGACCGGGGTCGTGCGCTTCCTCGAATACGTCGTCCAGCACGACTGCGGCAGGATCGTGAACCCGATGATCGTCGAAGGGCAGATCCACGGCGGCGTGGCGCAGGGGATCGGGGGCGCGCTCTACGAGAAGTTATGTTTCGACGCGACCGGACAGCCGCTCACGCGGACGTTCATGGAGTTCCACATCCCGACGGCGACCGAGGTGCCATCCATCGACGTCGTGCACCTCGAGACCCTCTCACCGCTCAATCCTCTCGGCGTCAAGGGCGTGGGCGAGGCGGGCGCGATTCCGGTGCCGGCCCTCGTCGCCGAGGCGGTCGAGGACGCGCTCGCGCCCTTCGGCGTGCGCGTGAGCGAGATGCCGCTGAGTCCCGAGCGCATCCGCGAGCTGATCCGCGGTGCTTGACCTCGTCGTGCGCAACGCCGTCCTGCCGGACGGCCGCGACGGTATGACGATCGGCTGCGAGAACGGCCGGATCGTCGCGCTAACACATGAGCCCGTGACAGACGCGCGGCGGGCCATCGACGCTCGCGGCTGCCTCGCGTCGCCACCGTTCGTGGACGCGCACTTTCACATGGACTCGACCCTCACCTACGGGCGCCCCCGCGTGAACCGCTCGGGTACCCTCCTCGAGGGGATCGAGCTGTGGGGCGAGCTCAAGCCGTCGCTCACCCACGACGAGATCCGCGCGCGCGCGGTCGAGCTGTGCCGCTGGGCCGTGGCGCGCGGCACCCTCGCGATCCGCAGTCACGTGGACGTCTGCGATCCATCGCTGCGGGCGGTGAAGGCGCTGCTCGAGGTCCGCGGGCTCGTCAAGGGGGAGATCGATCTGCAGCTCGTCGCCTTCCCGCAGGACGGCTTCCTGCGCTCCCCTGTCGGCGAGACGGGGCTCACGGCGGCGCTCGACCTCGGCGTCGACGTCGTCGGTGGCATTCCGCACTTCGAGCGGACGATGGCGGACGGGGCGGCCTCCGTCGAGCGTCTCTGTCGCATCGCCGCCGACCGCGGTCTCCTGGTGGACATGCACTGCGACGAGACCGACGACCCGCTCTCGCGCAACGTCGAGGTCCTGGCCCGCGAGGCGATCCGCCACGGCCTGCAAGGCCGCGTCGTCGGCTCGCACCTCACCGCGATGCACTCCATGGACAACTATTACGTCTCCAAGCTCATCCCGCTCATGCACGAGGCGGCGATGACGGCGGTCGCGAACCCGCTCATCAACATCACGCTCCAGGGCCGGCACGACAGTTACCCCAAGCGCCGAGGCATGACGCGGGTCAAGGAGCTGCTCGCGGCCGGCGTCAACGTCGCCTGCGGCCACGACTGCGTGATGGATCCGTGGTATCCCCTCGGCAGCCACGACATGCTCGACGTGGCGCACATGGGCCTGCACGTCGGGCACATGACGGGAGACGCCGAGATGCGAGCGATGTTCGACTGCGTGACGGTCAACGCCGCTCGCGCGCTGCACCTCGACGGGTACGGGCTCGCGCCCGGATGCTGGGCGGACATGGTGCTGCTTCAGGCCGAGAGCGCCGTCGACGCCATCCGCCTCCGGCCGGCCCGGCTCGCGGTGATTCGCCGCGGCCGGGTGATCGCCGAGACGCCCCGTGCTGTCCCCACGGTTCAGTTGGCGGGCGAGACGGCCGAGGTGACGTTCCACATCAAGCGGCACTCCACGCGGTCGGGTTAGCTCGCCAGGCGCTGGAGCAGCGGCCAGAGCGCCGCGGGATCCTCGACGTGGGCGTTGTGGCCGAGCCCGGGAAGGATGACGGGATCCGGGACCAGCGCACGCAGCTCCCGCGCTGTGCTCATGGGATCGCGCTCGCCGGCCGCGAGCACCACGGGCGCACGCGACGCGGCGATGAGGCCGGTCATGTCCGGAGCGCCGACCGCGAAGGCGGCCGGATCGAAGGCGACCGTCCACCCGCCCTCGCCCTCGGCAATCGCGGCAGCCGCCACGGCGTCGGGCGCCACCAGGCCGGTCAGCCCCGCGAGCTTGAGATGCCGCTCCGCCGCTTCGCGTCGGCTCGCATACTTCGGATTCGGGCGCGTCGACAGCGCCCGCGCGCGGGCCAGCTCCTCCTCGGTCCAGGCGACCTTGATGCCCAACCCGCACACCGCGGAGACGCGCACACCGAACCGTCCGCTCGCGAGGGTGAGCGCCACGACGCCGCCGAGCGAGTGGCCGAGCGCGACGACGCGGTCCGCCGGCGGCACCGCGGGAGCCACCGCGGCAGCCAGACGGCCGAAGGAGTACGACGCGAGCGCTTCCGAGCCGCCATGCCCCGGCAGATCAGGGGCCACCCACCGTCCGGGCCACCGATCATTCAGGAGGTCAAGCAATCCACGCCACACGTCACCCGTCGCACCGAGCCCGTGCAGCAGCAACAACACCGGCCCGCCGTCGCCGCCCTGCTGGACGCGCAACCGCTCGCTCATCGGCCGACGTGGGGGGCCCCGACATGGCCCCCCACACCCCCCGACCCTCGGACGCGCCCCGGCAAAGCCGTGGCGCGCCTCGACGTCGACACAGGATGGCTCATCGGCGCGATTCTATGGCCCCCTTCTTGACACGAGTAGCGTCCAATGCTTTCATCCCGCCACCGTCGGACCGGCTGGCGCTGGGGCCAGGAGGAAGCCATGGCACACCAGGAGAGCTCGCAGGTTGGGAGTCGTCGGGCATTTCTCAAGATGGTGGCGGGCGCGGCGACGGGGGCCGCCGTCGCGGGCGGGATCCCGGCCATCGTCGCGGCGCAGAAGGCCCCGAGCTTTCCGAAGGGGACGAGGCTCAACGTTCTGGAATGGGTGAGCTTCGTCCCGGCCTCCGACGTCGAGTTCAAGCGTCTCGCGGCCGAGTTCGGGAAGCTGGCGGGGGTCGAGGTCACCGTCGACCAGATCAACATGAACGACCTGAATCCCCGGATCGCGTCGGCCATCGAGACCAAGTCCGGGCCCGACATCATCATGATGATCTCCAACTGGCCGCACCTCTACGCGGACGGCCTGGCCGACGTGGACGACGTGGCCGAGGAGATCGCCAAGCGGGACGGCGCCTACTACGAGCACAGCAAGAAGGTCAGCGTCGTCGATGGCCGCTGGAAGGCGGTGCCGCTCTGCTCGGTCCCCTCGACCTGGGCGTATCGCGACGACTGGTTCAAGGAAGCCGGTGCCAGCAAGTTCCCTGACACCTGGGACGAGCTGCGCAAGGTCGGGATCGAGCTCAAGAAGAAGGACCGCCCGCTGGGTCAGGCCTTTGGCCACAGCCTCGGCGATCCGAACAACTGGGCCTACTCGGTGACCTGGGGCTTCGGCGGCGCCGAGATCGACGACAAAGGCAAGGTCGTCATCAACAGCAAGGCGACGATCGAGGCCGTGAAGTTCACCGTCGGCTTCTGGAAGGATTGCCTCGACGAAGGCGGGCTGGCGTGGGACGACTCCAGCAACAACCGCGCGTATCTCGCCGGAACGATCTCCGGGACGATCAATGGCGCGAGCATCTACTTCGTCGCCAAGCGGCAGTTTCCCGAAATCGCCAAGGTCACGAACCACGGCCACATGCCCAAGGGCCCGGGGGGACGCTTCTACAATATCGGCGGTCAGGGTCGCTCGGTCATGAAGTATTCCAAGAACCAGCAGGTCGCCAAGGAGTTCCTGCGCTGGTTCATGGACCGGCCGCAGTACGACAAGTGGATGGCGGCGAACGACGGTTATGTCGTGGGCCCGACGCCCTACTGGGAGAAGCACACCCTGTGGGAGCGCGATCCCAAGCTCGTCCCCTTCAAGGAGGCGTCAAAGTACGGCCGCTGGCCGGGATATCCTGGGCCGCCGAGCCGGAAAGCCTCCGAGGCCCTCGTGAAGTACATCCTCGTGGACATGTACGCTCAGGCCATCAAGGGCATGAAGCCCGAGGACGCGGCGAGGTGGGCTGAGGGCGAGCTGAAGAAGGCGTACGCGTAGGAGCAACGCAGATGGCGGAACACGCCAGTCCGGCGTCCGCCGTTCCCGTCTCCATCGTGGTGGCGGTGCCGGCGGCTCGCCGGCCGAGCCGGCTCGGCCGCCTCCTCGAGCGCGAGCACATCCTGGCGGGTGTGCTCCTCGCGCCCGCCCTCGTGATCCTGACCCTCTTCATCGCCTACCCGTTCGTCCTCGGCATCTGGCTGGCGATCAGCGACAAGGTGGTCGGACGGCCCGGCGCCTTCGTCGGCCTCCACAACTTCCGGGTGAACCTGAACGACGCGATCTTCCTGCGCGCCTTCCAGAACACGTTCGTCTACACGTTCATCGCGACCTTCTTCAAGCTGCTCCTGGGAATGCTGGCGGCGCTGCTGCTGAACCACCATTTCCGGTTCAAGCGGATCGTGCGCGCGTCCATGCTCCTGCCCTGGATCGTGCCCACGGTCCTGAGCACCCTGGCGTGGCAATGGATGTTCGACGCGACGTTCAGCGTGTTCAACTGGATGCTCATGAACGTCGGCCTGATCTCCAGCCGGATCCTGTGGCTGGGCGACGGGACGATGGCCATGGGCTGCCTGATCGCGGTCAACGTGTGGCGCGGCATGCCCTTCTTCGCCATCACGCTGCTGGCCGGCCTGCAGACCGTCAACCCGGATCTGCACGAGGCGGCGGAGATCGACGGGGCCAACGCCTGGCAGCGGTTCTGGCGGGTGACGCTTCCCCTGATCAAGCCGATCATGCTCGTGGTCGTCCTGTTCTCGATGATCGCGACGTTCGCCGACTTCCAGCTCATCTACGTGCTGACCCGGGGTGGGCCCTACAGCAGCACGCACGTCTTCGGCACCTACGCCTACGAGATCGCCATGCGGGCGGCCAAGCTCGGTCAGGGCGCCTCCATCTCGCTCTCTCTTTTCCCGTTCCTCCTCGCCGTCATCGTGTTCCAGCTCTGGTACATCCGGCGGAGCGACTGACCGATGGCCGTACGGTACGGAAGCCCACTGAAGCGCGCGTTCACGTTCCACATCCCCCTGGCCTTGATGGTCGGAGCGACCCTGTTTCCGTTCTACTGGATGGTGGTCACGTCCATCCGTCCCGATGTCGAGCTGTACAACGTCAAGATGAATCCGTTCTTCACGCTGCACCCCACGTTCAAGCACTTCGAGGATCTGTTCGAGCTGACCTACTTTCTGCGGTGGGCGTGGAACACGCTGTTCATCGCGATCGTCTCGACCGCGATCTCGCTCTTCTGCGGGCTGCTCGCCGGCTACGCGCTGGCGCGCCTGCAGTTCCGGTGGGCGCCGCCGCTGGGAACGATGATCTTCATCACCTACCTGGTGCCGCCGACCCTGCTGTTCATTCCGCTCGGTGACGTCGTCAAGGCCTTCGGGATCGGCGACACGCCGTGGGCCGTGATCCTCACGTACCCCACCTTCCTGATCCCGTTCTGCACCTGGCTCTTGATGGGATACTTCAAGACCATTCCGCGCGAGATCGAGGAGTGCGCCCGGATCGACGGGGCGAGTCGGATCCAGGCCATGGTCCGCATCAGCTTTCCGCTCGCCGTCCCCGGGATCCTCTCGGCCGGGATCTTCGCGTTCACCCTGTCCTGGAACGAGTTCCTCTACGCCCTCGTCTTCCTCTCGTCACCCCAACAGAAGACGATCCCGATCGGCGTCTTCACCGAGCTCGTCCGCGGCGACGTCTTCTACTGGGGCCCGCTCATGGCCGGCGCCCTCCTGGGCTCGATCCCGGTCGCCCTCGTCTACTCCTTCTTCGTCGAGCATTACGTCACCGCCCTCACCGGCGCGGTCAAGGGGTAGTCAGGACACCTTGCAGGAGGTCGGCGTGATTGATCGCCAGCCTTCCCCGACCCGGCTCCGATGGTCCGCGCCGGCACTCATCGTGGGGACCGCGCTGCTCGTCGTCCTGCCGGCCCTTCCCGCCGCGGCGCAGTTCACCGTCGCGGGCCGAAAGGTCTCGCCTCAGGAAGTCAACTTCGCCGGTCTCCGCTACACGTCGCCGCGCTACGGCCTGGTCGTGCAGATCAACCACGACGCGAAGCTCGCCGGCGATTTCGAGCTGAATCTCGTGGACGAGGCCTACGCCACCCTGCTCGGCACACACCAGAGCGCCCAGGTGCCGGCGGACCTGCTGCCGCTCGTATTCGTCAGCGACACCAAGATGGCTCGCTTCGGTGAGGGCGGGCGGCGCCGCATCTTCCGCTGGCTCGAGCCGACCATGCAGCTGCATCCCGACATCCACCTCTCGCCGGCGGCCATCTTCGTCTCCGACGAGAACTTCAAGGACCGCGAGCGGCTTCGCTCCGCGCTCACCCGGGCGCTCTCGTTCCTGTTCGACCGGCGCTTCCGCGAGGCACTCGACTCGATGGAACGCCCGATCCCCGACAAGTAGGCGGCCCGCGATGCGCGAGGCTCTCCGCCGCCCTCCGACGATCGCGCTGGTGGCGAGCCTCTGCATGTTCGCCGTCGGAGCCTCCACCGGAGGGCTCCTCGTTCGCTTCCAGGACAGGCTGGGCGACGCCGCGCGGCGCGAGGTGGTCAAGCACCCCGACGTCCATGGCTTCGCCGGCGCCGAAGTCATCGACGAGGCGCGGATCGCCGAGATCGTCGAGCAGTCCAACAACGCGCTCCGCATGCTCCACGTCCACGGACTCGGCCTCGGCATGCTGATCCTGCTCGTCTCGCTCGCCATCGTGAACCTCCCGATCGCCGAGGGCCTCAAGCAGTCGCTGTGCGTCCTGGTGTCGCTCGGCGCGCTCTATCCGCCGGGGTGGCTCGCGTTGGCCTGGCTGATTCCGACCTGGGGGCTCGCGCGGCTCCGCGTGCCCGTCGAGTGGATCTTCTTCGTCCCGTTCGGCGGGGCGGCCATCCTCGCCATCTGGGCGACGCTCGTCTGCTATCTCGTCGCGCTCGTGCGCGGGCGCCGACTGGAGCGTCCATGAGGCAACGCGCGCGGATCGTGGTCCTCCTGCTGGCAACGGCGGTGCTCGCCCTTGTACCCTGCGCCGCGCGCGCGCACCTCTTCCACAAGACCTACGAGCCGCCCGAGAACCAGATGACGCGCGACACGCGCCTGCTCCAGCTGCTCCTGGACGATCCGAGCGAGCGCTTCGAGCTGGCGCGCCGGGTGTGGGACGGCACGACGCGCGTGCGGATCAAGCCGGGGGGCTTTCGCCGGTGGCTGGTCCGGCCGAACGAGCCGGGCATGGTCTTCAAGGCCGACTACCAGCTGCACCGCTGGTCGGCGAGCCTCAAGGCCGAGGCCGGGCGGATCGACGGGCAGTACGGGACAGCGCTCGTGGCGCGGATCGAACACGGCCTGGCGGCGCGTCACCGCGACGCGGTGAAGACGGCGCTGCTGGAGATGTACGTGGTGCTGCTCCGCGAGCTGCTGGAGACGCTCTGGCAGCACCTGGACCGGCCGGAGGCCACGGCGGCGCTCTACCCGTTCGTGCTGCGGTACTACTCCGTCAATCTCGAGGGCCACCTGAATACGTCGCGTCCGCTGGCGGCGACGACGGCGCGCGCGGCGCTGGACGCGATGGCGCGTGCGTTCGGCGATCCCGAGACGGGGGCGCCGCCGGCGCCGGAGGGGTTCGACCGGCAGCGCCGGCGTCTGCTCCGGGTCCTCGGCGAGGCGGTGGCGCGGCCGTGAGGCGGTGGCGTGGCCCGCTCGCGGTGGCGCTGGCCGCCGGCCTCGTGGCGATCGCCGTGCCGGACACGGCCGCGGCGAACGGCAGCACGCGGCGCGAGATTCAGGGCCGCGTCGCCTCGGTGGACGCCGCCGCCGGCGTGCTCGTGGTCACCCACGAGTTCCGCGGGCGCACGACGCGGGTGACACTCAAAACCGCCCCGGCCATCCGGGTCTTCTCGTGCGCAGAGGAACAGAGAGGGCTCGGCCACCTGAAAGCGGGCATGGAGGTGAGCGCGTTCTACGAGGCGGTCGGCGCCGACGGGATCGTCAACCTCATCGTGATCGAGCCACGGCCATGAGCGCGGGCCGGGCGGCGCTCGCGCTGCTCGCCGCGCTCGGACTCTGGACCGCGCCCGCGGCGGGGCACGAGGAGCGCTTGCTCGTCGGCCGGGTGGAGACGATCGACCCGGCGCGTCGGCTGATGGTGGTGAGCAAGGCGGATGGCGAGCGACGCCGCCTGGAGGTCAATCCCGAGACGGAAGTGATCGCGTGCCGCACGAGAGCGGGCTTGACGGTCGTCCGTGCCGGCGAGCTCGTCCGCGTGAAATATCTCGAGAAGCCCGGGAACGCGACGGAGGCCCAGTCGATCCTGCTGCTGGGCGGGCTCGACGGAAGAGCGAGGTGACACAGCGACGGTGACAGGTCCACGGCCGAGACGAAACGCCCCGTCGAAGCGGCGGGAGCACGGGAGGATCACGCGATGAGACGACCATTCGTGTTCGCGGCGGCGACGCTGCTGGCCGCGTGTCTGCTATGGCCCGGATGGGTGGGCGCGTTCCAGAGCGAGGGGACGGTCAGGATCGGCGGCATGTGGCCGCTGAGCGGCCCGGCGGCCTTCTTCGGCAAGGCGGCGCACGGCCTCGCCAGCCTCGCCGTCGACGAGATCAACGAGGCCGGCGGGCTCGTCGTGGAGGGCAAGCGCGTGAAGCTCGCGCTCCACGCGCAGGACGAAGCCTGCAACGCCGAGCAGGGGCTGGCGGTGGTGAAGCGCCTGGCCACCGTGGACAAGGTGATCTTCTCCCTCGGCCCCGGCTGCTCGTCGGTCGCCGAGCCGGTCTTCGGAACGCTCCAGAAGAAACTCGGAGACGCCTCGGACAGCGGGCTCCAGCTCCTCTTCTTCACCGACATCGCGACCAAGTTCGGGCTGGCCAAGCTGTCGCCCTGGGTGTTTCGCAACACGCCCGACGAGCCGGCCATGTACGACTTCGTCGTGAAGTACCTCAAGGAGAAGCACCCCGACCTCAAGACCGTCATGGTCTCCTACGAGTCCGATTTCGCGCACTCCGCGGCGACCTGGAACCTGGCGGTCAAGCCGGCGCTCGAGCGCCACAAGCACCATCAGATCGTCGAGGTGGTGGACTGGCGATGGCTCGACAACGAATTCGGCGCCCAGGTCACCCGGCTCCGCAAGGCCAACGCCGACGTCTACTTCAGCCTGACCCACACGCCGAGCACGTGCCCGTCGATGCTCGAGCTCAAGCGTCAGCGGGTCAAGCCGAAGATGGTCATCGGCATCACGAGTCTCGCCGGCACCGAGGTGCTGCAGCAGTGTCCGGACGTGGCCGCCGGCATCATCGCCCCGTCCAACTTCGCGCCGATCACGCCCCGGGCCAAGCAGGTGGCCGACAAGGCCTGGGAGCGGTACAAGGCCGACAGCAACATCCACAGCGTCCCGGCCTACGAGAACGTGCACCTGATGAAGGGGCTCATCGAGAAGGCCGCCATCAAGAACACCGAGGACACCCTGCTCGCGGATCGGCGGAAGCTGCGCGATCAGCTGGCCAAGGTGGGCACGTTCCAGGGCGTGGTGGGCAAGATCACCATGCGGCCGGAGGACGATCCCGTGAAGCCGCGGGACGTGGACAAGGACATGATCCTCGTGCAGATCAAGGCGGCCAAGTGGGACGTGTTCTGGGCGCCCGAGCACCTGAAGCGGAACTGACCTGACCGAGCGCTCCCGGGCCCGCCCGAGCCGGCGGGTCCGGGAGCGTGTGCGGAGGGCCGACGCGTGGGGACCGCTCTCTTCGACGGCACGGAGCAGCTCATCAACGGCCTGATGTACGGCTGCTTCTACGCGCTCGTCGGCGGCGGCTTCACGCTGCTCTTCGGGGTCCTGCGTCGCTTCAACCTCGCCTACGGCTCCACCATCATGGCCGGCGCCTACGCCGGCCTCATTCCCGTCTACCTGTTCAAAGCGCCGGTGCTCGTGCTGTTCGTCACCACCATCGTCGTGTCCGTGCTCGTCGGGCTGCTGGTGGAGTTCTGCTGCTTCCGCTTCCTCCGCAAGGGTCACGAGCTGGCGCCGCTCATGACGACCATCGGGATGCTGATCGTCATCGACGAGACGATCGTCCACCTCACCGACGCCGTCGGGCTGAAGTACCCGGCGCCCTTCGGCGACGAGTCGCTCGCCCTCGGCCCGTTCCTGATTCGCCCCGACTACCTGGCCATCCTCGTCGTGAGCATCGCGTGCTTTTCGGCGATCTTCTGGCTGATGCACCGGACGCGCTTCGGACGCGCCATGCGCGCGGTGGCCGAGCGGCCGGAGGCGGCGCAGATCCTCGGGGTGAGCGTCCGCCGCGTCAACGTGCTCACCTTCGTGCTGACCTCGGCGATGGCGGGCATCATCGGGTTCTTCGCCGCGGTCAGCGTCGGCTCGGCCCGGCCGGAGATGGCCGCGTGGCTGACCGGCAAGGGCCTCGTGGTGATGGTGCTCGGCGGGCTCGGGAGCTTTCCCGGCGCGATTCTCGGGGGCCTCGCGCTCGGCGTGCTCGAGTTCGAGGCCGTGTGGTTCCTCGGCTCGTCCTACCGGGATATCCTGGCGTTCTCGATCCTGTTCCTGATCCTGATGGTTCGCCCCGGCGGGCTCCTCGGCAGCCGGCCCGCCTGACTCCATGGAGTACTACATCGCCATCGCCTCCATCATCGGCATTCACGCCATGCTCGGCCTCAGCGTCTACCTCGTGGCCATCAGCGGCCAGATGTCGTTCGGCCAGCAGGGCTTCTTCGCCCTCGGCGCCTACCTCGCGGGCATGTCCACCGCGCTCTGGGGCCTGCACCTGCTGCCCGCGCTCGCGCTCGGCGTGGTCGTCGCCGCGGTCGTCGGCCTGCTCGTGGGCTTTCCCGCGCTGCGCGTGCGGGGACTCTATCTCGCCATCGCCACCTTCGGGTTCGGCGAGATCGTGCGCCTGGCGTTCCTCAACGTCCGCTATACGCGTCGGATCGGCGACCGCGTGGTGGGCCCGAACGCCTCCGAGGGCTTCCGCCACGTGCGCTACATCTACGACCGGGGCATCACCCCGCTCGAGTATCTCGGCATCATCCTGCTCGCCCTCGCCGTCGTCGTCGTCCTCTTCTTCGCGCTCGAGCGCTCGAAGCTCGGCGCCACGCTGCGCGCGGTGGAGGAGGACGAAGTGGCGGCCTCGATGGTCGGGATCAACGTCACCCGGGCGAAGGTCTTCGGCTTCACCGCCGCGGCGGGCGTGGCGGGGCTCGCGGGCGGGCTCTTCGTCCACTACTCGAGCTACATCGACCACGACATGGTGGCGCTGCCGCTGGCCATCGCCTCGGTGACCTATCCGATCTTCGGCGGCCTCGGGAGCTTCGTGGGGCCGCTCCTCGGGGCGGTGGTGCTCGTGGGCCTCACGGAGAGCTTGCGGGCGCTGCACGACGCGCGCGAGATCATCTACGGCGCGCTCATCATCCTCACCATGCTCTTCCGCCCCCGTGGACTCGTGGACGAGGCGCTCGTCCTCAGGGTCAAGGGATGGCTGCGGCCGCGCGCGGTGCGCCGCCCGGCCCCGGCCCCGTGAGCGACGCGCCGATCCTCGCCATCCGGAACCTCTCGCGGAACTTCGGCGGGCTCAGGGCCCTCGACGACGTGAGCCTGGAGGTGCCGCGCGGCGCCGTCTTCGCGCTCATCGGACCCAACGGCTCCGGCAAGACGACGTTGTTCAACGTCGTCACCGGCACGCTGGCCCCGACCTCGGGTACGATCCTGTTCCAGGGCGAGCCGATCGCCGGGGCCAAGACCCACGAGATCGTGCGTCGCGGGATCGGGCGGACCTTCCAGAACATCAGGCTGTTCACGCGCATGAGCGTCTTCGACAACGTGTGGGTCGCCGTGCGCACCCCGCGCGGCGGCGACCGCGCGCGCAGCGAGACCGAGCGCGCGGAGGCGCTCCTCGAGCTGACGGGGCTCACCGCCAAGCGGAACGAGCTGGTGGAGAACCTGAATTTCGGCGAGCGGCGGCGCCTGGAGATGGCCCGCGCCCTGGCCACCGAGCCGCGGCTGCTGCTCCTGGACGAGCCGGCCGCGGGCATGGGCGCGCTGGAGCTCGAGCGGCTCACGCAGGACATCCGGCGCCTGCGCGAGCTCGGCGCGACGATCTTCCTCATCGAGCACACGATGGACCTCGTGATGGGCGTCGCCGATCGGATCGCCGTCCTGAACTTCGGGCACAAGATCGCCGAAGGCGCGCCCGGCGAGATCCAGACCAACCAGCGTGTCATCGAAGCCTACCTCGGACGGGAGGGCAGTCGTGCTTAGCGTCGAAGGACTCGAGACGCGGTACGGCGGCGTGGCCGCCGTCAGAGGCGTCTCGCTCGAGGTTCGCGAGCGCGAGATCGTCGGCGTGCTCGGTCCCAACGGCGCGGGCAAGACCACGACGCTCTCGTCGGTGATCGGGTTGCTCCGACCCGCGGCCGGATGCATCCGATTCCTCGGCCGGAACCTCACGGGGCTCACGCCCGATCGCGTGGTGGCGGCCGGCATCGGCCTCGTTCCCGAAGGACGGTGGGTGCTGGCGTCGATGTCCGTGCGCGAGAATCTCTTGATGGGCGCCTACCTCCGGCGCGACGGCGACGGGGCCATCGCCCGGGAGATCGATCGGGTGTGCGAGATCTTCCCCGGGCTCCGCGACCGTCACCAGCAGCCTGCGGGCACCCTCTCCGGCGGCGAGCAGCAGATGCTCAGCATCGCGCGCGCGCTGATGGCCCGCCCCCGGCTGCTCATGCTCGACGAGCCGACCTGGGGGCTGGCGCCCCTCGTCGTCGAGGAGATCATGCGGGTGATCAAGCGACTCAACGAGGAGGGCACGACCATCTTGCTGGTGGAGCAGAATGCACGACAGGCGCTCGCCGTCGTGCAGCGGTGCTACGTGCTGGCCGTCGGCCAGGTGATCTTCGACGGCACCCCGGCCCAGCTCGAGCGTGAGCACGTCCTCAAGACCGCCTACCTCGGCGGCGTCAGCTCCCGCGTGCCCTGAGACCACAGCGGGGACAAGCGCGTCGCGACCACGTCGTCGTAGCGGACCGGCGTGGCCAGCAGTCCGATCGCCTGCGCGAAGCCGTTCATCGTCTCCACCGCGGCTTGGGAGATGACGGGATCGTAGAAGGGAAGATCGCGCTCGACGATCGCGGCGATGATCTCCGCGGCCGCCGGCGGAAACCGCCGCCGGCCGACCTCGCTCGCGCGAGCAGGCTCCTTCCTCAGCATGCGCTGGGTTCGCACGATCGCGCGCACGGCCGCCGCCACGCGCTCGGGCTCGCGGGTGATCAGCGTCTCGGTCGTGGCCAGCGCGGCGAACGTGTACTGGCCCGCCCCCGGCGGGCCGTCGCCGCGCCGGACGTCGGCGATGACCTTCCCGACGCCGCGCCGCACGGCGGTCTCGCTGCCGAGGGCGTTGGCCCAGAATCCGTCGACGAGGCGGCGTTCGAGCGCGTCGGCGGCGACGACGCCGAACGACGCGCCCGGGTCGAGGGCGCCGGGCACCGGACCGATCGTGACGCCGTCGCGTGCGGGATCGATCCCGACCTCGGCCAGCAGGTGCAGGAACGCGCGAT